>NZ_JACYVT010000007.1:0-397510 GCF_014842725.1 Pseudomonas sp. CFBP 13602 | reverse complement strand
GGCGCCGGTCGCCACTGTGCCGGCCGCCGCAGTGGCGGCCGCCACCGCGCCGCTGCGTGCGGAGCCGGCGCCGGTGGTACGCCGTGAAACACCGACAGCCACCGACGCCCTCGATGGTGCAAGCATCTATATCGCCTACGGCCGCTTCAACGAAGCGCTGGGTATTCTGCGCGACGGGCTGGCCAAGCAGCCAGAACGTACCGACCTGCGCGTGCGCATGCTCGAAGTGCTGGGCCAGCAGGGTAATGCCAAGGGATTTGCCGAGCAGGAAAGCCTGTTGCTGGCGGCAGGCTTCAGCGCGGCGACGCTGGCCGAGATACGCAGCCGCTTCGCCAATCTCGAACCCGCGCCAGCAGCGTCAACGCCAACCGCTACCGCGGGTCTGTCACCGGCAGTGGCAGCGACTGCAGTGACGCTGGCGTCCACTGCAGCAGCCGCAGCGTCGGTGCAGCCCGCTCCGAAGCCTGAGCCCGAGCCGGACCCCGAGCCGGAATTCGAGCTGCCCGATCTCGACCTGGCAGCGCCTGAGCCATCAGCTCGGTCAACCCCGCGGCGCGAGCAGGAAGACGAATTCCAGCTCAACCTCGATGACCTGTCCATGGACGCCGATTGGGCGTTGGTCAGCCCATTCGATGATGCGCCGTCGCCCAAAGGCAAGCCGGTGGTCGTCGAGACACCGCCCGAGGCCGAGATGGACCCGGCGTTCACCAGCAATCTGAACGAACTGCCGGAAGTCTTCGAGATGCCCGACGAGCAGTTCCTCAGCGACTTCGCCGATGTCGAGGAGGAGCCGTTCCTCCAGCAGGACGAGGCCCCGGCCGGGAAGACTCAGGACGACATCGACAACGATTTCCTCGACAGCTTCATCGCCGACAGCGACCTGCCCGAGCTGGATGCTCTGACCGTGGATTTCGACGACCTGGAACTGCAGCACGCTTCGGCGGAGAAACTCGATCAGGCCCAGCAGTTGCTCGACGACGGCGATACCAGCGAAGCCAGCGTGCTCTTGCACGAACTGCTGCGCGAAGGCGATGACTCCTGCAAGCAGGCGGCCCGGCAGTTGCTGAATCGGATGGACGAAGCATGAGCGAAGCCATCGCATCCAAGCCTCAGGTGGTGATCACCTATTGCACACAGTGCCAATGGCTGCTGCGCGCCGCGTGGCTGGCCCAGGAGCTGCTCAGCACTTTTGGCGAGGACCTGGGGCAGGTGGCGTTGGCGCCCGCCAGTGGCGGTCGCTTTCTCATCACCTGCGACGGCGTGCAGGTCTGGGAGCGCAAGGCCGACGGTGGTTTTCCCGAGGCCAAGGTGCTCAAGCAGCGCATCCGTGACCTGATCGATCCCGAGCGCGACTTGGGCCATAACGAATCCAGAAGTCCGGCAGCCGAGTAAGCCTCTGCCGGCTCATGCTCAGTGTCGCCAGAAAGCCGGCATGCACAGGATCAGCACGGTGATGATTTCCAGTCGGCCCAGCAGCATGCCCAGGGCCAGGATCCACTTCGCCGCATCGGGCAGCGTGGCGAAATTGCCGGCCGGCCCTATCACCTCGCCCAGCCCCGGCCCTACACCGGAAACCGTGCTGGCGGCGCCGGTCAGGGCGGTCATCCAGTCCAACCCCAGCAGTGACAATGCCAGGGCAATGATGCCGACGGTGAAGCCGAAGAAGAACGAGAACGTCAGGATCGATCGGACGATTTCCTCATCGAGGCGATGGCCGTTGTATTTCTGTTTGATCACCGCGCGCGGATGGATCAGCTGGTTGAGGTTGGACTTGAGCAGGATATAGGCCACCTGGAAGCGGAATATCTTGATCCCGCCCGCGGTCGAGCCCGAGCAGCCACCGATGAAGCCCAGATAGAAAAACAGCATCAGCGAGAAATTGCCCCACAGGCTGTAGTCGCCCAGGGCGAAGCCCGTGGTAGTCACCACCGAGGTGACGTTCAGGGCCACGTGACGAAAGGCCGTCCACCACGGCAGCTCGGTGGTGGCCCAGTACCAGGTACCCAGCACCAGCCAGGTGGCGATCAACAGAATCAGCATGCCTTGCACCTGCTGGTCGCGCAGCAGCGCCTGGCGGTTGCCGCGCAGGGTCGAGACGTAGAGCGCGAACGGCAGGCTGCCCAGAATCATCACCACGATGGCCACCCAGTGCACGGCCGGTTGCTGCCATTTGCCCAGAGACAGGTCGGACGTCGAGAAGCCGCCAGTGGAAATGGCCGACATCGCGTGGTTGACCGCGTCGAACGGGCTCATCCCTGCCAACCAGAACCCCAGGGTGCCCAGGGCGGTGAAGCCGACATACACCAGCACGATGTACTTGGCGACCATATGCGAGCGCGGCATGACTTTTTCGGAGCGATCGCTGGATTCGGTCTGGAACAGCCGCATGCCACCAATGCGCAACAGCGGCAGAATGGCCACGGCCATGCCGATGAAGCCGATGCCGCCCAGCCAGTGCAGCATCGAGCGCCACATGAGGATGCCCGGTGACATCTCGTCCAGATGACTGAGCACCGTGGAACCCGTGGCGGTAATGCCCGACATGCTTTCGAAAAAGGCGTCGGTGTAGCTGATGTGCTGAGTCAGCAGGAAGGGCAGGGCGGCGAACACGCACACCACCACCCAGCTGCTGACCGTGAGCAGGTACATGTCGCGCGGCCGCAGGTTGACGTTGTCGGGGCGGCTGGGCAGCACCAGCAGCAGGCCGGCGACGAAGGTAATCAGGCTGGCCCAGAGGAACGACTGGATGTCTTCGGTGCGTTCGAACACCACCAGTGTGCCCATGGGCACGACCATGCTCACGGCCAGGGTGATCAGGAAGATGCCGATAATGAAACCGATGATGCGCAGGGTCGGCAACGCCATGGGGTCAGCTCTGGCCATGAAGGAAAGGGCCGCCATTCTACCTGCGGGCCACAGCATGTAAACCCGGCAGGCGAAGGCCGCTTGGGTCTAGAATAGCGGCTTATCGTTCGACAGGAGGTTGCCCATGGAGGCGCTCGAGGTTTTGCTCAATCGTGTTTCAGCTCCCCGGCTCATGGCGCCCGCGCCGACGGCCGCGCAGCGTGAAGTGCTGTTCCAGGCCGCGCTGCGCGCGCCCGACCACGGCCAGCTGCGGCCATGGCGTTTTCTCACCGTCGAAGGGGAAGGCTTGCAGCAGCTCGGCGAAGTCCTGGCCGAGGCCACTGCGCTCAACCCCGAGGCTGGCGAAGCGGCGTTGGAAAAAGCCCGCAACATGCCGTTGCGCGCGCCCCTGGTGGTGGTAGTGATCGCCCGCTTGCAGGAGCATCGAAAAGTGCCGCAGAGCGAGCAACTGCTGGCGGCTGGCTGCGCCGCCCATGGCATCCTGCTTGCGGCGAATGCTCAAGGGCTGGGTGGGGTATGGCGCACCGGCGAGCTGTCCTATGCGCCTTATGTGGCCGGCAAGCTGGGCCTGATCGAAGGCGAACAGATCATCGGCTTCCTGTACCTGGGCACGCCGGCGCGAGAGTTGCGCGAAGCGCCGACGCTGGCTACCGCCGATTTCGTTCAAGCCTGGGGCGTCGAGGCCTGAAGCGTTCAGGTGCGAGCCAACCGATCGCGGCGGTCTAGGCCACCACCACCGGTACCGGCGGCAGGTCCAGGGTCGCGATCAAGCCGCCTTCAGGGTGGTTTTCCAGCTGCAGGCTGCCGCCGTGTCGCTCGGCGGCGCGGCGGGCGATGGCCAGGCCCAGGCCATGGCCAGCAGCGCTCTGGCCCGGTGCGCGGAAGAATGGCTCGCTCAGGCGCGCCAGGTGTTCCTCCGCCACGCCCTGGCCGTGATCGCGCACGCTGATGCGCACCCGCCCTTGCACCTGTTGCGCCGACAGCACGACCGGTGCGGGCCCAGGGTTGAAGCGCAGGGCGTTGCGCAGCAGGTTGTCCACGGCCCGTTCGATCATGGTCGGCCAGCCCTGCAGCGCAAGGTGCGCGGCAACGTCCAGCTCGATGGCCTGCTCCGGCACGGCGATCAAGGCGTCCTTGCGCACCGCCTGCAGGAGTGCCGGCAGGTCCACGTCTTCGGCCGTGGCTTGTTCCGCATCGACCCGCGCCAGCACCAGGATCTCGCTGATCAAGGCTTCAAGACGATCGCATTCGCGCGTCAGGCGCGGCCACAACAGGTCGCGCTGGGCAGGCTCGGCCCGTTCCGCCAAGGCCAGGGCGATGCGCAGCCGCGCCAGGGGCGAACGCAACTCGTGGGACACGTCGCGCAACAGCTGTCGCTGGCTGCCGATCAGGCTCTGCAGGCGCGCACCCATGCGGTTGAAGTCGCGCGCCAGCACGCCGAATTCGTCGCGACGACTGGCCAGCTGCGCCAGGCTGTTCTGCTGATAGGTGGTCTGCCCCAATTCGTGCACGGCACCGCGCAGCCTGCTCAATGGGCGCGTGATGGACAACGTCACCATCAGGCTGAACAGCGTCAGTACGACCAATGCGATCACCAGTGCGCTGATCGGCATGAGCAGGGAGTCGCGATGCCACGAGTCGAGTTCGGGGTGCGGGATGCGGTAGATCAGCAAGTAGGTGTCGCCCGTGGTGGGGCTGGTGTAGTCCGCCGTCAGTCGGCGCCACGGCAGGTCGCGATCGGCTTCGTTGTGGCGCGCCTCGAAGGCTTCGGCGCGACGCGGGAAGGTCCCCGGCACCACCGCCTCGCCGGCCTCGTTGAGGACCTGGGTGTCGATGCGATAGCGACGCTTGCGCTGTTCGAGCAGTTCCTGGGCCGCCTCGGCGCCTTTGCTTTCGTAACGCTCCACCCAGTCCTGGGCAAAATGCTTCACCGCCGGGTGCCGACTGAGGATCCAGGTGTCCTGGTTCAACATGTGGCCCAGCAGTACCGAGAGGCCGGCTACCAGGGCGATGGCCAGCCAGAAGCTGGCCAGGATGCGCCAGAACAGTGAACGCAAGGCAAATTCCTCAATGAAAGAAGCCCGGTACGCATGCGCGGACCGGGCTGGGGGCTTGCTCCGATATTACTGGGTTTTCTTGCCTTGCTGGGCTTTCCAGGCCTGGAATTCGGCCCATTCGGCGCGGCGCTCGTCCTGCTTCTTTTTCATTTCGTCGAACTGCTTCTGCTGTTCGGGTTTGAGCACTGCACGTACGTCGGCCTGGGCTTTGTCGTGGTTGGCCTTGATTTCATCTTCCATGGCCTTGCGATCGGCCGCCGGCAGCTTGTCCAGGTACTTCTTGGTGATGTCGCGCTGCTGATGGCGTTCTTCGCCCATCAGTTTGCCCACCTGGGTGCGTTGCTCGTGGGTCAGGTCGAGCTGGGCGAACGGCTCGCCGCCACGGGGGCCTGGGCCGCCCTTGCCTGGGCCTGGGCCGAAACCGTCAGGGCCGCCCTGCGGCATGGCCATGGCCAGGGTTGGCAGGGTAGCGGCGAACAGCATTGCGAGTGTGGTCTTGCGCATGGTGAATCTCCTGTCTGGTTCCCGGTGTTTACCGGATGTGCCCAGTTTATGGAGATCAAGGTCAGGCGCGGTCAATGCCGCGTAAGGCTTGTGTAAAGACATGACGCGGGTGGCATTTACAAACCAGGCCGTTCGCGCCGTACGCGGCGGCAGCTATTGCGCATAGAAATAGCCGCGGCTGCGCAGCGCCATGATCCGCGGGCGGCCGTCGGCGTGCGGGCCGATCTTCTTGCGCAGATTGCTGACGTGCATGTCGAGGCTGCGGTCGTAGAGGGTGAGCTTGCGGCCCAGTGCGATCTGCGCCAGCTCCTGTTTCTCCAGTGGCTCGCCCGGCTGGCGCATGAGTGCCTCGAGCAGGCGGCTTTCGGACACCGTCAGGTTGATGTCGTGTTGATCGATGCTGACCACGCCGCGCGCCGGACTGAAGCACAGGTCGCCCAGCTCCATCTGCCCCGCCACGGCAACCGGGTGGCTGCGGCGCAGTACCGCGCGCAGGCGGGCGGTCAGTTCGCGCGGATCACAGGGTTTGGCCAGATAGTCGTCGGCGCCCAGTTCCAGGCCCAGGATGCGATCCAGCGGTTCGCCCCGGGCCGAGAGCATCAGCACTGGCAACTCGGCGTGTTCGCTGCGCAGCTGCTTGAGCAGTTCCAAGCCGCTGCCGTCGGGCAGCATCACGTCGAGCACCACGGCCGCCGGTGCCAGCTCGGCCAGGGCCTTGCGTGCGCTGCTGCCATCGTGGCAGGCGCGGACCTGGAAACCTTCCTGGCTCAACCAGCTGTTCAGCAGTTCACACAGCTCGACGTCATCGTCGATCAGTAGCAGATCGCTCATCTAGACCTTCATTCGGGCGCAGGCAAAGTCTGCTTGAAGGGTTTGACCAGCACGTCCTTGTACACCCCGGCGGCAACGAACGGGTCGGCGCCGGCCCAGGCCTGGGCTTCGTCCAGGGACTCGAAGCGGGCCACGATGAGGCTGCCGCTGAAGCCGCTCTCGCCTGGGTCGTTGCTGTCGATGGCCGGGTGTGGCCCGGCGAGTACCAGTTGCCCGGCGGCTTCCAGCTGTTTCAGCCGTTCCAGGTGCTCGGGCCGTGCGGCCAGGCGCTTTTCCAGGGAGTTGGGCGTGTCGGTGGCAATGATGGCGTAGAGCATGTCAATCCTCGGTTTTAGGTGTTGTACGATCGGAATCATGCAGGTGACGGGACAGGTAGATACCTTGGCCCACCAGGAACAGCAAGGTCATGGCCAGGCTGCCGAACACTTTGAAGTCGACCCAGAACTGCTCGAAAGTGAAAGCCACGAACAGGTTGGCGGCGCCGCAGAACAGGAAGAAGACCACCCACGCAACGTTGAGTTTCGCCCAGATCGGGTCCGGCAGGGTCAGCGCATGGCCCATCATGCGCTTGATCAGCAGTTGCTTGCCGATGAAATGACTGCCGGCGAACGCCAGGGCGAACAGCCAGTTGACCACCGGCGCCTTCCACTTGAGGAAGGTTTCGCTGTGGAAGGCCAGAGTCAGGCTGCCGAACACCAGGCAGGCGATCAAGGTCAGCCACTGGCCCTTTTCCAGCTTGCGCTGCTTGAGGAACAGCAGGCCATAGACGATCACCGAACTGGCGATGAGCACCTTGGTAGCACTGAAGATGCCGCCCAGTTCGAAGCTGTACCCCGCCAGGTCGACCATGTGCGGGTCGGTCTTGTAGACGATGAGGAACAGGAGCAGCGGGATGAAATCGATCAATTGTTTCACAATGGCAGCCAGAAGCAGGATGTGACGGCATAATAACAAACATCAATGACTGCGAAAGCGCCACTATGAATGTTGACCTGCACTGCCACAGCACCGCCTCCGATGGCGCCCTCGCGCCTGCCGTTCTGGTGCAGCGAGCGTTCGATCATGGCGTGCAGACCCTGGCCCTGACCGACCACGACACCCTGGAAGGCCTGCCAGAGGCCCGTGCGGCGGCCACAGCACTGAACATGCAGTGGGTTAGTGGTGTCGAAATGTCGTGCACCTGGGGCGGTGCCACCATCCACGTGCTCGGTTACAATTTCGCTCTGGATGCACCGCCGCTGGTGGCCGCGCTCGACAGCCTGCACCACGGTCGCTGGCTGCGTGCCGAGGAAATCGACCGACGCCTGGCGCTCAAGGGCATGCCGGGTGCGCTGGACGGTGCTCGGGCCATCCAGAAGGGTCTGGGCGACAGCGGCAATGCGCCGGCGCGACCGCACTTCGCCGATTTCCTCGTGCAGCAGGGCCACGTCAAGGACCGCCAGGAAGCGTTCCGCAAGTGGCTCGGGGCGGGCAAGCTGGGTGACGTCAAGCAGCACTGGCCCACCCTCGAGGACACCGTGCGCACATTGCGCGAGGCGAAGGCCTGGATCAGCCTGGCTCATCCGCTGCACTACGATTTCACGCGCAGCAAGCGGCGCAAGCTGATCGGCGACTACATCCAGGCCGGTGGCCATGCGATCGAGGTGGTCAACGGCATGCAGGCCGCCGAACAGGTCGGCACGCTGTCCATCCTGGCCCGCGAATTCGGCTTGATGGTCAGTGGCGGCAGCGACTTCCACGGCCCGGGCACGTGGGGTGAAATCGGTGTCTATCGGCCATTGCCCGTCGACCTGCCGCCGTTGTCCGCGCGGTTCAAGCACGACCCGTCAACCTCCGCCTGAACAGGATGCCAACGTGAGTCAATTCTTTCAGATCCATCCGCAGAACCCGCAGCCGCGGCTGATCAAGCAAGCGGTCGAGATCATTCGCGGCGGTGGCATCGTGATCTACCCCACCGATTCTTCCTACGCCATCGGTTGCCAGATCGGCGACAAGAACGCCGTGGAACGGGTGCGTCGCCTGCGTCAGCTGGACGACAAGCACAATTTCGCGATCATCTGCTGCGACCTCTCGCAACTGGGGCTGTTCGCCAAGGTCGACACCGCGGCGTTTCGTCTGCTCAAGGCGCACACGCCGGGGCCCTACACCTTCATTCTGAGCGCCACCCGTGAAGTGCCGCGCCTGCTGCTGCATCCCAAGCGCCGGACCATTGGCTTGCGCGTGCCCAGCCATCCGATCGCCCTGGCCTTGCTGGAAGAGTTGGGTGAGCCGCTGATGAGCGTGAGCCTGATCATGCCCGGCGCCAAGGAGCCGCTCAGCGACCCTTACGAGATGCGCCAGTTGCTGGAAAAGCAGGTCGACCTGATCATCGATGGCGGTTTCGGCGGCACCGAGGCGTCCACCGTCATCAACCTGTCCGATGGCGATCCGCAAGTGGTGCGCGTGGGCTGTGGCGATCCGGCACCGTTCGCGGCCATGGCGTGAGTGATCTGAGCGCGGTCGACAATCCGCCGGCGAATCTCGCCCAGGGCTCGCCCGAGCAGCTGCAACTGGCGCTGGTCTACGGCCAGGCGTTCACCCAGATGCCGCAGGACCTGTACATCCCGCCGGATGCGCTGGAGGTGTTCCTCGAAGCGTTCGAAGGCCCGCTCGACCTGCTGCTGTACCTGATCCGCAAGCAGAACATCGACATCCTCGACATCCCCGTGGCGGAGATCACCCGTCAGTACATGGGCTACGTCGAGCTGATGAAAACCGTACGCCTGGAGTTGGCCGCCGAATATCTGGTGATGGCCGCCATGCTTGCCGAGATCAAATCGCGCATGCTGTTGCCGCGCAGCGCCGTGGTCGAGGATGACGAGCACGACCCGCGGGCCGAGCTGATTCGCCGCCTGCAGGAATACGAGCGCTTCAAGGCCGCCGCCGAAGGTATCGATACCCTCAAGCGGGTAGGCCGCGACCTCTACGTGCCCAGGCTCGATGCACCTCAGGCCAAGGTACGCAAGCTGCTGCCCGAGGTCAGCCTGGAAGAGCTGCTGATGTCGATGGCCGACGTGTTACGGCGCAGCGACATGTTCGAAAGCCATCAGGTCAGCCGCGAGGCCCTGTCGACCCGCGAACGCATGAGCCAGGTGCTCGAACGCCTGCGCGGCGGTGGCTTCGTGCCTTTCGTCGAGCTGTTCGGTGCCGAGGAGGGCAAGTTGGGCGTGGTGGTCACCTTCATGGCCATTCTCGAACTAGTCAAGGAGCAGTTGATCGAACTGGTGCAGAATGACGCCTTTGCCGCTATCCATGTGCGCGCCCGAGCCGAACAATGAATCTGACTGACCCGCGCGATCTGGCGCCACTGCTCGAAGCCTTTCTGCTGGCCTCCGGAAAGCCGCAGTCCCTGGAACGCCTCCATGAGCTGTTCGAGGAAGCCGAGCGGCCGGAGCCGGCGGTGTTCAAGAAGGCCCTGGAGGTGCTGGGCAAGTCCTGCGAAAAGCGCGCGTTCGAGTTGGTGGAGGTCGCCTCGGGCTACCGCTTGCAGATCCGCGAAAGATACGCGCCCTGGGTGGGTCGATTGTGGGAAGAACGCCCGCAGCGCTACTCCCGCGCGTTGCTGGAAACCATGGCGTTGATCGCCTATCGCCAGCCCATCACCCGTGGCGAGATCGAAGACGTGCGTGGCGTGGCGGTCAACAGCAATATCGTCAAGACGCTGGTGGAACGCGAGTGGATCCGCGTGGTGGGCTATCGCGACGTGCCGGGCCGGCCGGCGATGTTCGCCACCACCAAGGCCTTTCTCGACCATTTCAACCTCAAGAGCCTCGATGAGCTGCCGCCATTGGCAGTGCTGCGCGAGATGGAACCTGAAACCATCCTCGAAGACCACGACGACGATGCGCCAGTGCCTGCTCATCTGCAGGCGCTGGCCGATGCCAGCGCCGAGGGCGAGGCCCCGGCCAAGGACGAGACCAGCTTTCGATCGTTGCTGGTGGAGCTTGATTCCATGGAACAGGGCCTCAAGATCGACTTCGACGACCTGGTCCAGGACCCTGCGCAGACCGACGACGACCGCTGATTGCAAGGTAGACCTGCGGGAGCGGCCATCGGCCGCGAAAAGGGCGGCGCGGTGGGGCAGGTGGACCGCATCGAGGCTTTCGCGGCCACTGACCGCTCCTACGGGGGCGGCGTGGTCTTTCTGTGGGAGCGGGCTCTGCCCGCGAAAAGGGCGGTGCGGTGGGTCAGGTGGACCGCATCGAGGCTTTCGCGGCCACTGACCGCTCCTACGGGGAGGGGTGTGAACATGCTCTGCCAAGGTGCGCCCTTGGCCCGTGTGCTGCGTCCGGCAGCCGCCATACCGTACGCTTCCTGTGTTTGCCAGATGCACCAATGCGGGCACGTACTGCCCTCCTGTGGAGCATTTAATTCATTAAAATTAGTTCTTGAAGTATTTGATCCTTGGCCCTAGTCTCGTTCTCGACAGGCCTGCGCAAGCACCCAGGCCGCCATTGGCACTGACGTGAATCGGGGAGCTGGACATGAGCGTGAAATTACTTTTGAGCATGGCTGTGGCCACTGCGTTTTCGGCCTCGGCACTGGCTGCCGATTGGACCGTCGGTGCCAACGTGGGGAATGTGCCCTGGGAGTTCCAGGACGCCAAGGGCGACATCGTCGGCTTTGAAGTCGATGTGGTGAAGGAAGTCGCCAAGCGCGCCGGCAAGACCGTGGAGTTCGTCAACATCCCGTTCAATGGCCTGTTCAGCGCCGTGCAGTCCAAGCGCGCCGACATCGCCATTTCTTCCATCACCATCACGCCCAAGCGTCTGGAATCGGTAGGGTTCGCGCAGCCGTACTACGACAGCGACCAGTCGCTGTCGGTGCTGACCAAGTCCGGCATCAAGGGCCTGGATGACATGAGCGGCAAAGTGGTCGGCGTCGACACCGGTTCGACCGGGGACATGTGGGCCGCCAAGCATCAGAGTGAGTACAAGTTCAAGGACATCTCGCGCTACGAAGGTCTGTCGCCGGCCATGCTCGACCTGGCGTCCGGGCGCATGGATGGCTACATCAGCGACATTCCGGCCGTGCTCTATTACATCAAGGACAAGCCACAGTATGCCGTGGTCGCGCGCATTCCCACCGGCGAGAAATACTCGCTGATGCACGCCAAGGGCTGGGCCGAAGGCGCGCGAGTGAACACGATCATCAGCGAGATGAAAAAAGACGGCGTGATCGCCGACCTGCACAAGAAGTGGTTCGGTGCGGCCGCCGCAGACGACTCCAGCACCGTGAAAGTCGTCGACGTTCCGCAATAAGCACCGCGCTTCGGCCCGCCCGCTACCGGCCCACGACCAAGGTAACCGTTCATGGAGTTGCTACAGACTTTCTTCAACTGGGACGTGTTCGTCGACGCGCTGCCTTTGATGCTGCGCGGCCTTGGCGTGACCATATTGCTCGGCGTGGTGAGTATCGTGCTGGGCCTGGCCGGCGGTCTGCTGCTGGCCATGCTCAGATTGTACGGCTACACCCCCGTGCGCTGGCTGGCACGGGTGTACATCGACGTGCTGCGGTCTATCCCGCTGCTGGTCCTGCTGGTGTTGATCTACTATGCATTGCCCTTCGTCGGCATCCGCCTGTCGTCCTTCGCTGCTGCCACGGCCGCGCTGTCCCTGGTGTCGTGCGCCTATTCGGCGGAGATCTTCCGTTCCGGCATCGAGGCTATCCCCAAGGGTCAGTTCGAAGCGGCGGCTTCCCAGGGCATGAGCTTCTTCAACACCATGCGCGACGTGATCCTGCCCCAGGCCATGCGCATCGTCTTGCCGCCCATGACCAGCAACTGCATCAACGTCATGAAGGACACGGCACTGGCGTCAGTGGTCGCCATGCCCGACCTGCTCAAGCAGGCCACCCAGGCCCAGGCGCTGTCGGCCAATCCAACGCCGCTGGTGGGGGCGGCGATCATGTACCTGTTGTTGCTGCTGCCACTGGTGCAGATGGTCAGCTGGGTAGAGCGTCGCAACGGCAGCGGAGGCAAGCGCGCATGAGCAACGTCATCGAAATCGAACGACTGGACAAGTTCTACGGGCCATTCCAGGCCCTCAGCGACATCAACCTGACTGTCGCCCAGGGCGAAGTGGTGGTGATCCTGGGGCCTTCGGGGTCGGGCAAGTCCACCCTGATTCGCTGCATCAACCTGCTCGAGCCCTACCAGGGTGGCGACATCCGGGTGTCCGGGCAGCGCGTGGAAACCGGCCCCAAGCTTGCCGGCATCCGCTGCGAAGTGGGCATGGTGTTTCAGAACTTCAATCTCTACCCCCACCTCACCGTGCTCGCCAACGTGGCCCTGGCGCCGGTGCGCGTGCGCGGCATGAACCGACGTGATGCCCAGGAGCGCGCGCGGCTGTTGCTGGAAAAGGTCGGCATGTCCGCGCATGCCGACAAGTACCCCAGCCAACTGTCTGGGGGCCAGCAGCAACGGGTCGCGATCGCCCGGACCATGGCCATGGAGCCACGGGTGATCCTGTTCGACGAGCCGACCTCGGCGCTGGACCCGGAAATGGTCGGCGAAGTGCTCGACGTGATGCAGAACCTTGCCCGTTCCGGGGTGACCATGATCGTGGTCACCCACGAGATGGGCTTCGCGCGCAAGGTCGCCGACCGGGTGATCTTCATGGAAACCGGGCGCATCATCGAACAGAACCATCCCCAGGCCTTCTTCACCGCGCCCCAGGAACCCCGTACCCAGGCATTCCTGCAGGCCATCCTGCACCACTGACAGGCTCTACCCCTAACAAGCAAACGGGAGACTCACTTTGACTGCCCTCGATATCGACTACGTCCGTCGCCAATTTCCCGCACTCGCCGACGGCTACGGCTACCTGGACAACGCCGGCGGCTCGGCGGTGCTCAAGCCGGTGGCCGAGCGCATCACCGAGTACCTGCTCAACCACGCGGTGCAGCTTGGCGCTTCGTACGAACCGTCGGTGAAGGCTGGTGCCAAGGTGCTGGAAGCACGCGCCTCGGTGGCCCAGCTGATCAACGCCCGCCACTCTGAAGAGTGTGTGATGGCCGGTTCGACCACCTTGTTGCTGCAGCTGCTGGCTCGGGCGATTGCGCCGTCGATCGGCGCGGGCGACGAGATCATCGTCACGCACAGCGACCACGAAGCCAACATCGGCCCCTGGCAGCGCCTGTGCCAAGAGCGCGGGGCCACCCTGCGCGTATGGTCGGTGGATCCGTCGAGCCTGGAGCTGGAGCTGCGCGACCTGGAGCAACTTCTCGGGCCGCGCACGCGTTACGTGGCGATGACCCACGCGTCGAACATTCTGGGCAGCGTCAACCCGGTCGCGCAGGTTGCCGAGCGCGTGCACGCCTGCGGTGCCAAGCTGGTGGTGGACGCGGTGGCGTACGCACCGCACCGTCTGGTCGATGTGCAGGCCAGCGGCGCCGACTATTACGTGTTCAGCTTCTACAAGGTGTTCGGCCCGCATTTCGCGGTGCTGTGGGGCAAGCGCGAACTGCTGCTGGAACTGCCCAGCCTCAACCATTTTTTCATCGGCCAGGACGTGCTGCCGTACAAGCTGCAGCCGGGCAACGTCAACTACGAACTGTCCTACGGTTGCATGGGCATCAGTGACTACCTGCTGGACATCGGCCGGCGCCTGGGCACTGCAGGCAGCGAGCGGCAGATCATGCAGGCGGCCTTCGATGCGTTCGAGGTGCAGGAAAACCTCTTGGCCGAGATTCTGCTGGGCTATCTGCGCGAGGCCGACGGCGTACGCATCATCGGCAAACCACGGGTGACCGCGGGCGACCGGGTACCGACCATCAGCTTCGTCGTCGAGGGCGTGCAGTCCGAGGCCATCGTGCGACAGGTGGACGCGGCACGCATCGGCATTCGTTTTGGTGACTTCTATGCCCGTCACTTGATCGAAGAACTGGGCCTGGCACCTCAGGGAGGGGTGGTACGCGTTTCCATTGCGCACTACAACACCGTCGATGAAATGACGCGGCTGGTGGAATGCCTGGCCCGAGCCATCGCAGACCTGCGTCCCAGCTGACCGCCATCGAGCCACTGAACCATGCCATTACCGCACACCCTTGAAGAACTGCGCAGCGCCATTGCGGTGGGGCAGGACAAACTCACTGCGCGCATGCGCGATGCCGCCCAGTACGTGATCGAGCACCCCCATGATGTGGCGCTCAACACGGTCGCGGCCCTGGCCGCGCGTTCGCAGATCCCCGCTTCGGCGTTCATTCGTCTGGCCCAGGCCTTGGGCTTTGGCGGTTTCAGCGACCTGCAGCGGGTGTGCAAGGCGCCGCTGGAGAAAGCCGGGCAGGGCAGCTTCAAGGAACGTATTCGCCATTATCGCGGCGAACAGTTGCTCGACGACCCGACCGATGTGGGCGCCATGCTCGGCGCCTTCAGCCGGGCCAACATCGTCTCCCTCGAACACCTTGCCGAAGGGCAGCAGGTGCAGGCGCTGGAACAGGCCATCGGCTTGCTGCAACAGGCGCGCACCACGTTCGTGGTGGGCATGCGCCGTTCGTTTCCGATGGCTGCCTACCTCAGCTATGCCCTGAGCCGTGTCGGCCGGCGCGCCGTGCACATCAGCGGCCTGGGCGGCAGCCTGCGCGAGCAGGTCGGCGCGCTGCACGGTGATGACGTGCTGGTGGCGGTGAGCTTCCCCCCGTATGCCCAGGAAACCATCGACGCCTGTAACCAGGCGGTGGCGGCCGGTACGCCGATCGTTGCCATCACCGACAGCCTGCTCAGCCCGATCGGCCAGTGCGCCTCGGTGATGATCGAAGTCGACGACGCCGAACTGCTTGGCTTTCGCTCGTTGACTGCTGCGTTCTGCGTGGCCCAGACACTGGCCATGGGCCTGGCCTTCGCCGCAGGTGAAACCTTTGGCGGCATCGACCACGACGCTTTGAAAGATATCGACTGCTGAGGCCCCAGGCCCGGCATTTTGCCCAACCTGCTGGAGAGCCGTACCGTGACATCACCCCTAAGAGATCTGGTCGGCTATGGCCAGCAACGTCCCCAGGGTACCTGGCCCAATGGCGCCCGGCTGGCGATCAGCCTGGTCATCAACTACGAGGAAGGCTCCGAACGGTCCCTGGCCATGGGCGATCCCGATCAGGAAAGCATGACCGAGTGGGGCAGCTATCAGTTTCCCGATGGCGTACGCAACCTGGCCATGGAATCGATGTACGAATACGGCTCGCGGGTCGGTATCTGGCGCATCCTGCAGATTCTGCAGAAGGCCAACGTGCCGGCCACGTTCCATGCCTGCGCGGTGGCCTTTGAGCAGAACCCCGACGTGGCGCGGGCGGCGGTCGAGCTGGGCCATGAAATATGCAGCCACGGCTACCGTTGGGAGGAAGTGTTCCGCCTCACCGAGGAGCAGGAGCGCGAGCACATTCGCCTGGCCATCGAGTCGTTCCAGCGCACCTGCGGCAAGCGCCCGGTAGGCTGGTACTGCCGCTATGGCGCCAGCGTGCGCACCCGTCGCCTGGTAGCCGAGGAGGGCGGTTTCCTCTACGACTCCGATGCCTACAACGATGACGTGCCGTACTTCGTCGACGTCGAAGGCAAACGCCGCCTGGTGGTGCCGTACACCAGTGACGTCAATGATTTCCGCTACTGGAATTCGCCGGGCCTGTCCCAGGCTTCCGACTTTCTCGAGTACATGAAGGAAAGCTTCGAGGTGCTGCACGAAGAATCTGCAGACGGCCTGCGCATGATGTCCGTCGGCCTGCACCCGCGCATGGTCGGACGCCCGGGCCGGATACGCGCCTTGCAGAAGTTCATCGAGTACGCGCAGGGCCACGAAGGCGTGTGGTTCGCCACTCGCGAGCAGATCGCCCAGGCGTGGCTGGAGCGTGACGCTGCCGCAGTGTGAAAGCGGCTCTCTTTACCCGAAGACACTCTCCCACCTGATCGCGCTGTGCTGTTCCTGGCTCAGGTCCAGCACGCTTTCCACGTGGGCGAGGTGATGCAGCATCAGGGCAATGGCACGTTTTTCGTCCTGGGCTTCGATGGCAGCAACGATTGCACCGTGTTCGTCCTCGGGGCAGGCATGCATCTGCGGACCATCGTAGAGCGCGTGCATCAGCGACGTCACCGGACACAGCTGGCGCATGATGCGAGTGATGAAGCTGTTGCCACCGATCTCGGCCAGCAGGCTGTGGAAATCCCCGGACAGCTTGATCAAGGCGCGCCGATCCTGGTTCTTGCGCGCCAGCGCCTCCTTTTTCAGGTGGGCATGTAAAGGCTTGCGCTGGGCCTTGGTCGAGCGGTGGATGACATTGCGAATGATCTCCGGTTCAAGCAACCGGCGTGTGGCGAACAGGTCACGGGTTTCCTGCACCGTGGGGCTGGTGACGAACGCGCCGCGGTTGGGGTGCAGCTTGACCAAGCCTTCCTTGGCCAGCGCCATGAGCGCCTGGCGAATCTTGTTGCGGCCCACGCCAAACGCGATCGCAAGTTTCTCCTCGGCCAGCTTGATACCCGGCGGCAGGCGGTGCTCCATGATGGCGATGGTAATGTGTTCGGCGATGCCATCGGCATCCTGTGGTGTGTTCAGATCCATATCCGTTTCCTGACGTACCCTTGCCCGCGGTCAGCCGCGGATGCGCCGACTGATGCCGGTCAATTTTTCCATCACTACCATCATCACCAGGGTGACAATGACCAGCACGCTGGACAGAGCGGCAATGGTGACGTCCAGTTTGCTCTCCAGGTCCTGCCACATGCGGATCGGCAGCATGTCGGTGCGTGCATCGCGCAGGAACAGCGAGACGGCAGTGTTATCGAACGAAGACATGAACGCAATGAATGCCCCGGCCGCGATGCCTGGCGCAATCAGCGGCAAGGTAATGCGCCGCAACGCGTGCGCTCTCGAAGCACCCAGGCTGGCAGCGCTTTCCAGCAGCGCCGGCGGCAACTGCATCAGCGCCGAAGAGGTGGTACGGATGACGTAGGGTACGCAGACCACGGTGTGACCGATCACTAGCGTCGTCAGCGACACCGGCACGCCCAGCTCGCTGAAAAAGATCAATGCCGACAAGCCGAACGCCAGCCCCGGCAGAATCAACGGTGACATGAACAGCGCATCGAGGCAGCGCGCTGTCTTGCTCGTGGAACGGGCGATGGCCAGCGAGGCGGCAGTGCCCATGACCACACACAGAAGCGTGGTCATCGACGCCACCATAAAACTGTTCCACGCCGCGAAATGCAGGGTGAACGCCTTGAGCAGGGCGACATACCAGCGTGTCGAGAAGCCCTGAGGCGGAAAGCGCAGCGAGTAGCTGTCGGTGAACGAGACGATCAGCACGATCAGCGTCGGTGCCAGCAACAGGATAAGGGCGGCCCAGGCCACCAGATAGAGGGTGCCCTTGAGGGCGATGTCCGACAGGTCGTTTCGACGTCCCATGCTCATGTGGTCGCGTACCCCTTGCTGAGGCGGCCCAAATAGCTCAGCAGCGTCACGCAGCCGATCACGGCCACCAGGAACACCAGTGAGATGGCTGCAGCGTATGGCCAGTTCTGCAGGGCCGACGCCTGCTGGTAGATGTACATCGGCATGAACAGCATCTGCCCGCCACCTACCAGAGACTGCGTGATGAAGGCGGTGATGGTCGCCGAGAAGGTCAGCAGGCTGCCGGCGATGATGCCTGGCAGCGACAGCGGCACGGTGATCCGCCGGAAGGTGCGCCAGGCATTGGCGCCCAAGGCGGCGGAGGCATCCTCCAGATTGCTTTCCAGGCGTTGCAAGTTAGTGATCAGGGGCAGGGTCATCAGCGGCAACTGCACATTGGCCAGGGCCCAGATCAATCCTTCGCGGGAGTAGAGCAGGCGCAGTGGCTTGTCGATCCATGCCCAGCCCAGCAGCAGTTCGTTGACGATGCCCTGGCGCCCGAGGATCACTACCCAGGCAAAGGTGCGCACCACCACGCTGGTCAGCAGGGGCATGACGATGATCATCATCAGCACCTTCTGGGTGGTCGGCGAGCTGCGCACGTAGGCCCAGGCCAGAGCGTAGCCCAGGGCCAGGCACAGCACGGTAACCTGCACGCCGAGCCACAAGGTATCGCCAAGCACGCGCAGGGCCAGGCCTTCGCCGAAGATCTTCGCGTATTGCGCTACGCCCCAGACGCTGACGGCGGTGTCGTCGTGCAGGCTGACCAGCACCAGCAACAACAGCGGCGTGATGAAGAACAGCACGAAGAATGCTGCCAACGGCAGGCCGTAGCGCAGGCTGTACACGGTGACGTCATGGTTTCGGGCGCTCACGTGCCGCACTCCTCACAGCGGGAAGGGATGGCTTCAGGCATGGGTCAGACCTGGATGTCCTTGTTGAAGCGCTCGATCCAGGCCGCCCGGTTCGGATTGATCACCTTCCAGTCCTGAAAGCGAAACCGCGACTTCATTTCTGCCTGATCCTTGGCCAGTGATTCGGCTATCTCGCCAGACATCTTCACCTGCATGTTGGTCGGCACTACCAGGTAGGGCGCTTCCATCAGCTGCGATTGCACCTGGGGCGACATCGACGCCTCGATCAAGGCGAAAGCCAGATCGCGATTCGGTGAGTTCTTGACGATATGGATACTGGTCTTGAACGCGATCGCGCCTTCCTTGGGCGCCACCCATTCCACCGGTACGCCACGGGCCTTGAGGATCTGGATGGCGTTGAAGTTGCCTGGGCTGATGTCGATCTGGCCTTGCTGGAACAGCGACGCCAGTTGACCGGGGTTGGCGGCGACGGCGGCCAGGTTGGGCTTGAGTTTGGCCAGCAGTTCAAAGGCCGGTTCGATGTTGCTGTCCGAGCCGCCATGCAGTTTGGCCAGTTCGACCATGAAGCCGGTGCCCAGGGAGGAGTTCATGTTGGTGATGCCTACCCGGCCCTTGTACTCGGGCTTCCACAGGTCCATCCAGGAGTCGGGAGGGGTCTGGATAGTGTCCGGGTTATAGGTCAGGCCAACGATCTGATAGAAGATGCTCGGCCCCATCGGGTCTTGGGCTTCGGGCATCAGCTGCTGGTAGTAGGCGCTGTCCGCCACCGGGTAGGGCTCGATCAAGCCCTGTTCGATGGCGGTCAGGGCAGGGCCCGGATCGTGCAGCATGACGTCGATGGGCGGATGTTCACGGGAGGCCATGACCTTGGAGATCTGGTCGACAGAGATCATCGGGTCGAGAATGATGTTTCCGTCTTTCATGTGTTCCAGCGCGGCAGGCACCAGCACAGCCTTGTGTGCTTCTTCCCAGCTGCCGGTAAACGTCGCGAACACCAGATTGCGCGCCTGGGCCATGGTCAACTGCGGGAAAAGCTGCAGTGCACCCAGGGCCAGGGCGGATTGCATGATGCGTCTGCGGGATATATCCATCGTCGATTCCTCGTGCGGGTCAGTTCAGGGCTACAGGCTGGGCGCGGTAAACGTAGTGATCGCGTGGGCGCTGATAGGCCTCAGGCTTACCTGAGTGCCGGGCTTCAATGGCTCGGCACCCAGGCCGCGTGGCGAAGCGATCTTGATCCGCTGTCCGCCGGGCGTGAGCATTTCGTGAACGATCGAAGGGCCCAGCGGCAGGCCGAGTTCGACCTGTGCGGGAAATCCGTCGCCTGCCTCCGTCAGCTCCAGATTCTCCGGACGAATGCACGCCACCACGGCGCTGCCGGGCCGGGCGTCGCGCGGCGTACGGCAGGCCAGCAGGCTGCCGTCGGCCAGGCGTATCCAGGCCGACTCCCCGGCGTAGCTTTCCAGGGTCCCGGGCAGCACGTTGGCGCTGCCGACGAAGGTATTGACGAACAGGCTGCTGGGCGAATCGTAGATTTTCGAAGGCGCGGCGAACTGCTCCAGCCGGCCGGCGTTGAGCACCGCCACGCGGTCGGCCATCGACAGCGCTTCCTCCTGGTCGTGGGTGACCATCACGCAGGTCACGCCCGACTGGCGTTGGAGCCGCTTGATCTCGATCTGCATGTCCATGCGCAGGCTTTTGTCCAAGGCCGAAAACGGTTCGTCGAGCAACAGGATGCGCGGTTCCACGGCCAATGCCCGGGCCAGCGCCACGCGCTGCTGCTGGCCACCGGAAAGCTGGCGCGGATAGCGGTCGGCCAGATGACCCAGCTGGATCATCTCGAGCATTTCATCGATGCGCTGCTTGCGCCGCGAGCGTGGCACGCCGCGCGCATCCAGACCGTAGGCGATGTTTTCGGCCACGCTCAGGTGAGGAAACAAGGCGTAGTTCTGGAACACGATGCCGATGTCGCGGTGATGCGGGGGCAGGTGGTCGATGAGCTTGCCGCCGATCACCACCTTGCCCGAGGTCTGCGGCTGGAACCCGCCGATGATGCGCAGCAGGGTGGTCTTGCCACAGCCGGAGGGGCCCAGCAGCGCCACCAGTTCGCCGGCGGCTACTTCCAGGGTGATGTGGTCGACCGCCGGAGCTGCACCGGCGTACTGATGGAAGATGTCGTCCAGGGTGAGGTCGAAACCGGCGGTGGCAGTCGTCATGCGGTGGCTCGCAGTGCTGAACTAGGTTATCTGGCTCGAAGCAATGCATGTGCCAAGCAGTGCAGAGCCGGTCATCCCACGGCTTAACTCGTTGTTTTAAATGAACCGATAGCTGGATGCGGGTTACCCCGGTATCTGGATTGTGCACAAAATAGTTAACTAAATATTGCACTGAATCAGTGCTCAATCTAATCATGTTCACCATTATGTCGCTCGCCAGCCGCCTTGACCTGCTTGCCCGCACCCGCTGTTACGGGCCCTGCGTCCGGCGGCGCGGATCTTGCTGAAACAGCGGTATCAGCCTTTCGCAGTGGAGTGACCCATGGATATTCATCGTCTCAAGGCGCAGCAGATCGCTCACCTGGTCAACACCCGTCAGCTGAGCGCGGTCGAGGTAGCGACAGCGGTGTGCGATCGTCTCGAGCGGTTGAATCCGTCGCTCAATGCGTTCATCGATTACCAGCGGGCTGACGTGCTGGCTCGAGCGCGTACCAGCGACCAGCGGGTCGCCGCCAAGCAATACCTGCCTTTGGCCGGCGTACCGTTCAGCGTCAAGGACAACCTCTGGTTGGGCGGCCGACCGGCGACTTTCGGTTCCAGGGTGTTTGCCGACTTCGTGGCGCCACGCGATTCGTGGTGCGTGCAACGCCTTGGCGAACTGGGCGGCGTGGCGCTCGGGATGACCAACTGTTCCGAGTTTGCCTGCAAGGGCATCACCACCAATCCGCTGCACGGCACCACCCGCAACCCGTGGAACCTCGAGCTGACCCCCGGCGGGTCGTCGGGCGGCGCGGTGGCTGCAGTGGCGGCCGGGTTGGGACCATTGGCCCTGGCCACCGACGCCGGCGGCTCCACCCGGCGACCGGCTGCGCACACCGGGCTGGTCGGCTTCAAGCCGAGCCTGGGTGCCGTGCCCAATCCCTGGGGGTTCGCCGACCCGAACCATCTGCTCTCGGTGATCGGCCAACTGGGACGCGATGTCGAGGACGTTGCACTCATGGCCCGCAGTTTGTTCGCCTGGTGCCCCTCCGACCCGTTGTCGCAGCCACATTTTAGCGCTCAGTCGCTAGCCCCGACGCCGCGAGCGCCGCGCTCGCTGCGCATTGCCTGGTCGCCGGATCTGGGGCTGGGCCTGCCACTGGACAGCGATGTTGCCAGTGCGATGGTTGCCGCGCTGGCAACGCTGGAGCGCGATGGCTGGTCCATCGAGCTGGCCAGCCCGCGCTGGCCTGGCGGCCTGGAAGGCTATGCGCTGCTGGGCTTGCAGCACACGGCGCTGGCTGCGCAATTCGGTGCGCTGGCGGATGAGCAGTTGCAGCAGCTGGATCCGGATATTCTGGCGCAGATAGAGCTGGGCAGAGCGTTGTCCGGGGTGCAAACCGCGCGTCTGCTAGCGTTGCGCAATGGGTTGTCGATCACCCTGGCCGCGTTTTTCGATGACTACGATCTGCTGTTGTGCCCGACCGCACCGGTAGAGGCCTGGGCCGTGGGACAGCTGGGGCCCGCCACCATCGGCGGCCAGCCGGCCGGGCCGCGCGGACATGCCGGCTATACCCCGGTGTTCAACTACTGCGGGGTACCCGCACTGTCGTTGCCCTGCGGGTTCGGCAAGCAGGGACTTCCGGTAGGCCTGCAGGTGATCGCCCCGCGCTACATGGACGGGCGCGTGCTTCAGGCCGCCGCGGAAATGGATCGCGTGCTAGGCCTGTCGTTCGAGGCGCCCATGCTGCGCAACCAAGGTATCCCCCAACCCCTGTAGCAGCGGCGCAAGCCGCGTCGGCGGCACATGCGGTTTGGCAGGCACACCGCGGTGAACCCGGACGCGGCTTGCGCCGCTGCTACAGGAGGGCCTGCAAGCCCGGTGGCAAGCCTTGGTTGGGCTTGGCGGGTGGGCGGGCGAAGCTGCCTTGGGTGGCCCGACCCGCCTGCAGGCGGTGCAACAGCTGCGCCTGGGCCACGCCGCACGACACGCCGTCCACCACCGGAACCGGCAACCGCCCGGCCAACCCACGTGCCAGCCCGGCCAACGGCGCACCGGCGAGGATCAGCACGTCGGCGCCATCTTCGTTCACCGCCAGGTGGCTCAGCTCCAGCAGGCGCTCGGCATGATCCTCCTGCACGCTGCCGGCATCGCGCAGCGGGCGGTCCAGATGGCGAATGCTGGCCAGACGGTCGAGCATGCCGTTCTGTGCCACGCACTCGCGGTACCAACTGGTGATGCGCCGGGAGATGGCGATGATCGAGATCCTCTGGCCCAACTGGGCGGCCGTCATCAGCGCCGCTTCGGTCATGCCCACCACCGGCACGTCCAGCACTTCCTTGAGTGCGAGCAGGCCCGGATCGCCGAACGCCGCCACCAGCACGGCGTCATAGCTGCCCTGACGTTCTCCGGCGATAACGGCGGCCGCGTGGGCGCCGAGCAAGGCTTCGAAGCGGGTTTCGATGTAGGCCACGCCACTGGGTGCCGTGGCCATCTGGATCTGCGTGTCCGTCGCTACGGTGCGGCGCGCTTCCGTCTCGATCAGGTCGGTGACGCTCTGGGAGATATTGGGGTTGATGATCAGCAGTCTCATGGCGACTCCGGGCGGTCGGGTGGCGTTAGCCGAAAATAGCGTGCAGGTCGACCTCGGCCTCATCTTCCAGCGACAGGTCGAGCGTGGCCTCGATATGGTCGAGGTGGCCCAGCATCAAGCCGATGGCTGCCTCGACCTCGCCCTGTTCCATGGCCTCGACGATTTCGGTGTGCTCATGGTTGGGGCAGGCAGGCACGTTGGGCGAGTCGTACAGCAGAATGATCAAGCAGGTCAGCGAAGACAGTTCGCGCATCAGTTTGATCAGCGGCGGGCTGTCGACCATCTGCGCGATCAACAGATGAAACTCGCCCGACAGGCGAATGACCGCGCGTTTGTCGCCTGTCTCGCGCGCGGCGCGTTCTTCGGCCACATGGGCGTGCAGGCGACGAAACTGCTGGCTGTCGGCCTTGGCCACCAGGCTGCGGATGAGCGCGGGCTCGAGAATGCGCCTGGCCTGGAAAATATGCCGGGCTTCTTCCACCGAGGGGCTGGCGATGAAGGCACCGCGATTGGGGATGGTGGTGACGATCCCTTCGTGGGCCAACCGCGCGAGCACCTCGCGGATGCGTGTGCGATTGACCTGGAACACCCCGGCCAACTTCTCTTCCACCAGCTTGGTGCCGGGGATCAGGCGATGTTCCATCACGGCGTTGAGGATGCGCTCGTAGATGCCATCGCGGGTACTGCCGGTGCCCAGGATCTGCCCGGTACTGCGGGCCTTGCGAGGTGCAGGAGAAAGTGTTTCCGAGTTGAGCACGTGCGCGATCCTCGTCAGCCTGATTACGGTCAATGGTGGATTGTCACAAAATGGTGAGCGATTGTCCAAGCATGCACCGTCGCAACTCACTCGCCGCCACGGACTGCTTTATTGAGCCTGCTCATCTCGTCACCACGGGAGCCGCCGCCGAATGTGAAAGCGCCACCGCGCGATCACACAAGCCCCGCCGTACAGGGCCTGGACCCCATAGGCGCCCATGGAAAACCATGCGGTTTTCAAGCGGTGCCACAAACATGGCATAGCCGTTGCAAACTCTTTGCCACAAAGCCTCAGCCTTTAGTGACAATTGGAGAAGCCCGATGCCAGCTATTCGTTCGTCCACTACCTTGCTCAAGCGTGCCTTTTCGGCCTTGGTGTTGAGCCTCGGCATGATGGCCATGTCCCACGCCGACGAAGCCAAGCCGGTCAAGCTCGGTTATGCCAAATGCGCCCACTGCACGCCGTTGTCCCTGACGCCGCAAAACGCCACCGGGGTGAAACTCGACGCCATTGCCTTCAACACCGGCAACGATGTACTCACAGCGCTGCTGTCCAAGAGCATCGACGTGGCGCAGGTCACCTACCTGCATTACGCCACGGCGCTGGACAAGGGGTTCGACGTGGTGGCCGTGTCCGGGCAGATCAACGGCGGCTCGCAGATTCTGGTGGGCAACGACCTGCCGGTGCAGCCAGGCGACTGGGTCGGCTTGAAGGCGCTCATCGACAAGTACAAGGCCGAAGACAAGCCGTTCCGGGTCGCCGCCTCGCGCGGCAATGCGCAGGATATCCATATGCGTGGGGCGTTCCTCAAGCACGGCATCGATATCAACAAGGATGTGCAATTCATCAACATCCCCAACCCGTCTGACCACGTGCAGGCACTGCGCCGCGGCGAAGTGGAGCTGATCACTTCGGTGGACCCGTTCGCCACCCAGATCCGCGAGGTCAAGGCGGCCAAGTTCTTCGACTTTCCCTACGACCAGGCGGCTGGCAAGTTGACCAACCTGATCGTTACCCGCTCCGATGTGATCGAGGACAACCGCAAGGGCGTCGAGGAAACCGTGCGTTCCATCGTCAAGGTCAATGACCTGATGGCCAACGACAAGCCGCTGTTCATCGACACCATCCAGAAAGTCACCGGCCTGGACAAGGCCATCGCCACCGGCGCAGTCGACAACCTCTACCCCGACTACGCCATGCACCGCGCTTCTGCCGTAGCCATTGCGCAAATGATGCGCGACCTCAAGTACATCAGCACCGATGTCAGCGAGCAGGTAGAGAAGAACTTGGACTACAGCTTTCTGGAAGCGGTGACCGGCAAGCCGAAAACCGAGCTGGGGTATTGAGATGAAAAGTACCGCCATCAAGGCGCACGGGGTCGGGCGAGGGCATGGCCCGTCCCTGGCCCGGCGCCTGTACAAGCGCATCGAACGCGGCATCGTGCCGGTGTTGCTGCTGGTCGGCTGGGAGATCTTTTCCCGCTCCGGGATTTTGCCGCGCGCGCTCCTGCCGGCGCCGTCCCAAGTCATCATCGCCTGGGCAGACTGGGTCTTTGCCACCGATGGCAATACGCAAAGCTACAGCGGCCACTGGATTCTCGATGTGGCGGCCAGTTCGTTCCGGGTGTTCGCAGGCTTTGCCCTGGCCGCCTTGCTGGGCATCGGCGCGGGCATGGCCATCGGTTGGTCGCGCACCGCAGAAAACCTGTTCGAGCCGGTGCTGCAGATTCTGCGACCGATCCCACCGGTGTCCTGGATTCCCCTGGCGATCATCTGGTTCGGCATTGCCGACAAGCCGGCGATCTTCCTGGTGTTCATGGGCGCATTCTTCCCGGTGCTGTTGAGCACCATTCACGGCGTCAAGAACTGTGACCGCAACCTGTTGCGGGCAGGCGCCATGACCGGTGGTACGCCAAGCAGACTATTGCTCTACATCGTCTTCCCGGCGGCGCTGCCGAGCATCTTCTCCGGCCTGCGCATCGCCATCGGCTCGGCGTGGATGCTCACCGTCACCGCGGAAATGGTCGCAGTGAAAAGCGGCGTCGGCTATGTGCTGTGGGATTCCTATTATTTCCTGCGTTACGACATCGTCATCGCTTCCATGGTCAGCATCGGCCTGCTGGGTTTTCTCAGCGACTATGCGATCAAGCGCGTGGGCGCATACCTGTTGCGCTGGCAGCGCGGTTCCACTTTGCAGAAGGAGGGCTGAGGCATGGCACTGATTACCATCGACCGCGTCTCGCGCGTGTTCGAAGACCCCAAGCGACCCACCGGCATCGTGGCCCTGGACGATGTCAGCCTGACCGTGGCACGCAACGAATTTCTCTGCCTGCTGGGCCCCAGTGGCTGCGGCAAGTCGACCCTGCTGAACATGATCGCCGGCTTCGACCACCCCACCCAGGGCACGGTCAGCGTCGGCGGGCAGTCGATCACCGCACCCGGGGCCGATCGTGGCGTGGTGTTCCAGCAGGCCAACCTGATGCCTTGGTTGCCGGTCTGGGAGAACGTTGCGTTCCACTTGAAGATGCGCGGTGTGGGCAAGGAGATACGCCGGGAGAAGGCGCAGAAATTCATCGAAATGGTGGGCCTGGCCGGCTTCGAGAATCACTTCCCCAGCGAGCTGTCCGGCGGCATGAATCAGCGTGTGGGTATTGCCCGAGCCTTGCTGATGAACCCTGAGGTGATCCTCATGGACGAGCCCTTCGGTGCGTTGGACGAGCAGACCAAGATGGACATGCACGCCGAGCTGATCCGGATCTGGCGCGAAAGTCAGAGCACCATCGTGTTCGTCACCCATGGTATCGATGAGTCGCTGGCCCTGGGTACCCATGTCGCCGTGATGTCGGCACGTCCGGGACGCATTCGCGAGCTGCTGCCGATCGAGCTCGAACGTCCGCGCGACCCGACCAGCAAGGCCTTCAATGACTACAAGCGGCATATCCTGTCGCTGCTGCGGCCGGAACCTGTGCGGGAAAGCGCCTGAGATGAAGACGCTGATCACCGGCAGCAGTGGCTTCGTCGGCCTGGCGTTGAGCGAGCACTTGCTGATGGCGGGTGAAGAAGTGATCGGTTTCGACCTGGGGCCGATTCCAGACGCCGCGCGAGCGGTTTTCGCCGAGTTGCCGGGACGCTTCATCGAGCATCAGGGCGATGTGCGCGATGCGACCGACCTGCGTACGCTCATGGGTCGTCATCGCCCCCAGCGAGTGGTGACCCTGGCCGCCATCACCGCCGATGCCGAGCGCGAGCGATTGGCGCCCCAGGCGATCTTCGAAGTGAACGTGGGCGGGGTGCTTGCGGCCATCGGCGCGAGCGCCGAGTGCGGCGTGTCGCGGCTGGTGCACATCAGCTCGGGCTCGGTCTACGGCACCACCGGGCGTCACGCGCCGTTGCTCGACGAAGCACGTTCCGCCTTGGCCCCCGAGGGCCTGTACGGCCAATCCAAGCGCAGCGCCGAGGACGCGGCGCGGCGCCTTGCCCAACTGCATGGGTTGCCCTTGGTTATCGGCCGTCTGGGCACTTGCTTCGGGCCCTGGGAAGCCGACACCGGCGTGCGCGACACCCTCAGCGCACCGCTGCAGTTGTTGCAAGTGGCCCGCCGTGGCGGCACGGCGATCCTGGCGCGCGACAGCCTGCGCGACTGGCTGTATGTCCGCGACGCCGCGCGGGCTATCGGCTGCCTGCTGGACCAGCCGCAGTGGCGATATCCCCTCTATAACCTGGCGGCGGGTTTCCAATGGCCGCTCAGTCAATGGTGCACGCGCCTGGCCACACGCTTCCCGGACTTCCGCTGGCGTCTGGCGGCGCCGGGTGAAACACCGAACATCGAGCTGTACGCCGACTACGACCGGGCGAGCATGGCGCTCGACCGTCTGCGCGAAGACTGCGGTTTCGTTCCGCGATTCGACATCGACGCTGCCGATCACGACTTTCATCACTGGCTTGCCCACGTGGCAGGCCCCCAGACAACGGTGAACCCATGACCCCCACCCCTTTGGCTAACTCATCGAGCATGGCGGGCCAGGTGTGCATCGTCACCGGTGCGGCCTCCGGCATCGGCCGCGCCATTGCCTGGCACCTGGCAAGCCACGGTGCCTGCGTGGTCATCGCCGATGTCACCACGGCTGTCATCGAGGGCGGCGAGCCAACCGCCGACCTGATTCGCGCCGCTGGCTACCAGGCCCTGTTCGTGCAGACCGACGTCGCCGACAGCGCGCAGGTCGAGACGCTGTTCGCTACCACGGTGGCGCGCTTCGGGCGCCTCGATGTGCTGGTCAACAACGCCTGCATCCGCCACGCCCGGCCCTTGCTCGAGCTCGACGAGGCCGACTGGCAGCGTGTCCTGGACGTCAATCTGGGGGGTGTCTACCGCTGTTGCCGGGCTGCCGTGCGGCAAATGGCCGGCCAGGCGCTGGTCGGCGAAACCCGCGGGCGCATCGTCAACCTGTCTTCGCAACACGGCATGATTGCCGCACCCCAGGACTTGGCCTATGGCGTGAGCAAGGCGGCTGTGGATTACCTCACCCGGCAGGTCGCCAGCGACTATGCCGAGCAGCGCATCGTCTGCAACGCGGTGGCGCCCGGCAAGATCCAGACCGGCGCCGGTGGCCGGGCGGTCGACCCGGCGGTGATGGAGCGGGCCACGCGGCGTACCCCTTGGCCGCGGTTGGGCCATCCCGACGATGTCGCCAAGGCCGTGCTGTTTCTGGCCAGCGCCGAGGCCAGCTTCATCACCGGCACCACGTTGATGGTGGACGGCGGGTGGATGGCTGCATGATCGACAACCCACTGGATCTACTGATTACCGGCGCCGTGCTGCTGGACCCGGTCGACGGCCTTGCGCAGTCCGCAAGCCTGGGCATCCGTGGCCAACGCATCGCCCACGTCGGGCCTGCCGACCAGCCTGCGCCCAAAGCCGTGCGGCATCTGCACCTGCCGGGCCGGGTGGTGGTGCCCGGCTTCGTCAATACCCATTACCATGCCGGCCTGAATTTCGTCCGGGGGGTGGCGCCGGACTGCGGCTTCGCGCCGTCCTACACCCCCGGCCTGCCACAGGCTTCATGGCTCAGCCCGGAAGAAGCACTGGCGTTGTCCCGCCTTGGTGCACTCGAAGCGCTGCGGGCGGGTTGCACCACGCTTGTGGACAGCTTCGTGCATGCCGAGCACACCGTGGCAGGCATGGCCGAAACAGGTGTGCGCCTGTTCGCCAGCCAACGTCTGGCCGATGTCGATTTCGCCTCGGTGCTGCAAGGCACGCGGCGCTTCGACCTGAAGCGTGGCCTGGCCCAGCTGGACCACGCCGAGGCCTTCGTCGAACGCTGGGCAGGGCAAGCCGACGGACGTATCCAGGCCCACCTGACCGCTCACGCGCCCGACACCTGCTCGCTGGACTTCCTGCGCCAGATCGATGCCTTGGCCCGCCGCCATAATCTGCAGATCAGCACGCACCTGGCGCAAAGCCAGGACGAACTGGATTGGGTGCGCGCCACCCATGGCCGCTCGCCGGTGCAACTGCTCGATGAGCTGGGGATGCTCGATTCGCGCCTGCTGGCCGGTCACTGCATTCACGTGGATGACGAGGACATCGCCCGCATCGGCGCCTCCGGTGCCCATGTCGTGCACATCCCGGTCGGCAACGCCATGTCCGGACGGGTAGCGCCGACGCGTCGCCTGCTGCAGGCCGGCGCGCGCCTGTGCCTGGCGACCGACACCATGCACGGCGACATGATCGAGGTGATGCGCTGGGCGCTGGCGGTAGGGCGGTTGAGTGCCGGGCGGGTGGCCGACGACTGGCAACCACGCGACGTGCTGCGCATGGCCACCGTCAACGGCGCCGCGGCGCTGGGTTGGGGCGACCATCTGGGTCGATTGGCGGTCGGCCAGTTGGCTGACCTGGCCATCCTCGACTATCGACAGCTCCACCTCACTCCCTGTATCGATGCGCTGGGCAGTTTGGTGCACAACGCCACCGGAGCCGACGTCGAAACCGTGATCGTTGACGGTCGGGTGGTGATCGACCAAGGCCGCTCGACTCAGGTCGACGAAGCCTGTGTACGTGCCGCAGCCGACACCGTGTGCCGCGACCTGTGGCAACGTTGTGAAAACCCTCTGCGCGCCTATCCTTCCTCGCACGCGATCACTGGAGGTCCAGCATGACCCGCCGTATTCGCCTGGGCGTGCTTACGCCTTCCTCGAACACTGCACTGGAGCCGCTGACCCAGGCGTTGATAGCCAACCTCCCGGAAGTCAGCGTGCATTTCTCACGCTTCAGTGTCACCCAGATCGCCCTCAGCGCCGACGCGCTGGGCCAGTTCCAGCGCGAGCGGATTCTGGACGCGGCGCGCTTGCTGGCCGATGCCCATGTCGATGTCATCGGCTGGAGCGGTACCTCTGCCGGATGGCTGGGTTTCGATACCGACGTGGCGCTGTGCCAGGCCATTACCGAGGCCACGGCGATACCGGCGACGACCTCGGTGCTGGCACTGAACAAGGCGCTGCACCGCTTCGGCATTCGCCGCCTGGGCCTGGTCTCGCCGTATCTGGCGGATGTGCAGGCAAGGATCGTTGCCAATTATGCCGCTCTGGGTATCGATGCCAGCGCCGAAAGCCACCTGTCGCTGCAGGACAATTTTTCCTTTGCCGAAGTGGACGAAGCTATCCTGGATCGTCAGGTGGCCGAGGTGGTCGCGGCCGGTGCCGAGGCCATCTCCACCTTCTGCACCAACCTGCACGCCGCCCACCGCGCCGAGTCCTGGGAGCGCCAGCACGGGGTACCGGTGTTCGACACGGTGACGACGGTGCTCTGGGACATGTTGAACATGACCGGCGTGGACACACGTCGCTTGACCGGCTGGGGCCGGCTACTGCTTGAAGAGGCTTGATATGCAACCTTTCGATACGGTTATTCGCAACGCTCGCGTGGTCACTGCCGCAGACACCTTCACCAGTGACATCGGCATTCGCGACGGGCGCATCGTTGCCCTGGCCCTGGAGCTGCCTCCGGGCCTTGCGGAAATCGACGCGGCCGGCCGGCACGTGACCCCGGGCGGCATCGACAGCCATGTGCACCTGGACCAACCCACCGGCGACGGCTCGGTCATGGCCGACGACTTTTTCAGCGGCACGGTGTCGGCGGCCTGCGGCGGGACCACCACGGTGATTCCTTTCGCCTGTCAGCAGAAGGGTGAAACCCTGCGTGCAGCAGTGGATGACTACCATCGCCGGGCAGGCAACAAGCCGGTGATCGACTACGCCTTTCACCTGATCGTCACCGACCCCACGCCGCAGGTCCTGCGTGAGGAATTGCCGGCACTGATCGCCGAGGGCTATACCTCGTTCAAGATCTACATGACCTACGACGCGCTGAAACTGGGCGATCGAGAGATTCTCGAAACCCTGTCCGTGGCCCGCCGCGAAGGCGCCATGGTCATGTTGCATGCCGAGAACAGCGACTGCATCGCCTGGCTCACCGAGCGGCTGCTGGCGGCCGGGCTCAGCGCGCCGCGCTACCACGCCAGCTCGCGACCGATGCTGGTGGAACGCGAGGCCACGCACCGGGCCATTGCCTTGGCCGAACTGGTGGATGTGCCCATCCTCATCGTCCACGTGTCGGGTCGCGAGGCCGTGGAGCAGATTCGCTGGGCGCAGAACCACGGCTTGAAGGTGTATGCCGAAACCTGCCCGCAATACCTGTTTCTGACCGCCGACTCGCTGGGCTGCGACGACAGCTTCGAAGGCGCCAAATGCATCTGCAGCCCACCGCCTCGGGACGCTGCAAACCAGCAGGTGATCTGGGACGGGCTGGAAAACGGTTCGTTCGAGATCTTCTCGTCCGACCACGCGCCGTTTCGTTACGACGGCCCCGATGGCAAGAAGGCCCACGGCGAAGACGTGTCGTTCGACCAGATCGCCAACGGCATTCCCGGTGTGGAAACACGCATGGCGCTGTTGTGGTCCGAAGGCGTGCGCACCGGGCGCATCACGGCGCAAAGTTTCGTCGCGCTGACGTCGACCAACGCTGCGAAGATGTACGGGCTGTACCCGCGCAAGGGCAGTATCGCCATCGGCGCCGATGCCGATCTGGTGATCTGGGACGAAGGGCAGCCGGTGTCGATCAGCAACGAGATGTTGCACCACAACGTCGACTACACCCCTTACGCCGGCATGCAGCTGAGCGCCTGGCCGGCCATCACCCTGTCGCGCGGCGAGGTGGTATGGGACGGTGAGCCTCGGGGCGAAGCGGGGCGGGGCCAGTTTTTGCCCTGCGAGCGTCCGGCACCGGCGCAGGTGCGTCGGCGCAACACCGAGTTGCCGCTGTGAGCGCGGTCGAGCAGGTGGCGCAGCGGCTCATTCGCGCCTGGCGCGAGGGTCGGCGGCAGCCGGTCGAAGGTTTGCGTCTGGACAGCGAGGCGCAGGCGTATGACGTGCAGCGGCGGGTGGCCGAGGCGATGGGCTGGTTCGCCCACGCGCCCGCGCGGGCCTGGAAACTGGGCGGTGCGCCGGGCAGCCTCATCAGTGCGGCAGGCGTGCCGGCCGGTACCGTACGCGCATCCGGGTGGCAGGTGCCGCCCGGGCACTGCCACGCGTTGGGTATCGAAGGCGAGCTGTTCGTGCGCTTGTCCCGGGATCTGGACGAACACACCGACCTGGCCGCCGCCTACGCGGCCATCGACGCCTGGATGCCGGGCATCGAGTTGTGCGATACGCGCTGGGTCGACGGCATCCAGGCCGATGCCCTGCTGCGACTGGCCGACCAGCAGCTCAACCGTGAGTTGATCGTTGGCCTGCCTGTAACGCTGGCGGCCGTCCCCGACTGGTCGGCCCAGGCCGCCACGCTGCACGTCGACGGCGAACAAGTGGTACGTGGGCTGGGTAGCCACCCGTTCCGCGAACCGTTGAACTCCCTGCCGTGGCTGGCGCGACACGCTGTCGCACGGGGCAACCCGCTGCGCGCAGGCGATCTGATCGCCACCGGAAGCTGGACCGGCATCCACTGGGCGCCCCCAGGCGCCAGCATCGAAGTCGACTTCCCCGGCATCGGCACCGTAACCCTCGCCACCTGACCCACCGCGTTGCGCCCTTCGCGGCCACGGACCGCTCCTACAGTGGTCATGCGCTGCCACGGGGATCGAGCACCATCTCCCGTAGGAGCGGTCATCGGCCGCGAAAGGTGCGCCGCGGTATGTTTGCCGCCTGCGCTGGCCCTTTCGCGGCCACGGACNAGCGGTCATCGGCCGCGAAAGGTGCGCCGCGGTGCGCTTGCCGCCTGCGCTGGCCCCTTCGCGGCCACGGACTGCTCCTACAGTGGTCATGCGCTGCCACGGGGATCGAGCGCCATCTCCCGTAGGAGCGGTCATCGGCCGCGAAAGGTGCGCCGCGGTGTGCTTGCCGCCTGCGCTGGCCCCTTCGCGGCCACGGACTGCTCCTACAGTGGTCATGCGCTGCCACGGGGATCGAGCGCCATCTCCCGTAGGAGCGGTCATCGGCCGCGAAAGGTGCGCCGCGCTATGCTTGCCGCCTGCGCTGGCCCCTTCGCGGCCATGGACTGCTCCTACAGTGGTCATGTGCTGCCACGGGGATCGAGCGCCATCTCCCGTAGGAGCGGTCATTGGCCGCGAAAGTTGCGCCGCGCTATGCTTGCCGCCTGCGCTGGCCCCTTCGCGGCCACGGACCGCTCCTGCGGGGAGGGGGGGTGGCGCCGGTCGTTGCCCCCGCGCATTCGCCGGGAAAAAAGAGTAGAGTGGCGCGCTTTTCCGATCTGCCCAAAGTTTTTCCATGAAAAGTTCCGCACCCGCTGCACCCAAGCGCTTCACCCTCAAGGTCGCCCTCTGGCTGCTCGACAGCCCCCGCCTGGGCCACAAGGTCAACGTCAAGCACCTGGCCGGGCGCATGCTCAAGCAGCCCGCGCGCGAAGGCGTGGTGGTCGCGCAGAGCCGCCTCGGCCAGTTGATGTGCCGCGATTGTGGCAACGCCCGTGACCAGCGCATCGGTCAGCAACTCCTGCGGCAGGCCGCCCGCGCCGGCGATGTGGGCGCACAGAACGCACTGAGCGATCTGCGTCGCGACTGACACTCGGTTTGCCCCAGGCGGCCAATGGCCTCAGACTGCCGCTCATCGAATTCGCATGAGAGCACACCATGGCCCTGGACGTGACCAGCCTGTTGATTGGCCTGCTGGCTGCCGCCTTGCCGTGCCTGGCGCTGGCCTGGCAGCTGCAGCGCAGGAGCACCGCCGCCCTGGCCCAGGTCGCCTTGCTCGACGAGCGCCTGAGTAACGCCCAATTGGCTCAGGACGGCCTGAGCGCGCAGCTCGACGCCTGCCGCGATGAGGTCAGCGATCTGAGCCAGGCCAACTCGGCCAAGCAAGCTGAACTGGCCGGCCTGCGCCGCGAGGTCGAACTGCTGCAGAACGAACGCGACAATGCCCGCGATGCCGCCCACGCCTGGAGCCTGGAGCGCAGCACCCGGGAAACCGAGTTGCGTCGCCTCGATGCCCAGTGCGCCGGACTATCAGCCGAATTGCGCGAACAGCAGGACAGCCACCAGCAACGCCTGAACGACCTGCAGGGTTCACGGGACGAACTGCGCGCGCAGTTCGCCGAACTGGCCGGCAAAATCTTCGACGAGCGCGAGCAACGTTTCGCCGAAAACAGCCAGCAACGCCTGGGCCAGTTGCTCGATCCCCTCAAGGAGCGTATCCAGTCGTTCGAAAAGCGCGTTGAAGAGAGCTACCAGAACGAGGCCCGCGAGCGCTTTTCCCTGGGCAAGGAACTGGAGCGCCTGCAACAGCTCAACCAGCGCCTGAGTACCGAAGCCACCAACCTGACCCAGGCCCTCAAGGGTCAGAAAACCCAGGGCAACTGGGGCGAGCTGATTCTGGAGCGGGTGCTCGAGCATGCCGGGCTGGAGAAGGGCCGCGAGTACCAGACCCAGGTCAGCCTCAAGGGCCCGGATGGCGAGCGCTTCCAGCCCGACGTGCTGATCATGCTGCCCGGCGACAAGCAGGTGGTGGTCGATTCCAAGGTCAGCCTCACTGCCTATCAGCAATACATCGCCGCCGAAGACGGTGCCATTGCCCAGGCGGCCTTGAAGCAGCACGTGCTGTCGCTGCGCAATCACGTCAAGGGCCTTTCCGGCAAGGACTACAGTCGCCTGGACGGTTTGCACAGCCTGGATTTCGTCCTGCTCTTCGTGCCCATCGAGGCGGCATTCTCGGCCGCGTTGCAGGCCGAGCCCAACCTGTTCCAGGAGGCCTTCGACCGGCAGATCGTCATTGTCAGCCCGACCACCCTGCTGGCTACTCTGCGCGTCATCGACAGCCTGTGGAAGCAGGAGCGGCAAAGCCAGAATGCCCGCGAGATCGCCGAGCGCGCCGGATGGCTGTATGACAAGTTTGTGTTGTTCATCCAGGACCTCGACGAAGTCGGTAACCGCCTGCAGCAGTTGGACAAGGCCTACGGCGCGGCGCGCAACAAGCTCACCGAAGGACGTGGCAACCTGGTCAGCCGCAGCGAGCAACTCAAACTGCTGGGCGCCCGCGCCAGCAAGAGCCTGCCGCCGGACCTGCTCGAGCGCGCCATGACCGAGGCCCATCAGGACAGCGGCGCCGAGGCCGACGCCGACGGCGTGTCAGTGCCGGCCCAGGTGCCGGTTGAGTAGCGCCCGCAAGGCCGCAGGCTTCACCGGTTTGGCCAGGTAGTCCAGGCCGGCGGCGTGCACCAGGGCGACGGTTTCGGGGCGCGCGTCGGCGCTGATCACCACGCCCGGTACCGGCTCGGCCAGCGCAGTGCGCAGCCAGGCCATCAGTTGCGTACCGGTTTCGCCCTCGTCCAGGTGGAAATCCACCAGCGCCAATTGCGGCCGCTTGCCGGCGGCCAGCAGTGCTGCGCACTCCTGGCGATTGCGTGCGGTCCATACCTCGCACCCCCAGCGGCTGAGCAAGCTGTGCATGCCCAGCAGGATGCTGTCTTCGTTGTCGACGCAGAGCACCCGTGCACCACCCAGCGGTTGGCTCATGGGCGTCGGGGCGGGCAGGGCGGTTGCCGTGTCTGCGCCGGCCAGGGGCACGGTCACACTGAACACGCTGCCATGGCCAGGCCATGAGCGCACCTGCAACGGGTGGCCGAGCACCCGGCACAGGCCGTCGGCAATCGCCAGGCCCAGCCCCAGGCCTTTTTCGGCACGGGTCTGGTGACTGTCCAGGCGCTTGAATTCTTCGAAAATCATTTCCAGCTTGTCGCGGGCAATGCCCGGGCCTCGGTCCCACACCTCCAGGCTCAGCGCACCTGGCTTGCGCCGCACACCCAGCAGGATCGGACCGCGCCCATAGCGGAAGGCGTTGGTGAGGAAGTTCTGCAATACACGGCGCAACAGCTTGATATCGCTGTCCACCCGCAGCGCGCTGCCCCGCAGGCGAAAGTCCAGGCCCTGTTCCCGAGCCTGGGCCTTGAACTCAGGGCCCAACGCGTCGAACAGTTCGTTGAGCGCGAAGCCCTTGCGGTCCGGGCTGATCTTGCCGTTCTCCAGGCGGGAAATATCCAGCAGGTCGCTGATCAGGTCTTCGGCCGAACGCAAGGAGTTGTCCATGTGCTGCACCAGCTGGCTGGCTTCGGCCGACAGGCCCGGCTGATGGGACAGCGCTGCGGAGAACAGCCGCGCCGCGTTGAGCGGCTGCATCAGGTCGTGGCTGACCGCTGCCAGGAAGCGCGTCTTGGACTGGTTCGCCGACTCGGCATGGCCCTTGGCTTCGGTCAGCGCCTGGTTCAGCTGGGACAGCTCATGGGTGCGCTCGGTCACCCGTTGTTCCAGGCCTTCGTTGGCGTCCTTGAGCGCCTGCGCGGCTTCGCGGTAGGCGGTGATGTCGGTGAAACTCATGACGAAGCCACCGCCCGGCATCGGGTTGCCGATCAGCTCGATGACCCGCCCGTTGGGAAACAGGCGCTCGGAGGTGTGTGCGCGACCCTGACGCATCCAGTGCAGGCGCCGGGCAACGTGTACCTGCGCCTCGCCGGGCCCGCACAGGCCGCGCTCGGCGTTGTAGCGGATGATGTCGGCAATCGGCCGGCCCACGCTGATCAAGCCTTCCGGGTAATTGAACAGCTCCAGGTAGCGGTGATTCCAGGCCACCAGGCGCAGCGACTGGTCGATCACGCTGATGCCCTGGGTGATGTTCTCGATCGCACCCTGCAGCAGGGCACGGTTGAACTGCAGCACTTCGCTGGCTTCGTCGGCGATACGCACCACGTCTTCGAGCTGCATGTCGCGGCCTTCGATGGCCGCCTTCACCACCGCGCGCGTCGACGAGCTGCCCAGCACGCCTGCCAGCAGCCGTTCGGTATGGGCTATCCACTGGCCATCGGCATTCTGGTTGGGGTTGAAACCCTTGCCTTGCCGATAGGCGTAGCGCAGAAAGCTTTGCCGTGCGCGCTCCTCGCCGACGAAGCGTGCCGCCAGGTTGAGCAGGTCATTGATCTGCACCGCCAGCAGCGAGCGGCCATGGGGCCCGGCATTGATCTCCTGGCCGATGAATCGCCCGGCTTGCCAATGTTCGCTGACGCGGGTACGCGAGAGCACCGAAACCCAGGCGAACAGAATGAAATTGCCGGCCAGCGACAGCACCACCCCTTGGGTCATGGGGCTGATGGGCAGGCCGAACGGGTTGCCGTGAATCCAGGCCAGGCCGGGGAACACGTCCAGCGGCAGGTTCAAACTGTGCGCCGCCACCGGCAGCACCAAGGTGTAGAACCAGAGAAAGATGCCCACCGCCAGCCCGGCGAAAACCCCGCGCCGGTTGGCCTGTTTCCAGTACAGCGCACCGAGCATTGCCGGCGTCAGTTGGGTCACGGCGGCAAAGGCAATCTGGCCGATGGTGGCCAGGCTGGCGGTGGAACCGAGCAGACGGTAACTGACGTAGGCCAGCAGCAGGATCACCACGATGCTCACTCGGCGGACGCTGAGCATCCACTGGCGAAACACTTCGAAGGGCCGTTCCGCGCTTTGCCGACGCAGCAGCCAGGGCAGCAGCATATCGTTGGAAACCATGGTCGACAGCGCTACGCTGGCGACGATGACCATGCCGGTTGCCGCCGAAGCACCGCCGATGAAGGCCAGCAAGGCCAGGGCCGGGTGGGCTTCGGCCAGCGGCAGGCTGATGACGAACGAGTCGGGAATCACCGAGCTGGGCAGCAGCATCTGCCCGGCCAGGGCGATCGGCACCACGAACAGTCCGGCCAGGATCAGGTAGGCGGGAAACACCCAGCGTGCCAGGCGCAGGTCCTGCGGGTCGGTGTTCTCCACCACGGTCACGTGGAACTGCCGCGGCAAGCAGAGAATGGCCATCATCGCCACGCCGGTCTGCACCACCATCGAGGGCCAATTGATCGTCTCTTGCCAGTACGCTTCCAGGCGCGGCGCCAGCATGGCCTGGTCGAGCAGGTCCTCGAAGCCGTCGTACAGTCCATAGGTGACGAAGATGCCCACGGCCAGAAACGCGAACAACTTGACCAGTGCTTCGAAGGCAATGGCCAGGACCATACCGCGGTGGTGCTCGGTGACGTCGAGGGTGCGCGTGCCGAACAGAATGGTGAACAGCGCCAGCACCAGCGTCACCACCATGGCGGTGTCCTGGACGCGGGTCCCGGTGGCGTCGGCACCGGCGCCGATCAGCAGGTTCACGCCCAGCACGATGCCCTTGAGCTGCAGGGCAATGTAGGGCAGCACGCCGACCAGGCAGATCAGCGCCACCACCACCGCCAGGCTCTGCGACTTGCCATAGCGCGCCGCGATGAAGTCGGCAATGGAGGTGATGTTCTCCTGCTTGCTGATCATCACCATTTTCTGCTGCACCCAGGGGGCCAGCAGCATCAGCAGCACCGGCCCCAGATAGATCGGCAGGAACGCCCACAACTGCTCGGCCGCCTGGCCCACCGCGCCGAAGAACGTCCAGCTGGTGCAGTACACCGCCAGCGACAGGCTGTAGACCCAGGCCCGCACACGGGGCGGCAGCGGCGTGCTGCGGCGGTCGCCATAGAAGGCAATGGCGAACATCACGGCCATGTAGGCCAGGGCGACGGTGGCGATCAATCCGCTGGACAACGACATCGGTGACTCCGGAACGGGGCAGGCGCAAGCCCGGCGAAGCGGGCACCCGCCAGTCTCTCACGGCGCATGCGATGGCGTCAGCGCCGACCATGGTCGCAGCCACTGTCATCGAGTTGGGCGATAAGTGGTATAGCGTTATGCTGTGCGCCGACGATGCCGCCGCTGCCCGCGGCCTCGTCCCCCCGCCAGAGCCCAGTCCACGCGGCATCATTCAGGTACAGGATCGATGAGTCAGCAGTCGCAGTTCGCCTTGCTCGGCAAGCGCCGTTTCCTGCCGTTTTTCGTGACCCAGGCCCTGGGTGCTTTCAACGACAACATCTTCAAGCAATCGCTGATCCTGACGATCCTCTACAAGCTTGCCATCGAGGGCGACCGCGGGGTTTGGGTCAACCTCTGCGCGCTGCTGTTCATCCTGCCGTTCTTTCTGTTCTCGGCGCTGGCCGGGCAGTTCGGCGAAAAGTTCGCCAAGGATCGCCTGATCCGCGCCATCAAGCTGGCCGAGATCGTCATCATGGCGGTGGGTGCGGTCGGGTTGGCTTTCGATCACCTGTGGCTGATGCTCGTCGCACTGTTCGCCATGGGCACCCATTCGGCGCTGTTCGGCCCGGTCAAGTACTCGATCATGCCTCAGGCGTTGCGGCCTGAAGAGCTGGTGGGGGGCAATGGCCTGGTGGAGATGGGCACGTTTCTGGCGATCCTGGCCGGCACCATCGGGGCGGGCGTGATGATGTCGTCCGCCAACCACGCCGGTGTCGTCGCCACCGCCGTGCTGTCGGTCGCCGTACTGGGCTATGTCGCCAGCCGCAGCATCCCGCCGGTCAGCGCCGCCAATCCGGGGCTGGTGCTGGACTGGAACATCGCCCGGCAGACCTGGTTCACCCTGCGCCTGGGCCTGGGTCAGACCCGCGCGGTGTCGCGCTCGCTGGTCGGCAACTCCTGGTTCTGGTTCGTCGGCGCGGTCTACCTGACCCAGATTCCCGCCTATGCCCAGCAGTGGCTGGACGGCGACGAAACCGTGGTCACCTTGATCCTCACCGTGTTCTCGGTGGGCATCGCGCTGGGTTCGATGCTGTGCGAGCGGCTGTCTCGGCACAAAGTCGAGATGGGCCTGGTGCCGCTGGGTGCGCTCGGCCTGACGCTGTTCGGGCTGCTGCTGTGGTGGCATTCCAACGGCGTCGTGCAGGCCGCGCAGCCACAAGGCTGGCTGACGGTGCTGGGTCATGATCAGACCTGGTGGGTATTGCTGGACATCCTCGGCCTGGGGGTCTTTGGCGGGTTCTACATCGTGCCGCTGTACGCGCTGATCCAGTCACGTACCGCCACTGAGCAGCGCGCGCGGGTCATCGCTGCCAACAACATCCTCAATTCGCTGTTCATGGTGGTGTCGGCCATCGTGTCCATCCTCTTGCTCAGCGTGGCGAAGCTGAGCATTCCCCAACTGTTCCTGGTGGTGTCGCTGGCCAATCTGGCCGTCAATGCGTACATCTTCAGCGCGGTGCCCGAGTTCGCTTCGCGGTTCCTGCTCTGGCTGCGTGGTGGTTGATCGCTGCGGCGGCGCCGCTGTACCGAGCAGGCCTACAGCGATTCGGGCCGTCCCAGCACCACGCTGAGCGCGTTGCGTGCGTCGTCGAGCTGGACCAGCGTGGCATGCCGGGCACCCAGGGCATCACCGTTCTCGATGGCCGTCAGAATTGCCTTGTGCCGCGGCAGGGCCAACTCATGCAGGTTGGGCCGCTGGTTGGAATGTCGCAGGGCCTCACGCAAGGCCAGCGACAGCATGTTGCACAGGTGCGCGAGCAGGTCATTATGCGTGGCATCGGCGATGCGGCTGTGGAAATCCAGGTCCGGCTGCAGCACGTCATCGACCGACCCGGCCGCCTCCATGCGCTGGTAGGCCTCGCCGATCGAAGCCACTTCGGCCTCGGTGGCGTGCTGGGCGGCCAGCGCCGCCGCTGCCGGCTCGATGATGCTGCGCACGCTGGTCAACAGGGCGAAGAACTCGTTCTGCGGCGTGCTCTGCATCACCCAGTGCAAGACATCGGGGTCGAGCATGTGCCACTCACGGCGCGGCTTGACCACCGAACCCACCCGCGGCCTGGAGTACACCAGGCCCTTGGCCACCAACACACGGGTCGCCTCGCGCAGCACCGGACGACTGACCGCGTATTCTTCACACAGCAGGGCTTCGGCGGGCAGCCGATCGTCAGGCTTGAAGCGGCCGGAGACGATCTGCATCCCCAACTCCTGGACGATCCGCGAGTGCATGCTTTTGCGATCTGAAGGCTTGCGATAATCCATGGGGTGCATTCGGTCCTTGGGGCAGGTAATGCGCGATGATAGCACCTGCGCGCCAAGTCTTCGGACGGGGTGTCAGAGCCCTTGCTGCAGGTTCTTGCGCAGCGACAGCAGGCTGGTCTGCAGCGCGCGCAGTTCGGCACTGCTGTGGCAGCTGGCCTTGACGATGTTGAGCGGTACCGACTCGGCCTTCTCGCGCAGCGCACGACCCTGCGGCGTGAGCTCGACGATGACCACGCGCTCGTCGTCCTTGCTGCGGGTACGGCTGAGCAAGCCTTCGGCTTCCAGGCGCTTGAGCAGCGGCGTCAGCGAGCCGGGGTCGGTCAGCAGGCGAGTACTGATTTCGCCCACGGTCATGCCGTTCTTTTCCCACAACACCATCATAGTCAGGTATTGCGGGTAGGTCAGGCCCAGTGCCTGCAACAAGGGCTTGTACACCTTGGTCATCAGCAGCGATGTCGAGTACAGCGAGAAGCACAGCTGATTATCCAGCAGCAGGCTGTCGTCGGCGCTGACTGCCTCGTCGTGAGTGGATTCGGTGTTCATGCTGATCCTTTTTCCAATGGTGCAAGTGCATTAGGCGATCCGCCGTTCGCAGGTTTCGGCGCTTCGCTCGTTCCTTCGTGAAGCTGGTGTTGATTTCGAGCTACAAACACCGTGCATAGTTCGTTCGAGGTTGTGCAGCACTTCTACATCCTTCGGCGGCGGTCACACTGGTAGGATGCACGGCTGGATGAGGCGCGGCGGATAGAGAGAGACAGTATGTTCGAAACATTGCTCTACATTGCCTTGGGTGCGGTGATGGGCACGCTGGGTGGGGTGTTCGGCATCGGCGGGGGCTTGATCGCGATCCCGGCACTCGGCGTGCTGTTCGGCGTGGACCAGCAACTGGCCCAGGGCACGTCGCTGGTGATGGTCGTGCCCAATGTGCTCCTGGCATTATGGCGCTATCACCAGCGTCGTCCCATACCCTGGCGCAATGCCTTGCCATTGGCCAGCGGCGGACTGGTGTTCGCCTGGCTTGCCTCGGTGCTCGCGGCAGGGCTGGACCCGGCGTCGATGCGGGTGGGCTTCGTGGCCTTCCTGTTGGTGCTGGTAGTCTACAACATTGCGCAGATGTTCCTGCGCCCCGTGAACGGTACGGGCGAGATGCGTCATTCCTGGCCGTGGCTGGGTGTACTGGGTGGCTTTTCCGGTGTGATCGGAGGCTTTTTCGGAGTTGGCGGCGCCGTGCTGGCCACACCCGTACTCACCAGCGTTTTCGGCACCACCCAGATCATGGCCCAGGGCCTGTCGCTGGCCCTGGCCGCGCCCAGCACCAGCGTGACCCTCTTGACCTATGCCGTGCACGATCACGTCGATTGGGCCATGGGCGTGCCGATGGCCATTGGCGGCCTGTTGAGCATCAGCTGGGGGGTGAAGATCGCCTATAGCCTGTCGGAAACGGTCCTGCGCGGCAGCTTCTGCGTGTTTCTGCTGCTGTGCGCCATCCTGCTGCTGTTCAAGGTCTGAGGCCTGGCCCACCACACCAGGTGCCGGCTCGGGTGGATTAATGCCACAATCGGCGCTTTCATACGTCGTGACGAGCCTCCAGGTGGAAGACCAAGACACCCTGCAACCCCGCGAACGCACCGAGCGCATATTGGCCGAGGTGCACGACGCCTGGGGCATGATCCGCGTGCTGGAAGTCGCCGACTACCGCTTCCTCGAATTCGGCGATGCCATAGAACAGAGCTGCACGTTCACGGCCGACCCCAGCTGGCTGGAATACGACTACACCCGCGCCATGCTGGTGGGCGCGCTTTGCCATGCGCAACCTGAAAGTGCCCTGTTCCTGGGTCTGGGTGCCGGTACCCTGACCCAGGCCTGCTTGAAGTTCCTGCCCCTGGAAGACGTCGAGTGCATCGAACTGCGCCCGGACGTGCCTCGCCTGGCCATCGAATACATGGGCCTGGAAGACGATCCAAGGCTGTACATCCGCGTCGGCGACGCGCTTGAACTGCTGCCCACTGCCGAAACCGCCGACCTGATCTTCGTCGACCTGTACACCGACCACGGCCCGGCCCCCGCCCACCTGGCCTGGCGGTTCCTGGAACAGTGCCAGCAACGCCTGAACCCCGATGGCTGGCTGATCATCAACCAGTGGGCCGGTGACGACGGCAAGCCGCTCGGGGCCGCCTTGCTGCGCGGTCTCTACCAGCGTCACTACTGGGAATTGCCAGTCAAGGAGGGCAACGTGATCGTCATGGTGCCGGCCGATGTCGAGCAGGTATTGGACATGGCCGGCCTGTGCCAGCGTGCCGAGGCCCTCGCGCCCCGGCTGGGTTACTCGCTGCAGGGCCTGATCGACCTGGTGCGCCCGGCCAGCTGAGGCAGTGCGCCGCACCACTGGCGACGCTACTGGCCCTGGAACAGGGCAGGGCGCTGCTGCTGCATGGCCGCCAGACCTTCGCGTGCGTCCTCGCTGGCGAACAGGCGCCCGCTGGTTGCCGCCAACTGGAGGCTGGCGGCGCCTTCACCTTCGCTCACGGCCAGGCGTGCCGACGCCAGGGTCGCCTGCACGCCCAGCGGTGCCTGTCGGGCAATCCGCTGAGCAAGCTGCAGGGCGTTGGGCAGCAGGTCTTCGCTGGCCATCACTTCCTGCACCAGACCCAGGCGCAAGGCTTCATGGGCATCGAACTCATCGCCGGTCAGCAACCAGCGCATGGCGTTGCCCCAGCCGGCTATCTGCTGCAGGCGCAGCGTGGCGCCGCCGAACGGGAACAAGCCGCGCTGCACTTCCATCTGGGCAAAACGGGTATTGCTCGCGCACAGGTTGATGTCGGCCGCGAGCATCAGCTCGATGCCCACGGTCAGGCAATAACCCTGGGCTGCGACGATCACAGGCTTGCTCACCACCGGCCCACCCGAGACTCGCCAGGGATCGCAGCCCCCAGGCGGTACCTGCCAGCCCTGGCTCAGGCGCGTGCTCACCTCGGCCAGGTCCAGCCCCGCAGTGAAGTGCTCGCCATGGCAGAACACCAGGGCCACGCGTGCCGCCGGCTCGCGCTCGAACGCGCCGTAGGCCAGGCTCAGGGCGTCGAGCATGGGCAGGTCGAAGGCGTTGCGCTTGGCAGTACGGTCCAGGCCGATGAGCATGACGTGCTCGCGCAGCTCGCAGCTGACCTTGCCGGGGCAGGGGGTAGGCATGACGGCATCCTCGGAATGGTTTGAGTGAAAGGTTTCAGCTGCCGCACCTGCGCAGGCGCCTCTGCTAAAATAGACTGCGCCGCCGATTCGCGCAAAGCCCGTGTGGCTATGGCGTGCACGCGGCACGATGGTTCAAAAAAGTCTCACGTCGCGGCCATTTTCAGGTATAGTGCGCGCCGGTCTTTAACCAGGCCACGTTTAGGTAGCGCAATCCCCCGAAGACAGCTTCGGCTGCATGTCCGTTCCGCGGACTCTCCCTAACGATTCTTTCATTCAATCGTTTTCGCAAATCCCCGCCGACAAAGCTGCCAGGGTGACTCTCGAGTCTTACAAGGCATGCGCAGCTTTGGAGCATGGGTCTTTGCGGATGCACTTAGAGGCAGACCCATGACCCAGGAAATCGGCGGCTTCGCCGCTCTCGAACTTCATCCGAACATTGTTGCTGCTGTAGTCGCTACCGGCTACGAAGAGCCTTCGGCTATCCAGCAACAATCGATCCCGATCATTCTCGCCGGTCATGACATGATCGGCCAGGCGCAGACAGGCACCGGCAAGACCGCGGCCTTCGCTCTGCCGATCCTGCATCGTATCGACCCGAGCAAGCGCGAGCCGCAAGCCCTGATCCTGGCGCCAACCCGTGAGTTGGCGCTACAAGTAGCCACTGCATTCGAAACCTACGCCAAGCAGATGCCTGGCGTTACCGTAGTGGCCGTGTACGGCGGTGCCCCGATGGGCCCGCAGTTGAAAGCAATCCGCAACGGCGCGCAAATCGTCGTCGCCACCCCCGGCCGTCTGTGCGACCACCTGCGCCGTGACGAGAAAGTCCTCGCCACCGTGAACCACCTGGTGCTCGACGAAGCCGACGAAATGCTCAAGCTGGGCTTCATGGACGACCTGGAAGTCATCTTCAAGGCCATGCCCGAGACTCGCCAGACCGTACTGTTCTCGGCCACCTTGCCGCAGTCGATCCGCGCGATCGCCGAGCGTCACCTGCGTGACCCCAAGCACGTCAAGATTCAGACCAAGACTCAGACCGTCACCGCGATCGAGCAGGCTCACCTGCTGGTTCACGCCGACCAGAAGACCTCGGCTGTCCTGCGCCTGCTGGAAGTCGAAGAGTTCGACGCCCTGATCGCCTTCGTGCGCACCAAGCAAGCCACGCTCGACCTGGCCAGCGCCCTGGAAGCCAAAGGCTACAAGGCCGCGGCACTCAACGGTGACATTGCCCAGAACCAGCGTGAGCGTGTCATCGAGTCGCTCAAGGATGGCCGCCTGGATATCGTCGTCGCCACCGACGTCGCTGCCCGTGGCCTGGACGTACCGCGCATCACTCACGTGTTCAACGTCGACATGCCGTACGACCCCGAGTCCTACGTGCACCGTATCGGTCGTACCGGCCGTGCCGGTCGCGAAGGCCGTGCGCTGCTGCTGGTCACCCCGCGTGAACGCCGCATGCTGCAGGTGATCGAGCGCGTGACCGGGCAGAAGGTTGCCGAGGTTCGCCTGCCCAACGGCCAGGCCGTGCTGGATGCGCGCATCAAGAAGCTGACCAACAGCCTGGCTCCGCTGGTCGCAGACGCCGAAAGCACTCATGGCGAGTTGCTCGATCGCCTGACCGCTGACATCGGTTGCACCCCGCGCGCCCTGGCCGCAGCCCTGCTGCGCAAGGCCACCAATGGCCAGGCGTTGACTCTGGATGCGGTCGAGAAGGAGCAGCCTCTGGTTCCGACCAGCGCTCCGCGCGAACGCACCAGCAGTGGTGATCGCCCTGAGCGCAGTGACCGTGAGCGCCGCGCGCCAATGCCCCTGGGCGAAGGCCGCGCACGCTGCCGTACGGCCCTGGGTGCTCGCGACGGCATCGCCGCGAAGAACCTGCTGGGCGCCATCCTCAACGAAGGCGGGCTGGCCCGTGAAGCCATCGGTCGCATCCAGGTGCGTGACAGCTTCAGCCTGGTCGAGCTGCCGGAAGATGGCCTGGAGAATCTGTTGAGCAAGCTCAAGGACACCCGTGTCGCTGGCAAGCAGCTGAAACTGCGTCGCTATCGCGAAGACTGATTGCCCACAGTCTTCAGGCATAAAAAATCCCCGACTGGTTCGGGGATTTTTTTGTCTCGATCGCGGCTCGTTCATCGCCAGCTCGAGCTCGCTCCTGTGGGAGCGGGCTCTGCCCGCGAAGCGGACACCGCCGATCAATCAGTTCTTGGCTGGCGGCACTTGGGTAGCCGGAGTGGTACCTGGTGCGACCGGCATGCTCGAATCGGACTTGGTAGCTTCCTGAGCTGCAGCCTTGTTCGATTCCATGGCCGCTTCGTTGGCCTTGGCGTTTTCCTTGGCGGCGTCATTCATCTTGTCTTGAGCCGAATCCATTTTCTCTTGCGCTTCCTGACGGTGCTCGGCAGCGTCCTGGGCCTTGTCTTCGGATTTCTTGTCGCAGGCAGCCAGACCAAGGGTGGCAGCCAGCATCAGGGAGTAAGCGAGTGTCTTGCGCATGATGTTTCTCCTTATTGGGTATCTACGAGGCTAAGAGGGTGTGCGCCGGATATAAGTTCCGTCACTGCGGTTATATATAAGTATCGGATCGCAATGAGGTTTTTCCATGACCTTGCTGTACCGTTCAAGCATCCACCCGGTTTTCACGGTGGCCTTGGGTGAAAAGATCGATGCACGAGCCCTGGCTGGCTCGCCTGTCGAAGCCACCCTTGAAATCCCGATCGGCGGCCCCATCTCCTTGTCATCCCGCCGCTCATCGGCGGCACCTGCCATCTGATTGGAGTTTGATGACCATGAGTGTGGAAACTCAAAAGGAAACCCTGGGCTTCCAGACCGAGGTGAAGCAACTGCTGCACCTCATGATCCATTCGCTGTATTCCAACAAGGAAATCTTCCTTCGCGAATTGATCTCGAACGCCTCCGACGCTGTCGACAAGCTGCGTTTCGAAGCGCTGGCCAAGCCTGAGCTGCTCGAAGGTGGCGGCGAGCTGAAAATTCGCATCAGCTTCGACAAGGACGCCAAGACCGTCACCCTGGAAGACAACGGTATCGGCATGAACCGTGACGATGTAGTGACCCACCTGGGCACCATCGCCAAGTCCGGCACTGCGGACTTCATGAAGAACCTCACCGGCGACCAGAAGAAGGACTCGCACCTGATCGGTCAGTTCGGCGTGGGCTTCTATTCGGCCTTCATCGTCGCCGACCAGGTTGACGTGTACAGCCGCCGCGCCGGCAGCCCTGCCAGCGAAGGCGTGCATTGGTCCTCCAAGGGCGAGGGCGACTTCGAGGTTGCCAACGTCGAGAAGGCCGAACGCGGCACGCGCATCGTTCTGCACCTGAAAAGCGCCGAAGACGAATTCGCCGACGGTTACCGTCTGCGCAACATCATCAAGAAGTACTCCGACCACATCGCCCTGCCGATCGAGCTGCCCCAGGAAAGCTCGCCCGTCGAAGGCGATGAAGCGCCTGCGCAGGAGTGGGAAACCGTCAACCGCGCCAGCGCCCTGTGGACCCGTCCGCGTACCGACATCAAGGACGAGGAATACCAGGAGTTCTACAAGCACGTCGGTCACGACTACGAGAACCCGCTGAGCTGGAGCCACAACAAGGTCGAAGGCAAGCTGGAATACACCTCGCTGCTGTACGTACCTGCGCGCGCGCCGTTCGATCTATACCAGCGCGAAGCACCGCGTGGCCTCAAGCTGTACGTGCAGCGCGTGTTCGTCATGGACCAGGCCGAATCCTTCCTGCCGCTGTACCTGCGCTTCATCAAGGGTGTGGTCGACTCCAACGACCTGTCCCTGAACGTTTCGCGCGAGATCCTGCAGAAAGACCCGATCATCGACTCGATGAAGACGGCGCTGACCAAGCGTGTGCTCGACATGCTCGAGAAGTTGGCCAAGAACGAACCCGAGCAGTACAAGGGCTTCTGGAAGAACTTCGGTCAGGTCCTCAAGGAAGGTCCTGCGGAAGATTTCGCCAACAAGGAAAAGATCGCCGGCCTGCTGCGCTTCGCTTCCACCAGCGACGACAGCGGCGAGCAGAGCGTTGGCCTGGCTGACTACCTGGCACGGGTCAAGGAAGGTCAGGACAAGGTCTACTACCTGTCCGGCGAGTCCTACGCACAAGTCAAGAACAGCCCGCACCTGGAAGTCTTCCGCAAGAAAGGCATCGAGGTGCTGCTGTTGACCGATCGTATCGACGAGTGGCTGATGAGCTACCTGACCGAATTCGACGGCAAGGGCTTCGTCGACGTTGCCCGTGGCGACCTCGACCTGGGCAAGCTGGATTCCGAGGAAGACAAGAAAGCCCAGGAAGAAATCGCCAAGGACAAGGAAGGCCTGGTCGAGCGCCTCAAAGCGGCGCTGGGCGATTCGGTCAGTGAAGTGCGGGTTTCCCATCGCCTCACCGATTCGCCGGCGATCCTGGCCATCGGCGAGCAGGACCTGGGCATGCAGATGCGCCAGATCCTCGAAGCCAGTGGGCAGAAGGTGCCTGACTCCAAGCCGATCTTCGAATTCAACCCCAACCACCCGCTGATCGCCAAGCTGGATGTGGAGCAGAGCGAAGATCGTTTCGCCGACTTCTCCCATATCCTGTTCGATCAGGCGGCCCTGGCGGCCGGTGACAGCCTCAAAGATCCTGCCGGTTACGTTCGGCGCCTGAACAAGCTGCTGGTCGAGTTGTCCGTTTAAACAGTCCAGGTAAAAAGCCCGCTTCGGCGGGCTTTTTCGTTTTCAGTCATGACCTTTTGGAGATGCAAGCGTGAGCACATTGACCGTTCAATCCGTTGTCTACCAAATCGACGGGCAGGCGTACGAAAGCCGCCTGGTCTACGACACCGATATCGTGTCGCCACGTCCGGGCCTGGTGATGGCGCCGAACTGGATGGGCGTCAGCGAAGGTGCCGAACGCATTGCCCAGTCGGTGGCTGCCAAGGGCTATGTGGTGTTGCTGGTCGACTTGTATGGCCAGGGCGTGCACCCGGGCAACAACGATGAAGCAGCGGCTGCCATGATGCCGCTGAAGAACGACCGTGCCTTGCTGCGCAAGCGCATGCAGGTTGCGCTGCAGCAACTGCACGAGCAGTCGCATGCCGCTGTCGATCCGGCGCAATCGGCGGCCTTCGGTTTCTGCTTTGGCGGGTGCTGTGCGCTGGAGCTGGCACGTACCGGCGCGGCGCTCAAGGCAACCGTCTCGTTCCATGGCACACTCGACACGCCCAACCCGGCCGATGCCCATGACATCAAGGGTTCGGTCCTGGTGCTGCACGGTGACGCCGATCCCCTGGTGCCTGCCGAACAGCTGCCGGCCTTCCGTTCCGAGATGAACTCGGCGGGTGTGGATTGGCAGTTGACCAGCTACGGCGGAGCCTACCATTCGTTCACCGACACCGAGGCCAACAACCCGGGTGTGCAGATGTACGATGCGAAAGTCTCGGCTCGCGCCTTTCAGGCCATGCACAACCTGCTCGAGGAAGTATTTCAGGCCTGATTCGCAGGCCCATGGGGGCGGTACGTGGCCGCGAAGAGGGTCGAACCGCCACCCATGTGCCTGGCTGCTAAGCCTCGGCCAGGTACGTCTCGATATCGATCACTGCACTGGTCATCAGCTTGTGCACCGGGCAGTGGTCGGCCACTCGGTCCAAGTCATGACGCTGCGCTTCCGTCAGGTTGCCGAGCAAGGTGAGCTTGACCTGCAGGCGGTATTTGCCAGTGGGCTCCTCGCTCGCATCGCGTTTGACCTCCACATTCACACCCGTGAGCGGGATGTTCTTGCGCTGGGCATAGAGCTTCAGGGTCAGGGCCTTGCAGGCACCCAGTGCGGCGTCGAAATAGTCATGGGGAGAGGGCGCCGAACCTGCCCCACCCAGGGCTTCCGGCAAGTCGGTGTGAAAAGAGTGGCGGCCATCGATGTCGATGCTGTGGCGAAATCCGTCGCCAGGTTCGGTAGTCACGGTGATAGCCATGGAAATCCCTTCGTTGGTGTGCTCGAGTCACACTGTATAGAGGGTTGCGCCATCCGGGGGGTTCAACCGCAGTCAATCGACCGATTTCAGGCAAAAAAAACGGCGCCCGCAGGCGCCGTCCTTCAGTAGGGCTGCGAGCCTTACTGACCCTGCCAACGCTTGAGTACCAGCGTGGCATTGGTACCGCCGAAGCCGAAGCTGTTGCTCATCACCGTATTGATTTCGACGTTTTCCTGGGTGACGGTCTGCACTGGCAGATCGGCCACGGCAGGATCCAGTTCGTCGATGTTGGCTGACCCGGCAATGAAGTTGCCTTCCATCATCAGCATGCAGTAGATGGCTTCGTGCACGCCAGCGGCGCCCAGCGAGTGCCCGGACAGGCTCTTGGTCGAGCTGATGGCCGGATACTTGCCGGCGAAGACTTCCCGCACACCCTTCATCTCGGCCACGTCGCCCACCGGTGTGGAGGTGCCGTGAGTGTTCAGGTAGTCGATCGGGGTATCGACGGTGGACAGCGCCTGCTGCATGCAGCGGATGGCGCCTTCGCCGCTCGGCGCGACCATGTCGTAGCCATCCGAGGTGGCACCGTAACCAACGATCTCGGCATAGATGTGGGCACCGCGGGCCAGAGCGTGTTCCAGCTCCTCGACCACTACCATGCCGCCGCCGCCGGCGATGACGAAGCCATCGCGGTCGCTGTCGTAGGCACGCGACGCTTTTTCAGGCGTGTCGTTGCGCTTGCTGGAAAGGGCACCCATGGCGTCGAACAGGAACGACTGGCTCCAGTGTTCCTCTTCGCCGCCGCCGGCGAACACCACGTCCTGCTTGCCCATCTGGATCTGCTCCATGGCCGTACCGATGCAGTGCGCGCTGGTGGCACACGCCGAGGCGATAGAGTAGTTCAGGCCCTTGATCTTGAAAGGGGTGGCCAGGCAGGCCGAGACGGTGCTGCTCATGGTGCGGGTGACCCGGTACGGACCGACGCGCTTGACGCCTTTCTCGCGCAGGATGTCCAGCGCTTCCATCTGGTTCAAGGTAGAGGCGCCGCCCGAACCGGCGATCAGGCCGGTACGCGGGTTGGAAACCTGCTCGTCGGTGAGGCCGGAATCCTTGATGGCATCCTGCATTGCAAGGTACGCGTAGGCGGCGGCATGGCCGACGAAGCGGTACACCTTGCGGTCGATCAGCTCTTCCAGGTTGAGGTCGATGGAACCGGAAACCTGGCTACGCAGACCCATTTCGGCATATTCCGGGTTGAAGCGGATGCCAGGGCGGCTTGCACGCAGGTTTGCGGAGACGGTGTCTTTGTCATTGCCCAGGCACGAAACGATGCCCAGACCAGTGATAACAACGCGGCGCATGCGGATAACCCTTAGAAATTTTCGGTGGATGTAAAGACGCCGACCCGAAGGCCGTCGGCGGTGTAGATCTCGCGGCCGTCGACGCTGACCGAGCCATCGGCGATGGCCATGTTCAGCTTGCCCTTGAGCACGCGCTTGATATGAATGTTGTACGTGACCTTCTTGGCCGTCGGCAGCACCTGGCCGAAGAACTTCACTTCACCCGAACCCAGCGCACGGCCACGGCCCGGCAGGTCCTGCCAGCCGAGGAAGAAACCCACCAGCTGCCACATGGCATCCAGGCCGAGGCAGCCCGGCATCACCGGATCGCCCTCGAAGTGGCAAGCGAAGAACCACAGGTCCGGATTGATATCCAGCTCGGCGACCAATTCACCCTTGCCGTACTTGCCACCTTCGGCGCTGATATGGGTGATGCGGTCCACCATCAGCATATTCGGGGCGGGCAGTTGCGCGTTACCTGGGCCGAACAGCTCGCCACGACTGCAGCGCAGCAGATCTTCCCGAGTAAAGGCGTTTTGTTTGGTCATGCGAGCTCCTCAATAGTCCCTGGTGGCAGGGGGCAGATCTTCCCGACCGACCAGAAGAATCAACGCCTGGGTCGGCAGCCTACACATAGACTATTGCGTTGTAGTGAAAGTCACAGCGCAAGCGATACGGAAGTACACTTGTTCACTGAAATTATAATGCCAGACAGCAGGCTTTGTCCGAATGGATGTACAAGACTGCCGCACTTTAGCATTTCTTGCCAGCAACTGGCGCTGTCACGAGGACATCCGGCATCCCTTCCACGGCGCTGGTTCAGCTCGTCCAGCGCAGCAGAACCTGTTGCAGATCTGCCCGTTTGAACGGTTTTGCCAGGTAATCGTTCATTCCGGCATCCAGGCAGGTGGCGCGGTCGCCCAGCAGCGCATTGGCGGTCAGGGCGATGATCGGCAGCTCTGCGCGGCCAGCAATCTGGCGAATCTGCCGCGACGCCTCGTAGCCGTCGAGTACCGGCAGACGACAGTCCATCAGCACGGCCGAATAGAGGTGTGCACGTACCTGGCTGACCGCTGCGGCCCCGTCGCTGACGACATCGACGGCGTAGCCCAGGCTGCGCAGCATGGCTTCGATCACGGTCTGGTTGACCGCGTTGTCTTCCACCAGCAAGACACTGTGGCCGGCGCCGTCGTCGTTGCCGGACAGGTTGGGCACCGCTGCCGGGCGGGCCAGGCTCTGCTGGCTCAGCGCCAGCGGCATTTCCAGGGTGAACAGCGAGCCTTGCCTTTCCTTGCTTTGCGCACGCAGCGTGCCCCCCATGCGTTCGGCCAGCGTACGCGCGATCGGCAGCCCCAGGCCGGTGCCGCCGTAACGGCGCGAAATCGAACTGTCGGCCTGGGCGAACGCGTCGAACATGCTTTCCAGTCGATCTTCGCCGATGCCGATGCCAGTATCGCGCACGGTGCAGGTCAGCCAGATCAATTGATGATCCAGCACCTGCCAGCGCACACCGATGTCCACACCGCCTTCATCGGTGAATTTCAGCGCATTGCCGATCAGATTGACCAGGATCTGCCGGATGCGCGTCGGATCGCCCTCGACCTGCAACCCCTCGATGCCCTCGGCCAGCGTCAATTCCAGCGCCAGCTTGCGTTGCCTGGCGGTGTGCTGGAAGGCCTGCACGCAACTGGTGATCAGCTCGTGCAGGCTGAAACCGATGTGCTCCAGTTCCATCGCCGCCCGCTCGATGCGGGAAAAATCCAGAATGTCGTTGATGACCTTGAGCAGGTGTTCGGTGGACTCGGTGGCCACCTGAGCGTAATCGCGCTGTTCATGGCTCAGCACGGTGGTTTCGAGCAGCTGCAGCATGCCCAGCACGCCATTCATGGGGGTGCGCAGCTCGTGGCTCATCATCGCCAGGAAATCCGACTTGGCGCTGTTGGCGCGCTCGGCCTCCTCGCGAGTCTGGATCAGTTGCTGCATGGCTTGATGCTGTTCGTGGCTGGCCTTGGCCAGGGCGCTGGCAAGGTTGTTGATATGCCCGGCCAGATGCCCCAGCTCGCTGTCGTCGACGATGGGCAGCGGCCGGTCGAACTCGCCCTGGCCTATGGCCTTGACCACGCGGCTCATTTCACTGATGGGCTGGGCCAGGCTGCGCGCCAGCCGCCGGGCCAGCAGATAGGTGAACAACAGTGCAAACAAAGCCAGCACGCCGGCCTTGAGGACGATTTCCTGCTGGCGCTCGCTGAAGGCGTCGTCGGACATGCCGACGATCACCCGGCCCAGGTAATCGCCGCTGCTGGCACTGCCCATGTGCTGCTGCACCTGAGCCTGATGGTCTTCCAGGAAGGCCCCACGGATCTGGATCGGTGCCTGGAACACTTCGACATGGGCCGACCGGTGCTCGTTTCTGACTCGCTGTTCGACATAGGCCAGGCGCCGGTCGGTCTGGTCCTGAATCTCCAGGAAACGTACGTGAGGGGTAGCCAGGGTTGCGCCGAGCAGCCCTTCGAGTACCGCGGCATTGTCGGTGACCACGCCGTATTCCGCGGCGGGGGCGAGCTGGTTGGCGATCAACTGGCCGGTGTGATTGAGTTCCTGGCGCAGGTCCTGCAAACGCACGAAGGTGAAGAAACCGATCAGTAGCAGGGTCAACAGCAGGGCCGGCCCGACGCTGATGATCTGGGTGCGTGTATGAATGTCGCGGTTCAGGCGCAACTTCATGTCGGGGCGCAGGGCAATGGGAAAGTGGCGGACACGACAGGGCCTGAATCGAGTTGAACAGTCAGGCATGTTAACCGGTCAGAGCGACAATTCCAGTCGTATTGTTACCGGGGCGCAGGCCGGGACTGGTCGTGTCGAGGTGGCTCCGTATAATGCCCCTCATCGCCCTCAACTCGACCAAATGGATGGGATATGACTCAAGAGCAGCCGATAGCCGTGCTGGGAGGAGGTAGTTTCGGCACCGCCGTGGCCAACCTGCTGGCCGAGAACGGCCATTCGGTCCGTCAGTGGATGCGCGACCCGGAGCAGGCCGAGTCGATTCGCCTGAACCGGGAAAATCCGCGCTACCTCAAAGGCATCAAGATCCTGCCGGGGGTGATCCCGGTCACCGACCTGCCCGCGACCATCGCCGGCAGTGCGCTGATCTTCGTCGCGCTGCCCTCGAGCGCCTTGCGCAGCGTGCTGGCCCAGCATGCCGATCAGCTGAGCGGCAAGATGCTGGTCAGCCTGACCAAGGGCATCGAGGCGCAGACCTTCAAGCTGATGAGCGAGATTCTCGAAGAGGTTGCGCCAGACGCGCGTATCGGCGTGTTGTCCGGCCCCAACCTGGCCCGCGAGATCGCCGAACATGCCCTGACCGCCACGGTGGTGGCGAGCGCCGACGAAGCCCTCTGCGAGCGCGTCCAGGCCGTGCTGCATGGGCGCACGTTCCGCGTCTATGCCAGCAGCGACCGCTTCGGCGTCGAGTTGGGCGGCGCGCTGAAGAACGTCTATGCGATCATCGCCGGCATGGCCGTGGCATTGGGCATGGGCGAGAACACCAAAAGCATGCTGATTACCCGTGCCCTGGCCGAGATGACGCGTTTTGCCGTCAGCCAGGGCGCCAACCCCATGACCTTTCTCGGTCTGGCCGGTGTAGGCGACCTGATCGTGACCTGCTCGTCGCCCAAGAGCCGCAACTATCAGGTAGGGTTTGCCCTGGGCGAAGGCCTGAGCCTGGAGGACGCCGTGTCGCGCCTGGGCGAGGTGGCCGAAGGGGTCAACACGCTCAAGGTGCTCAAGGCCAAGGCTCAGGAGCTTCAGGTGTACATGCCGCTGGTGGCGGGCTTGCACGCAATCCTGTTCGAAGGGCGTACGCTGAACCAGGTGATCGAGCTGCTGATGCGGGCCGAACCCAAGACCGATGTCGATTTCATTTCCACCAGTGGCTTCAACTGAGGAACACGTCATGAACCGTCCTTTCAACGACCCGGGCCGCGAGGCCATCCTTTTGCGCGTGCTCTGGATGCTGGTGTTCGTGCTGGTCTGGCAGGTTGCCCAGTTCCTGCTCGGCGCGCTGGTGCTGGTGCAACTCATCCATCGCCTGGTCCAGGGCGCGCCGAACGCTGCCATGATGACCTTCGGCGACAGCCTGAGCCGCTACCTGGCCCAGATCGGTCGCTTCGGCAGCTTTCACACCGAGCAGAAACCCTGGCCGTTTTCCGATTGGCCACAGGCGCGTCCTGCCGACGGCGAAGCAGCCTATGACGCAGGCGCGGCGCGTCCCGTGGCCGACGAGCCCAAGCCATGAAGCTCTGGGTACTGCGCCACGGCGAAGCCGTCAGCCATGCCCGCAGCGATGCCGAGCGGGCCTTGACCTCGGTGGGCGAACGACAGGCGCTGGCCAGCGCGGCGCGCCTGCACGATCAACCTCTGGATGCCATTCTCGCCAGCCCGTATGTACGCGCGCAGCAGACCGCCGCTCTGGTCCACGGCGTGCTGCACGGCGCCCCGGCGGTGCAGACCGTGCCGTGGCTGACGCCTGAAAGCGATCCGCTGGAGGTGGCCGGGCACTTGCAGGCGCTGGGTCTGGAGAACGTGCTGCTGGTCAGCCACCAGCCGCTGGTGGGCAATCTGCTGAGCCTGCTCGTCCACGGCAACTTGCGCGAGCCGGAACCCATGCAGACCGCCAGCCTGGCCGAGCTGCACGGCGACTGGCCCCTGGCCGGGCTGATGTCCCTGTACGCCGTTCACCATCCCTAACCTGTCAGGAATCCTCCCATGAGTTTGTGGCGCACCGAACCGGATCTCGAACGCTTGAATGCGGCGCAGAAAAATACCATCGGCGAGTTGCTGGATATCCGCTTCGAAAGCTTCGATGCGCACTCCCTGACTGCCAGCATGGCCGTTGATGCCCGGACCCACCAGCCGTTCGGTCTGCTGCACGGTGGCGCCTCGGTGGTGCTGGCAGAAAGCCTGGGCTCCATGGCCAGTTTTCTGTGCATCGACACCGAGCGTTTCTACTGTGTAGGCCTTGAGGTGAACGCCAACCATCTGCGCGGGTTGCGCAGCGGCCGGGTGACGGGCGTGGCCCGTGCGGTGCACATTGGCCGCAGCACTCACGTCTGGGACATTCGCCTGCAGGGCGACGACGGCAAAGCCAGCTGCATTTCGCGCCTGACGGTGGCCGTGGTGCCGCTGGGGCAGAACCCGCCGGCCCGCTGAGTCATGACTGCGCCGGTCCGCGAAATCCGCCTGTCGCTGCCTCATATCGAGCTGGCCGCCCAGGTCTACGGACCCGAAGACGGCAGGCCGGTGCTGGCGCTGCACGGCTGGCTGGACAACGCCAACAGCTTTGCCCGCCTGGCGCCGAGGCTGACCGGGCTGCGCATCGTCGCCCTCGACCTGGCCGGGCATGGACACTCCGGGCATCGTCCGGTTGGCGCCGGTTATGCCCTGTGGGATTACGCCCACGATGTGCTGCAGGCGGCCGACCAGCTGGGGTGGCAGCGCTTTTCCCTGCTGGGGCACTCGCTGGGCGGGATCGTTGCCACCTTGCTGGCGAGTGCCTTGCCCGAGCGAATAGAGCGCCTGGCGCTGATTGACGGCGTGGTACCGCCGCTGGGCGCTGCCGAGGAGGGGCCACAGCGCCTGGGCGAAGCCCTGCATGCGCAGCAGGCGTTGGGTCATAAGCGCAAATCAGTGTATGCCGACATCGATCGGGCCGTGCTTGCGCGCATGCAGGGTCGTATCGCCGTCAGCCACGAGGCGGCCGAATTATTGGCGGCGCGAGGGCTTGAAAGGGTGGCAGGTGGATTCAGCTGGCGTAGCGACAGCCGTCTGACGCTGCCATCGCCGGTGCGCTTGAGCGAAGAACAGGCACTGGCGTACGTGCAGGCGATTCGCTGCCCGAGCCTGTTGATCCTCGCCGAGCAGGGGCTGCTGGTGAAAAATACTGCGCTGCTGGCCCGGTTGGGGCTCCCCCTGCAGGCGCTGCCCGGAGGCCATCACCTGCACCTGGATGACGACACCGGGGCCAGGCTTGTCGCAGACTGTTTCAATCGCTTTTTTGCGATACCTTGACTTGCAGCAGGCAACTGCCGAGGCTTGTCAGGTTGAAACAGGAGAAGACCTTGATGGAACTCGCTGCTACGCTCGTTTACAGCCCTCCGGGCCACCACGCCTTGCTGCCCTCATGAATGCCTCGAAGCGGCTGCTACCGGTACTCGCCGCTCTGCTGGGCAGCGCCGTCCTGAGCACCTCGGCCATGGCCGCCGAGCTGCCCGCGCCGCCGGACGCCAAGGTCGTCGACCAACGTCCTGCGGTCGACAAGGAGCGCATCTATCCGCTGGGGTCGCTGCGCAAGATCAGCGGCAAGCTGCGCATGGACGGCCAGGTCAACGCCAGAGGCCAGGTCAGCGCCACCACGTATGAACTTCCCGAAACCCAGACCGCGCGACAAGCCTTCAACGATGCCCGCGAGGCCCTGCAGCAGGGGGGCGCGCACACGCTGTACTGGTGTCAGGCGCGCGACTGCGGTGAAAGCAGCCTGTGGGTCAACGATGTCTTCGACGGCGCGCGGCTGTCGGGGGCCGACGATCAGCAGGCGTTCGTGCTGCTGCGCCAGGCCGCTCCAGACGACAACACCCTCACAGCCATCTATGCCATTACCCGTGGCAACCGTCGCGCCTATCTGCACGTCGAAAACTTCGTTGCCGATGCGCCACTGGGCGAGTTGTTGCCCACCCCGGCCACGGTGCTGCACGAATTGCGCAGCACCGGCGATCTCGATTACCCAGCCATGGGCGAAACGCCCGATGACACCTGGGTGGCCTTGCTGGCCCGCAGCCTGCAACTCGATAGCTCGATTCGGGTGAGCGTATCCGGTGTATCGAACGCTGCGGCCGCTGCATGGCGCGATGCGCTGGTCGCCAAGGGTGTGCGCGCGGCTCGCTTGGAAACCGGTACCGAAAGCGTCAAGGGGCTGCATCTGGAAATCATTCGTTGAGCCTGCGTCGCCTTTGGAGCATTGATGCCGAGTAACGATCGCCTGCTGGTACAGATTGTCTTGCTGGCACTGCTTGGCGCCTGCCTATGGGTACTGGCGCCGTTTTGTTCAGCCCTGCTGTGGGGTGCGATCCTGGCCTACGCCAGTTGGCCGCTGATGCGGCTGCTGACCCGCTGGCTCAATGGCCGCGAGTCGCTGGCAGCCGGTATTCTCACCGGCTGCTGGATGCTGCTGGTGGTCTTGCCGCTGGTCTGGTTGGGCTTCAACCTGGCCGATCACGTGCGCGATGCGACGGCGTTCATTCGCGACGTGCAGGTCGACGGGCTGCCCGATGCGCCTGGCTGGCTGGCCGGCATTCCTCTGGTCGGTACGAGCCTGGTCGGTATCTGGGACACCCTCGACGAGCAGGGCGCGGCGTTCCTGGCCAGCGTAAGGCCGTACCTGGGGCAAGTCGGCAATTTCCTGCTGGCGCGCAGCGCGCAGATCGGCGGCGGGATCCTCGAACTCACGCTGAGCCTGGTCTTCGTGTTCTTCTTCTATCGCGACGGGCCGCGCATGGCAGCCTTCGTGCTCCGGCTGCTGGAACGTCTGATCGGAGAGCGTGCCGGGTACTACATCGATCTGGTGGCGGGTACGGTGCAGCGGGTGGTCAACGGGGTCATCGGTACCGCCGCCGCCCAGGCGATCCTGGCCTTGATCGGCTTCCTGATCGCCGGCGTGCCCGGGGCATTGGTCCTCGGCATCGTCACCTTCCTGCTCAGCCTGATTCCCATGGGGCCGCCGCTGGCGTGGATTCCGGCCACCGCCTGGCTGGTGTGGCAGGGCGACTATGGCTACGCGATATTCCTCGGTATCTGGGGCACCTTCGTCATCAGTGGCGTGGACAACGTGCTCAAGCCCTACCTGATCAGCCGCGGCGGCAACTTGCCGTTGGTGATCGTGCTGCTGGGAGTGTTCGGCGGGCTGCTGGCTTTCGGCTTCGTCGGCCTGTTCATCGGTCCGACCCTGCTGGCAGTGGCCTACAGCCTGCTGCACGACTGGACCCATACCGAACACAAGCCACTCTAGATACCCACCCTGTGGGGATCATTTTGGATACAGCGGCGGTAACCCGGCGTTTTCCGCGGAGGGCTCGAGGGGCGGGTCGGTGCGCAGGAGGCTGCCGATCGCCCGCCACAGCTCTTCGCCTTGCCAGTATTGGCCGCTTTCGCTGTAGAGCGCGCCATTGAGCCCATCCAGAGCGTCGGACAAAGGCACGAAGCGCGCCGTCATGTCGGCCAGCGTCTCCGGCTGCTGCCGGGCCCAGGCATCCAAAGCCTGGCGGGTGGCCTGGGGGTCGTTGGCCTGGCAGGCGCGCTTGAGGTCATCGAGCAGAGTGCGCGGGCTTGGTCCGCTTTGGGCTGCGCGCAGGACCGCCGGCTGCCCACGGGCGCGCCACCACAGGGCGAAGCCGATCATCGTGGTGAACGCCAGCATGACGCTGACCAGCTTCCACGGCCAGGCCACGTCCGGCTCGGCATCACGGTTACCGACCGGCGCATCGACCATCAGCCCGGCGTTGCCGGCAACCTCCAGACTGCGCGCCGGCAGACCGGTACGCTCCAGATGGTCCTCATGGGTGTTCCACCAGACCATCTCGACGCTCGGCAACTGCAGGGTGCCACTGCGCGCCGGCACCAGCGCCTCGCGTTCCTGGCGGCTGCCGATCAAACCTCGTTCACCGATCTGGTTGTTCAACTGGGGCTGATCCGGGTAGCGTCGCAAGCCTTCCACTTCGGTACCGGGCAACGCCGGCAGTTGCGCACTGGACAGCCCCTCGGCCTTTACCTCCAGTGTGCGAGTCAGAGAATCACCAACCTGGCTGCTCGGCGGGTCGGGGTTCCAGCTTTCACTCAGGCTCAGGCTGCGTGCCGGCAACCACGGCGTGTCGGCGGGGTAGGCCGCTGGGACGCCCTTGACCGTCAGGGCCATCTGCGCGGACGTCACCTTCATCAGCTTGCCGGGCCGCGGCGTGCTGTTGGCGCTGTCGCCAGCTGCGGGTGGCTCGACGGTGGTGGCGGTGAATGCCAGGGCGGGAATAATCAATTCGCCACTGCGTTGCGGATAGATTGCATAACGCATCTCGATGACCCCGTGGCGGACGCCGTCGATGATCTTCTCGAAGGTGCGTGATCCGCCCAGCGACTCGATGCGCGCCTCGGCCAGTTGCAGAGGCGTGAGGCTGCTGTCGTCGTACAGGGGCACCGAGTGATAGATGCGCAAGGTCAATACTGCCTGGGCCTGCACATAGACACTGTCTTCATCCAAGCTGGCGTCGATGAACACCGGGGCCATGTTCGCGCGCAACGGCGGGTCGCTGTGCAGCACCTGCAGGACGATCGGCTGGCTGCGCAGTTCGCCCAGTTGCAGCGCAGCGATGGTAACGCTGCCGGTCTGTCGCGGGAGCAGGGTGATAATCCAGCGGGTGGTGGCCTGGCGGTCGCCGTCCAGGCTGGTCAGGCGATTGACCTGGCGCGTGTCGCGCACATCGAACGAGCCTTCGAGTGGCGTCAGGTCGGGCTTGCCGAACTGCGTGACGTCGTTGGTTTCCAGGGTCAGCTCGACCGTTTCCCCCGAATTGAGACGCGAGCGATCGACGCTGGCCACCAACGTGGCGGCATGCGCGCATTGGCCAAGCACGGCCAGGGTTGCACTGATGCAGAGGGCGCTGAAGCGACTCATCGAATCTTGTCCTGATGTTGTTGCTGTTCGTACCAGAATTTGCGCCGCAACAGCTCGGCCGGGTCGTCCGGGATCTGTCGCAGCCACTGCTCCAGGGCTTGACGCTGTTCGGCATCCAGGGTGGCCTGGGTTGGTCGTGACGGTGGCCGGGTCGTGGATTCGTCGCTCGGTGGCTGCGCCGGTGCCGAGGATTGTGCCTGATTCTGTTCTCCCCCCGCCTGACCCGAGGGGTTTTCCCGGCTGCTCTGCGCGTCGTTGTTGCCTGGGGAAGCGTCGGCCGCCGCGGACGCGTTCGGATCCTCGGCGTCCGGCGCCGTGGCACCTGGTGCGCGGGGCTGGGCGGGCCGTTCTGCGGAAGCGGCGGGAGCTTCGGCCGGGGCCTGGCGCAGAAGCTGTTCCACCAGCGTGCGGTTGTCCAGTGCCGGCTGCAGGTCCGGCTGGCGCTCCAGCGCCTGCTCATAGGCATCGAGGGCAGCTTCCAGTTCGCCGCTGCGCGCCAGGGCGTTTCCGCGGTTGTAGTGGTCGCGGGCGCTGTCGCCCTGGGCGAACCGCTCGGCGGCCGCTTCGTAGTCGCCCGCTTCGTACAGCGCCATGCCTTGCCACTGCGCATCGGCGAAGCGCCGCGCGGCCTGGGCCGGACGCTGCTGTTCGAGCAGGGCCTGGCCTTGCTGATCGCGGCGCAGCCAAAGGTCCTGAACATCGAAGGCATAACCTGGCTGCGGCACGATCAGCAGGCATAACGGCAAACAGAACAGCCAGCCGCGGCGGCCAGCCAGCGCCGCCAGCAACAGCAGAGGCAGCAACAGCCAATGACCTTGATCGGCCCAGCTGTCCAACTGCTGCGTCGTGCCGTTGCCGCGCAACAGCGTGGGGCGATCGAGCAAGCCGAGGTTGCGCAGGTCCAGATCATCCAGACGCGCTTGTCGGTACAGGCCGCCGACATCGGCAGCGAAGCTGCGCAGGCCGACACTGTCCAGGCGCGGCAAGCGAATCGCGCCTTGCTCGTCCTTGAGAAACTCACCGTCTTCCTGCTTCACTGGCGCCCCGTCACGGGTGCCGATACCCAGGATCAACAACTGTGGCGAGTGATTGTCCAGCCGCTGGGAAATCCCGCGACGTTCCGCTTCGGACAGCTGCGATGCCAGCAGCAGGATGCGGCCCTGACCCTGTTCGGCCTGGTCGAGCAGTTCCAGTGCGCGCTGCACGCCGAGGTCGGCGCGCTGGCCTTCGACTGGCATGATCGAGGGCTTGATCGCCTCCAGCAGGTTGCGACTGGTTCCCAGGTCGTCGGACAGCGGCACCAGCACGTGCGCGCTGCCGGCGTAGACGATAATGGCCGTCTGCGCATCGCGGCGTGCGTCGAGCAGGTCCAGCAGCTTGCGCCGCGCCTGCTCCAGGCGATTGGGCACGACATCGGTGGCCAGCATCTCCGGGCTCAGGGCGAGCACCACCACCAACGGGTCGACGACGGTCCTGCCCGGCTGTTCGATACGCTGCCAGCTGGGTCCGAGCAGGGCCACCGCGGTCAACAGCCAGGCCAGGCCCAGCACTATCCAGGGCGCCTTGCTCTGCCGACCGCTGCCACCGTCCAGCAGGACTCCGTGAAAGTGGCGGGGCAGCAGCAATTGCCAGCGCCCCGCGCGTTTCTGCCGGTGCCACAATTGCCACAGCAGCCAGACCAAAGCTGGCCAGGCCAGCAGCCACCAGGGACGGAACCAATGCGGCCATGCGTCGATCATTTGCGCCTCCGCAATTGCAGCCGCTGCAGGCGCTCGCGCCACTGCGGAGCTGTCGGCAGAAAGCGACGCTTGCGCAGGAACAGCTGCAGCGGGTTGTTCGGCCAGTTCTGGCGCACGACCAGCAACACGCTGAGCAGCAACGCAGCGCTCAGCGGCCAGCTATACAGCGCTTGCCCCGGTCGCGCCTGGGTGGGCTTCTGGTCGACCGGTTCGAGGGTGTCGAGGCTGGCGCCGATGGCTTGCAGCTGGTCGCCGTCGCGAGCACGGAAGTACTGGCCGCCGGTGATCTGCGCGATCTCGCGCAACGAGGGCTCGTCCAGGTCCAGGCTGGGATTGAGGCCGAGCATGCTCAGCGCGCCATCGGCACTGGGGTCGGCACCGATGCCGATGGTATGGATGCGCACATGCTCCTGGGCCGCCAGGCGCGCGGCAGTGATGGGATGGATCTGACCACCGTTGTTGGCGCCATCGGTGACCAGAATGAGCACCCGGCTTTGCGCCGGGCGCAGGCGCAGACGTTTGAGCGCCAGGCCGATGGCGTCGCCGATGGCTGTATTCTTCCCGGCAATGCCGATGCGTGCTTCGTCGAGCCAGGTACGCACGGTGCGTCGATCGAAGGTCAGCGGTGCCTGCACGTAGGCCTTGCTGCCGAACAGGATCAGTCCGACCCGGTCGCCCTGGCGATGTTCGAGAAAGTCACCGAGCAGGCGCTGCACCAGCTCCAGCCGACTGATGTCTTCGTTCTGCCAACGCATGTCGGGGTAGTCCATGGATCCGGACACATCCACGGCCACCAGCAGGTCGCGCCCGCTGGCAGCGATGGGCAGGGGGTCGCCCAGCCATTGCGGGCGCGCCGCCGCGATCAGCAGCAGCAGCCACAGCAGCACGTACGGCGCCTGTTGCTGCCAGGTCGGCAGGCTGATGCGTGCCCGGCGCCCGGCCAGCCCCTCGAGTTCATCGAGGAAGCTGACCTTGAGCGCCGCCTCGCCGCTGTCGGCGGCCGGCAGCACCACGCGCAGCAGCCACGGCAGCGGCAGCAGGGCGAAGACCCACAGCCAGGCGAACTCAAACATGCTTGCGTATCCAGGTTTCGACCGACTGCTGCAGGCCGGCGATGGCCTTGTCGTCCAGCTTGCACTCAGGCTTGTAGACCCCCTCGACCAGTACCATCCAGCGCGTCAGACCGGCAGCCGGGCAGCGGTTGTCGAGGAAGGCCAGCCACTGGCGGCCATTGAGCACATGGCTGTTGGCGTTCGGGTAGTGGTTGCGGCACAGGCGCTTGAGCAGGCCGTTGATCTGCTGCAGCCACGCTCCGGCAGGGGCGCCATCGTAGGGTCTGGGCAAGCGCGCCAGCTCTTCCAGCGCGCCTTGGCGCACCGGATCCAGGGGTTGCTCCACGGTGGCCGGCATCACGGCCTTGCGCCGCCAGCGGTGACGCCAGTGCCAGGCAGCCCAGCCCAAGGTCGGCAGCAGCACGACCAGCAGCCACCAGCCAGGCGCCGGTGGCCACAGGCCGATAGGCGGCGGCGCGATCAATGGCTGCAACTGCTCAAGGGTACTCATTTGAGTTTGCCCGGCCGCTGCGGGTTGAGGTACTCGCGCAGCTGCTCGATCATCTCGCTCTGCGTGCTCAGGGGCATCAACAGTACACGCAGTTTTTGCCCCAGACGTTCCCATCGGGCGATGCGCGCCTCGCTCAACGCGCGGTAGGCCAGGCGCATCTCCGGGTTCAGTGTATCGATTTCCATCTGCCTGCCGCGCTGGGCGAAACGCAACAGCCCGGCAGCCGGCAGCGCATGATCGAGCGGGTCGGAAACCGGCAGCAACAGCAGGTCGCAGTGGCGCGACAGCAGGCTGAGCTGCTGCTCGGCGCCATCGGTCAGCGCGCGCTCATCACAGATGACGATGGCCAGGCTGCCGGGGCGCAACACTTCGCGCGCCCGACGCAGGGCCATGCCCAGCGCGTCCTTTTCCGGCAGCGCTTCGGTGTGCAGCGACTGGTTCACCCGCACCAGGCGGTTGAGCAACTGCAGCAGGCTCTGCTTGCTGCGCCGGGGCTTGATCTCGTAGTGCTCGCCGTCGCCGAATACCAGCCCGCCGACTCGATCGTTGTGCCCCAGCGCGGCCCAGCCGATCAACGCCGCGGCCTGCGCGGCGAGCACCGACTTGAACATCTGGCCCGAACCGAAGAACAACCGCCGGCTCTGTTCGACGAGAATGAAGATGGGCCGCTCGCGCTCCTCGTGGAACAGCTTGGTGTGCGGCTCCTGGGTGCGCGCCGTGACCCGCCAGTCGATGCTGCGCACATCGTCACCCGCCTGATACACGCGCACCTGGTCGAAGTCCACGCCGCGGCCGCGCAGTTTGGAGTGGTGCAGGCCGATCAACGGGCTGCGCTGGGCCGGGGTGGAGAACAGCTGCACTTCGCGCACCCGATGGCGCATTTCGATCAGCTCGGCCAGGCTGATGCGAATGCCAGGCTCTGGCCGCGGCTCCTGGGTCATGGGGCTAGGCGACGGCCACGACGTCGAGGATGCGCTGAATCACGCGGTCCTGATCGACCCCGGCGGCTTCCGCCTCGAACGACAGGATGATGCGATGACGCAGCACATCGAACAGCACCGCCTGGATGTCTTCCGGGCTGACGAAATCGCGCCCCGCCAGCCAGGCATGGGCGCGTGCGCAGCGATCCAGGGAAATGGAGCCCCGCGGGCTGGCGCCATAGGCCAGCCATTCGCCGAGCTCGGCGTCGAACTTGCTCGGGGTGCGCGTCGCCATGACCAGCTGCACCAGGTATTCCTCCACCGCATCGGCCATGTACAGCCCGAGGATCTCCTTGCGTGCGGCAAAGATGGCCTGCTGGCTGACACGCCGCTCGGGCTTGGTTTCGCCATTGAGCGCCTCACCGCGAGCCTGCTGCAGGATGCGCCGTTCCACGGCTGCATCCGGGAAGCCGATCTTGACGTGCATCAGGAACCGATCGAGCTGTGCCTCGGGCAGCGGGTAGGTGCCTTCCTGCTCGATCGGGTTCTGCGTCGCCATCACCAGAAACAACGGCGACAGGTCGTAGGTACTGCGACCGACACTGACCTGACGTTCGGCCATGGCCTCGAGCAGGGCCGACTGCACCTTGGCCGGCGCACGGTTGATCTCGTCGGCCAGCACCAGGTTGTGGAAGATCGGCCCCTGCTGGAACACGAAGCTGCCGGTCTCGGGTCGATAGATCTCGGTGCCGGTGATGTCGGCCGGCAGCAGGTCCGGGGTGAACTGGATACGGTGGAACTGAGCCTCGACGCCTTCGGCCAGTTCCTTGATGGCTTTGGTCTTGGCCAGCCCCGGCGCGCCCTCGACCAGCATGTGACCGTCCGCCAGCAGCACGATCAGCAGACGCTCGACCAGTTTCTCCTGGCCAAGGATCTGCGTTGAAAGAAAGGTTCGCAGCGCCATCAGCGCTTCACGATGTTCCATCGTCGACGGTTCCTGAAAAAGGGACCGAGTACGCAGGTGAGGGCGTCTTGGCCGGGGGTCACTACTTTAATGCATTGGCGGGTGGCAGAGAAATCGGTGTGTTCGATCGGGCACCTCTGGATCCCGTAGGAGCGGCCAGTGGCCGCGAAGAAGCTTGCACGGCCAGAGAGATCGGTTGGGTCGGCCGGCCATTTCGCGGCCACTGGCCGCTCCTACACGTATACAGATATACAGAGCTGCGGAGAGCGGGGTCAGCCGATTTCCAGCGTACCCACACCCTCCAGCAGAATCCTCAACGTCTCTTCGATCTGCGCCAGCTCTGCCGCGTCGCTGGCATGCACGATCTCCAGCAGGTCATCCCCACCGAACACCGCGGCATCCCCGGCTGCCACGGCCACCAGCAGGCGGTCGGCGCTCAAGGTGACCTTGAGGTCGCGCAGCAGGTAAGGGTCGTCGCCGAGGATGATCTCCAGCTCTTCTTCGTCCGGAAAGCGCGTCATCAGAAACATTTCGTCTGCGCTGCCGTGGCAGCACAGCAGCGCCATGTCGTCTTCTTCCTCGTCACGGGGGTTGGCCAGCAGCAGAGTGGCGGTGATGCGCATACGGGGGAACCTGTCATATGAATATGCCATGATTATACCCGACTACTGTCCGATCGGCTGGATTGCCCGTACCAGCGGTCTCGTACGACAACTCCTGCATGACCGAATATGTCGCCGCACCGCAAGAGTGCATGCCGGGCTCTGGGTAAGCTAGGTCGTTGGACCTCTTGAAATGTCGCCCCGCAGCGCCGGATTGGCTATGGTTGATCCGAACCGGGGTGACTTGCGACGCTTCACCCAATAACAAAGCCCAAGCGGAGTACCACAGATGGCGTTCTTCACCGCAGCCAGCAAAGCCGACTTCCAGCATCAACTGCAATCGGCCCTGGCTCAGCACATCAGCGAACAGGCACTGCCACAAGTGGCGCTGTTCGCCGATCAGTTCTTCGGCATCATCTCGTTGGACGAGCTCACCCAGCGGCGCCTCAGCGACCTGGCCGGTTGCACCCTGTCGGCCTGGCGCCTGTTGCAGCGCTTCGATCATGCCAAGCCAGAGGTGCGCGTCTACAACCCCGATTACGAACGTCACGGCTGGCAGTCCACCCACACCGCCGTCGAAGTGCTGCATCACGACCTGCCGTTCCTGGTGGACTCGGTGCGCACCGAGCTCAACCGGCGCGGCTACAGCATCCACACCCTGCAGACCACCGTGCTCAGCGTGCGTCGCGGCAGCCAGGGCGAGCTGCTCGAAGTGCTGGCCAAGGGTGCCCAGGGCGAAGACGTCCTGCATGAATCGCTGATGTACCTGGAAATCGACCGTTGCGCCAACGCCGCCGAGCTCAGCGTGCTGGCCCGGGAGCTGGAGCAGGTGCTGGGCGAAGTGCGGATGGCGGTGCAGGACTTCGAGCCGATGAAGGCCAAGGTTCGCGAAATGATCACGTTGGTGGAACAGACCGCGTTCGCCAGCGACGAGCAGGAAAAAGCCGAGATCACGGCGTTCCTCGAATGGTTGACCGACAACCACTTCACCTTCCTGGGCTACGAAGAGTTCGTGGTCGATGCCGATGCGCAGGGTGGCCAGCTGCGCTACGACCCGCAGTCGTTCCTGGGCCTGACCCGGCTGCTGCGTGCCGGCCTGAGCAGCGAAGACCTGCATATCGAAGACTACGCCGTGCAGTACCTGCACGAGCCGATGCTGCTGTCCTTCGCCAAGGCTGCGCACCCCAGCCGTGTGCATCGCCCGGCGTATCCCGACTACGTGTCGATCCGCCAGATCGACAGCGATGGCAAGGTACTCAAGGAATGCCGCTTCATGGGCCTGTACACCTCGTCGGTGTATGGCGAGAGCGTGCGCGAAATCCCCTACATCCGGCGCAAGGTCGCCGAGATCGAACGCCGCTCCGGTTTCCATGCCAAGGCGCACCTGGGCAAGGAACTGGCCCAGGTGGTCGAGGTGCTGCCGCGCGACGACCTGTTCCAGACCCCGATCGACGAGCTGTTCAGCACCGTCATGTCGATCGTGCAGATCCAGGAACGCAACAAGATCCGCGTGTTCCTGCGCAAGGACCCTTACGGGCGCTTCTGCTACTGCCTGGCCTACGTGCCGCGCGACGTGTACTCCACCGAAGTACGGCAGAAGATCCAGCAGGTGCTCATGGAGCGCCTCAAGGCCAGCGACTGCGAGTTCTGGACGTTCTTCTCCGAATCCGTGCTGGCCCGCGTGCAGTTGATCCTGCGCGTGGACCCCAAGAGCCGTCTGGACATCGACCCGCAGCAACTGGAAAACGAAGTGATCCAGGCCTGCCGTTCGTGGCAGGACGACTACGCCAGCCTGACCATCGAAAGCTTCGGCGAGGCCGCCGGCACCAATGTGCTGGCCGATTTCCCGAAAGGCTTCCCGGCCGGTTTCCGCGAGCGCTTCGCCGCGCATTCGGCAGTGGTCGACATGCAGCACCTGCTGGCGCTGTCCGAATCGCGCCCGCTGGTCATGAGTTTCTACCAGCCTCTGGCGCAGGGCGGCGAACGCCAGCTGCATTGCAAGCTGTACCACGCAGACACGCCACTGGCGCTGTCCGACGTGTTGCCGATCCTCGAGAACCTGGGCCTGCGCGTACTGGGCGAATTCCCCTACCGCCTGCGTCATCGCAGTGGTCGCGAGTACTGGATCCACGACTTCGCCTTTACCTACAGCGAAGGCCTGAATCTGGACATCCAGCAGCTTAACGACACGCTGCAGGATGCCTTCGTGCACATCGTGCGCGGCGACGCCGAGAACGACGCGTTCAACCGCCTGGTGCTCACCGCAGGCCTGCCATGGCGCGACGTCGCCTTGCTGCGCGCCTATGCGCGCTATCTCAAGCAGATCCGCCTGGGCTTCGACCTCGGCTACATCGCCAGCACCCTGAACAACCACACCGATATCGCCCGGGAGCTGACGCGGCTGTTCAAGACCCGCTTCTACCTGGCGCGCAAGCTGGCCGGCGATGACCTGGACGACAAGCAGCAACGCCTGGAACAGGCCATTCTGAGTGCCCTGGACGACGTTCAGGTGCTCAACGAAGACCGTATCCTGCGTCGCTATCTGGACCTGATCAAAGCCACCCTGCGTACCAACTTCTACCAGCCCGATGCCAACGGCCAGGTCAAGTCGTACTTCAGCTTCAAGTTCAACCCCAAGCTGATTCCAGAACTGCCCAAGCCGGTGCCCAAGTTCGAGATTTTCGTCTACTCGCCGCGAGTCGAAGGCGTTCACCTGCGCTTCGGCAACGTCGCCCGCGGCGGTCTGCGCTGGTCGGATCGCGAGGAAGACTTCCGCACCGAAGTACTGGGCCTGGTCAAGGCGCAGCACGTGAAGAACTCGGTGATCGTCCCGGTGGGCGCCAAGGGCGGGTTCGTCCCGCGCCGACTGCCACTGGGCGGCAGCCGCGACGAGGTGCAGAACGAGGCGGTGGCCTGCTACCGCATCTTCATCTCCGGTCTGCTCGACATCACCGACAACCTCAAGGATGGCAGCGTGGTGCCGCCGGCCAATGTCGTGCGTCACGACGATGACGACCCGTACCTGGTGGTGGCTGCGGACAAGGGCACCGCGACCTTTTCCGACATCGCCAACGGCATTGCCATCGACTACGGCTTCTGGCTTGGCGATGCGTTCGCCTCCGGCGGCTCGGCGGGCTACGACCACAAGAAGATGGGTATCACCGCCAAGGGTGCCTGGGTCGGCGTGCAGCGCCACTTCCGCGAACGCGGGATCAACGTGCAGAAAGACAGCATCACCGTCATCGGCATCGGCGACATGGCCGGCGACGTGTTCGGCAATGGCTTGTTGATGTCCGACAAGCTGCAACTGGTGGCGGCATTCAACCACCTGCACATCTTCATCGATCCCAACCCCGAGCCGGCCAGCAGCTTCGCCGAGCGTCAGCGCCTGTATGACCTGCCTCGTTCGGCGTGGAGCGACTACGACACCTCGATCATGTCCGCCGGTGGCGGCATCTTCTCGCGCAGTGCCAAGAGCATTGCCATCAGCGCGCAGATGAAAGAGCGCTTCGACATCAAGGCCGACAAGCTGACCCCGACCGAGTTGCTCAACGCGCTGCTCAAGGCACCGGTCGACCTGCTGTGGAACGGCGGTATCGGTACCTACGTCAAGTCCAGTGACGAGAGCCACGCCGATGTCGGCGACAAGGCCAACGACGCCCTGCGCGTGAATGGCAACGAACTGCGCTGCAAAGTGGTGGGCGAGGGCGGCAATCTGGGCATGACCCAGCTGGGCCGTGTCGAGTTCGGCCTCAACGGCGGCGCGACCAACACCGACTTCATCGACAACGCGGCCGGCGTGGATTGCTCCGACCACGAAGTCAACATCAAGATCCTGCTCAACGAAGCCGTGCAGGCCGGGGACATGACCGAGAAGCAGCGCAACCTGCTGCTGGGCAGCATGACCGAGGAAGTCGGCCATCTGGTGCTGGGCAACAACTACAAGCAGACCCAGGCGCTGTCCCTGGCGGCGCGCAAGGCCTACGAGCGACTGGCCGAGTACCGCCGCCTGATGGCAGACCTGGAAGCGCGTGGCAAGCTGGACCGTGCCATCGAATTCCTGCCGACCGAGGAGCAGCTCAACGAGCGCGTCGCGAACAAGCAGGGCCTGACCCGAGCCGAGCTGTCTGTGCTTATCTCCTACAGCAAGATCGACCTCAACGAAGCGCTGCTGGCTTCGGCAGTACCCGACGACGTCTATCTGACTCGTGACATGGAGACGGCCTTCCCGCCGTCGCTGGTCAGCAAGTACGCCGAGGCCATGCGCAGCCATCGCCTCAAGCGCGAGATCGTCAGCACCCAGATCGCCAACGACCTGGTCAACAACATGGGCATCACCTTCGTGCAGCGCTTGAAGGAGTCCACTGGCATGACCCCGGCCAGTGTGGTCGGGGCCTACGCCATCGTGCGCGACATCTTCCACCTGCCGCACTGGTTCCGCCAGATCGAGGCGCTGGACTACCAGGTGTCCGCCGATGTCCAGCTGGCTCTGATGGACGAGCTGATGCGCCTGGGTCGACGGGCCACCCGCTGGTTCCTGCGCAGCCGCCGTAACGAGCTGGACGCCGGTCGCGATGTGGCGCATTTCGGTCCGCACATCGCAGCGTTGGGGCTCAAGCTCGACGAACTGCTCGAGGGTCCGACCCGCGAGCGCTGGCAGACCCGCTACCAGGGTTATGTCGAGTCTGGCGTACCGGAGCTGCTGGCGCGCATGGTTGCCGGCACCAGCCACCTGTACACGCTGTTGCCGATCATCGAAGCGTCGGACGTCACCGGCCAGAATGCCGCCGAAGTGGCCAAGGCGTTCTTCGCCGTGGGCAGCAAGCTGGACCTGACCTGGTACCTGCAGCAGATCAGCAGCCTGCCGGTGGAGAACAACTGGCAAGCGCTGGCACGCGAGGCCTTCCGCGACGATATCGACCTGCAGCAGCGGGCAATCACCATTTCCGTGCTGAAAATGCAGGATGCGCCGGGTGACGTCGAAGAGCGTCTGGACCTGTGGCTGGAACAGCACGAGGTGATGGTCAAGCGCTGGCGTGCCATGCTCGACGAGATCAAGGCCGCCACGGGTACCGACTACGCCATGTACGCAGTGGCGAATCGCGAACTGATGGACCTGGCGTTGAGCGGAGGCGTGCAAGTCAGCTGAGGCGAGGTTGGCTTTTTCGCGGCCGATGACCGCTCCTACGGGTTATCCGTAGGAACGGTCATCTGCAACTAAGCGCTCAGCGCCTATCTCTGACCCGATCATCGCCCACAAAAAAACCCGTCATTCGACGGGTTTTTTCGTTCAGCTCATTTCAGCGTGGCATCAAGCCTGGACCACCGGAATGTTCGCGTTGGCCGCAGCATCGCGGAACTCGGCGATCTGGTCGAAGCTCAGGTAGCGGTACACATCGGCAGCCATGCTGTCGATGCTGGCCGCGTAGCCCATGTACTCTTCGACCGTCGGCAGCTTGCCCAGAATGGACGCGACAGCGGCCAGCTCGGCGGAGGCCAGGTACACGTTGGCACCATCGCCCAGGCGGTTCGGGAAGTTACGGGTCGAGGTGGACACCACGGTGGAGTTGGGTTCCACGCGTGCCTGGTTACCCATGCACAGCGAGCATCCCGGCATCTCCATACGTGCGCCAGCCTTGCCGTAGATGCCGTAGTAGCCTTCTTCGGTCAGCTGATGGGCATCCATCTTGGTCGGCGGCGACAGCCACAGGCGCGTCGGCAGTTGCCCCTTGACCTTGTCGAGCAACTTGCCGGCAGCGCGGAAGTGGCCGATGTTGGTCATGCACGAACCGATGAACACCTCGTCGATCTTCTCGCCCTGAACGGTGGACAGCAGACGTGCATCGTCCGGATCGTTCGGTGCACACAGGACCGGCTCTTTCAAGTCGCTCAGGTCGATCTCGATGATCTCGGCGTATTCGGCGTCGGCATCGGCACTCAGCAGTTCCGGGTTGGCCAGCCACGCTTCCATGGCCTGGGCACGACGTTCCATGGTCCGCGCATCGCCGTAGCCTTCGCTGATCATCCAGCGCAGCAGGGTGATGTTGGACTTCAGGTATTCGGCAATGGCCTTCTCCGGCAGCTTGATGGTGCAACCGGCGGCGGAGCGCTCGGCCGAGGCGTCGGACAGCTCGAACGCCTGTTCCACGGTCAGCTCGTTCAAGCCTTCGATTTCCAGGATGCGGCCCGAGAAGGCGTTGATCTTGCCTTTCTTCTCGACGGTCAGCAGGCCTTTCTGAATGGCGTAGTACGGAATCGCATGGACCAGGTCGCGCAGGGTGATGCCTGGCTGCATGGTGCCCTTGAAGCGCACCAGCACCGACTCGGGCATGTCCAGCGGCATGACGCCGGTAGCGGCCGCGAAGGCCACCAGGCCGGAACCGGCCGGGAACGAGATGCCGATCGGGAAGCGGGTGTGCGAGTCACCACCGGTGCCGACGGTGTCCGGCAGCAGCATGCGGTTCAACCAGCTGTGGATGATGCCGTCGCCTGGACGCAGGGATACGCCACCACGGGTGCGGATGAAATCCGGCAGGGTGTGGTGGGTGGTCACGTCGATCGGCTTCGGATAGGCCGCGGTGTGGCAGAAAGACTGCATGACCAGGTCGGCGGAGAAGCCCAGGCATGCCAGGTCTTTCAGCTCGTCGCGGGTCATCGGGCCAGTGGTGTCCTGGGAACCGACGGTAGTCATCTTCGGTTCGCAGTAGGTGCCGGGACGCACGCCCTGGTTCTCGGGCAGGCCGCAGGCCTTGCCGACCATCTTCTGCGCCAGGGTAAAGCCCTTGCCGGTGTCGACCGGGGCTTCGGGCAGCTTGAACAGATCGGTCGGGCCCAGGCCCAGCTCGGCGCGTGCCTTGTCGGTCAGGCCGCGGCCGACGATCAGCGGGATACGGCCGCCAGCGCGGACTTCGTCGAGCAGTACGGGCGTCTTGAGTTCGAAGGTGGTGATCACCTCGTCGCTGTCGTGCTTGCAGACTTTACCCTGGTGCGGGTAGAGGTCGATCACGTCACCCATGTTGATGTTCGACACGTCGAACTCGATCGGCAGGGCGCCGGCGTCTTCCATGGTGTTGTAGAAGATCGGGGCGATCTTGGTGCCGAAGCAGAAACCACCAGCGCGCTTGTTCGGCACGTACGGGATGTCGGTACCGAAGAACCACAGCACCGAGTTGGTCGCCGACTTGCGCGATGAACCGGTACCGACCACGTCGCCCACGTAGGCGACCGGGTAGCCGTCGGCGTACATCTGGGCAATCTGCTTCATCGGGCCGATCGAGCCCTGCACGTCGGGCACGATGCCTTCGCGGGCCATCTTCAGCATGGCGAGGGCGTGCAACGGGATGTCCGGGCGCGACCAGGCGTCGGGCGCAGGCGAAAGATCGTCGGTGTTGGTTTCGCCGGTGACCTTGAAGACGCGCAGGCTGATCTTGTCGGCCAGGGTCGGACGCTTCTTGAACCATTCGCCGTCGGCCCAGGATTGCAGTACGCCTTGAGCGTGGGCATTGCCGTTCTTGGCTTTTTCCGCAACGTCGTGGAAGGCATCGAACATCAGCAGGGTGAACTTGAGCTGTTCGGCAGCCACCGGCGCCAGGGTGGCGTCGTCGAGCAGTTCGACCATGGTGGCGATGTTGTAGCCACCCTGCATGGTGCCGAGCAGTTCAACGGCACGCTTGCTGTCGATCAGCGGCGAAGTGACTTCGCCCTTGGCCAGGGCAGAAAGAAAGCCGGCCTTGACGTAGGCGGCTTCGTCGACGCCTGGTGGCACGCGGTTGGTGATCAGGTCGACCAGGAAAGACTCTTCGCCGGCGGGAGGGTTTTTCAGCAGCTCGACCAGGCCTGCGGTTTGTTCGGCGTTAAGCGGCTGGGGCACGATACCCTGGGCGGCACGCTCTTCGATGTGTTTGCGATAGGCTTCAAGCACAGTTATTACCCTCATCAGTGGTCCCGGAAGGGACGCTCATCCAGAGAACGCCTGCATCCATGCGCACGGTCTTTTCGGCCGTTCAGTCAGGAGGGCAGGTGTTCCATGCAGAAGCTGTTTTCAAAGTTTTACGCCGGTAGAAGGGAAATCTGATGAGGGCTGGCACCGGACGAGCGGTGCCAACACCCTTCTACTGGATCAACTGTGCTCGTGACGCTTTGAAAACAGCTTCCAATGGACATTGGCGCCTAAAAAGGCTGCATGATTCTACTTTATTTCGCGCAGGAAGTTAAGTTAAGCCCCACGATTTCTGGGGTGACCCCTGTTAGACAAAGGACTAACATGCGCCCGGTGTTCCACCGTCCAGCGTGCCGATCCACCATGTCCAACCATTCCATCAAGACGCCCTGCGTGGGCCTGTGCTCCACCGTCTACGGTGACCTGGTATGCCGGGGCTGCAAGCGCTATCACCATGAAGTCATCCATTGGAACGGCTATGACGAAGCGCAGAAACGCGCGGTATGGATTCGTCTGGAGCAATTGCTGGTGCAGGTAATGGTCGCCAAGGTGGAAGTGTTCGACCCGTCGAAACTGCGCCAACAACTGGAACAACGCAAGATCCGTTTCGTCGAGCGGCAGTCGGAGTACTGCTGGGCCTACCAGTTGATCGCCCGCGGCGCCCGCGTGATCAACAACCTGGAGGCTTACGGTCTGGTGCTGCTGCCCGAGTTCCGCGACTGGGATCTGCCGCAGCTGCGCGATGCCATCGATCGGGAGTTCTTCATTCTGTCCGAGGCGCATTACCAACGTTATATCGCGCCGGCGTTCGTGCGCGAGCTGACCGAACAGCGCATTATCTGAAGTCGACCCTGCGCTGAGGCCTTCGCGGGCAGAGACCCGCTCCCACAGGGTCCGCACCAGCTCCTGTGGTAGCGTGTCCTCGCGGGCAGAGGCCTGCTTCCACAGGGTCCGCACCAGCTCCTGTGGTAGCGTGTCTTCGCGGGCAGAGACCCGCTCCCACAAGGACCACAACAGTCTCTGTGGGAGCGGGTCTCTGCCCGCGAAGAGGCCCGCCCTGACACCCTCACAACCCCGGACACCCCCATGCTCATAGTCGCCGACGAAAACATCCCGCTGCTCGACGCATTCTTCGAAGGCTTCGGTGAAATCCGCCGCTACCCGGGCCGAGCGATCGACCGGACGGCTGTCGCCGATGCCGATGTCCTGCTGGTGCGCTCGGTAACCCAGGTCGATCGCACCCTGCTCGAAGGCAGCAATGTACGCTTCGTCGGCACCTGCACCATCGGCACCGACCACCTCGACCTCGATTACTTCGCCGCAGCCGGTATCCACTGGGCCAGCGCCCCGGGATGCAATGCCCGAGGCGTGGTCGACTACGTGCTCGGCAGCCTGCTCACCCTGAGCGAAATCGAAGGGCTGGCGTTGCCCCAACGCTGCTACGGCATCGTCGGCGGCGGCCAGGTGGGCGGGCGGCTGGTACAGGTACTGCGCGGCCTGGGCTGGGATGTGCGGGTGTGCGACCCATTGCGTGCGGCAAGTGAGGGCGGCGACTTCGTCAGCCTGGAACACATCGTCGAGCACTGCGACGTGATCAGCCTGCACACGCCCCTGACCCGCGACGGCGACCACCCAACCTGGCACCTGTTCGACAGCCCGCGCCTGCGCGCGCTCAAGCCGGGTACCTGGCTGATCAATGCCGCGCGCGGCCCGGTGATCGACAACGCTGCATTGCTTGAAGTGCTGCTCGAACGCGAAGACCTGCAGGCGGTGCTCGACGTCTGGGAGCACGAACCCGCAGTCGACCGTGCGCTGGCCGACTGCTGCGTGATCGGCACTCCGCACATCGCTGGCTACAGCCTCGACGGTCGCCGTCGTGGCACGGCGCAGATTCATCAGGCGTTGTGCGACTTTCTCGGTCGCAGCGTCGATGTCCACCTGGACGACCTGCTGCCCAGGCCCTGGCTCGGCGAGGTCAGCCTGAGTGCCGACAGCGATCCGGCCTGGGCGCTGGCCATGCTCTGTCGGGGCGTCTACGACCCGCGGCGCGACGATGCCGACTTCCGTCGCAGCCTGGCCGTCGACAGCCCGCATGACCTTCCTCATGAAGCCGACGATGCCCGGCAGCGGCTGGCCTTCGACCAATTGCGCAAGCACTACCCGCCGCGTCGCGAAATCGAAGGGCTGCGCGTGCGCATCGACGGTCCTGCACCGGAGCTCGAACGCATCGTCGTAGCTCTGGGGGCGGTGCTGGTCCGGACCGACACCTGAGACTGGGTGCCAGAACGTCGAAACCCGGCATCAGGGCCGGGTCTCGTGGGCAGCAGGGCGGTTGGGTCGATCAGTCTTTGCCGACCGGCTTCACCACGTGTTCTTCCAGTTCGCGGCAGGCGTCCTGCACCATGTTTTCGGTGATGGGTACTTCACGCCCCTGTTCATCGATGATCGCGCCCCCAACGGGCTCCTGGGGTTTCACACGTAGCACGTCGATGCGTTTATGCGTGTCGTCATGCGAGCTCATGGCCTGTCTCCTCTTCAGATGTGTGCGCCGTCTGTTTCGGGCTGCTTCCTAGCTGACTTTGTCCGTTTGCTGGAGTTCCACTGTAGTCGATCGGGCGTCTGGGTGTAGGCTTGCAGATCATCTGAAAACGGATCACCTCCCTTGCAGCTATTGTCTTCGGGTCAGCGTCGCGGTTTGCGCCTGGCCTGGCGCTTCATGCGCCCCTATCGCTGGCAGGCCATCGGCGCGCTGCTGGCACTGCTGGTAACCGCCGGCATCACCCTGTCCATGGGCCAAGGCATTCGCATGCTGGTCGACCAGGGCTTCATGACCCAGTCGGCACACCTGCTCAATCGTTCCATCGCCGTGTTCATGGTGCTGGTACTGGCTTTGGCCACGGGAACGTTCGCGCGCTTCTATCTGGTGTCCTGGATCGGCGAGCGCTGCGTCGCCGATATCCGCAAGCAGGTGTTCGACCATTTGGTCCACTTGCATCCGGCGTTCTACGAAAACAACCGCAGTTCGGAAATCCAGTCAAGGCTGACCACCGACACGGCGTTGCTGCAATCGGTGATCGGCTCGTCGCTGTCGATGTTCCTGCGCAACCTGTTGATGGTGATCGGCGGGGTGGTGCTGTTGTTCGTCACCAACCCCAAGCTCACCAGTATCGTGGTGGTCGCCCTGCCACTGGTGCTGGCGCCGATCCTGATGTTCGGGCGTCAGGTGCGGCGTCTGTCGCGGCAGAGCCAGGACCGCATCGCCAATGTCGGCAGCTACGTAGCCGAAACCCTGACCCAGATCAAGACCGTGCAGGCCTACAACCACCAGGCCGAAGACCAGAAACGCTTCGCCGTCACCGTGGAGCAGGCGTTCGACACGGCCCGGCAACGCATCGTCCAGCGTGCATGGCTGATTGCATTGGTGATCGTGCTGGTGCTGGGTGCCGTCGCGGTGATGCTCTGGGTCGGTGGCATGGACGTGATCGGCGGGCGCATTTCCGCAGGCGAACTGGCCGCGTTCGTGTTCTACAGCCTGATCGTGGGCAGTGCCTTCGGCACCTTGAGCGAAGTGGTCGGGGAGCTGCAGCGCGCCGCCGGTGCCGCGCAGCGCATTGCCGAGCTGCTGCAGGCGCGCAGCGATATCCAGCCGCCCAGCGTCGGTCTGCAGCAACTGCCGCCGCGGGTCACGGGGGCGCTGGCGCTCGACGAGGTGATATTTGCCTACCCTGCGCGCGAAGCGGCACCCGCCATTCGCGGCCTGAGCCTGCAGGTCAGGCCGGGCGAGACCCTGGCGCTGGTTGGCCCCTCCGGCGCAGGCAAGTCGACGCTGTTCGATCTGCTGCTGCGTTTCTACGACCCGCAGCAGGGCCGCATTCTCATCGATGGGATCGACCTGCGCCAGTTGGATCCGCAGGACGTGCGTCGGCAGTTCGCCACGGTGTCGCAGACCCCGGCGCTGTTCTTCGGCAGCGTCGAGGACAATATCCGCTATGGCCGGGCCGACGCCACGACCGAGCAGGTCGAGGACGCCGCGCGCATCGCCCATGCGCACGACTTCATCATGCAACTGCCGCAGGGCTACCAGACGCCGCTCGGCGATGCTGGCGTGGGGCTTTCGGGAGGCCAGCGTCAACGCCTGGCGATTGCCCGCGCCTTGCTGGTCGATGCCCCGATCCTGCTCCTGGACGAGGCCACCAGCGCTCTGGACGCGCAAAGCGAACACCTCATCCAGCAGGCCATGCCGACGCTGATGCAGGGTCGCACCACACTGGTCATCGCCCACCGCCTGGCCACGGTACAGAACGCCGACCGTATTGCAGTGATGGATGAGGGGTGTCTGGTGGCGCTGGGAACCCACGCCGAGCTGGTGGCCAGCAATGCGCTCTACGCGCGCCTGGCCCACTTGCAGTTCGGTCGCTAGCGCAAGCGGCCCCCAAGGCTGGGGGCCGCGATCATCAACGGTATTGGCAGAGGTAGGCGGTTTCCACTTCCACAGTCAGTTGGAATTTGCTGTTGGCAGGCACGTTGAACTGGCTGCCGGCAGTGAAGGTTGTCCATTCGCTGGCATCGGGCAGCTTGACCGTGAGGGCGCCGGAAACCACGTGCATGATTTCGCTCTGGGCTGTACCGAATTCATACTCGCCCGGTGCCATGACGCCGATGGTGGCAGGGCCGTCCGTTTCGGAAAAAGCAATGGACTTCACGGTGCCGTCGAAGTACTCGTTGACCTTGAACATGAGGCGGTTCCTTGCGGAGGATTGGAAAGGGCTGGCCAGTATGCCCAAGCCCTGGCAGGTCGTCATCCGCTTTACGGCGCGAGCACCATAGGCAGCAGCCGCGCCGTGTTGCGTGCGTCTTCGAGGGCGCGGTGCTGCTGGCCGCAGAACTGCAGTCCGGCCAGTTGCAGGGCACTGGTCAGGCCGAGCGGACGCGGCAGCTGGCGAGCCTTGGCAAAGCGCTGCTTGAGGTTGATGTGGGGCACTCGCGCCAGTGCGCTTTCCAGGTTGAGCCGCTGCCAGTCCTGCAGCAACTGCAGCCGGTCGTAATCGCCCCAGCTGACCCAGCCCTGCAGTTGCCCGCGGTGGGGTGACAGCCACTGCTCGAAGCTTTTCCACACCTGGGTCAACACCGCCGCGGCGTCCACGTCCGCTTGCTCAATGTGGGTCAGCGTTCGACAGAACGGGGTCAGGCTGGGGCGTCGCAACGGTTTGACGAATCGCTGGAAGTGATCCACCTCGCGTCCGTCGCGGTTGACCAGGCTTGCACCGATCTCGATGATTTCCATTTCAGTGACCGGCCAACCACCTTCATCGGTGGTGGCTTCCAGGTCGACGACCAGCCAATGCGGCATACCAGGCTCCCAGGCACATGCGCTTAGAGCCTAGAGCACAACCGCAGGCAAAGAGTTCCGATATCCCTGCAACCGCGCAATAGCGCAGTTCGATGCTGCCTGCCGCAGGCGGACGGGGGAGTGCCGGGCACCGGCACAGGGTTTAGCAGTTGTCAGCCTGACGTAAAACCCCTAGCGTACGTGCTTCGCGAAACGGCTGGTGGGGGTTTTCTGTCTTGAAGCACGGTTATGTTAAGGCGGCCCTGCCACGTCTGTTGCTGGCTGCACTGGTTCCATGGCTAGCGGCACTGTGGGCATCGGGCACGCAAGCGGCCCAGGAAGTACGCATCGGCGCGGCGCATTTTCCGCCGTACGTCGTGCACCCCGAACAGGGTCGCAACGAAGGCCTGTTGCCCTCGCTCATCGAACAGCTCAACCAGGTGCAGACCACCTGGCACTTCGTTCTGGTGCCGACTTCGATCGCGCGACGCTATCAGGATTTCGAACGCGGTCGGGTCGACATGGCGATCTTCGAGAACCCGCTGTGGGGGTGGCAGCGCATCAAGCACAGTGCGGTCGATCTTGGGCTGGAGGATGCCGAGGTGTTCGTGGCGCTGAAGCAGGGCAATGACCAGGACTTCTTCGCTGATCTGAATGGCAAGCGCATGGCGCTGTTCTACGGTTATCACTACGCGTTCGCGGATTTCGACGCCAACCCGCAGTATCTGCTGCGCAGGTTCAACGCCGTGCTGACGTATTCCCACGAAAGCAACCTGATGATGGTGGTACGCAAGCGGGCCGATATTGCGATGGTCACCCGGTCATTTCTGAGCGATTTCGTCGCACGCAACCCGGATATCGGCTCGCAGCTGCTGGTTTCGCAACGGTTAGACCAGATCTACCGACACTACGCGCTTATTCGCCCCGGTGCGCCGATCAGTGCCGAAGAGTTCACCACCCTGATGCAGCAGATGCACGCCAGCGGCAGATTGCTGCCTATCTTTGCGCCAGCCAAAGTGGCCGTGCTGGCGCAACCTGCTCGCCGTGTGGTGGTGCGCAACCCTGCAGCCAAGCCCTGAAAGGCCTAGCGATAGGATTGACGCCCCGAGACGCGAGAGACATACGCCCGGCTTTCGCGTTCAGCTTCCTCGCGGGTCGCGAAGGGGCCTTCCAGAGTCTTTTCCCGAGTGCTGAAAAAATAGAAACCGTTGACCGTGCTGAATCGTTCGGCACGAAAGTGCGTGGTTTCAACAAGGTCCTGCGCACGCTTGCCAAACATGATGTGCGTCCTGTGTAGAAATGGATCTTGGAGGTGGATCGGGCGAGTTCGCCGCCGGCATCATCGTTGGCAAACGATGATGCCGGCGGCGAGAGCTTAAAGCATTTCCTCGGGCCGCACCCACTGGTCGAACTCGGCTTCGCTCAAGTAGCCCAGGGCCAGCGCCGATTCGCGCAGTGTCAAGCCTTCAGCGTAGGCCTTCTTGGCGATCTCGGCGGCCTTGTCGTAGCCGATGTGCGGGTTGAGCGCGGTGACCAGCATCAAGCCACGCTCGAGATGCTCGCCCATCTGCTGCGCATCCGGCACCAAACCGGCGACGCAGTGTTCCTGGAAATTGCGGCAGCCATCGGCCAGCAGCTTGATGGACTGCAGCAGGTTGTGAATGATCACCGGCTTGTACACGTTGAGTTGCAGGTGACCCTGGCTTGCGGCGATGCCGATGACCACGTCGTTGCCCATGACCTGGCAAGCGAGCATGGACAGCGCCTCGCACTGGGTCGGATTGACCTTGCCGGGCATGATGGAGCTACCCGGCTCATTGGCCGGCAGTTTGATCTCGGCCAGCCCTGCCCGAGGCCCCGAACCCAACAGGCGGAAATCGTTGGCCAGTTTCATCAAGGCCACGGCGAGGGTCTTGAGCGCGCCCGAGAGGCTGGTCAACGGCTCGTGGCCGGCCAATGCCGCGAACTTGTTCGGCGCGGTGACGAACGGCAGCCCGGACAGCGCCGCCAGCTCGGCGGCGATGGCTTCACCGAACCCCTTGGGTGCATTGAGCCCGGTACCCACCGCAGTGCCGCCCTGGGCCAGCTCACACACGGCGGGCAAGGCGTTGCGGATGGCCTTCTGGGCGTATTCGAGCTGCGCCACGTAGGCCGAGACTTCCTGGCCGAAGGTAATCGGCGTGGCGTCCATCATGTGCGTGCGGCCGGTCTTGACCAGCTGCGTGTGGCGTCCGGCCAGCTCGGCCAGGCCCTCGCCGAGCACCGCGATTGCCGGCAACAAGTCAGCCTGCACGGCTTGCACGGCGGCGATGTGCATGGCAGTGGGGAAGCAGTCGTTGGAGCTCTGCGAACGATTGACATGATCGTTGGGATGCACTGGCGACTTGCCGCCGCGGCCCTTGCCGGCCAGTTCGTTGGCGCGCCCGGCGATCACCTCGTTGACGTTCATGTTGCTCTGGGTGCCGCTGCCAGTCTGCCAGACCACCAGGGGAAACTGGTCGTCATGCTCGCCTGCAAGCACTTCGTTGGCGGCTTGCTCGATCAGTCGGGCGATGTCGGCCGGCAGGTCACCGTTGCGATCGTTGACCCGCGCCGCGGCCTTCTTGACCAGCGCCAGGGCATGCGAAACCGGCAGCGGCATGCGCTCCTCGCCAATGGCGAAGTTCACCAGCGAACGTTGGGTCTGGGCGCCCCAGTAGGCCTCTTCAGGAACTTCGACCTGTCCCAGGCTGTCTGTTTCGATACGACTCATGCGGTTCATGCTCCTTGTTGTCGATCTCGCGTCACACCCCGAAGATGCACGGGCGGGTCTCGCTGCTCATCGGCAGCCTTGCTGTTAGGGTACGTACCTGGCGTCAGGTTCCATGAAACTGCACCTGCGGTTCGCAGTCTGGGGTTGAGAGACGCACGAGCTTGAGCGCAAAATGATCGTTTCTGGGGTTTTACCTCGCCTGCTAGATAAGGAAACTCGATGACTCGTTTTCGCGCCATCTGCACCGCGGCAGTTCTCGTCTGTGCCAGTGGCCAGGTACTCGCCGACACCGCCAGCCACAACGCCAGCGCCGAAGCCTTCCTGATGATGGCTCATGCGGACAAACTGGGTACGCCGGTGTACATGCAAGTGCAGCAAATGTTCGCTCAGCGCTTCGAGCAGACCAAAGCCCCGGCCAGCAAGCAGGCAACCCTGGAAACCTACCAGGCCAAGGCCAATGCCGCGTTGGACCAGGCCATCGGCTGGCCCAAGCTCAAGCCAGACATGGTCAAGCTGTACACCACCAACTTCTCCGAGCAGGAGCTCAAGGACCTGGTCAAGTTCTACCAGTCGCCGCTGGGCAAGAAAGTCCTGGAAAAAATGCCCGCCGTGACCCAGCAGTCCGCCCAGCTCACCCAGCAGAAGCTGGAAAGCGCAGTGCCTGTGGTCAACAACCTGTTGGCTGACATGACCAAGGAACTGGACCCACAGGGCGCTGCCAAGGCTGCTGCCGGTCCGGCCAAGCCAGCGAAGCCGTAACGGAGTCGTTGCTGATGTCTATGAAGGACCGCATCGTATCCACCCTGCAGATGCTGCAACCCGCGCATCTGCAGGTGCTGGACGAAAGCCACATGCACAGCCGGGGCACCGAGACCCACTACAAGGCGGTGCTGGTCAGTGAGCGCTTCGCCGGGCTCAACAGTGTCAAGCGTCACCAGTTGGTGTACGGCACGCTCGGCGAACTGATGGGCGAGTTCCACGCGCTGGCGCTGCACACCTATACGCCCCAGGAATGGGAGCAGGCAGGGGCCGCACCGGCGTCGCCCACCTGCGCCGGCGGTGGGCACTAGGCAACGGAATTTGCTAGAATCTGCGACCCGCCAGCGGCATGCCGTTGGCGGGTTTTTTCATTTCTGTTCACAGACCTGTCGCCTGGCTCGTCCGGTGAACTGTCCCCCAAGAAAATCCGGTCCGGCCCTTGCGCGGTCGACCACCTGGAGCGTTTTACCCATGACCCAAGCGATCGTCGTGGCGGCACTGTACAAGTTCGTCACCCTGGAAGATTACGTCGAAATGCGTGAGCCGCTGCTGCAGGCCATGCTCGACAACGATATAAAAGGCACGCTGCTGATAGCCGCAGAAGGCATCAACGGCACCGTATCCGGTACCCGCGAAGGCGTCGACGGCCTGTTGGCCTGGCTCAAGCTCGATCCGCGCATGGACGACATCGACCACAAGGAATCGTACTGCGACGAGCAGCCGTTCTATCGCACCAAGGTCAAGCTGAAGAAGGAAATCGTCACCCTCGGCGTCGCCGGTGTCGACCCCAACCGCACGGTTGGCACCTATGTCGAGCCGCAGGACTGGAATGCTTTGCTCGACGACCCGGAAGTGCTGCTGATCGACACTCGCAATGACTACGAAGTCGCCATCGGCACCTTTCAGGGCGCCGTGGACCCCAAGACCGCTTCGTTCCGCGAATTCCCGGATTACATCAAGGCGCATTTCGACCCAGCGGTACACAAGAAGGTCGCCATGTTCTGCACCGGCGGTATCCGTTGCGAAAAGGCCTCCAGTTACATGCTCGGCGAAGGCTTCGAAGAGGTCTATCACCTCAAGGGCGGCATTCTCAAGTACCTGGAGCAAGTGCCCCAGCAAGAGAGCAAGTGGGAAGGTGATTGCTTCGTCTTCGACAATCGCGTCACGGTGCGCCACGACCTCAGCGAGGGCGATTACGATCAGTGCCATGCCTGCCGCACACCGATCAGTGTCGAAGATCGTGCCAGCGAGCACTACGTGCCCGGCGTCAGTTGCCCGCACTGCTGGAACAGCCTGAGCGAAAAGACCCGCAAGAGCGCCATTGATCGTCAGAAGCAGATCGAACTGGCTCGCGCGCGCAATCTGCCGCACCCTATCGGCCACAACTATCGCAAAGCTGCCCAGGACTGAGCCCATGTCGCGCAACCGCCTGATCTACGTGATGGACCCGATGTGCTCCTGGTGCTGGGGTTTCGCGCCCGTGGCCCAGGCCCTGATCGATCAGGCCGAGGCGGCAGGGGTCAAGACCCATATCGTGGTGGGCGGGCTGCGCAGCGGCGGCGCGGCGCTGGAGCCGACCACCCGCGATTACATCATCGAGCACTGGCATGCGGTGCACGAGGCCAGCGGCCAGGCCTTCGAGTTCGAGGGCGCACTGCCGGCAGGCTTCGTCTACGACACCGAGCCGGCTTGCCGAGCGATCGTGGCGGTGCGCGAACTGGCCCCCGATCTGGCCTGGCCGTTGGTCAAGCTGATCCAGCAGGCGTTCTACACCCTGCGCCTGGATGTGACCCAGCCGGTGCAGTTGGCTGCCCTGGCCGAACAGGCCGGTGTGCCGCGCATCGAGTTCGTCGAGGCGTTCGACAGCGATCGCAGGGTACAAACCACTCAGGCCGATTTCGCCTGGGCGCAGGGGCTGGGCATCGCCGGCTTTCCGACCTTGCTCGCCGAGCGCGATGGCCAGCTGGCTTTGCTGACCAATGGTTACCGACCGTTGGCCGATCTTGCGCCGCTGTTGGCGCGCTGGCTGGAACGTGCTGCCGATGCATGAGCGACCGGGCCCCGTCGGGGTGGCAGGGTCGCAAACCACGCCCGTGGCAGACCGCCTGAGTTGGGGCGAAATACGCCGATTGGCATTGCAGCACAAGCGTACGCTGTGGACCGCCAATGGCGTCGCCGTACTCGCTACCTTGTGCAGCGTGCCGATACCCCTGCTGTTGCCGCTACTGGTCGATGAGGTCTTGCTCGGGCATGCCGGCAGTGCCACGCGCTGGATGAGTCAGGTGTTGCCCGCCGCCTGGCAGATCCCCGTCGGCTTCATAGGGCTGATGCTGGTGATCAGTTTCACCCTGCGTTGTGGGTCATTGCTTTTCAACGTCGTGCAGGCGCGGCTGTTCGCCGGCCTGGCCAAGGACGTGGTCTATCGCCTGCGCCTGCGTCTCATCGAACGGCTCAAGCGCATCTCCCTCAGCGAATACGAAAGCCTGGGCAGCGGGACGGTCACTACCCATCTGGTCACCGACCTGGAAACCCTCGACAAATTCGTCGGCGAAACCCTGAGCCGCTTCCTGGTGGCGATGCTGACCCTGGCCGGCACCGCGGGCATCCTGATGTGGATGCACTGGAAGCTGGCGCTGCTCATCCTGCTGTTCAACCCCCTCGTGGTGTACGCCACGGTGGTGCTGGGCAAGCGCGTCAAACACTTGAAGAAGCTCGAGAACGACAGCACAGCGCGCTTCACCCAGGCGCTCGGCGAAACCCTGGACGCCATCCAGGAAGTCCGCGCCAGCAACCGCCAGGGTTATTTTCTGGGCCGCCTCGGCCTGCGCGCTCGCGAAGTGCGCGACTTTGCGGTTGCCTCGATGTGGAAGAGCGACGCGTCGGGCCGCGCCAGCGCGCTGCTGTTCCAGTTCGGCATCGACATCTTCCGCGCTGCAGCGATGCTCACGGTGCTGTTCTCCGACCTCAGCATTGGCCAGATGCTGGCAGTGTTCAGCTACCTCTGGTTCATGATCACCCCGGTCGAACAGCTGTTGAATCTGCAATACGCCTACTATGCTGCAGGTGGTGCGCTGAAGCGGATTAATGAATTGCTCGCTCGCGCCGATGAACCCAGGTATCCGGGCGGCAGCGATCCGTTCCGCGATCGCGAGACGGTGGGTATCGAGATCCGTGGCCTGACCTTCGCCTATGCCGAGGACAAGGTGCTGGACCGCCTGGACCTGAGCATCGCGCCCGGTGAAAAGGTCGCCATCGTCGGCGCCAGCGGGGGTGGCAAGAGCACGCTGGTGCAATTGCTGCTCGGGCTCTATACGCCACAGGCCGGGGAGGTGCGCTTTGGTGGCACGCTGCAGCAGGCGATGGGCCTGGAGACCCTGCGCGATAATGTCGCGGTGGTATTGCAACATCCATCGCTGTTCAACGATACGATTCGTGCCAACCTGACCATGGGGCGCACTGCCAGCGACCATGCCTGCTGGAATGCACTGCAGATCGCCCAGCTGGACAGCACCGTGCGGGACATGCCCCACGGCCTGGACAGCATTGTCGGCCGGTCCGGCGTACGCCTTTCCGGGGGTCAGCGGCAGCGTCTGGCGATTGCTCGAATGGTGCTGGCCGAGCCCAAGGTGGTCATTCTCGACGAAGCCACCTCTGCGCTCGATGCCGCCACCGAGTACAACCTGCACCAGGCCCTCGCGCGTTTCCTGCGAGGGCGCACTACCTTGATCATTGCCCACCGGCTCTCTGCGGTGAAGCAGGCCGACCGCGTGCTGGTGTTCGACGGCGGCCGGATCGCCGAAGATGGCGATCACCAGCAGCTTATCGCCGAGGGCGGGCTGTATGCGCGTCTGTACGGTTATCTGCAACAGGTCTGAGTCCGCGGCTGGCGGCGCGCCCAGCCATAAAAAAAAGATTCGGCACCGATGAAAACTGTGCCGGTCCTTTCCGAAACTAGCCTAGAGTGTGCCAGTGGTGATTGAAGTTCTGACTTGGACGTTGCCTGGATCGCTGAAGCAAGGAACCTCATGAAGCACACACAGACTCTCGATACACCGAGATTGCTGGGGATTGTCTGGCCATTCATCGCCGTCGTGGGGTTGATGGCAATGCTGGGTTGCATCAGCCTCTACGCACTGTCCGCGGTGCGCAGCTATGTCGCGGGCGAAAGCTTCTGGTCCAAGGGTCAGAAAGACGCGATCTACTACCTGAACCTGTATGCCGACAGCCGTGACGAGGAAGTCTTCCAGAAGTACCTGCGCGCCATCGCCATTCCCCAGGGCGGTCATCAGCTGCGCCTCGCCCTCGACCAGCCCGAGCCTGATCTGGCGGCTGCACGGACCGGCATTCTGAAGGGCAACAACCACCCTGACGACATGCAAAACATCATCTGGCTGTACCGTCACTTCAGCGATGTGAGCTACATGTCCAGGGCCATCGCGCACTGGAAGATCGGCGATACCTACCTGGTCGAACTCGACGCCCTGGCGCAGCAGATGCACGCGGCGCAACAGGCCGGCACCGCCAGCGAAGCGGACATGGCGCGCTGGAAGCACCAGATCATGCTCATCAATGACGCGGTGACGCCCGCCGCCATGGCCTTCAGCGCGGCATTGGGCGAGGGCTCGCGCGCGGTGCAGTACCTGCTGGTGGTCAGCAACCTGCTGGTGGCGCTGCTGTTGATCGTGCTGGCGCTGTGGCGCACGCGCAAGCTGCTCAACCAGCGCCATGCCTTCGCCTATGCCCTGCAACTGGAAAAGGACCGCGCCCAGGTGACCCTGGCGTCCATCGGCGATGGGGTGATCACTACCGATGTCGAGGGCGCGATCCTCTACATGAACCCGGCCGCCGAGCGACTGACCCACTGGAGCGCCGATCAGGCCGTGGGGCTGCCGCTGGCGGCGTTGTTCAACCTGCTCGACGAAAACGCCGAGAAGGACAGCTTCACCCTCATCGACCACATCGTCAGTGGCGACCTGCGCGGCGGCAGCGAACACGCCAAGCTGATCCAGCGTCTGGACGGCAGTACGGTCTCGGTGACGCTCGTCGGCGCGCCGATCCAGACCGACCAGCACATCAGCGGTACCGTGCTGGTGCTGCACGACATGACCCAAGAGCGGCAATACATCGCCAACCTGTCGTGGCAGGCCACGCACGATGCATTGACCGGGCTGGCCAACCGCCGCGAGTTCGAGTTCCGTCTCGAGCAGGCGCTGGCCGCGCTGCAGCGTTATCCTGGCTGCCACTCGCTGATGTTCCTCGACCTGGACCAGTTCAAACTGGTCAACGACACCTGCGGTCACGCGGCGGGCGACGAACTGCTTCGCCACATCTGCGCACTGCTGCAGTCCGGGCTGCGCGAGGGTGACACCCTGGCGCGCCTGGGCGGTGACGAGTTCGGCATCCTCATCGAGAACTGCTCGGCCGCCGAATCGGAGAAACTGGCCGAAACACTGCGCCACACCGTGCAGAACCTGCACTTCGTGTGGAAGGGGCGCCCGTTCGTCACCACCGTCAGCGTCGGCATGGTGCACCTGACCCAGGCGCCGATCACCCTCGAAGCCTCGATGCGCGCCGCCGACATGGCCTGCTACCTGGCCAAGGAGCGCGGCCGCAACCGCGTTCAGGTCTACCACGCCGCCGACAGCGAACTGACCGTGCGGGTCGACGAGATGGCATGGGTCCAGCGGTTGCACATGGCCCTGGAGGAAAACCGGTTCTGCCTGTACGCGCAGGAGATCGCCGCCCTGGGCATACAGGACGGCCCGCCGGGTGGGCACATCGAGATCCTCCTGCGCCTGAGCGATGAAACCGGCCGCATCATCATGCCCGAGGTGTTCATCCCGGCTGCCGAGCGCTACGGCCTGATGACCGCCCTGGACCGTTGGGTGGTGCAGAACGTATTCAAGGTGGTGCGCCAGACGCTCGACCAGCCCGACCAGGGGCCGTTGGCGGTGTGTGCGATCAACCTTTCCGGCATCAGCATCGGTGATGACGAGTTCCTCGAGTTCCTGCGTGAACAATTTCGCCTGCACGCCATTCCGGCCGAGCTGATATGTTTCGAGATTACCGAGACAAGCGCCATCGCAAATCTTGGCAGCGCAATCCGTTTTATCAATGAATTGAAGGGCTTGGGTTGTCACTTTGCACTCGACGACTTCTGTGCCGGTATGTCTTCGTTTGCCTATTTGAAACATTTACCTGTCGATTATTTGAAAATCGACGGCAGCTTCGTTAAAGATATGTTGGACGACCCGATCAATCGGGCGATGGTGGAAGTGATCAACCATATTGGCCACGTCATGGGCAAGCGCACCATTGCCGAGTTTGTCGAGACGCCTCTGATAGAACAGGCCTTGCTGGAAATTGGTGTGGACTACGCACAAGGATATTTGATCGAGCGACCGCAGGTTTTCACCTGTGACAGTCTGCGCCGTCACCTGGGCAGACTGCGGCCGTTGCGCTTTGGCGTTCCCGACACTTTCCGATAAGGGCAATTTGCCGCTGTTCTTCACTTAATTAAATGGAGGTTTGCCAGTGAACGATCCTTTTATTCGCCTGGGTCCGCTGATGGACGCAAAAAGTTATCCCGAGTGGGCACAGAAACTGATCGAAGACTGTGCGCCGAACAAGCGTCGGGTCGTCGAGCATGAGGTTTACGCGCGCATGCGCGACAACCAGCTGAGCTCGCGCACCATGCGTCATTACCTGATCGGCGGCTGGCCCGTGGTGGAGCAGTTTTCACTGTACATGGCGCAGAACCTGACCAAGACGCGTTTTGCCCGGCATCCGGGCGAGGACATGGCGCGGCGCTGGTTGATGCGCAACATTCGAGTCGAACTCAATCACGCCGATTATTGGGTGCATTGGAGCCAGGCGCATGGCGTCAGTCTCCAGGATCTCATCGCCCAGGACGTGCCGGCCGAGCTGCACGCGCTCAGCCATTGGTGCTGGCAGAGCTGTGCCACCGACTCGCTGGCGGTTGCCATGGCAGCCACCAACTATGCCATCGAGGGTGCAACCGGCGAGTGGTCGGCGGTGGTCTGCGCCGACGACACCTATGCCCAGGCGTTTCCCGAGCAGAACCGCAAGCGCGCCATGCGCTGGCTGAGCCTGCATGCCCAGTACGACGACGAGCATCCGTGGGAAGCTCTGGAGATCATCTGCACCCTGGTTGGCAACCATGCCACCGAACTGCAGCAGGCCGAGCTGCGCAACGCCATCTGCAAGAGCTACGACTTCATGTTCCTGTTCCTGGAACGCTGCATGGCGCTGGAGCTGCAGCGCACCACCACCCTGGACAAAAGGGTCGTGGCTTGAAACAGGGTAGGGGCATGACGCAGGACTAGCAGGATCGCCTCAGGCGGCACCACGGTTGCGCGACAGGCTGGCTGGCCGGTCGTTACAGCGGCGGGTGCCCGCCCTGAGGACATATTTCACTGGGCGTCCAACGCCCGGCCATTGACCCCGATACTGTCGGGTCCCATCAGGTACAGATACACCGGCATGATCTGTTCGGGCAACGGGTTGCGGCCAGGCTCCTCGGCCGGATAGGCCTGCGCGCGCATGGCCGTGCGCGTGGCACCGGGGTTGATGCTGTTGGAACGTACCGCGCTGACACCTTCCAGCTCGTCGGCGAGGGTCTGCATCAGGCCTTCGGTGGCGAACTTCGACACGCCGTAGGCGCCCCAGTGGGCGCGCCCCTTGCGACCGACACTGCTGGAGGTGAACGCCACCGAGCCATCTGCCGCCTGCTTGAGCAGAGGCAGCAGTGCGCGAGTGAGCATGAACGTGGCGTTCACGTTGACCTGCATCACCTGGATGAACTCGTCGTCGGGCAGCACGTCCAGTGGTGTGCGCGGGCCAATGATCGAGGCGTTGTGCAGCAGGCCGTCGAGGCGGCCGAAGGTGGTCTCGATCATCTGTGCCAATTGCGCGTACTGTTCGCTTCGCGCGCTCTGCAGGTCGAAGGTGATGACCACCGGCTGGGCATGCCCGGCGGCTTCGATTTCGTCGTACACGGAGGTCAGGTTGGATTCGGTCTTGCCCAGCAGCAGCACGGTGGCGCCATGGGCGGCGAAGGTTTTCGCGGCGGCAGCACCAATGCCACGGCCGGCACCGGTCACCAGGATGATGCGCCCGGCCAGCAGGTCGGGGCGGGCTGAGTAATCGAACATGGAAACTCCTGGAAAGTAGTACGGTTCAGCAGCCGCAAAGGGCCTGGTCGAGCACGCGGCGCAGATCCGACGGGTGATCGACCACCACGTCGGCGCCCCAGTGATCCGGGTTGTCGTCGGGATGGATGTAGCCGTAGCGCACTGCGGCGGTCCTGGTCCCGGCATCGCGGCCCGATTCGATGTCGCGCAGATCATCACCGACGAACAGCACGCTGGCCGGGTCCAGGTCGAGCCTGCTGCAGGCCAGCAGCACGGGTTCGGGGTCCGGCTTGCTGCGCGTTACATGGTCGGGGCAGATCAGCACCGCCGAACGCTGTGCCAGCCCCAGTTGCTGCATGATGGGCTCGGCGAAGCGCAACGGCTTGTTGGTCACCACGCCCCAGATCAGCTTGGCCTGCTCGATATCCGCGAGCAGTTGCGCCATGCCTTCGTAGAGATGGCTGTGGACCGCGCAGCCGTGTTGGTAGCGCTCGAGGAACTCCAGGCGCAAGGCTTCGAACTCAGCTGACTCGGGTGCCAGGTTGAACGACGCCTGGATCATGGCCTTGGCGCCGCCAGAGATCACGTCGCGCACACGCTGCTCGTCGATCGGCGCCAGGCCGCGTTCGGCGCGCATGGCCTGGCAGATGGCGACGAAGTCCGGCGCGGTATCGAGCAGCGTGCCGTCCATATCGAAAAGTACCGCTCGAAGGCGCATGCTCATTCCTCGCGAAGGGTCTGGATCATGTAGTTGACGTCGACGTCCGAAGCCAGCTTGTAGTGCTTGGTGAGCGGGTTGTAGGTCAGGCCGGTGATGTCCTTGACGGTCAGTCCGGCCTCGCGGCTCCACGCGCCGAGCTCGGAAGGGCGGATGAATTTCTTGAAGTCGTGGGTGCCGCGCGGCAGCAGCTTCATGATGTACTCGGCGCCGATGATCGCGAACAGGTACGCCTTGGGGTTGCGGTTGATGGTCGAGAAGAACACCTGGCCGCCAGGCTTGACCATGCGGAAGCAGGCGCGGATCACCGACGATGGGTCTGGCACGTGTTCGAGCATTTCCAGGCAGGTGACCACATCGAAGCGCTGCGGGCATTCGGCCGATAGGGCTTCGGCGGTGATCTGGCGGTATTCCACTTCCACCCCGGATTCCAGCTGGTGCAGGCGGGCAACCGCTAGCGGCGCCTCGCCCATGTCGATCCCGGTAACCTTGGCGCCGCGCAGGGCCATGGCCTCGCTCAGGATACCGCCGCCGCAACCTACATCCAGGACCTGCTTGCCCGCCAGGTTGACGCGCTCGTCGATCCAGTTGACGCGCAACGGATTGATGTCGTGCAGCGGCTTGAACTCGCTGTTGCGATCCCACCAGCGGTGCGCCAGGGCTTCGAACTTGGCGATTTCAGCGTGGTCGACGTTGCTCATTGGGTGTCCTCTAAACGATGTGATTCTTGAATTCTGTAGGGCCGGGCGGCGCAGTCGTCATCGCTCGGCGGCGATACGCTCGCCCCAGGCGCATGCCTTGTCACGCAGCAGTTGCTCGTCCAGGCGGGTCAGGCGACCTTCGTCGAGCAGTTGCCTGCCGGCGACCCAGACATGCCGGACACAATCGCGGCTACTGGCGTAGATCAGTTGCGACACCGGGTCGTAGACCGGCTGCTGAACCAGTCTGGACAGGTCGAACGACGCCAGGTCCGCAGCCTTGCCGACCTCCAGCGAGCCGATGTGCGTCTCCATGCCCAGGGCTCGGGCGCCATTGAGGGTGGCCATGCGCAGTGCGCGATGGGCATCCAATGCGGTCGCCGAACCGGTCACGGCCTTGGCCAGCAGCGCTGCGATGCGCGTGTCGCCGAGCAGGTCGAGGCTATTGTTGCTCGCCGCCCCATCGGTGCCCACGGCCACATTGACGCCGGCCTGCCAGAGCTTTTCCACCGGACAGAAGCCACTGGCCAGCTTGAGGTTGGACAGCGGGCAGTGCACGACGTTGCTGTTGCTTTCCACCAGCAGCGCGAGGTCGGCGTCGTCTATCTGAGTCATGTGCACCGCCTGGAAGCGCGGCCCCAGCAGGCCGAGGCGGGCCAGCCTGGCCAGCGGACGCTCGCCGCTCTGTTGCAGGGCATCGTGCACTTCGCCTGCGGTTTCGTGAACATGCATGTGGATGGCGGCATCCATTTCGTCCGCCAGTACCCGGATCTTTTCCAGGTTCTCGTCGCTCACCGTGTAGGGCGCATGGGGGCCGAAGGCAATGCTGACGCGTGGATGGTGCTTGAGGTCGTTGAACAGCTCGACACCCTTGTGCAGCGCCTCGTCGGCATCACGCGCGCCGGGAATGGGGAAGTTCAGCACCGGCACGGTGATCTGTGCGCGCATGCCACTGGCGTGCACGCGCTCGGCGGCCACTTCGGGAAAGAAATACATGTCGGAAAAGCAGGTGATGCCGCCCTGCAGTTGCTCGGCAATGGCCAGGTCGGTGCCGTCGCGGACGAACGCCTCGCTGACCCAGCGTGCCTCGGCGGGCCAGATGTGTCGTTCGAGCCAGGTCATCAGCGGCAGGTCGTCGGCCAGGCCGCGGAACAGCGTCATGGCCGCGTGCCCGTGGGCATTGACCAGCCCCGGAGCGAGCAGCTGGCCCGGCAGTTCGCGGGTTTCTCGCGCCTGCAGCCGGGCGGCTGCGCTGCGTGGGCCGATGAATGCGATCTGGCCGTCGCGGATACCCAGGGCATGGTCTTCGAGCACGACACCGGCGGGCTCGACCGGTACCAGCCAGGTGGGCAGTAGCAGCAGGTCCAGGGCGGTATCGACATCGGGCATGGCAAGTTCCGGGGCTTCGGCAGGTGATGGCGAAGTATACCCGAGCGTCTTGGACGGGGGCTCGCTATAATCGAGCGCTTTTGGTGTCTGAGTACGGAGTGGGGCATGCGTGATCGATTGTTGGCGGCGGAACGGGTCAAAGCCGTTGATTGGCGAGGTGACGCGTTGCACCTGCTCGACCAGCGCGCGCTGCCTGCGCAGCAGGTCTGGCGCCCCTGTATCGATGCACCCGGCGTGGCCGACGCGGTCCGCATCGGGGTCGTGGCCGGTGCCTCGGCCGTTGCCATCAGCGTTGCCTATGCGGTAGTGCTGGCGGCACGCCTGCACCGTGCGGCCGGGCCTGACTGGCGCACCGCGCTGGACGAGGACCTGCGCCTGCTGGCGGCGATCCGCCCGGCCACCGCCGACCTGTTCTGGGCGCTGGAGCGCATGCGCGAGCGCCTGGGCCGGGTGCGCGCCGGCGAGGACCCGCTGCCCGCGCTCGAGGCCGAAGCCCTGGCCATTCACGAAAGCGACCGCGAAGCCAACCTGACCATGGCTCAGTTGGGCGTGGAATTGATCCGTAGGCACCAGGGCAATCTGCAGACCGTGCTGACCCACGCCAATCCCGGTGCCCTGGCCAGCGGCGGGTTCGGCACGGCGCTGGGGGTGGTGCGCGCCGCGTTCCACGACGGCATGCTCGAACGTGTCTATGTCGACGAAACCCGGCCGGGCCTGCAAGGCTCGCGGCTGACCGCCTGGGAGCTGTCCAGCGAGGGTGTCCCGGTGACCGTGGCCGCCGACTCGGCAGCTGCGCACCTGATGAAAAGCAAGGGCATCACCTGGGTAATCGTCGGTGCCGAGCGGATCGCCGCCAACGGCGATATCGCGGCCCGGATCGGCACCTACCAGCTGGCGGTCTGCGCGATGCACCACGGTGTTCGTTTCATGGTGGTAGCCACCAGTGCGGCGATCGACATGGCGCTGGAGAGCGGCGATGACATTCCCCTGCTCGAACGCGATGGCCGAGAACTTCTGGAAGTGTCCGGGACACGCATCGGCGCGGATGTCGAAGCGTTCAATCCGGTCCACGACGTGACGCCGGCCGACCTGATCGACGTGATCGTCACTGAAAAGGGCATCGTCGAGCGGCCTGATACGGCCAAGCTGGCGCAGCTGATGTGTCGCCGGCGCCTGCATTGAGTTCGCCGCACCGACAAATCGGCCTTTTTTCGATGCGGTGCTGGCCTAGCAGCGCCGCAGCGCCGTGTGAGAGGCTTGATCTCACCCGATCAAGGGTCCTGTCAGGGTTTAAGGGGATAGGTGTCTGACGGCGATTGTGCTACCATCCGGCGGTTTTCGGGGGTGCATCGCAGTGTCCCCCCAACGCCGCAGGTCCAAGGCGTAACTCGTTGATTTGTCGTAAGTCGCCGTTGGCATCGGCCAGCGGTGGCAAGCTTCGTTCTTCTCACAGGGAGGCAACGGAGTTTCACCAGAAAAAGGAATCAGGCTTCTCATGGGCGAACTGGCCAAAGAAATCCTCCCGGTCAATATCGAAGACGAGCTGAGACAGTCCTACCTCGACTACGCCATGAGCGTGATCGTCGGTCGTGCACTGCCTGATGCACGTGATGGCTTGAAGCCCGTGCATCGCCGCGTTCTGTTTGCGATGAGTGAGCTGGGCAACGATTGGAACAAACCCTACAAGAAATCGGCCCGTGTGGTCGGTGACGTGATCGGTAAGTATCACCCGCACGGTGATACCGCGGTCTACGACACCATCGTGCGCATGGCCCAGCCGTTCTCGCTGCGCTACCTGCTGGTCGATGGCCAGGGCAACTTCGGTTCCGTGGACGGCGACAACGCCGCCGCCATGCGCTACACCGAAGTGCGCATGACCAAGCTGGCCCACGAGCTGCTGGCCGACCTGCACAAGGAAACCGTCGACTGGGTGCCCAACTACGACGGCACCGAGTTGATCCCTGCGGTCATGCCGACGCGCATCCCCAACCTGCTGGTCAACGGGTCCAGCGGTATCGCCGTGGGCATGGCGACCAACATCCCGCCGCACAACCTGGGCGAGGTGCTCGACGGCTGCCTGGCGGTCATCGACAACCCGGACGTCACCATCGATGAACTGATGCAGTTCATTCCCGGGCCGGACTTCCCGACTGCCGCCATCATCAACGGTCGCCAGGGCATCATCGAGGCGTACCGTACCGGTCGTGGCCGGATCTACATGCGCGCGCGCTCCCATGTCGAGGACATCGACAAGGTCGGCGGTCGTCAGCAGATCGTCGTCACCGAGCTGCCGTACCAGTTGAACAAGGCCCGCCTGATCGAAAAGATCGCCGAGCTGGTGAAAGAGAAGAAGCTCGAAGGCATCTCCGAGTTGCGCGACGAGTCCGACAAGGACGGCATGCGCATCGTCATCGAGCTGCGCCGCGGTGAAGTGCCGGAGGTGATCCTCAACAACCTCTACGCCCAGACCCAGCTGCAGGCCGTGTTCGGGATCAACATCGTTGCCCTGATCGACAACCGTCCGCGCATTCTCAACCTCAAGGACCTGCTCGAGGCCTTCGTTCGCCACCGCCGTGAAGTCGTCACCCGGCGCACCGTGTTCGAACTGCGCAAGGCGCGCGAGCGCGGCCACATTCTCGAAGGCCAGGCGGTTGCGCTGTCCAACATCGATCCGGTCATCGCCCTGATCAAGGCCTCGCCAACGCCGTCCGAGGCCAAGGAAGCGCTGATCAGCACGCCGTGGGAGTCCAGCGCCGTGGTGGCCATGGTCGAGCGTGCCGGTGCCGAGTCCTCGCGTCCGGAAAACCTCGATCCACAGTACGGCCTGCGCGACGGCAAGTATTTCCTGTCTCCGGAACAGGCCCAGGCCATCCTCGAGCTGCGCCTGCATCGCCTGACCGGTCTGGAGCACGAAAAGCTGCTGGCCGAGTACCAGGAGATCCTCAACCAGATCGCCGAGCTGATCCGCATCCTCAACAGCGCCGAGCGCCTGATGGAAGTGATCCGCGAGGAACTGGAACTGATTCGCTCCGAATATGGCGATGTGCGCCGGACCGAGATCCTCGATTCGCGCCTCGATCTGACGCTGGGCGACATGATCCCGGAAGAAGAGCGCGTGGTGACCATTTCCCACAGTGGTTACGCCAAGACCCAGCCGCTGTCGTCCTACCAGGCCCAGCGCCGGGGCGGCAAGGGCAAGTCGGCCACCGGCGTCAAGGACGAGGACTACATCTCGCACCTGCTGGTCGCCAACAGCCATGCCACGCTGCTGCTGTTTTCCAGCAAGGGCAAGGTGTACTGGCTCAAGACCTATGAAATTCCCGAGGCGTCCCGTGCTGCGCGCGGCCGTCCGCTGGTCAACCTGCTGCCGCTGGATGATGGCGAGTACATCACCACCATGCTGCAGATCGACCTCGAGGCCCTGCAGGCCACCGCTGGCGCCGACGAAGACCTCGACGACGCCGACGATACCGTTATCGAAGGCGAAATCGTCGAGGCCGAAGAAGTCGTCGAAGCCGTTGAAGGCGACGAGGGCGACACCCCCGAACTGGTGGCCGAGCCTACCGGTGCCTATATCTTCATGGCGACCGCCTTCGGTACGGTCAAGAAGACGCCGTTGGCGCAGTTCGCCCGTCCGCGCTCCAGCGGCTTGATCGCCTTGAAACTCAAGGAAGGCGACACTCTGATCGCCGCAGCCATCACCGACGGCGCCAAGGAAGTCATGCTGTTCTCCGACGCCGGCAAGGTGATCCGCTTCGCCGAAGGCGTGGTGCGGCAGATGGGCCGTGGTGCCCGCGGTATCCGCGGCATGCGCCTGGGCAAGGGCCAGCAGCTGATTTCCATGCTGATCCCCGAATCCGGCGCGCAGATTCTCACCGCCTCCGAACGCGGCTTCGGCAAGCGCACGCCGTTGAGCAAGTTCCCCCGTCGCGGCCGTGGCGGCCAGGGCGTGATCGCCATGGTCACCAAGGAGCGCAACGGCAAGCTGGTCGGCGCGATCCAGTCCCAGGAAGGTGAAGAGATCATGCTCATCTCCGACCAGGGCACGCTGGTGCGCACCCGTGTTGGCGAAGTCTCCAGCCTTGGCCGCAACACCCAGGGCGTGACCCTGATCAAGCTGGTCACCGACGAGAAGCTGGTGGGCCTGGAGCGAGTCCAAGAGCCATCGGAAGTCGAGGATGACGAGCTGGAAGAGGGTGTCGAAGGCGTTGAAAGCGCCGAAGGCGGCGATGCGGTCGATTCCGAAGTGGCCCAGGGTGATGTCGAGCCCGATGCCGCCGACGAAGCGCCCGATGAGTAAGCTGTAGGGCAGGGGATTGGGCGGTGCGCCCTTCGCGGGCAGAGCCCGCTCCCACAAGTTCTCCGTTGCATCGGGAGCCTCGTGGGAGCGGTCAGCCGCCGCGAAGGCAGCACCGCCGATCTTCCGGCGGACACACCCGGGCCAGGCCCGAATTCAAGCAGAGCGAGAGTGGATGTGAGCAATCGAGCCTTTAACTTCTGCGCAGGCCCCGCTGCGCTTCCCGAAGCTGTGCTGCAGCGCGCCCAGGCGGAAATGCTGAACTGGCGTGGCAAGGGCCTTTCGGTGATGGAGATGAGCCATCGCAGCGAGGACTACACCGCCATCGCCGAAAAGGCCGAACAAGACCTGCGCGACCTGCTTGGCGTCCCGTCCAACTACAAGGTCCTGTTCCTGCAGGGTGGCGCCAGCCAGCAGTTCGCCGAAATCCCTCTGAACCTGCTTCCCGAAAGCGGCACGGCGGACTACGTCGAAACCGGTATCTGGTCGAAGAAGGCCATCGAGGAAGCGCGTCGCTACGGCAACATCAATGTCGCTGCCAGCGCCAAGCCCTACGACTACCTGGCCATCCCCGGCCAGAACGAGTGGAAACTGACGCCCGGCGCGGCCTACGTCCATTACGCTTCCAATGAAACCATCGGTGGCCTGCAGTTCGACTGGGTGCCGCAGACCGGTGATACGCCACTGGTCGTCGACATGTCCTCGGACATTCTCTCGCGTCCCATTGACGTGTCCCAGTTCGGCTTGATCTATGCCGGCGCGCAGAAGAACATCGGCCCCAGCGGCCTGGTCGTGGTGATCGTGCGCGAAGACCTGCTGGGCAAGGCGCGCAGCGCCTGTCCGACCATGCTCGATTACCGGATCGCTGCCGACAACGGCTCGATGTACAACACGCCTGCGACCTACTCCTGGTACCTCTCGGGCCTGGTGTTCGAGTGGCTCAAGGAGCAGGGCGGCGTCGCGGCCATGGAAGCCCGCAACTGTGCCAAGAAAGACCGCCTGTACGGCTTCATCGATGCCAGCGATTTCTACAGCAACCCGATCTCGGTCAACGCCCGGTCCTGGATGAACGTGCCGTTCCGTCTGGCCGACGAGCGTCTGGACAAGGCATTCCTGGCCGGCGCCGATGCGCGCGGTCTGCTCAACCTCAAGGGTCACCGTTCGGTCGGTGGCATGCGCGCCTCCATCTACAACGCCCTGGGCCTTGACGCCATCGAAGCGCTGGTCGGCTACATGGCGGAGTTCGAAAAGGAAAACGGCTGATGTCCGAACATGAACTCAAAGCCTTGCGGGTACGCATCGACAGCCTCGACGAAAAGATTCTCGAGCTGATCAGTGATCGCGCCCGCTGTGCCGAAGAAGTCGCGCGGGTGAAGATGGCCGCGCTGGCCGAAGGCGAGGTGCCGGTGTTCTATCGGCCCGAGCGCGAGGCGCAAGTGCTCAAGCGGGTCATGGAGCGCAACAAGGGGCCGCTGAGCAACGAGGAGATGGCGCGCCTGTTCCGCGAGGTCATGTCATCCTGCCTGGCGCTGGAGAACCCGCTCAAGGTCGCCTACCTGGGCCCCGAGGGCACCTTCACCCAGGCAGCTGCCATGAAGCACTTCGGCCACGCTGTGATCAGCAAGCCCATGGCGGCGATCGACGAAGTGTTCCGCGAGGTGGTTGCAGGTGCGGTCAACTTCGGCGTGGTGCCGGTGGAAAACTCCACCGAAGGCGCGGTGAACCACACCCTCGACAGCTTCCTCGAACACGACATGGTGATCTGCGGCGAAGTCGAACTGCGCATCCACCACCACCTGCTGATCGGCGACAACACCAAGACCGACAGCATCAGTCGCATCTATTCCCACGCACAGTCGCTGGCGCAATGCCGCAAGTGGCTGGACGCGCACTACCCGAACGTCGAGCGCATCGCGGTCGCCAGCAATGCCGAGGCGGCCAAGCGGGTCAAGGGCGAATGGAACTCGGCGGCCATCGCCGGCGACATGGCTGCCGGCCTGTATGGCCTGGAGCGCCTGGCCGAGAAGATCGAAGACCGTCCGGACAACGCCACACGGTTCCTCATCATCGGCAGCCAGGAAGTGCCGCCCACCGGCGACGACAAGACCTCGATCATCGTGTCCATGAGCAACCGGCCGGGTGCGCTGCACGAGCTGCTGGTGCCGTTTCACGACAACGGCATCGACCTTACCCGAATCGAGACGCGGCCATCGCGCAGCGGCAAATGGACCTACGTGTTCTTCATCGACTTCATCGGCCATCACCGCGACCCGTTGATCAAGGGCGTGCTGGAGCAGATCAGTCAGGAAGCCGTGGCACTCAAGGTGCTGGGCTCATACCCCAAAGCGGTTCTTTAACAGAAGGGTTAGTACGCATGACCGATTTCCTTGCCCTGGCCCAGACCGGCGTTCAACAACTGTCCCCCTACGTTCCCGGCAAGCCGGTGGATGAGCTGGCCAGAGAGCTGAACCTGGATCCGGCCAACATCATCAAGTTGGCCAGCAACGAGAACCCGTTGGGTGCAAGCCCCAAGACCCGTGCCGCGATCGAACGCGAACTGGCCGAGCTCACACGCTACCCCGACGGCAACGGCTTCGACCTCAAGACCCTGCTGGCGCAGCAGTGCCGCGTACAGCTGGACCAGGTGACCCTGGGCAACGGCTCCAACGACATTCTCGAACTGGTCGCCCGAGCCTACCTGGCACCGGGCTTGAACGCGGTGTTCAGCGAGCACGCCTTTGCCGTCTATCCATTGGTCGTGCAGGCCGTGAATGCCGGTGCGCGGGTCATCCCGGCCAGGCAGTTCGGCCATGACCTGCCGGCGATGCTGGCAGCGATCGACGACAAGACCCGCGTGGTGTTCCTGGCCAACCCGAACAACCCGACCGGCACCTGGTTCGGCCCGCAGGCGCTGGAAGACTTCCTCGCCGCGGTCCCGCCCAGCGTGGTCGTGGTGCTCGACGAGGCCTATATCGAGTACGCCGTCGGTGGCGAGCTTCCCGACGGCCTCGACTACCTGGCGCGCTACCCGAATCTGCTGGTCTCGCGCACCTTTTCCAAGGCCTATGGCCTGGCCGGGCTGCGGGTAGGCTATGGCCTGTCTTCGCCGGTCATTGCCGATGTGCTCAACCGTGTCCGCCAGCCGTTCAACGTGAACAGCCTGGCATTGGCTGCCGCCTGCGCGGCGCTGATGGACACCGACTACCTGCAGCGCAGCCGCGAACTCAACAGTGCCGGCATGCAGCAGCTGGAGGCGGGGTTCGCCGAGCTGGGCCTGGACTGGATTCCTTCCAAGGGCAATTTCATTGCCGTGGACGTGGGTCGCGTTGCCGGGCCGGTCTATCAGGGCCTGCTGCGCGAAGGGGTGATCGTGCGCCCGGTGGCCGGCTACGGCATGCCCAACCACTTGCGCGTGACCATCGGTCTGGCCACGGAAAACAGCCGTTTCCTGGAGGCGTTGCGCCTGGTGCTGGCCCGTGTCTGAGTTCACGCAATTGCAACCGGGCGCTGCCAGAATAGGCCGCCTGGTGGTTGTGGGGCTGGGACTGATCGGCGGCTCGTTCGCCAAGGGCATCAAGCAAAGTGGCTTGGCTGACGAAGTGGTGGGGGTCGATCTCGATTCGCGCGCCTGCCTGCGGGCCGTCGAGTTGGGCGTGGTCGACCGCTGCGAAAGCGAGCTGGCCCGTGCCTGTGTCGGCGCCGATGTGATCCAGTTGGCGGTGCCGATCCTGGGCATGGAAAAATTGCTGGCGGCCCTGGCCCGGCTTGACCTGGGCCGAGCCGTGATCACCGATGTCGGCAGCGCCAAGGGCAATGTGGTACGGGCCTTTCGCGACGCTTTTGGCGGGGACCTGTCACGCTTCGTTCCGGGCCATCCGATCGCCGGTTCAGAGCAGAGCGGGGTAGAGGCGGCCAATGCCGAGCTGTTCAAGCGGCACAAGGTGATCCTCACGCCGTTGGCCGAAACTGCGCCCGATGCGTTGCAATGCGTCGATGGCCTGTGGCGCGCCCTGGGTGCGGACGTCGAGCACATGCAGGTCGAGCGTCACGACGAGGTGCTTGCCGCCACCAGTCACCTGCCGCACCTGCTGGCGTTCGGCCTGGTCGATTCGCTGGCCAAGCGCAGTGAAAACCTGGAAATCTTCCGCTACGCTGCGGGCGGTTTCCGTGATTTCACGAGGATCGCCGGCAGTGACCCGGTCATGTGGCACGACATCTTCCTCGCCAACCGCGAGGCTGTACTGCGCACACTCGATACATTTCGCAGCGATCTCGACGCCCTGCGCGACGCGGTCGATGCAGGGGATGGGCATCACCTGCTGGGCGTGTTCACACGCGCCAAGGTGGCCCGCGAGCATTTCAGTAAAATCCTGGCCCGTCGGGCCTATGTGGACGCTATGAACTCCAACGACGACCTGATCTTCCTGGGCAAACCCGGTGGCAGCCTCAAGGGCCGCATTCGCGTACCGGGTGACAAATCCATTTCGCACCGCTCGATCATGCTCGGCTCCCTGGCCGAGGGCACTACCGAAGTCGAAGGCTTCCTCGAAGGCGAGGACGCCTTGGCGACCCTGCAGGCCTTCCGCGACATGGGCGTGGTCATCGAAGGTCCCAACCAGGGCCGGGTGACCATCCATGGTGTCGGTCTGCATGGCCTGCAGGCGCCGCCCGGGCCGATCTACCTGGGCAACTCCGGGACCTCGATGCGCCTGCTCGCCGGCATTCTTGCGGCGCAGAGCTTCGACACCACGTTGACCGGCGATGCCTCGCTGTCCAAGCGCCCGATGAACCGCGTGGCCAACCCGCTGCGGGAAATGGGCGCGGTCATCGAGACGGCGGCCGAGGGTCGTCCGCCGATGGTCATTCGCGGCGGGCAGCGGCTCAAGGCGCTCGACTACACGCTGCCGATGGCCTCCGCGCAGGTCAAATCCTGCCTGCTGCTGGCCGGATTGTGGGCCGAAGGCAGGACGACCACCACCGAGCCGGCACCGACCCGCGACCACACCGAGCGGATGCTGCGCGGCTTCGGTTATCCGGTCGAGGTCAATGGCCCGCAGGCGTCGGTCGAGTCCGGCCACACGTTGAAGGCGACCCACATCGAAGTGCCCGGCGATATCTCGTCCTCCGCATTCTTCCTGGTGGCCGCCTCGATCGCCGAAGGCTCGGACCTGACCCTGGAGCACGTGGGTATCAACCCGACGCGCACCGGTGTCATCGATATCCTGCGCCTGATGGGTGCCGACATCACCCTGGAAAACCAGCGTGAAGTGGGTGGCGAGCCGGTTGCCGACCTGCACGTGCGGGCGGCTCGACTCAAGGGTATCGAGATCCCCGAGGCGCTGGTCCCCCTGGCAATCGACGAGTTCCCGGTGCTGTTCGTGGCCGCGGCCTGCGCCGAAGGGCGCACCGTGCTGCGCGGCGCCGAAGAGCTGCGAGTCAAGGAATCCGACCGTATCCAGGTCATGGCCGACGGCCTGCTGGCGCTCGGTGTAAAATGCGAGCCGACCGCAGACGGCATCATCATCGACGGCGTCGGTCACGGACTACCGGCCATGGGCGGCGGCGAAGTCCACGGCCACGGCGACCACCGCATCGCCATGGCCTTCAGTATTGCCTCGCTGCGCGCCAGTGCGCCGATCCGCATCCACGACTGCGCCAACGTCGCCACTTCGTTCCCCAACTTCCTCGGTCTCTGCGCCCAGGTGGGTATCAACGTGGCCGAAGAGGGCGCGTCGTGAACCAGGCGCCGGTCATCACCATCGACGGGCCAAGCGGTTCGGGCAAGGGCACCATCGCCGGTATCCTCGCCAAGCGCCTGGGCTGGAAGCTGCTCGATTCAGGCGCGCTGTATCGCTTGCTGGCCTACGCGGCACGCAACCATGGCGTCGATCTGAGCAACGAAGCGTCGCTGATGGTGATGGCAGCCCATCTCGATGTGCAGTTCATCGCCGCCGCCGACGGCCAGCCCCAGCGCATCGTGCTGGAAGGCGACGACGTCACCCGCGACATCCGCAACGAGCAGGTGGGTGCCGGCGCCTCCCAGGTCGCTGCCCTGCCAGCAGTGCGCGACGCGCTGTTGCAGCGCCAGCGGGCATTCCAGGAGTCACCGGGCCTGGTGGCCGACGGTCGCGACATGGGCACGGTGGTATTCCCCGAAGCGGCATTGAAGGTGTTCCTCACCGCCAGCGCGGAGGAACGTGCCCGCAGGCGTTACTTGCAGTTGAAGGCAGCGGGCAACGATGTTAGTCTGTCGAGTCTGCTAGATGAGATACGTGCACGCGATGAGCGTGACACCCAGCGCGCAGTGGCCCCGCTCAAGCCGGCGGCCGATGCCATACAGCTGGATTCCACGGAGTTGTCCATCGAGCAGGTGTTGGAACGCATCATGAGCGAGATCGCACTACGCGACATCGCCGGGTGACGAAGAAGCCATACGGGAACCCAGTCAACATCCCGGTGGCTTTCTTTTACTTGAACGAAACCCACGTTGTCTGGAGCGTGGCTGATGGGCGTATGTTTCGCCCAAATCTACAGGAATTAAAATGAGCGAAAGCTTTGCAGAACTCTTTGAAGAAAGCCTAAAAACTCTCAATCTTCAGCCAGGCGCAATCATCACCGGTATCGTTGTCGATATCGACGGTGACTGGGTTACTGTCCACGCCGGCCTGAAGTCCGAGGGTGTCATCCCGCTCGAGCAGTTCTACAACGACGCTGGCGAACTGACCATCAAGGTCGGTGACGAAGTTCACGTTGCGCTGGACGCGGTAGAAGACGGCTTTGGCGAAACCAAGCTGTCCCGCGAAAAAGCCAAGCGTGCCGAGTGCTGGATCGTTCTGGAAGCAGCTTTCGCCGCCGAGGAAGTGGTCAAGGGCGTTATCAACGGTAAGGTTAAAGGCGGCTTCACTGTCGACGTTAACGGCATCCGTGCGTTCCTGCCTGGTTCCCTGGTCGATGTCCGCCCTGTGCGCGACACCACCCACCTGGAAGGTAAAGAGCTCGAATTCAAGGTCATCAAGCTGGACCAGAAGCGCAACAACGTTGTCGTTTCCCGTCGCAGTGTCCTGGAAGCCGAGAACTCCGCCGAGCGCGAAGCTCTGCTGGAATCCCTGCAGGAAGGTCAGCAAGTCAAGGGTATCGTCAAGAACCTCACGGATTACGGCGCATTCGTCGATCTGGGTGGCGTCGATGGCCTGCTGCACATCACCGACATGGCCTGGAAGCGCATCAAGCATCCATCGGAAATCGTCAACGTTGGCGACGAGATCGATGTCAAGGTCCTGAAGTACGACCGCGAGCGCAACCGTGTTTCCCTGGGCTTGAAGCAGCTGGGCGAAGATCCATGGGTTGCCATCAAGGCACGTTACCCAGAGAGCACCCGCGTCATGGCGCGCGTCACCAACCTGACCGACTACGGCTGCTTCGCAGAGCTGGAAGAAGGCGTGGAAGGCCTGGTACACGTTTCCGAAATGGACTGGACCAACAAGAACATCCACCCTTCGAAAGTCGTACAAGTCGGCGACGAAGTGGAAGTCATGGTTCTGGACATCGACGAAGAGCGTCGTCGTATCTCCCTGGGCATCAAGCAGTGCAAGTCGAACCCGTGGGAAGACTTCTCTGGCCAGTTCAACAAGGGTGACAAGATCTCCGGCACCATCAAGTCGATCACCGATTTCGGTATCTTCATTGGTCTGGACGGCGGCATCGACGGTCTGGTTCACCTGTCCGACATCTCCTGGAACGAAGTGGGCGAAGAAGCCGTACGTCGTTTCAAGAAGGGCGACGAGCTCGACACCGTCATCCTGTCGGTAGATCCAGAGCGCGAGCGCATCTCCCTGGGCATCAAGCAGCTGGAAGAAGATCCGTTCTCCGACTACGTGTCTGCCAATGACAAGGGCGCTATTGTTCGCGGTATCGTCAAGGAAGTTGACGCCAAGGGCGCTGTCATCACCCTGGCCGACGACATCGAAGCCACTTTGAAAGCTTCCGAAATCAGCCGTGACCGCGTTGAAGACGCGCGCAACGTTCTGAAGGAAGGCGAAGAAGTCGAAGCCAAGATCATCAGCGTCGACCGCAAGTCCCGCGTCATCCAACTGTCGATCAAATCGAAAGACGTTGAAGACGAGAAAGAAGCTATCCAGAGCCTGCGCGAGAAGCCAGCCACTTCGGATATCGCTGCCGGTCCGACCACTCTGGGCGACCTGCTGCGTGCTCAGATGGAAAAGCAGAACTAAGTTCTGTTTGACCTGTAGAAAAAGGGCGACTTCGGTCGCCCTTTTTTGTGCCTGCGATTCGTGCCGTGTCGAGAGTTGAACGCGGCGGGCGCCGAACTAACCCCGACCTCGGATGCTCAAAGGGATAAGTGAATACCCAAGGATCTCCAGGGATGAAAACCGTAGTAACCGCAGTGCTGTTCGTCGTAGTGGGTCTGACATCCGCATGCTCCACCACGTCGGTGGTCAAACGAGATTATCGGGGCATGCAGGCATTGCAGATCAATTGCAGTGGCCTGGGCTCGTCCTGGGGCAAGTGCTATGACAAAGCGCAGCATGCCTGCCGCGCGATGGGCTACAAAGTCCTGGCGAAGACTTCCGATATCAAGGAAGAGCCCGAAGACGGCTTCCTCGGCTGGAATCCGGGCATGGCCAGCCGAACCATGTTCGTGCGCTGCAATGGTCAAGGTTGAGTAGCCCTTGAAGTTGCTCCAGCTGACCTGCGGCTGGCAAATGGCATACGAATGGTTACAAACTTTTCCGTCACGTCTCTGACACCCGCCTGAAGTAAATTAGCAATCGGCCATCTACTTGGATAGGGTAGGTGGTGTATTGCCAGTCATCGTTTTCGATTGAATTCCTGCTCCTTGAACCCGTGTCCCTCCCAGAAGTAGACAAGGCCCGAGTCATGAAATTTACCCTGCTCATCGCAGCATTGCTGCTGGTGACCGCCTGCGCCGCCACCTCCACGTCCCACGGCAAGCGCGGCAGTCGTGGATTGCACATCACCTGTTCCGGGCTGACCTCGTCCTGGGGCCAGTGCGAGAAAGAGGCCGAATCGGCCTGCGGCCCTGCCGGTTACCGTACCCTCGCCAAGTCCAGCGACGTCAAGGAAGAACCGGACGACTATGTCTTCGGCCTCAACCCCGCGGGTTATTCCACGCGCAGCATGATCGTCAAATGCCGCAAGAGCACTGCGTTCAAATAGGGCACGCACAACTCATTTTCAAGAAGTCAAGAGTCGGGCTGTTCAAATCTGTCAAGCCATGCTAAAACCTTCTAAGCACTGATCTAGCTGCTTGATAAAGAAGGGAAAAATATGACGAAGTCGGAATTGATCGAACGTATTGTCACCCATCAAGGTCTACTTTCATCCAAGGATGTGGAATTGGCCATCAAGACCATGCTCGAGCAAATGTCGCAGTGCCTGGCTACAGGTGACAGGATCGAGATACGTGGTTTCGGCAGCTTTTCCCTGCACTATCGCGCCCCTCGGGTCGGGCGCAATCCCAAGACCGGGCAGTCGGTGAGCCTGGATGGCAAGTTCGTTCCGCATTTCAAGCCCGGCAAGGAATTGCGTGATCGGGTGAACGAAGACGAAGAGCTCGCTTGATCGACGTTGAAGGAGAAGGCTTTGCGTAATCTCAAGAAGTTGCTGCTGGTGCTGATTTTCCTGGCAGTCGCTGCTGTCGTGCTGGTGTTCGTACTGGAGAACCAACAGGCCGTTGCGTTGAGCGCTCTTGGTTGGTCCACCCCGTCGTTGCCAGTGTCTGTGTTCGTGTTGGCAGGCGTGCTGGCAGGCATGCTGATCGGCCCATTGTTCGGCTGGTATATCGCCCTGAGCAGCAAGCACCGTTGGCGCAAGCAGCTGCGCGCCAAGGCCCGGGCGGAGCAACGTGCAACCCTGGCCGCTGCATCCACCGATTCGAAAGCCACTGTCGCCGCACCCCAGCAGGCGGTGATCAAGTAATACGCCCTGAGGGTTCCGTATCCACTGCGGAAACATCGCGTATTACCGCGTGTCCTGAGCGAACGGCATTTCCTGCGCCGTGCCAGCGCGTTCTGTTGCACAATAGCCGCAGACCGTTTTCCAGGACCCATAATGTCATTTCCATTCCGTTACGGGCGACACCTTCCAGGCGCCGTGCTGGTTCTTGCATGGCTCGGCATGGCAGGGTGTTCCTCCCCCAAGACCGCCATCTACGAACATGAAAATTTTGCTGACTCAGGTACGTTTTCTCGAAACTACCCGGTCAGCGATATCGCCTCCTGTGAAGCCGCGCGTCGGGCATTGCTGAGCCAGGGCTACATCATCACCAGCAACGATCCGCGTCAGGTGAGTGGACACAAGAGCTTCCAGCAGACCGGCGAGAGTCATCTCGAGATCAGTTTCAACGTAGTCTGCGTCGCCGATGCCAACAGCGAGCGCAGCTCCACGCTGTTCGCCAATGCGCTGCAGGATCGCTATGCGCTGAAGAAGGTCAACAACTCGGCAAGCGTAGGCGTGGGGGTGCTGGGTTCGGTCTCGATGCCGATCGGTTCCACCGACGATTCCATGGTCAAGGTGGCCAGTGAAACGGTGGCGTCGGACAAGTTCTACGACCGTTATTTCTCTCTGGTGGAGAGCTTCATGCCCGTGCCGGCGAAGAAGGTCGTATCGACCCCGCCTGCCAAGGATGAGCTGGGCATGCCGGACACTGCAGCGGCGGCCCCCGCTGCATCTGCAACGCCTGCGACTGTGAAGCCAGTCGTGCCAGTAGCCGCGCCGCTGGTTCCGCCGACTCCGCCCGCTCAGGCGCAGCAGGCAGAGGTGGTGCCCGAACAGGAGGCTTCGCAGCCTGTCGCGCCCCCGGCACAACCGGCGCCCATCGAAGTCATCCCGGTTCCCGAGGCCACCCAGGCGACGCCTGAGGCCGTACCGCAGGCGCCCTCTGTAGAGGCGCCCGTTTCGCAGCCCTGAGCGAGCGCTGGGGTCACTGACGGCTGGCGCGGCGGTACTCGCCGGGCGTCATTGCGCACCAGCGCTTGAAGGCGCGCTGAAAAGCCTCGGCCGAGGTGAATCCCAGCAGGTAGGCTATTTCGCCGAATGCAAGTTCGGTGTCGCGGATGTAGGTCTGCGCCAGGTCACGGCGGGTGTCGTTGAGAATCGAGCGGAACTGCGTGCCCTCGTGGGTCAGCTTGCGCCGCAAGGTCCAGGCCGGCATCTTCAGGCAGGCAGCGATTTCGTCCAGCGTCGGCTCGCGTCCGCCGTTGAGCTGTGAACCCAGCAGTTGGGCGACCCGCTCGCCAACGGTGCGCACGCGCGTCAAACGCTCCAGTTCCTGTTCACACAGCTGCAACAAATGCTGCCAGGTGCTCGGGCAGTGCTCGGGGTTGCGCAGGTTCAGGCTGGCATGGGTCAGGCGCAGCTGGTTGTGCTCGCAGTTGAAGGCGGTATGGGCGGGGTAGTGTGCTGCATAGCCGGGCGGGTCGAACTCGATTTCCATCCGCTGTGCAATCACGTTCTGCCCGGCAAGTACAGTCAGTTGCTGCAGCCAGCCGGTCAGCAGCGAGTCCACCACAAAACGGTTGTAGGCATTGTAGGGACTGATCGAATAGAACCGCAGCCAGGCGCCTTCGCGGTCTTCGTGAAAACTCGATTGCCCGCGATAGTTGGCGGCGTACAGGGGTTCGAAACGAATCAGCGTACGGGCTGCCTCGCGCACTGTCGGTGCCTGCGCGGCCGTGACGCCGGCCAGGCCTGCCTGGCTCAGGCGGCTTGCCTGGCCGATGCGCAGGCCCAGCGCGGGGTCGCCGGTAAGGGCGATCGCCGCATGGCCCAGGCGCATGTAGCGGGCGATGGTCAGTCGCGCTCCGGCGACGTTGAGCCGGCTTGGCTCCAACCCATACTGGGCCAACAGGGGCAGCGGGTCGTGGCCATGGCTGCGCACTGCCTGTGCCAGGCTCTGGGTGAAGCCGACCGACAGGTCGCCGAGTTTGATCCGCTGGCCGCTCACGCGCCTACAGCCACAGATTGATCAAGCGCGCGCCACGCCCGTCGCCGACCTGGCCGAAACGCTCGCGTTGACGGGCGAAGCTGTGCCCTTCGTAGAACTGATTCCAGAAGTGCCCGCCCATGAACACGGTCATGCTTGCCAGTGGCGCGCTTTCTGCGACCAGCCGTTGCCAGGCCTGGGCCTCGCTGACCTCGCCGGGCAGCAGGGCGGCATCGCTCGGCGTTGGGTCGATGCGAAAGCCGCGCCAGGGCTCGGACCAGCGCCCACGCCCGAGTACCGAGGCGGGCACCGCGAGCAGCTGCACGTCTTGCTGGCGCAACTGGGCGTGACTCGCCGGATGCCAGCTGTCGGTGCCGATCAGGACGGCCAGTTTGCCCGCCGGGGTGTCGAACACGTTGAACGGTGCGTCACCCATGGGTTGCACGTAGCGGCGAGTGGGATGGCTGGTGAAATGCTGGAGCTGTGGCTGGCCCAGCACGGAGCCATCGGGCGCGAACACGACACTGGCGTTGTACAAGGCGCCGTTCCCGGTTCGCAGGCGACCCTCCACGACAGAAGGGTTGGGCAGGATGATCGAGCCTGCCACCAGGGTCACGCTGAATTGCCTGGCCAGGCCGCCAAACAGCTGCTGGTACTGCTCGGCCATGCTCGCGGCCTTCATGCGCAGGTAGGCGTCGGCGAAGCGGTCTTCGCCCTCGGCCATGGCCCAGCCGCCAAGCAGGCGCAATGGATTGCTGGCGGCCAGCCACTGTTCGGCATCGCGACGCTGCACCACTTGGTAGAACTCGTTCTTCTCGCCCACCGCCCATAACCAGGTACCGATGTGCTCGGGCAAGACCACGATGGTCTTGCTGCCGACAAGGCCTGCATCCTGGGCATGCTGCAGGTATCCGGCCAGTTTCAGGCGCAGGCGCTCGACGCTCTGGTAATCCGCCGGGAACAGCTCGGGCTGGATCCCCAGCAGATTGCCGCGCTCGGACGGCGCGCCCTCGACACCATCGAGCTCGATGCGCAGGTCGGACAGGTAGTGCCCGGCGGGGCGCTGGGTCGTCCACAGCGCGTAGGTACTCAACGCCGCCAGGCAAAGCAGGGCAACCACGGACATCAGGATTTTGCGCATGAGGGACAACAACCAGCTCCTGTTCGTGAATCCGCACTAGGGTAGACGTCGCGTGCAGCATGATCAATGACTTGTCATTTCAGGTCATTGAGGCGTGCGGCTCGGGTGTTTACTGTTTGACCCTGCCTGTGACCGAGCCCGCCGCAAGAGGCTTGGCACTTTTCCGTGATCCGCCTGTGGAGTTCCCATGGCCGCTGCTTCCTATCCTCATCTGCTGGCACCGCTGGACCTGGGCTTCACCACCCTGCGCAACCGAAGCTTGATGGGCTCCATGCACACGGGTCTCGAGGAAAAGCCCGGTGGCTTCGAGCGCATGGCAGCGTATTTCGCCGAGCGTGCGCGGGGTGGGGTCGGCCTCATCGTCACCGGCGGCATCGCCCCGAACGAAGAGGGCGGAGTGTATGCCGGGGCGGCGAAGCTGAGCACGCCCGAGGAAGCGCAGCGGCATGAAATCGTCACCAAGGCCGTGCACGCGGCGGGCGGCAAGATCTGCCTGCAGATACTGCATGCGGGGCGCTATGCCTACAGTCCCAAGCTGGTGGCACCCAGCGCCATCCAGGCGCCGATCAATCCGTTCAAGCCGCTGGAGCTGGACGAGCAGGGCATTCGGAAACAGATCGCCGATTTCGTAAGCTGTGCCCGGCTGGCCCAGTCGGCCGGCTACGACGGCGTTGAAATCATGGGGTCGGAAGGCTACTTCATCAACCAGTTCCTGGCGGCTCACAGCAACCAGCGCAGCGATCGCTGGGGCGGCAGCTATGCCAATCGCATGCGCCTGGCGGTGGAGATCGTCGGGCAGGTGCGGCAGGCGGTCGGGCGCGAGTTCATCATCATCTTTCGCCTGTCGATGCTCGACCTGATCGAAGGCGGCAGTGTCTGGGAGGAAGTGGTCGAACTGGCGCAGGCAGTCGAGGCCGCCGGGGCCACCCTGATCAACACGGGCATCGGCTGGCACGAAGCGCGCATTCCGACCATCGCCACCAAGGTGCCACGTGCGGCGTTCAGCAAGGTCACCGCCAAGCTGCGCACGGCGGTGCGGCTGCCGCTGATCACCACCAATCGCATCAACACCCCGGAGGTAGCCGAGCGCGTTCTCGCCGAGGGCGACGCGGATATGGTTTCGATGGCCCGGCCGTTTCTGGCCGACCCCGAATTCATCAACAAGGCTGCGGCCAGCCGCGGCGACGAGATCAACACCTGCATTGGCTGCAATCAGGCCTGCCTTGACCACACCTTCGCCGGCAAGTTGACCAGTTGCCTGGTCAACCCACGCGCCTGCCATGAGACCGAACTCAATTACCTGCCCGTGACTCAGGTGCGCCGGATCGCTGTGGTCGGCGCCGGGCCGGCAGGGCTGGCCGCAGCGACCGTGGCGGCCGAGCGCGGACATGCGGTGACCCTGTTCGATTCCCGTGATGAAATCGGCGGTCAGTTCAACGTGGCCAAGCGCATTCCCGGCAAGGAAGAATTCAACGAAACCCTGCGGTATTTCGATCGTCGGCTGACCCGCCTCGGCGTCGACGTGCGCCTGGGTGCGCGGGTCGATGTCGCTGCGCTGGTCAAGGGTGGCTTCGACGAGATCGTGCTGGCCACCGGGATTGCCCCGCGGCTGCCCGACATCCCGGGCATCGACCACCCCATGGTGCTCGGCTACCTCGACGTGCTGCTCGAAAGGCGGCCCGTGGGCCCACGTGTGGCGGTGATCGGCGCCGGTGGCATCGGCTTCGACGTCAGCGAGTTCCTGGTGCATCAGGGGCCGTTCACCAGCCTCGATCGCGAGGCCTTCTGGCAGGAATGGGGTATCGACCTGACGCTGCAGGCCCGCGGTGGCGTGGCCGGGGTTGCGGCGCAGACCCATGCACCGGCGCGCGAGGTGTATCTGCTGCAGCGCAAGGCCGGCAAGGTGGGCGACGGCCTGGGCAAGACCACTGGCTGGATCCATCGCGCCGGTCTGAAGAACAAGGGCGTGCGCATGGTCAACAGCGTCGAGTACCTGAAGATCGACGACGACGGCCTGCACGTTCGGGTCGCCGGGGGCGAGCCACGGGTGCTGCCAGTGGACAACGTAGTGATCTGCGCAGGGCAGGATCCGTTGCGCGAGCTGGAGCAGGGGCTGCGCGAAGCCGGGCAGCACGTGCACCTTATCGGCGGCGCCGACGTGGCCGCCGAACTTGACGCCAAACGGGCCATCGATCAAGGCTCGCGCCTGGCGGCGGTGCTGTAGAATCGGCTGCCGCGCCGGACCCGACGCGGCCCTCTTCGTTTCCTTTGGCTGGCCAGGCATCCATGCTTCTCGATCTACCGCGTGCACCGCTGCAACCCTTGCGACTTTCCTGGCTCGGCGCGGCCGGCATAGAGGCTGCCGTGCTGCGCCTGGACCTCGTCGACCCGCTCATCAGCGGCAACAAGGCATTCAAGTTGCAGCATCACCTGCTGGCCGCCCAGGCCAGTGGCTGCAGCGGCATCATCAGCCTGGGCGGGGCCCATTCCAATCACCTGCATGCCCTGGCTGCCGCCGGCAAGCGCCTGGGCCTGCGCACGGTCGGGCTGCTGCGCGGCCATGCTCAGGCCACGCCGACCGTGAGCGACTTGCAGCAATGGGGCATGGAGCTGCACTGGCTGGGTTACGAGGGCTATCGTCAGCGCCACCGGGACGACTTCTGGGCCCCCTGGCAGGCACGCTACCCCGATCTGCGGCCGGTACCCGAGGGCGGCGGTGGGCTGCTGGGGGCCAAGGGCTGCGCCGTCCTGCCCTTGCAGGTGCAGGCGCAGCTCGCAGACATGGGGTGGGACGATTTCGATGGATGGTGGCTGGCCGTGGGTACCGGTACGACATTGGCTGGCCTGGTCCTCGCCGAAGCCGGCCGCCGCTGGGTGTACGGGGCGGTGGCGGTAGGGCCGAAGCATGGCGTGAGCGAGCAGGTCAATGCACTGTGTGGCGAGAGGGGTCATAGCTTGATCGACGCTAGTCGTGGCGGCTTTGCCAGGATGGACAGCGAACTGCTCGCGTTCATGCACGCCTGTGAAGCCGAGTCGGGCATTCCATTGGAGCCGGTGTACACGGCCAAGGCGCTGTGGGCCTTGCGCGATGCCTGTGCGGCAGGCTCGCTGCGGCCGGGTTGTCGTCTGGTGTTCGTGCACACCGGTGGCTTGCAGGGATGGCGCGCCGCCACCTGAACGGTCAGTCGCGGTGCGGCAGCATGCGTCGCAGGGTGTTGTCATGGCGCAGGTAATGGTGGGCCAGGCCCAGCACGCCGTGCAGGCCGATCAACCAATAGCCCCAGCCGGCAATGCTCATGTGCCATTCCTGCAAGCGTCCGCCGAGGTCGCGGTCCTCGGCGATCAGGTGGGGCAGTTCGATGCCCCAGAACGATACGGACCTGTTCTGTGCGCTGAGGATCAGCCAGCCCAGCAGCGGCAGGCCGATCATCAGTGCGTAGAGTGCGGCGTGCATCAGGCTCGCCAGACGCGTCTGCCACACCGGCAGCGGCGGCACGATGCGCGGCGTGACACCCAGGCTGCGCACCAGCAGACGCAGCCAGACCAGCAGCCCCACGCTCAGGCCCAGCATGAAGTGGAACTGCACGATCAGCGCGCGTGCGCCACTGCCTCTGACGAACTGGCCACGCAGCTCGATGCAGGCATAGGTGGCGGCCAACAGGACCAGCATCGACCAGTGCAGGGCGATAGACAGGCTGCCATAGCGGGCGTGGGTGTTTCTCCAGTTCATCGGGTGACTACTCGGGCGGTCATGCACAGGGTATCGGGCCGGCCATGGACATCTTTAGCCGCCCCTGCGATTCACACGCCCGGCAGGGCCGGCCAGGCATCGGCGACCAGGAAAACCCGTTCGGCTTCCTGCCAGTCGCCGTGGTCGTCGCGGGTCAGGCGCACGAGCATCTGCGCTGCGGCGAGCGGGTCCAGTTGCTGCATCCAGGCCTTGAGCTGATCGGGTGCCCAGGCGTCGGCGGCGGCGAGGCGTGCCGGCGCCAGCCAGGCATCGCGCGGCAACGGCTGCCAGCGACCCTCCGGGCGTTGCTCGACGAAAATGGGCCAGTCGCGCTGATGCACCCAGCTGCCGCGCAGATGATCCGGGTGGGCGTGCTCGGGTGACTGGGCCTGACCGGGCCAGGGATAGAACAGATAGCCGCCGAGCCACAGGTGCGCGTCGAACTGCTCGATGCCCAGGGCCAGCATGGCCTCGCGACCCTCGCTGGAGGTGGAGATGGGCAACTGGTGCTCGGTCAGGTGGGTCAGCTTGCGACCCAGCCGATCCTGGCTGTTGGGACCCAGCCACTGGAAAACATCGCGACCGTCGGCGGCCACCGGGCCCAGGTAGAGCTTGATCGCCAGTTCCAGATGATGCACCCCGTCGCGGTCGCGGATCACCATGTCGAGCTCGCCCAGGGTGTGCTTGTCACGACGGATCGGCAGGTTGGCCGCCAGCGGCTCGATACCGGGAGCCTGCTGCAGGGCGAACTGCCAGAGGCGTTCGTAGTAGAGGCCCAGGCGCCGGGTAGGGGCCTGCGCCAGCCAGTCGAGCAGCGGTTGGCTGGCGTCGTCCAGACCGTTCAGCCACGCCTGCAGGTGCTCGGGCCGTTCGGCCCAGGTGCTGCCTGCCAGTGGATGACGTTGCTGCCAGGGCGCCGTGTGCAGCAGGGGTGGGGCGAGGATGACCCACGCCAGGTCGCGCACTTGGGGCTGGCGCAGGCGGCGCGGAAAGTCGGCAAGGGCAGCGAATGGATTCATGGGACGGTCCCGGTCAATGGCGCGGTGGTGGAAAGGGTTTTGTGCGGCAACGGCTTTACTCCATAATCCAGATCCGTATTTGTGTCCGCAACCGGCGGTTGCGCGACAGCGTTGTGGAATGTGCCTGGCGCATCCCGATAGCCAGACCAGACCCGAGCAGGAGCCTCATGGAGCAATTTCGCAACATCGGTATCATTGGCCGCCTCGGCAGCTCGCAGGTGCTCGATACCATTCGCCGCCTCAAGCGCTTCCTGCTGGACAGGCACATGCATGTCATTCTCGAGGACACGATCGCCGAAGTGCTGCCGGGGCACAACCTGCAGACGTCATCGCGCAAGATGCTGGGCGAGGTCTGCGACCTGGTCATCGTGGTCGGCGGCGACGGCAGCCTGCTGGGCGCAGCGCGGGCACTGGCGCGACACAACACGCCGGTGCTGGGGATCAACCGCGGCAGCCTGGGGTTTCTTACCGACATCCGCCCCGACGAGCTCGAGGTCAAGGTGGCCGAGGTGCTCGATGGTCACTACCTGGTCGAAAACCGTTTTCTGCTCGAGGCCGAGGTTCGCCGCCATGGCGAGGCCATTGGCCAGGGCGACGCGCTCAACGATGTGGTACTTCACCCCGGCAAGTCGACCCGCATGATCGAGTTCGAGATCTACATCGACGGCCAGTTCGTCTGCAGCCAGAAGGCCGACGGCCTGATCCTGGCCACGCCGACCGGCTCCACCGCCTACGCGCTGTCGGCGGGTGGGCCGATCATGCATCCCAAGCTCGATGCCATCGTGATCGTGCCCATGTACCCGCACACCCTCTCGGGTCGGCCGATCGTCGTCGACGGCAACAGCGAGATGAAAATCGTTGTCTCAAAGAACATGCAGATCTACCCGCAGGTTTCATGCGATGGCCAGAACCATTTCACCTGCGCTCCGGGCGACACCGTCACGGTGCGCAAGAAATCGCAGAAACTGCGCCTGATCCACCCCCTGGACCACAACTACTACGAAGTGTGCCGGACCAAACTCGGCTGGGGCAGCCGGCTCGGCAATACCGGAGGCGATTGATGCTTGACCCGGCGCGAAGTTATGACCTGATCGGCGATGTGCACGGATGCGCGCATACCCTCGAACATCTGCTCGACCGGCTGGGCTATCACAAGCAGGGCGGCGTGTGGCGGCATGCTTCGCGCCAGGCGCTGTTCCTGGGCGACATCATCGACCGCGGGCCGCGTATCCGCGAGTCGCTGCACATTGTCCACGACATGGTCGAGGCCGATCAGGCGCGCTGCATCATGGGCAATCACGAGTTCAATGCATTGGGCTGGAGCACCCCGGCATTGCCCGGCAGCGGCAAGCAGTACGTGCGCGAGCACGTGCCGCGGCACGAGCGTCTGCTCCAGGCGACGCTGGACCAGTTCGCCCACCACCCCGGCGACTGGCACGATTTCCTCGGCTGGTTCTACGAGTTGCCGCTGTTCATTGATGCCGAGCGCTTTCGCCTGGTGCACGCGTGCTGGGATGCCGGCCTGATCGAACCTTTGCGCCGCCAGCACCCGGATGGCTGCATCGACGCCCATTTTCTCCAGGCATCGGCGGTCAAGGGCAGCTTTGCCTGCCAGGTCTTCGATCGGCTGTTGCGCGGCACCGACATGCGCTTGCCCGACGGCCTGACGCTGACGGGCGCCGATGGCCTGAGCCGTGCGTTCTTTCGCACCAAGTTCTGGGAAGACAACCCGCAAACCTACGGCGACGTGGTATTCCAGCCCGATGCACTGCCTGACGATGTAGCCTGCGCGCCGTTGAGTCCGGAACAGAAAAGCGCTCTGCTGCGTTATGGGGTCGACGAGCCATTGCTGTTCGTCGGTCACTACTGGCGCAGCGGGCGACCGGCGGCGATACGCCCGAACCTGGCCTGCCTGGACTACAGCGCGGTGCTGTACGGCAAACTGGTGGCGTACCGCCTGGATCAGGAAACCCGCATCGATCCGCGCAAGTTCGCGTGGGTCGAGGTCGAGCGCCCGGAGGCGTTTTGATGAGTGCAATTGCTGTAATGCGTCTGCCGTTGAACACCGATCTGAGTGGCTTCGTGGGCCTGTTGAGGCGTCTGAAGGTGCCCCATCGCGTCAGCGAGGAGCAGGGCAGTCAAGTGTTGTGGGTACCCGACGAGCGTCTGGCCCAGGATGTTCGCGAGCTGTACCAGCGCTACCCTGAGGGCAATGCCGAGGTCGATCCTGAATTGATGGCGCGGCATGCGCCGGTGCGCGGTCCGGGGTTTGCCCAGCAGCTCAAGTCCAGCCCCGCCACCGCCCTGGTGCTGCTGGCCTGTCTGGTGGTGGCGGGGTTGACGCTTCTGGGCGAGAACCTGAGTAACCTGCGCTGGCTGACCTTTCTCGATTTTCAGGTCAACGGTGAATACATCTATTTCACGCCCTTGGCCGATACCTTGGCCAGCGGCCAGTGGTGGCGGCTGTTCAGCCCCATGCTGATTCATTTCGGCTTGTTGCATCTGGCGATGAATGCCTTGTGGTACTGGGAGCTTGGGCGACGCATCGAGGCGCTGCAGGGGCGCATCAACCTGATCGGTCTGACCCTGTCGTTCAGCCTGGTCTCCAACGTGGTCCAGTACCTGGTCAGCGGGCCCAGTCTGTTTGGCGGTTTGTCGGGCGTGCTGTATGGCTTGCTGGGGCACTGCTGGCTGTACCAGTGGCTGGCGCCCAACCCGATCTACCGCCTGCCGCGCGGCGTGCTGGTGATGATGCTGGTGTGGCTGGCGCTGTGCATGAGCGGGTTGGTCAGCGTGCTGGGCTTCGGCGAAATCGCCAATGGCGCGCACGTCGGTGGCCTGCTGATCGGCTGCGCGACCGGCTTGGTCGGCGGCTTTCTGGCCCGCCGCAAGATTCGCTGAACGCAAGCCGCGTCGGCGGTGGGTGCGGTTGGAAATTGGACGGCTGCTCTTTCGGTCCGGGGTAACTGCGGGCACAATGCGGGTCCTTTTTTTGGCTGGCCATGCCTGGGGCCTCGAAATGATCAATACGCCGTACTACCTCATCGACAAACAGAAGCTCTTGGGCAACCTGGAGAAGATCGCCTACGTGCGTGAACACTCCGGGGCCAAGGCGTTGCTGGCGCTCAAGTGCTTCGCCACCTGGTCGGTGTTCGACCTGATGGAGCAGTACATGGACGGCACCACGTCGTCGTCCCTGTACGAGCTCAAGCTGGGTCGGCAGAAGTTCGCCGGCGAAACCCACGCCTACAGCGTGGCCTGGGCCGACGACGAGATCGAGGAGATGCTCGCCAACTGCGACAAGATCATCTTCAACTCGATCGGCCAACTGCAGCGTTTCGCCCAGGCGTCCCAAGGCAAGACCCGCGGTCTGCGGGTCAACCCGCAGGTGAGCAGTTCCGACTATCTGCTGGCCGATCCGGCGCGTCCGTTCAGCCGCCTGGGCGAATGGGACCCAGCCAAGGTCGAGACGGTGATCGAGCAGATCTCCGGCTTCATGTTCCACAACAACTGCGAGAACGGTGATTTCGCCCTGTTCGACCAGATGCTGGGGACCATCGAAGAGCGCTTCGGTCACCTGCTGCACAAGGTCGAATGGGTCAGCCTCGGTGGCGGCATTCATTTCACCGGCGAAGGCTATGCTCTGGACGAGTTCTGCGCCCGGCTCAAGGCCTTTTCGCAGAAGTACGGCGTGCAGGTGTACCTGGAGCCTGGCGAGGCGGCGATCACCAACAGTGCCTCGCTGGAAGTCACCGTGCTCGACACCCTCTACAACGGCAAGCACCTGGCCGTGGTCGACAGCTCGATCGAAGCGCACATGCTCGACCTGCTGATCTACCGGCTCAATGCGAAGCTTGCGCCCAGCAGCGGCGAACACACCTACATGGTGTGCGGAAAATCCTGCCTGGCCGGGGATATTTTCGGTGAATACCCGTTCGAGCGCCCTCTGGCCATCGGTGATCGCCTGTCGTTCGTCGACGCGGCGGGCTACACCATGGTCAAGAAAAACTGGTTCAACGGCTTGAAGATGCCGTCCATCGTAGTGAAACAACTCGACGGTACAGTCGAGGTGGTTCGTGAGTTTGGGTTCGAAGACTACCTGTCCAGCCTTTCGTGAGCGGACAGCCGAGGAGAAGTGAATAAATTGAAGAAGAACGTTCTTATCATTGGTGCAGGAGGTGTTGCCAAGGTGGTGGCCCACAAGTGCGCGCAGCACAACGATGAACTTGGTCGTATTGCCATCGCGTCGCGCAACATCTCCAAATGCCAGGCCATCATCGACAGCGTCAAGGCCAAGGGCAGCCTCAAGCAGCCCGCCGACATCAAGGCTTTCGCGCTCGATGCGCTGGATGTCGAGGCGACCAAGGCGCTGATCGTGGAAACCGAATCGCAGATCGTCATCAACGTCGGTTCCGCCTTTCTGAACATGTCGGTACTGCGTGCCTGCATCGACACCGGCGTGGCCTACCTGGACACCGCCATCCACGAAGAACCGGGCAAGGTCTGTGAAACGCCGCCCTGGTATGGCAACTACGAGTGGAAACACCTGGAAGAGTGCCAGCAGAAAAACGTGACGGCCATTCTGGGTGTGGGCTTCGATCCAGGCGTGGTCAATGCCTATGCCGCGCTGGCGCAGCAACAGCATTTCGATCGGATCGATTCGATCGATATCCTCGACGTCAATGCTGGCTCCCACGGCAAGTATTTCGCCACCAATTTCGATCCGGAAATCAATTTCCGCGAGTTCACCGGGCAGGTCTGGAGCTGGCAGAACAGCCAGTGGACCAGCAACACCATGTTCGAAGTCAAACGCACCGATGACCTGCCGGTAGTGGGTTCGCAGAACCTTTACCTGACCGGGCATGACGAAGTGCATTCGTTGTCGAAGAATCTCGATGTGCCCAACGTGCGCTTCTGGATGAGCTTCGGTGAGCATTACATCAATGTGTTCACGGTGCTGAAGAATCTCGGTCTGCTGTCCGAGCAGCCGGTGACGACTGCCGAAGGCCTGCAGGTGGTGCCGCTCAAGGTGGTCAAGGCAGTCCTGCCGGATCCGTCGTCGCTGGCACCGGGCTATACCGGCAAGACCTGCATCGGCGATCTGGTCAAAGGCACTCGCAACGGCCAGCCGCACGAAATGTTCATCTACAACGTTGCGGACCACGAAGACGCCTACGCCGAAACCGACAGCCAGGGTATTTCCTACACCGCGGGTGTGCCGCCCGTGGCTGCAGCCCTGTTGGTCGCCCGCGGCGAATGGGACGTGCAGCGCATGGCCAACGTCGAAGAGCTGCCGGCCGAGCCGTTCCTCAGGGCGCTCGACGCCATGGGCCTGCCGACGCGTATCAAGGACGCCTCCGGTGACCGTGCCTGGGATGCCAACGCGTAATCCGCTGTAAATGCCGGTGTGGGAGCGGTCTGTGGCCGCGAAAAGGGCCCCGCGATTGTTTGCTGGACCGCGGTGCCTGGTTCGCGGCCACTGGCCGCTCCTACGGGACGGTGTGCAGAGTGATTCCCGAGAGTAGCAACAGGGGTCGCGGTATTTAGTGGATTAACCGTTCGTCTGGCGCGAGTCGGGAATTTTGGAACATCAAGTTGCTATCAGCGGCCTGATATTTCGTAACGTTCCCACTCTCGTGCGAGGCAATAACAATGATCAAGACTGACCGCAAATGGATGGTAGCGCTGTGCGCCGCCGGCGTGGCAATGGCGTTGAGCGGTTGCGCTCGCGATCCAGAAAAACGCTCGGTTTCCGAACTCGCCGTGAGCGGCACCAAGAGCATGTTCCGTACCGATTCGGACATGCAGACCGTCCTGAACAAATTCGCCAGCTTCGATGCCAAGGCCGTGGAGAAGATCACGGCAGTCGAGGCACGGCAGCAACCTACCATCGCCGACGCCGTGAAAGGCGTGCTCGCCGATGAGAAACGCGACAGCACCCCGACTGTACTGGTCCCCGGCGTCACCACCCGTGACATCACCGTACCTGGCGCCGCAGGCTCTTTGCCAGCAACCGTCTACACGCCTGAAGGCACCGGCCCGTTCCCGGTGGTCCTGTATTTCCACGGCGGTGGCTGGGTGTTTGCCGATCGCAAGGTGTATGACGGCGGCGCTCGCGGGATCTCCAAGCAAGCCAATGCCGTGGTCGTCTCCGTGGACTACCGCCGCGCGCCCGAAAACAAATTCCCCGCAGCTCACGATGATGCACTGGCTGCCTATCGCTGGTTGAGCAAGAACGCCGCCTCCGTCAACGGTGACGCGAAGCGCCTGGCACTGGCCGGTGAAAGCGCCGGCGGCAACCTAGCCGTGGCAACCGCCGTGGCCGCACACAAGGCCGGTTTGACCGCGCCCAAGCACGTGCTGTCGGTTTATCCCGTTGCTCAGTCCAACACCGAAACCGAGTCCTATCGCAAATACGCCGACGCCATGCCCCTCAACCGTCCGATGATGCTGTGGTTCATCGACAACGTGACCAAGGGTCCGGCCGACGTGAAGGATCCACGTATCGACCTGGTGCATGCCGACCTCAAGGGCCTGCCACCGGTGACCGTGATCAACGCCGAAATCGACCCACTGCGTGACGATGGTGCCCAGCTGGAACAGGCGCTGCGTACTGCAGGTGTCAGCGTCGAGCGCAAGGTCTATCCAGGCGTGACCCACGAATTCTTCGGCACCGCAGCCGTGGTGAAAAAAGCCGAAGAAGCGCAGGCCTATGCCGGTGAGCGTCTGAAAGCCGACCTGGCCAAATAACAAGAACATCCACCGTGATAAAGACCTGAACCGAGCCGAGGTGTGCACATGAGCCATTCTTCAGACACTCAATATCCAGACAGTCAATTGCCAGGCAATCGACTGACCGTCACTCCACTGGTGTTTCAGCCCTCATTCGAGCAGGTGCCCGACGACGAGGAAGACACCAGCCGACAGCTGACGGAAGTGATGCGCAGCATTCTGGACACCACGTTCGAAGACGGCGGCCACGCGTTGCGTGGCGTGCATGCCAAGGCTCATGGGTTGGTACGCGGGCACGTCACGGTGCTCGATGGTCTTCCTGCGCCGTTGGCGCAGGGGGCTTTTGCCACCCCTGGAAGGTTGCCTGTGGTAATGCGTTTTTCCACCAATCCCGGTGATCTGCTGGACGACAAGGTTTCGACCCCACGGGGCCTTGGCTTGAAGATCGTCGGGGTAGAGGGTGCTCGTTTGCCGGGCAGCGAGGGGGACGTCACCCAGGATTTCGTCATGCAGAACGCCAAGGCGTTCACGGCAGCCACGCCCAAGGCTTTCCTGAAGAATCTCAAGCTGCTGGCCAAGACCACCGACAAAGGTCCGGGCCTGAAGAAAGCCTTTTCGGCGCTTCTGCGCGGTGTGGAGTCGGTGATCGAAACCATGGGCGGCGAGAGCGGCACGCTGAAGAGCATGGGTGGGCATCCGCTGACCCATGTGCTCGGTGAAACCTTCTACAGTGTGGTGCCGTTCCTGTATGGCGAGCATTACGCCAAGCTGGCGGTGGTGCCGGTGGCACCGTCGCTGACCGAGTTGACGGATCAAGCCGTCGACCTGGACGATAAACCGGACGGCCTGCGTGAAGCGGTCAGTCATTATTTTGCAAGCCATGGGGGTACGTGGGAAGTGCGTATCCAACTGGCCACCGATCTCGACGAAATGCCGATCGAGGACGCTTCGAAAGTCTGGTCCGAAGAGCTGAGCCCCTACGTCACCGTGGCGCGTATCGAGGTGCCGGCGCAGGCGGCCTGGAGCGAAGAGGCTATTCAGACCATCAACGAGCAGATGTCATTCAGCCCGTGGCACGGGCTGGCCGCGCACCGTCCTCTGGGTGGCGTCATGCGCGTGCGCAAGCCGACCTATGAAATGTCCGCAGGCTTTCGCGCCCAGCACAACGGCTGCCCCATTCACGAGCCGCGCTGAACAACTCGGCCTTTGGTCAGTGGCCGGCCGACGCGTAGGCGGGAAACCGGGTGGTGAAGGTGGTGCCGGCCTCGGCGCTGGAGACCACCTCGACTATGCCACCGTGGGCCTTGGCGATCTCGCTGACGATGAACAGGCCAAGGCCCACGCTACGGACTTCGCGACCCGCTTCGGAGCCCCGCGTCATGGGCGAGAATATCGAGCTCAACTGCGCTTCGTCGATCGCTTTGCCCTGATTGTGCACGGTGATCTCGACCGCGCCCTGGGCGGCCGCGACTCGCACCTCGATCGGAGTGGTGCCATCGCCATAGGTCATGGCATTGGACACCAGATTGCCCAGCAGCTGTGCCAGACGGTCTGCATCGGCCTGGCAGAACAGCGCTTCGTCGCTGGCGCTGAAGACGATCGTCCGTTGCGGGTAGAGCAGGCGCAGTGAATCCACGGCGGCGGCAATGGCACGGTCCAGCTGCACCGGCGCACGGCTGACGGCCAGGCCCTGGCCGATGCGAGCCTGGGTGAAGTCGAGAAGATCGTTGATCAGCCGCTGCGAACGGGCGGTGGCGTCGCTGATATGACCCAGCATCGCGCTCTGGCGCTCGGACATGTCCAGCGAACGCAGATACTGCGCAGCCATGGATACCACTTGCAGCGGGTTGCGCAAGTCGTGGCTGACGATGCCGATCATCTGCTCGGCGAACAGGGCGCGGTCGACGGCCAGTTCACGTTGCCGATTGAGTTCGTGCTCGAGCGCGACATGACGCTGCAGGGCGTCTTCGGCCTGCCGCTTGGCTTGCAGCAGTTCCTGTTCGAAACGGATTCGGTCGGCGACGATGAACGCCGATATCTCGTCGAATACCTCGCCGCAGTGATCGCGGCGACTGGCATTGAGCACCATCGGCGTGACCTTGCCGGTGGCCGTCAGGAAGTCCAGCTTGACCTCGGCAATCGAGCGCTGCATCACCAGCAACGGCATCCAGTGCGTTTGATAGAAGATGCGGCCGCCAACGGTCAGCAGCTCCTGCAGCTTGCGCACCCCGATCAGCTGTTCGCGGGTGTAGCCCAGCCAGTGGCAGAAGGTCTGGTTGACCTTGAGAATCAAGCCCTTGTTGTCGGTCAGCAGCAGGGCGCATGGCGCTTGCTGGTAGAGCGCCTCGGCATCGGGGATGCCTGGGGGCTCGGCGATCATGCCGGCAAGCGGCCGTAGGTCTGGGTCAGGAACGCCTCGATGGCGCCGATGCAGGCTGCAGGCTGGCTAAGGTGCGGGCAGTGGCCTTCGTTCTCGATGACGACCATCCGGCAGTCGGTGATTGCTTCGGTCAGGTACTGGCCAACGGCTTTGGGCGCGATGAAGTCGTCCGAAGACTGGATCACCAGCACCGGCTCGCGTAGCGCGCGCACGTCCGTGCGGCTGTCGGTGAGGAAGGTGACGCGGGCAAAACGCTTGGCGATGTCGGGGTCGGTCTGGCAGAAACTGTTGGTCAGCTCGACGCCCAGTTCCGGGTGTTCGGGATTGCCCATGATGCTCGGCGCCATGGCACTGGACCAGCCCAGATAGTTGCTTTCGAGGGTCGCGAGCAGGGCGTCGATATCGTCGCGGCTGAAGCCGCCGGGGTAGTCCGCATCGGTAATGTAGCAGGGCGATGGGCCAACCATGGCATGGGCGCCGATCAGTCCGGGGCTGCGGTTGGCGGCCATGGCGCCGGCCATCGCGCCGACCGAATGGCCGATGAACACCACCGGGCCCTCGCCGAACTCCTGAATGATCTCGACGATGTCGTCGGCGTAGCCCGCCAGTGTCGAGTACTTGTCGATGTCGTAGGCGCCGACATCCGAATTGCCGCAGCCGACCATGTCGAACAGCACTGTCCGGTAATGCTTGGCAAAGGTCGGCTCGACCAGCCGCCACATGTTCTGGTCGCAGCCAAAACCGTGGGCGAACACCAGCGTCAACGGACCTTGGCCCTTGATCACCACGTTGTTGCGAGCCTGAACCGACATCCGTGAAATTCCTGTTTGCGCAAGCGAGCATGCGGGGCCAATCGGACCGCTAGTCTACCGGAGCATAGCCACCAGCGTCAGGCTCGCCAGCGTTTTCAAACGGTGTTTTTTCTCACGTGTTCGAGCAGTGCCTGCAGCGGGTGACGGACCGTGTGACCTTCTTCGCGCTTGACCTGGCTGCGGCAGGAGTAACCGTCGGCAAGCAGATTGCCAGCGTCATGATAACGGGCCAGCAACGGCTGCCAGGACTGCCCGTAGATGACCTTGGAGGTGGCGACATTGCGCGCTTCGTGGCCATAGGTCCCGGACATGCCGCAACAGCCACTCGCCAGCACCTGCAGGGTCGCGCCCAGGCGGCTGAACACCTGTTGCCAATGGGTGATGCTGCCAGGCTCGTTGGTTTTCTCGGTGCAGTGCGGCAACAGCTGGTAGACCCCGGCGGTGCCGGGCTGCTCGGTCTGTGGCAGCACCTGGGCAAGCCATTCCTGAGGCAACAGTACGGTAGGGGCGTTGTCCTGGCCCAGGGTCTTGGCGTACTCCTGGCGATACACCAGGGTCATGGCCGGGTCCAGGCCTACCAAGGCGATACCGCTTGCCTGAAGCTGGCGCAACGACTGCGCATTGTGCCGCGCGGCCTTGTCGAAGGCACCTAGAAAGCCCTGTACCTGCAGCGGCTTGCCGTTGGCCGCGAAGGGCGCCAGGTAGATGTCGAAACCCAGTCGTGCGATCAGTTCTAGCCAGTCGGCCATGACCGGCGTGTCGAAGTAACGGGTGAAGGCATCCTGCACCAGGACCACGCTGCGCTGACGCTGCTCGGTGGTCAGCCGGGCGAGCTGCTCGGCGCTCGCCGGGCGTACGTTCCAGTCCCGGCAGTGAGCCTGGAAATCGACCAGGCTGAGCAACGGGCTGTCGACCATGCCGGCCACGTGTTGCAGCGCATGACGCACCGGCGAGAACGACATGACCGCGTTGTAGGCCCTTGGAAAGCGTGCCAGGTACGGAATGCTGAATTCCAGCGAACCGATCAGGTAGTCCTTCAGCGGCCGTAGGTAGCGGCCATGGTAGAGCTGCAGAAAGCGCGAGCGGAATTCCGGTACGTTGACCTTCACCGGGCACTGTCCTGCGCACGACTTGCAGGCCAGACAACCGGCCATGGCGTCGTAGACCTCATGGGAAAAATCTTCGCGGCCCATTCGCCGGGCCAGGCTGTTGCGGGCGCGTTCGAACAGGCTGCCGCTGGCGGTGTGCAGTACGTTGGCGCCGTGCAGGCCCTGCAGGCGCAGCCATTCGCGGATCAGCGAGGCACGTCCCTTGGGCGAATGAATGCGGTTGCGTGTGGCTTTCCATGACGGGCACATGGCGTCGTTCGGATCGAAGTTGTAGCAGGCACCGTTGCCGTTGCAGTGCAACGCACTGTCGTAGCTGCGCCAGACGCGTTCGTCGATGCGGCGATCCAGCTCGCCGCGCAGGGTCACCTCGTCGACCTGGGTCAGGCGCGCACTGGCGACGCTGGCCGGCGTGGCGATCTTGCCGGGGTTGAGCTGGTTGAACGGGTCGAAGGCGGCCTTGAGCGCCTGCAGGGCAGGGTACAGCTCGCCGAAATACTCGGGCACGTATTGCGAGCGCAGGCCTTTGCCGTGCTCGCCCCAGAGCAAGCCGCCGTGGCGCTGCGTGAGGGCCGCGACCTGATCGGAAATGGGCCGGATCAGGGCCGCCTGGCGCGGATCCTTCATGTCCAGGATCGGCCGCACGTGCAGCACCCCGGCATCGACATGGCCGAACATGCCGTATTGCAGGCCGTGACTGTCGAGCAGGGCGCGGAATTCGCCGATGTAGGCCGCCAGGTTGTGCGGCGGGACCGCGGTGTCCTCGACGAACGGCTGCGGCCGGGCCTCGCCCTGGACATTGCCGAGCAGGCCGACCGCCCGCTTGCGCATGGCATACACGCGCCCCACCGCCAGGGCGCCGACCGCCAGGGTGTGCCCCAGGCGCCGTACCGTGGTGTCCTGCTGCAAGTGGGCGATGAACTGCTCGACACGCTGCTCGACCACGTCCAGGTCGTCGCCGCTGAATTCCACCAGGTTGATGCCCAGGGTCGGCGCCTGTGCGTCAGTGGGGAAGTATTCGGCCACGCCATGCCAGACGATGTCGTTCATCGCCAGCAAGAGGACTTTGGAGTCGACGGTTTCGATCGACAGCGGCTGGTGCGCCATCAATGCGTTGGCATCGTTCAGCGCGTCCATGAAGCCGGCGTAGCGCACGTTCACCAGGATCGAATGCTTGGGGATCGGCAGCACGTTCAACTTGGCCTCGACGATGAAGCCCAGCGAGCCTTCCGAACCGCACAGCACGCTGTTCAGGTTGAAGCGCCCGTCGGCCTCGCGCAGGTGGGCCAGGTCGTAGCCGGTGAGGCAGCGGTTGAGCTTGGGAAACACCGCGTCGATCAGCTCGGCCTGCTCGTCGGCGATGGTCGATGCGCAGCGATAGACTTCGGCGATCCGCCCGTCGCCAACCCGATTAGCCTGCAATTGCGCGGCATCGAGGGTATGGCTGTGCAGGCGCTCGCCACCCAGCAACAGGGTGGTCAGTTCCAGCACGTGGTCGCGGGTCTTGCCGTAGGTGCAGCTGCCCTGGCCGCTGGCGTCGGTGTTGATCATGCCGCCAATGGTTGCGCGGTTCGAGGTCGACAGCTCCGGTGCGAAGAACAGGCCGTGGGGTTTCAGGGCCGCATTGAGCTGGTCCTTGACCACGCCGCTCTGCACTCGCACCCAGCGCTGCTCGACGTTGATCTCCAGCACCTGGTTCATGTGCCGGGAGAGATCCACCACCAGGCCATCGGTCAGCGACTGGCCGTTGGTGCCAGTACCGCCGCCGCGTGCGGTCAGTACCACGCCGCGGTGTTCCGGCTGGCTGGCCAGGCGCGCCAGCAACTGCACGTCGGCCTCATGCCGGGGAAACACCGCTGCCTGGGGCAGGCGCTGGTAGATAGAGTTGTCGGTGGCCAGGACCGTGCGGGTGGCGTAGTCGTCGACGATCTCGCCCTGGAAACCCGCACCTTCGAGCTGGCGCAGCAGTGCCTGGTAGGGCGCAAGAGGGGCTTTCTGGCGGGACAGTTCGGCGATCATGGCAGGCGGTATCCGGCTGGTTTGAAGGGTCTGCATTCGAAATATGCGGGCTGGCGGTGGGCACTGCTTACCGCGGTCGCTCTGCAGAGACAGGCCTGCCCATGCTGCAGGTTGCTTGCAACACAGGGGGTGTGGACGTATTTTCGCGAATGCACGACGAGCTGGCAAACGTATATCCTTCGGTTTTTGCATGAGTTCAATGAATGAATCCCAGACGGCTCACGCCCTCCATGTCGTTGTTGCTGGCGTTCGAAGCGGCCGGCCGCCACGGCAGTTTCACTCGGGCGGCGGCCGAGTTGGCCCTGACCCAGAGTGCAGTGAGCCGACAGGTGCAGGCGCTCGAAGCGCTGCTGGAAGTGATGCTGTTCAGGCGTGACGGCAGGCACATCGAGCTGACGGCGGCGGGCGCGCTGTATCAGCACGAACTGGCCGGAGCGCTGGCGCGCATTCGTGGCGCTACCCTGCAGACCATTTCGCACCGTGCCGAGGCCGATACCCTGCACCTGGCGGTGCTGCCGACCTTCGCTTCCAAATGGCTGATGCCGCGGATGGGCGATTTCTACGCTCGCCATCCCGGCAGCCTGGTGCATATCCATTCGCGAATCGTGGGTGGGGACCTGTCCGAAGGCGCGCAGGACATGAGCGCGATCATCTGCGCGGGGTCGGGGCAGTGGCCGGGCTATATGGCGCACCGGCTGCTTTCGGAGAAGCTGGTGGTGGTGGCCAGCCCCAGGGCCCTGCCTGGGCATGCGCACGTGTCGGTGCAGGACGCCGCTCGGCAGCTGTTGCTGGGTGTAGTGTCGCGCCCCCACGCCTGGTCGGACTGGTTCGCCAGCGTCGGGCTGGCAGGGTCGCCGAGCATGCGTCTGGGGCCGAGCTTCGAGCACACCGCGCATCTGATTCAGGCCGTCATCGCTGGCATCGGGATCGGCTTGGTGCCGCGCATCCTGGTGCAGGACGAGATCGCCCAGGGTGAGTTGGTGACCTTGTTCGAACCCATGGAAAGCGGGCGCGGGTACTACCTGGCGTACCCGACGCACAACCAGCAGCTGCCGTCGCTGGTAGCCTTCCGCGAGTGGTTGTTGTCCATTCCGTTTCCGGACAGTTGATCGGATACCCGATCCCCTTTGGGAGCGGTCTTCGGCCGCGAAGGGCGCCCTGCGTATTATCTGCCGTACCGCGGCGCTCATTTCGCGGCCACAGACCGCTCCTACATGTTCTGTAGCAACTTCGCCGACCAACCATCGAAGCGGCTAGCTGTCAGAGTGCCACTGACCATGAGGAATCCCTGTGTTTCATATCTATGCGACTGTCGCCTTCCTGTATGTTGCGCTGCGCTTCGTCTACCCGCTGCCCCTGGCCACCGGCTGGCGCGTGCTGATCGGCCTGGCACTGCTGGCCGCGTCCAAGTACCACATGTTGATCCTCGCCTTCACCGGGACGATGTACTCGCCCGAAGTGCCGTACGCGGTGGCCTATGGCGCCGGGTGGGCCTTCACCGCGTTTGCCCTGTTGTTCGTGTTGGTGCTGGTGCTGGACCTTGGCATCCTGTTCACCCGTCTGGTCCGGCGCCATCGCCTGTCGCGTGAAGCCCTGGCCAAGTGGCGCTGCGGCGTCGCGGCCCTGGCGCTAGCAGTCTCGGGTTTTGGCGTGGCCCAGGCCACCCGCGTGCCGGAGGTGCGTCAGCTGGAGCTGGAGATTCCCGGGCTTGCCGCGTCGATGGACGGCTTCCGGCTGGTGCAGTTGTCCGACCTGCACATCAGCGTGCTGTTTCCCGAGCCCTGGGTGGAAGAAGTGGTCAAGCGCAGCAACGCGCTGGCGCCTGATCTGGTGGTGATCACCGGCGACCTCATCGATGGGACCTTGCAGGCGCGGGCCACCGATGTGCGGCCTTTGGCGCAACTGCGCGCCCGCAATGGCGTGATCGCCATCCCCGGCAACCATGAATACTATTTTGGCAACGAAGGCTGGATGGCCAGATTCCGCGAAGCCGGCATGCACAGCCTGATCAACCAGCATGAAGTGGTTGGCGACGCGCGCGGGCAGTTGGTCATCGCCGGTATCACCGACAAGGTCGCCACCCAGTACGGCGGCAGTGCGCCGGACCTGGAGCTGGCCCTGCGCGGCGCACCGGCCGGGGCACCGATCGTCTTGCTCAACCACCGACCTGCGGGGATCGATGAGGCGATCGCTGCCGGGGTCGACCTGCAGCTTTCCGGGCACACCCACGGCGGGATGATTCGCGGCTTCGACCAGGTAGTGGCCAGGGCCAACGAAGGGTTCGTCTCGGGTTTGTATCGCCGCGCCGGCCTGCAGTTGTATGTCAGCAACGGCAGCGGGTTGTGGAACGGCTTTCCGATCCGCCTGGGCGTACCGTCCGAGATCACCGAGTTCACCTTGCGTGCGGTACCGTCCGGCCAATGAAACGGCAGCTGATTGGAATCAACGGCGCAGGCCGTACTCACTTGTCTGACGCGTGTTCAATCACAACAGGGGCGAGCAGGTGAGCAATGCATTCAAGGTAGGCGATGCGGTACGCTGGAATTCCGAAGCGGGCGAGATCCACGGCAAGGTGACCAAGGTCCACGTCAAGGATGTGGAGTTCATGGGCAAGCACCGCCCGGCGTCCAGGGACGAACCGCAGTACGAGGTGAAGAGCGACAAGACCGGGCATTCGGCGCTCCACCACGCCGATGCCCTGCACAAGGCGTGATGCGGCGCAGGGCTGTCGGCGATCTGTAGGAGCGGTCTGTGACCGCGAACCGGACGGCGCGGTGGATCAGGCAGTGCGCGGTGCCCTTTTCGCGGCCGCTGACCGCTCCTACAGGTGACGGGTGAGGGCGGACGCGGCTTGCGCCGCTGCTACAGGGGGAGCGTTATTTGAAATCCGCAGCGCTATGCCGTTCCGGCACTTGGGTCGCTTCATCGCCCCAGGTGCGGTTGACCCGCTGGCCGCGCTGCACGGCAGCGCGTTGTGCGATGTCCTCGGCCCAGCGCTGTAAGTGAGGGTACTCCTCGACCGACAGAAACTGCGCCGCGTCATACAGATTGCCGCGCACCAGTTGCCCGTACCAGGGCCAGATAGCAATGTCGGCAATGGTGTAGTCAGCACCGGCCACATAACGGGTCTGGGCCAATTGCTTGTCCAGCACATCGAGCTGGCGCTTGGCTTCCATGGTGAAGCGGTTGATTGGGTATTCCAGCTTCTCAGGCGCGTAGGCGTAGAAATGCCCGAAGCCGCCGCCCAGGTAAGGCGCCGCGCCCATCTGCCAGAGCAGCCAGTTCATCGCTTCGGTACGGGCGACGGGGTCCGCCGGCAGGAACTCCCCAAATTTCTCCGCCAGATACAACAGGATCGATCCCGACTCGAACACCCGCACGCTTGCGCCTTCGCTGCGGTCCAGCAGCGCGGGAATTTTCGAGTTCGGATTGATTTCCACGAAACCACTGGAGAACTGATCGCCATCGCCGATGCGAATCGGCCAGGCATCGTATTCAGCCTCGGCGTGGCCCAGTTCCAACAGCTCCTCGAGCATGATGCTGACCTTCACACCATTGGGCGTCGCCAGTGAATAGAGCTGCAGCGGGTGCTTGCCCACCGGCAATGGCTGTTCGTGGGTGGCCCCGGCAGTGGGGCGATTGGTCTTGGAAAACTGGCCGCCGGAGTCTGCGTCGTTTTTCCAGACCTTGGGCGGAACGTAGGGGGTAGGGCTCATGCAGTGCGCCTCCTGATGGGCTTGAGATGTGCCTTCACGGTGCTTGAACACCCGTGCCTGGCGTGGGAAGTATGTGGTGAAGATAGGACTTGGCCCGGGCCGGTACAGTTCATCCCCGTACCGTTCGGGACCCGTTGCAGTACCGTCGAGTAGCAACCAGCTGTTTTTCAAGAATATTTGTTGCGCATGGGGTTTCCTGTGGAAAAGAAACCTGATAAATTCCCGCTCGTTCATGCAGAGGCCAGCAATTGGCACTTCTTGCACCGGATACAGGGGCGTCGCCAAGCGGTAAGGCAGCAGGTTTTGATCCTGCCATGCGTTGGTTCGAATCCAGCCGCCCCTGCCATTAACCGGTCACTTGAACCAGCATTCTCGTCCCATCCTCTCTCTACCCACAATATACTGTGCATTGATCTTGTTGCGATCGCTTCTATTGACGGCACCTCGAACATTGCCTGGCGAAACGCCTGTGGTCGCTACCTTGGCCTTCTGGCACCGCTTGCGTCTGGAACTGTGCGGTCAGGCCACTGCCTATAAGGCATGGCGATGCAACCATTGATATCACCTTGATAGGGTAGTTGGAGGCGTTCTGAATCACACGACAAACGTGGCAACTGCTTCTCAGGTCGAGCGTCTGCGCCGGGTATTGCAGGAAGCAGGCTTCGATCCGGGCGACGCACGGACCCGTGCCGCCCTGGAGCAGCTGCAAGCGTCGGTTCCACATCCAGAGCTCGCAGGCGATGACGCTGAAGGTCTATCGCAGGCCACGAGTGATGCCCGTGAACGAGCGGCCCTCGAAAGCTTCAAGGAAACCCAGGAGCGTTACCGCCTGGCCGTCAAGGCCACCAACGACGCGATCTGGGATTGGGACCTGAGCCGCAACCATGTGGTGTGGAACGAGGCGCTGGAACAGGCCTATGGGCATCCTCTGGCTTCAGTGGAAGGCACTGGCGAATGGTGGATCGAGCACATCCACCCAGAAGACCGCACCCGCGTCGACACTTCCATCCATGCAGTGATAGACGGCACGCTGTCGGCTTGGTCCGGTGAATACCGTTTCCAGCGGCACGATGGCAGCTATGCCGAAGTGCTCGACCGCGGCCATGTGATCCGCAATGCCGAAGGCCAGGCGGTGCGCATGATCGGTGCGATGCTCGACCTGACCCGCACACGCGCTGCCGAAAGCGCGCTGCGCGAAAGCGAAGAGCGCTTCCGCAAGATTCTTGAAAACATCGAATCGGCCTTTGCCATCGTCGAGGTCAAGTTCGACGAGCAGGATCTGCCGGTCGATTACCGGTTCCTGGAAGCCAATCCGGCCTTCGAGCGCCAGGCCGGGGTCAACCTGCGTGGGCGTTGGGTGACCGAATTCGCCCCGGACCTGGAACAGTTCTGGTTCGACACCTATGGCCATGTGGCCAAGACCGGCGAGCCCGCGACGTTCGAGAACTACGCCGAAGCGTTCAAGCGCTGGTTCGATGTGCGGGCGGTGAAGTTCGGTTCCAGCGACGAGCGCATCATTGCCATCATCTTCAGCGACGTTACCGAGCGGCGTAATGCCGAGGAGCGACTGCGCGCCAGCGAGGCCGTGGCCCGGGAAAACATCGAGCGCGTCCAGCTGGCACTGGCGGCCGGGGCCATCATCGGGACGTGGCACTGGCATCTGCCAACCGATCGTTTTGCGGTCGATGAGGGGTTTGCGGCGGCGTTCGGGCTGGACCCGAAACTGGGCCGCGAAGGCCTGAGCCTCGAGACGATCGTGGCCACTGTGCATCCCGATGACCAGGAGGGCTTGGCTGCCGCCATCGATGAAGTGATCCAGCGCGGTGGCAGTTATTCCCATCAGTATCGCGTGCGCCGGGCCGACGGCCACTACTACTGGATCGAAGCCAACGGTCGCGTCGAGAACGATGCGCAAGGCCAGCCACTGCGTTTTCCAGGCGTGCTGATCGACGTCGAGGCGCGCCGCTCGGTCGAGGCCGAGCGCGATCGGGCCCTGTCTGCGTTGCGCGCGCTCAACGATACGCTGGAACAACGAGTGACCGAGCGCACGGTCAAGCTGATCCAGGCCGAAGAAAAACTGCGCCAGTCGCAGAAAATGGAAGCGGTCGGCCAGCTCACCGGTGGTCTGGCCCATGATTTCAACAACCTGCTGGCGGGCATTTCCGGCGCGCTGGAGCTGATGAGCACGCGCATTGCCCAAGGCCGCTGGATGGAAACCGACAAGTACATCAGCACTGCCCAAGGCGCCACCAAGCGCGCGGCGGCGCTGACCCACCGTTTGCTGGCCTTCTCGCGGCGACAGACGCTCGACCCGCGACCCACCGATGTCAACGTGCTGATGGAAGGCATGACCGAGCTGATCCAGCGCACGGTAGGCCCCAGTATTCGCGTGGAGACGGTCGGCGCCATCAACCTGTGGCCGACCCTGGTCGATGTCAGCCAGTTGGAAAACGCGTTGCTGAACCTGTGCATCAACGCCCGCGATGCCATGCCCGATGGCGGTCAGATCACCATCGAGACGGCCAACCGCTGGATGGACCGGGAGGCGGCCCGTACCCATGACATTCCCGAAGGGCAATACCTGTCGGTCAGCGTCACCGACACCGGCACCGGTATGTCGCCGGATATCATCGCCAAGGCGTTCGATCCGTTTTTCACCACCAAGCCCATCGGCCAGGGCACAGGCCTGGGCCTGTCGATGATCTATGGCTTCGCCAAGCAGTCGGGTGGCCAGGTGCGGATCTATTCCGAGCTGGGGCAGGGCACCACCATGCGCATCTACCTGCCACGCTATTATGGCGAGGTCGATGACGAACTGCCGGAAACCCGCGAGTCGCTGGCTGCCGCGGCCCATGCCGGAGAAACCATCCTGGTCGTCGACGACGAACCGACGGTGCGCATGCTGCTGATCGATGTGCTCGGCGATCTGGGCTATACCCTGATCGAGGCGGCGGACAGCCTCGCCGGGCTCAAGGTCCTGCAGTCGGATGTGCGCATCGACCTGCTGATCACCGACGTCGGTTTGCCAGGCGGCATGAACGGCCGGCAGATGGCCGATGCCGGGCGTGAGGTGCGCTCCGACCTCAAGGTGCTGTTCATCACGGGCTACGCTGAAAACGCAGCGATCGGCAACGGCTATCTGGGTCCGGACATGCAGGTGCTGACCAAACCGTTTGCCATGGATACCCTGGCTGCCAGGGTCCGGGAGCTGATGAGCCCTTGAGCCGCGCGTCGTAGCGTAGGCCTTCGCAGGAGTTGTCGATGAACCGATTCGTTGCCACCACGGCAGATCTGCAACCCGGCTGGCAGTCGCGATGCCGCCTTGGCTCAGTGGAAATCCCCGCGCACTACATGCGTGGCGGTACGTCGACTGGCGTTGTCCTGTGGGAGCCGTTGCTGCCTGCCGACAGCGTGCTGCGCGAGCAGCTGCTGCGCCAATTGATGGGTGTGCCTGCCGTGGGCAGCTATGCCGGCAATCGGCAGATCACCGGCCTGGGCCGTGGCCCGGCGACCAGCAACAAGGTCTTCGTGATGAACACCGAGCGCGTCGGCGACGGTGTCCGTTTGATCAGCACCCTGGCGCAGCTGGCCAGCGATCACGCGCAGATCGACTGGAGCGTCAACTGCGGCAACATGTCCAGTGCGCTGCTGCTGTGGGCGCTGGACATGGAGCTGGTCGAAGCATCGGCCAGTGGCCTCTGCGAAGTCGACATTCGCAATACCAACACCGGCGTGATCACCTCGGCGCGCATGCAGCGTGATGCGCAAGGACGTTTCACCGAAACGGCGATTCCCGGCGTGATGGGCGAGTATCCGGCGGTCGATCTGTTTCTCCATGCACCGGTGGGCAACAAGACCGGCGCCCTGCTGCCGACCGGAGCGGTAATCGACCGCATCGAGGGTATCGAGGTGTCCTGCGTGGACGTAGCGGTGCCGATGGTCATCGTGGAGGCGAGCAGCCTGGGCAAGACCGGCCATGAACCTGTGGCGACACTGGCGGCCGATCAAGCCTTCATGGCCAAGCTGCGTACCCTGTGGACCCAGGCCGGATTGAAAATGGGCCTGCGCCGCAAGGATGGCGTGTTGATGACCGCCGCCGAACTGGCCCGCAGCGAAACCATTCCGAAAATCTGCATCGTCGCCGCCCCACGCGATGGCGGCAACATCGCGGTGCGCTACTTCACGCCTCAGACCGGCCACGCCTCCATGGCCGTATCCGGCGGTTGCTGCCTGGCTGCCGCCTGCCTGCTGCCGGGCACCACTGCCCACCGCGTGGCCTTGGGTATTGCCACACCGGGTGTATCCCTCATGGACATCCAGGTCAGCATCGAAAACCCGGCCGGGCGCCTGGACACCACGGTTGTGGCGGCGTTGGACGCTGGGCATCTGCAGATCCACAGCGCGGCCTACCGCCGCAGCACGCAGGTCCTCATGCGCGGCCACGTGCCGCTGTCCGGGGCTTCGAGTGAACTGCGACAGGCACTGCTCGGCGTTCGATCCTGAGCCACCGAGCCCTGCAGGGCCCGGCAGCAGCGGGTAGCTACGGCATGCCCAGCCAGTTCGGCAGGGCCAGGGAGATGAAGGGCACGTAGGTCACCAGCAGCAGGAACATCAGCAGGATCGACAGCCACGGCAGGGCGGCGCGAATGGTCTGGCCCAGGGTCAGTCCGGTGACGGCCGAGGTGACGAACAGGTTCAGGCCTACCGGCGGATGGACCAGGCCGATCTCCATGTTGACCACCATGACGATGCCCAGGTGAATCGGGTCGATGCCCAGCTCCATGGCGATCGGGAAGAAGATCGGCGCCAGGATCAGGATGATCGCCGAAGGCTCCATGAAGCTGCCGGCCACCAGCAACACGATGTTGACCATGATCAGGAAACCCAGTGGCGTCAGGCCTTCGGACAGCACCCAGTTGGTGATCTGCTGCGGTATCTGTTCGGTGGTCAGCACGTGGGCGAAAAGCATGGCGTTGGCGATGATGAACAACAACATGATCGTCAGGCGGCCCGATTCGAGGAGCACCTTCGGGCATTCGGCAAGGCGCATGTCCTTGTATACGAACAGCGCGATGAACGCCGAGTAGACCGCCGCCACGGCGGCTGCTTCGGTGGGAGTGAACATGCCGCTGTAGATGCCGCCGAGGATGATCACCAGCAACAGCAGGCCCCAGAAGGCACGGCGGGCAGTGCTCAGCCATTCGCGGAAGGTGGCCCTGGGCTGCGCCGGCAGTTTCTTGATTCGCGCAACGATGTAGATCACCACCATCAAGATCACGCCGAGCAGGATGCCCGGAATCACCCCGGCCATGAACAGCTTGCCCACCGAGGTCTCGGTGGCCGCCGAATACACCACCATCACGATCGAAGGCGGGATGAGAATGCCCAGGGTGCCGGCGTTGCAGATGATGCCGGCGCCGAACTCGCGTGGATAGCCGGAGCGCACCATGCCGGCTACGGCAATCGAACCGACCGCTGCAACGGTGGCCGGCGACGATCCGGACAGCGCGGCGAACAGCATGCAGGCCAGCACCGCAGCGATCGCCAGGCCGCCACGGATATGGCCCACGCAGGCGTTGGCGAAATCGATCAGCCGTTGTGCCACGCCGCCGGTGGTCATGAAGGCGCCGGACAGCAGAAAGAACGGGATCGCCAGAAAGGTGTAGCTGTCCGAGGTCTCGAACAGTTTGATCGCCAGCGAGCTCAGGGAGTCCTGGCTGAACAGCAGGATCGACACCGCGCCGGACAGGCCCAGCGAAATGGCGATGGGCACGCCCAGGAACATGAACACGAACAGCAGCAGGAACAGGCAGATAACGGTCATCAGCGTTGCTCCTCGCCAGGGTGGGCCAGCTTGCTGGCTTCGGCAGCCTCGTCGGCCAGGCCCAACCCGGTCTGCCGATGGCTGTAGATGCGGTACATGATTTCCAGGTAGCGGGCGATGATCAGGGCGAAGCCGATCGGCACGATCAGCGCGATGTGGCCGACTTCGATGCCGTAGCGATCCAGATCCTCGGCACCGATGCCGGCCACCAGAACCGCCGACACCCACTTGATGCTGGCGACCAGGAACAGGCCGGCATACAGCAGGCAGCAGCCGCAGGCGATCATTGCCAGGACACGCTGGGCCGGCTTGCTGGTTTTCTTGACCAGCACGTCGACTCCCAAGTGGCCGGCAGTACGCACGCCATAGGCGATGCCGAAGAAGATCAGCCAGCCGAACAGTGCTTTGGTCAGCGCGATGCTCCAGGTCATTTCCTGGGCGTAACCCATCAGGTGATCACCGATACCGGCGAACAGATCGCTGCTCCACGCCCATTTGTCGCTGAGGACGTAGAACATCGTGTAGAGGTTGTTGAGCGCGACGTAAGTGAACGTCACCAGTGTCATGGCAGCCAGCAGGAAGGCGATCATGCCTTCTTCGAAACGCTCCCAGACTTGCCTGAGCGATTGCATAGGAATTCTCCGAACGTCGTGAGAGCGACCGCCGCCCACCGGGCAGCCGCGCGTCCATCACCGCTGGCCCTGGCCAGCGGTGATGGGTACGGGACAGGCGCTTACGAGGCCTTGTTGGAGGCTTCGGCTGCCTTGATCAGGTCGGGTCCGATCTGCTCGGAGAATTTGTCCCAGACCGGGCGCATGGCTTCGCGCCACTGTTCGCGTTGCTCGGCCGTCAGCGGGTCGATCTCACTGGTCTTGGCATCGATGATTTTCTGCCGGGCGGTCTGGTTCAGGGCCTCGGCCTGCTTGTTCACCTCGACGGTGACCTGGTCCATGAGCGTTTGCAGTTCGCCGCGGACATCGTCGGGCAGGCCGTTCCAGAACTTGGAGTTGGTGATCACCATGTAGTCGATCAGGCCATGGTTGGTCTCGGTGAAGAACGGCTGGACCTCATGGACCTTCTGGCTTTCGTAGTTCGACCAGGTATTCTCGGTGCCATTCACGGTGCCGGTCTGCAGGCCCTGGTAGACCTCGGCGAAACTCATCTTGCGCGGGTTGGCGCGGATCGCCTTGAACTGCTCCTCGAGTACGCTGGAGGCTTGCACACGGAATTTCAGACCGCGGGCGTCCTTGGGCAGGATCACCTTCTTGTTCGCCGACAGTTGCTTCAGGCCGTTGTGCCAATAGGCCAGGCCGTGAATGCCCTTGTCGTCCATCGAGGTCAACAGCGCTTTGCCCTGCGGCCCCTGCTGGAAGCGGTCGACCGCAGCCAGGTCATCGAACAGGAACGGCAGATCGAAGATCTGCACCTGCTTGGTGTAGTGCTCGAACTTGGCCAGCGAGGGAGCGAGCATCTGCACGTCGCCCAGCAACAGTGCTTCCATCTCCTTGCCGTCGCCGAACAACGAGGAGTTGGGATAGACCTCCACTTTCACCTTGTCCTTGAGCTTGGGGTCGGCGGCCACCAGTTTCTGGAACAGCAGTGCGCCTTGGCCCTTGGGGGTGTTCTCCGCCACCACATGGGCGAACTTGATGACGACGGGATCGGCGGCCTGGGCCAGGGTTGCCATCGAAACGGCGGCGGCGCAGAGCAGCGCCTGGGTCAGCTTGAACATCGAGATCACCTTGTTATTGTTGTAGGACAATCCATTTTTGGCGGCTGTTTCGAGCCAACCGGCCCGATGCAGCGTAGAAGTGTTTTCAGCTTCAGGGTCGCTCAATCGCGCCTGTGGCGAAAATCTGTATTTGCATAACCCGGCGTTCGGCTCTGGCGAACGCCAATGCGCAGGCTAGCCGCCCGATGATTCCACCAGGCGTCTGGCACGCAGCAGTACCGGTGCATCGATCATCTGGCCATCGAACTGGAAAGCCCCCGCACCTTTCGCAGCCGTACTGGCCGCCAGCACCGCATGAGCCCATTGGAGCTCTGCCGCGCTGGGCGCCAGTGCGGCATGAATGACCGCCACCTGTCTGGGGTGAATGCACAGTGCACCGCCGTAGCCGAGGTTGCGCGCGTGTTCGATGGCGCGTTGCAACCCCGGCGTGTCGTCCAGGGCGGCGAACACACCGTCCAGGGGCGGCAACAGGGCGGCGGCACGCGAGTGCAGTTGCACGCTCATTCGGCCCTGATCCAGAAAAGCCTCCGCCGCAGGTGTACCGTGGCTCAGGCCCAGATCCAGGGCCAGGTCCAGACTGCCAAAGCACAGGCGCTGCACCCCGGGGCCATGGGCGATCGCCTGCAGCGCCAGCAAGCCTTTGGCGCTCTCGATGATGGGCCACAACGGTTTGCCGCTCTGGCAGGCCGTGGCGAGTTGCGCGCAGGTCTCGGTCTTGGGCAGCACCACCCCCACCACGCCAGGATTGTTCGCGCAGAAGGCCAGGTCGCTGGCGTGCTGGGCATGCCCTGGGGCATTCACTCGAACCATGACCTGCGCCGTGTCGGTGTGCCGCAGAAAATCTGCAAGGTGCTGACGCGCGTGGGGTTTGAGTGCTTCTTCCACGGCGTCTTCGAAATCGACGATCACCGCGTCGGCGCCAGCGGCCAGGGCCTTGGCGAACCGTTCGGGGCGGCTGCCCGGCACGAACAGCGCCGAGCGAAGGGGAGAGGTCGGCATGGCGCGGATTCCCGTGTTGGTCGTGGCACGCCGCAGCAGGCGGCGGCGATACCGAAGGTGCCGGTTGGTGCGTCAGATCACGCCGCTGGCGCTCATCTGCGCCCGTTGATCGGCGGAGTAGCCCAGTTCCTCGAGAATTCCCGCCGTGTGCTGTCCCAGCGCGGGCACCGCGTCCATGCGCGGGACGAACGCGGTGTTGCTGGCCGGCGGCAACAAAGCGGGAAGCTTGCCGGAGGGGCTGTCCACCTCACGCCAGCGCTCGCGTGCGGCGAGTTGCGGATGCCGCCAGACGCCGGCCATGTCGTTGACCTGGGCATTGGCGATCTGTGCGGTTTCCAGACGGGCCAGCACCTGTTCGACCGACAGCTGCGCAAAGCTGTCGACGATGATCTGCCGCAGTTCATCGCGGTTGCGCGAGCGTTCGAAGTTGCTGGAAAAGCGCGCGTCGTCGGCCAGCGACGCATCCAGCAGCACCTTGTCGCAGAACAGCGCCCATTCACGCTCGTTCTGCAGGCCGAGCATGATGGTCCCGCCGTGCCCGGTCGGGAACGGTCCGTACGGATAGATCGTGGAATGCGCCGCACCGGCGCGGGCGGGCGGTGGCGCACCCTTGTAGGCGTAATACAGCGGATAGCCCATCCACTCCACCAGGCTTTCGAGCATCGACACGTCGATCCGGCTGCCCACCCCAGTCTTGTCGCGCAGCATCAACGCCGAGAGCACCCCGGTGTAGGCGTACATGCCGGCGGCGATGTCGGCGATCGAGCAGCCGGCCTTGGCCCGCTCGTCTTCGCCGGGGCCGCCGGTCACCGAGAGAAAGCCGCCCTCGCTCTGGATCAACAGGTCGTAGGCTTTTTTCTTCTCATAGGGGCCGCCTTCGCCGTAGCCGGAAATGTCGCAGACGATCAGTCGCGGATAACGCGCGTGCAACGCCTCGAACGACAGGCCCATCCGCGCTGCAGCGCCGGGTGCCAGGTTCTGCACCAGCACGTCGGCCTTGGCCAGCAGGCCGTGCAGGACCGAGTCGGCGGCTTGCTGCTTGAGGTCCAGGGTCAGGCTTTCCTTGGAACGGTTGGTCCAGACGAAATGCGACGCCAGGCCGTCGACACGCTGGTCGTAGCCACGGGCGAAGTCACCGCTGCCGGGGCGTTCGATTTTCACCACGCGCGCACCGAGGTCGGCCAGTTGGCGGGTGCAGAACGGCGCGGCGATGGCGTGTTCCAGGCTGACGACGGTGATACCGTCCAGCGGACGCGGATTGAGCTCGGTCATGGGATCACCTGTGGGTCAGAACAAATCGTTCAGGGTCGATGCGTCGCGCAGGTGCCAGATCTTGTCGATCAGCACACGCGCCTGGCTCGCCGTACGTGCACCGGAAAAGGCCAGCAGACGCAGGAACTTGTCTTCCAGTTCTGCGCGCGAAAGGGTATTGCCAGGGTCGCCCTTGGGCTCGTCGATCGCGGCGCTCAAGGTGCGGCCATCGGTGGTGGTAACGACGACCCGTCCCAGCCAGCGCGCGGGGTAGGCGGCGTCGACCTCGCGGTCCAGCTCCATGCTGACCTTCTCTCGGAAGCCGTCGACAGCAGGGTCGGTCAGCGCCAGATCGCGGAACTCGATCAATTGCGCACTGCCGTGTACGGCAATCAGACCCAACACCGCGCCCATGGAAAACTTGGCCTGGTGCACCGTGCTGGGCTTGACCACCCGCCCGAGCACATCGATGGCACCCTGATGGACGCGCGTGACGACCTCGGCGATCTGTTCGTGCTGCAGGCCCTCGCGTTGCATCAAGTGCAGCAAGGCGTCGGCGGCAGGGTGGGTGTGGCGGCACGAGGCGTGGAACTTGAACGAGGTTTCCGCCAGCGCCCAGCGGCTGCCGAGCCGATCGTCCAGGCGGGTGGCGTCGGCGTCGCTGGACATACCGGCCGCCAGGCCTTGCTCGCCTTCGAGGATGTTGCGCGCACCGCTCAAACCGTCTTCGGTCATGTACGCCGCCAGCAAGCCATCGGCAGCAGCCTTGGCGGCGTGCAACTGCTTGGAATCGGCCGCATCGCGCAGGAATTCCCAGAGCCCGGCGGCCTGGGTGCCGGCAGTGCCCAACAGGTTGATGAACTGTTCGCGGTCGAACCCCAGCAGCTTGCCCACGGCCACGGCGGCAGCCAGGGTGCCAACCGTGGCTGTGGTGTGGAAGATCCGATAGTGGGAGCGGCCCATGAACTCGCCGATGCGGATGCCGGCCTCGTAACCGGCCACGGCCGCCAGCAGCAGCTCGCGCCCCGACTTGCCGCGATCCTGAGCCGCAGCCAGGACGGCGGAAAACACCACCGTGGCCGGGTGCAGTACCGAGCTGTTGTGCAGATCGTCCTGCTCGACCAGGTGCGACGCGGCACCGTTCACCAGCGCGGCGAAGTAGGCCGATGTGCCTTGGCCGCTGCCCAGCATCCTGGCGGGGCCGTCGCCGGGCCCCATGCGCCGTGCATAGCGCTCGAACAGGGGAATGGGATGGGCCCCCTGGCTGGCCAGTGCCGAGCCCATCCAGTCCAGGAACAGGTCTTCGCAACGGGCGAGGACGGGCTCGGGAATGTGCTCGTAGTGCAGGTCGGCGAGGAAGGTGGCCAAACGGTGCGTGGCGTTCATCGACAGCTCCTCAGAAACTGCGTGGCAATTCGAGCAGATGCTCGGCCACGTAGGACAGGATCAAATTGGTGGAGATCGGCGCGACCTGGTACAGGCGGGTTTCGCGAAACTTGCGCTCGACGTCGTATTCGCAGGCGAAACCGAAGCCGCCGTGGGTCTGCAGGCAGGCATTGGCGGCCTCCCACGAAGCCTTGGCCGCCAGGTACTTGGCCATGTTGGCGCTGGCGCCGGCGTTCTGCCCGCTGTCATATTCGGCACAGGCGCGCCAGCGCATCAGGTCGGCTGCTTCGATCTCGATGTGCGCTTCGGCAATCGGGAACTGCACGCCCTGGTTCTGTCCGATCGGCCGGCCGAAGACCACTCGATCGCGGGCGTAGGCACTGGCCTTTTCGATGAACCAGCGACCATCGCCGATGCATTCGGCGGCGATCAGCGTCCGCTCGGCATTGAGGCCGTCGAGGATATAGCGAAACCCCTTGCCCTCCTCGCCGATGAGGCTGTCGGCGGGCAGTTCGAGGTTGTCGAAGAACAGCTCGTTGGTCTCGTGGTTGACCATGTTGGCGATCGGCTGCACGGTCAGCCCCTTGCCGATCGCTTCACGCAGATCGACCAAGAAGATCGACATGCCTTCGGATTTCTTCGTCACCTGGGCCAGCGGTGTAGTACGCGCCAGCAGAATCATCAGGTCCGAATGCTGCACTCGGGAGATCCACACCTTCTGCCCATTGATGACGTACTTGTCGCCCTGGCGCACGGCGGTGGTCTTGATCTTGGTGGTGTCGGTGCCGGTGGTCGGCTCGGTTACCGCCATCGATTGCAGGCGCAATTCGCCACTGGCCAGCTTGGGCAGGTAGTGACGCTTCTGCGCCTCGCTGCCGTGGCGCAGCAAGGTGAACATGTTGTACATCTGCCCATGCACCGTGCCCGAGTTACCACCGCAGGCGTTGACCTCTTCGAGGATCACCGAGGCCTCGGCCAGGCCCAGGCCCGAGCCGCCGTATTCGCTGGGAATCATCGCCGAGAGCCAGCCGGCATCGGTGAGGGCCTTTACGAAGGTTTCGGGAAAACCCTTCTCCTCATCGATCTTGCGCCAGTAGGCAGCGTCGAATTCTGCGCACAGGGCACGAACGCCCTCGCGGATGGCATTGAGGTCTTCTTCATCGTAGACGGACATGGCACGGTTCTCGGAGTCGATGATGGGTTCGCGGTCAGTGGCCGGACTGGGGCGGGGAGCTGGAGTCGAAGGTGACATCGGCGCTTTGCGCGACGCCCGCCTCGTTGCCGGCCCACAGCCGCGCCTTGCCCTGTTCGAGCAGGCAGCCACTGAGCTGGAACGCAGTGGGCACGGTCAAAGGGCGTACGCCGCGGTAGGCGAAGTGGCGCACAGGCTTTCGAGGGTTGGCGCGGATGAAGCTGCGCAGCAGCAAGGTGGCGATCAGCGGCCCGTGCACCACCAGGCCAGCGTAGCCCTCGACGTCAGTCACGTAGGGGTGGTCGTAGTGGATGCGATGGCCGTTGAAAGTGACGGCCGAGTAGCGGAACAGCAGGGTCGGGGTCGGCTTTACCGTTTCACTCCACTGCGCAGCGACCGGTGCAGGGTCACTGGACAGCTTGGGAGGGTTCGGCTCCCGGTAGACGATGTCCTGCTCTTCGCGCAGGCACAGGCGGCCGCCCTGGGTGTAGTCGTGGCGCACCGTGACGAACAGCAGCGCGCCGGTGTGGCCGTGCTTTTCCTCGATACGCAGGATAGTGGACAGGCGCTCGGCAGCGCTGCCAACCGTCAGTGGCGCGATGAACTCCAAACGGCCACCGGCCCACATGCGGTTGCGATTGTCGGCGGCGGGCAGAAAGCCGCCGCGCAACGGGTGGCCATCGGTGCCCAACTGGTCTTCGGTGACCGGCGCCTGGAAAAAGCACCACTGCCACAGGGGCGGCAGCGGCTCGCCGTCTTTTGGCGCAGGTTCGCCGAAGGTCGCGGCGATGCGCTCGGCGATGTTCTGGCTGAGCACATCGTGCGCCTGCTCGGTGCGGCCCATCCAGGCGCTGTAGTCGATGGCTGAATCTGATGCGCTCATGGGTGGCCTCTGCATTTTTGTTGTGCTGCGATGATGCGAGGGCCGCGGCATTCTGTGAATTTGCATTTGCGTAAGGCGGCGTTCATATTTGCCGAACGCTTCAAGGTAGGATCCCCACCATGCACTTCGACCTGGCCGACCTGCGCCTTTTCATCCATATCGGCGAATCACCCAGCCTGACCCAAGGCGCGCGCCGGGCGTTCCTCTCGCCGGCTGCGGCCAGTGCCCGGATCAAGGCACTGGAGCAGCAACTCGATACGCGCCTGCTGTACCGTGACAGCCGCGGCGTAGAGCTGACGCCGGCAGGGCAGAAGCTGCTCGTGCATGCCCGGCTGATCATGCGTCAGGTCGACTACCTCAAGGCCGACTTCACCCACCTGGGCGCCGACTCGGCCGGGCACATCCGTATCTTCGCCAACACCACGGCGGTGACCGAGTTCCTGCCCGAAGTGCTGGCCGGTTTTCTCGCCCGGCGCCCCGGGGTAAGCGTAGATCTGCAGGAGCGCCTGTCGCGCGACATCGTTCGCGGCGTGCTCGACGGCAGCACCGACATGGGCATCATCGCCGGCCCGGTCGAAGCGGCGGGGCTGCAGGTGATGCATTTCAGCACCGACCGTCTGGTGCTCACCGTGCCCGTGGGGCACGAACTGGCACAGTGCAAGCGCATCAGCCTGAAACAGACCCTGGCGTTTCAACACATTGCCCTGCACGAAGGCAGCACCTTGCTCAGCTTTCTGCGCGAGCACGTCGAGCGAATCGGCCAGGGGCTGTCGCTGCGCATTCAGGTGTCGAGCTTCGAAGCGATCTGCCGGATGGTCGAGGCCGGGGTCGGCATCGGTATCATTCCAGAGTCGGCGGCCCTGCGGCACAGCCGTACCATGCGCCTGGTGACCATCGAACTGGACGAGCCCTGGGCGATACGCGAGCGCAGCATTCTGGTACGCGAGCTCGAGGCGTTGCCCGGCACGGTTCGCGCGCTGATCGCCACTTTGATGCCGACACCGGTGCCGGATTGAGATGATGCGTTGCAACTTGGCCCCAGGCTTTCTATCATCGCCGCGGGTGCACCGCTGCATACGGCAGGGGGCAGGTTAAAGTTCAGCGTTGGTCGGGCCGCCAGCGGAGAGCTACCGTGCCTGCAAAAAGACCGGCGACACCTGCCATTCCCCGCCCTCAACAGCTCACCGAACGCGCCCTGGCGGCGCTCGAACGTTTCTCCCACATCGAGGCCGTCAGCGGCATCGTGTTGCTGCTCGCCGCGATCACCGCACTGGTCTGGGCCAACAGCTCGATAGGGGATTCCTACGAGCACTTCTGGCATACCCAGGTCACCTTGGGCCTCGGCGATTTCAGCGTTTCGCAGTCCCTGCATTTTCTGGTCAACGATGGCCTGATGACCATTTTCTTTCTGGTGGTGGGTGCCGAGATACGCCAGGAAATCAAGGATGGCGCGCTGGCCAACCTGCAGCTGGCAGCCCTGCCGCTGGGTGCGGCACTGGGTGGCGTGCTGATGCCCGCCTTGCTCTACCTTGCCCTCAACCACGGCACACCGGCCAGCGCCGGCTGGGCAGTGCCGACCGCTACCGACATCGCCTTCGCCGTCGGCGTGCTGGCGCTGCTGGGTAAATCCATTCCCGCCAGCGTGCGGATCCTGCTGCTGGCACTGGCGATCATCGACGATATCGTGGCCATCCTGATCATCGCCGTGTTCTATACCGCCAGCCTCGACTACCTGGGTCTGCTGGTGGCCGTGGCCGGGTTGCTGCTGGTGCTGCTGTTCCAGCGCATGGGCATCAGCAAGGCATATGCCTATGTGTTGCCGGGCGCGATCGTCTGGTTCGGCCTGCTCAAGACGGGCGTGCATCCCACCCTGGCCGGGGTGATTCTGGGCTTGATGACGCCGGTCTATTCCAAGCCGATGAGCGAGCGCCCGGTGGATATCATCCGCCGCAATTTCAACGAGCTGATGGAGCGCTTCACCCCCGGCAGCGACAATCGCGAGGCGGTTGCCGAGCCGCTCAGGCAGTTGCGCGATGCGCAGCGCGAAGTGCTGCCGCCGGTGCAGCGGATACAGGTCGGGCTGCATCTGTGGGTGGCGTTCGGCGTCATGCCGTTGTTTGCGCTGGCCAATGCCGGGGTCAGTTTCGCCGGCGCCAACCTCAGTGACGCGGTGTCGCAGCATGTGTTTGGCGGGGTGATGCTGGCTCTGGTGCTGGGCAAACCGCTGGGCGTGCTGCTGGTGAGCTTTCTGCTGGTGAGGCTGAACATCTGCAGGCTGCCCGAGGGTGTGACCTGGAGTGGGGTAGGCTTGGTCGGTCTGCTCGCCGGGATCGGCTTCACCATGTCGATCTTCATCGCTTCGCTGGCGTTCTCCCACCCGACCCTGCTGGCTTCGGCCAAACTCAGTGTACTGGCGGCGTCCACGGTGGCGGCGGTGCTGGGGTTGGCCTGGGGCAAGCTGACGTTCGGCAAGGCGCGGCCGGTGTGATACCGAAGGCCTGAGCTAGTGCTGGCTTCTGTGGGAGCGGGCTCTGCCCGCGAAGAGGCCAGCGTGGACCTCTTCGCGGGCAGAGCCCGCTCCACATGAATCTGCTGCAGCCCACATGAATCTGCTGTATTCCACATGAGTCTGCTTTGGCAAGAGTCTGCGTGTTCATGGAAGGTCGCGGCTGGCCGATAGCCTTGTATCGGTTCCGCGCATTCTCTTTCAGGCCATCCATGCTCAAGTCCAGTTTCACCTCTCCGGCATCCCCCGCCAGGCCTGCGAGCAGCACCGCCCTGGCGCAGACCTCGGTGGTCACTTTTTGCGCCAGCCTCGCCGTGGTCTTTGCACTGGCGGTCGCTCTGTCCCTGTATTTCGCCCACGGTCTGGATCGCACCGAGCGCGTCCAGGGTCAGTCGATGGTGCAGAAAAGCATCGAGTCCGAACGCCGGCTCCTGCAACTGACCATCAAGGACTACTCGTTCTGGGGGGAGGCCTATCGGCACCTGCATCTCAAGGTGGACATGGAATGGGCCTATGTGCGGGAAAACTTCGGTCCGGCGTTGTACGACGATTTCGGCTACCAGGCCGCGTTCGTCATAGGGCCGGGCAACCGCTCGGTGTATGCGGTAATCGACGGCAAGTATGAAACCATAGCGGCTGCGGATTGGCTGGGCCGCCCCGTCGATGAGTGGGTCGCCGCCGCACGCGCCCTGGCCGACGACGAAAAGGTCTTCACCGCACTGACCAGCCTGGCCGGAACACCGGCCCTGGTGGTGGCGGCAGCGATCACGCCCAGCACCGACCCTACGGTGCAGACCGACGACCGGCCGCCGTCGGTCATGCTGGTGGTCAATCGTCTCGATCCGCAGCGGCTTCAGGCGCTCGGGGAGAGCATGGGCCTGCGCGGGCTGCGGGTGGCCCGTACCGATGACACCACGGCTGCCCACGCGCTGGTCGCGGCCGAGCACGGCACGACTTTCGACATGCAGTGGGACGCAGCAAGGCCTGGGCGGCAGATGATCATCGTGGTATTGCCCATGATCATCCTGGCGACGCTGATCATCCTCGGCATGACCTGGGTCATGCTGCGGCGCAATACCCGCGCTGCGCGCGCCCTGGACGGCAGCCACGAACTGCTGCGCGACAGCCAGGTGGCGCTGGCGCTCAGCGAGTCGCGCTTTCGCGACGTAGCCGAAGCCAGCTCCGACTGGATCTGGGAAACCGATGGCGATGGTCATGTCACCTACCTGTCCGACCGCTTCGAGACGGTCACTGGCGTGGGCAAGGCGCAATGGCTGGGCATCTCGATCGACGACCTGGTCGAATTGCCCCAGGGCACGCTCCTGGCGTGGCTGCGCGGCAATCCAGGGCAGGGCAACCTGACCACTGAATGCAGCTATATGGACGTGCATCGGCAACGGCGTACGGCGCGGATCGCTGCGCGAACCATCGGCGATCAAGGCTTTCGGGGTACCGCCACCGATGTCACCGAGGAGATCGACGCGCGGCGACGGGTCGAGTACCTGTCGCGCCATGACGTGCTGACCGGCCTGCCCAACCGCAGCCAGTTGCGCGACTACCTGGAAAGCCGTCTGGAAAACGCGCTCGCCGCCCGCCAGCCCCTGGTCATGCTGACCATCGACCTGGATCGCTTCAAGCCGGTCAACGACCTGCTCGGCCATGCTACCGGCGACCGCGTGCTGTACCAGATCGGCGAGCGCATCAGGCAATGCGTGCGCAGCCAGGACATCGTCGCCCGGGTCGGTGGCGACGAGTTCGTCATGGTCGTGGCGGGCGCGGTCGGGCATGCGGAGATCGAGGCACTGTGTCGACGGCTGATCGAGCTGATCGAGCAGGTCATCGAGGTCGACGACCAGGACATCCATGTCAGCGCCAGTATCGGCATTGCCGTGTCGCCGGGCGATGCGGCGCACGCCCCTGAACTGCTGCGCTATTCGGACATCGCCTTGTACGAGGCGAAGGCGAGCGGGCGCGGCACCTGGCGTTTCTATGATGGCGACATGAATGAGCGGATCATCGAACGTCGGCGCCTGGAAAGCGACCTGCGCTATGCGATCAAGCATGGCGAGTTGCGCCTGCAATACCAGCCGCGCTTCCGCATTGCCGACGGCCAGATGGTCGGGGCCGAGGCGCTGGTGCGCTGGCAGCATCCACAGCGTGGCCTGCTGGCGCCTGATGCATTCATTCCGATCGCCGAAGACACGGGCTTGATCACCGCACTTGGCGACTGGGTGATGAACGCGGCCTGCCGGCAGGCCAGTCAATGGCCTGAAGAGCTGTTCGTGTCGGTCAACGTGTCGTCCAAGGAGTTCCAGGGCGGACAACTGGTGGAGCGGGTCAAGGCCGCCTTGTTGAGGTCGGGCCTGTCGGCGGCGAGGCTGGAGCTTGAGGTTACCGAAAGCGTGATGCTCGAAGATGCCGACAATGCGTTGACCCTGATGCGAGCGCTGAAGGGCCTCGGCGTCCGGCTGGCCATGGATGATTTCGGCACCGGCTATTCATCGCTGAGCTACCTGCGCACGTTTCCCTTCGATGGGCTCAAGATCGACCGCAGTTTCGTCGGCCGGCTGGGCGACAGCCAACCCGACCTGGCCATCATCGAGGCGGTGATCGGCCTGGGTCGGGCACTGTCGCTGACGGTGACGGCCGAAGGGGTGGAAACGCTGGAACAGCTGCAGCTGCTGGATTCGGTGGCTTGCGACGAGGGCCAGGGTTATTACCTGAGTCGGCCTCTGGACGGCGCGCGGTTCGAAGAGCTGCTGCTGGCCAGTTGTGCGCGTTGATCGACCAGGCCAACCATCCAAAGCCCGCTGGTATCGCATGCACCGCCGACGCGGCTCGCGCCGCTGCTACAGGGGCTGCGGGGGTGTGTGTCCGCCGACGCGCCTGCACTCCCCGTAGGAGCGGTCAATGGCCGCGAAGGGGCGCTGTGGATTATCTGACACACCACGACGACGGCTTCGCGGCCACAGACCGCTCCTACGAAGGCCCTGCAGGCACGCCTCCATCCCCTGTAGCAGCGGCGCGAGCCGCGTCCGAATACGCCGCGGTGTGACAGCCGGATAGCATGCACCGCTGACGCGGCTTGCGCCGCTGCTACAGGGGCTGCGCAGGTGTGTGTCCGCCGACGCGCCTGCACTCCCCGTAGGAGCGGTCACTGGCCGCGAAGGGGCGCTGCGGATTATCTGACACACCACGACGACGGCTGCGCGGCCACAGACCGCTTCTACGAAGGCCCTGCGGGAACGCCTGTGTCCCCTGTAGCAGCGGCGCGAGCCGCGTCCGGGGGCAACGCGTGGCTGCGGTCACTGACCGGGCCGGTGCAGCTTTTCCAACGCCTGCAACTGCATCAGCAACGGATGATACGGCGCGCGGGTACCTGCACCGTCGGCGTCGCCGAACACGCCTGCGGGACAATAACGGCCATCGTCCCAACCCGGATAGTCCAGGAATGGATACCAGCACAGCCTCTGCACATCGACCCCGCGTTGCAGCGCCACTGCCAGCTGACTGCCCACGTAGTCCAGCCACGACCCGCGCGCATCACCCTCGGCGCCGGTTTCGGCCAGCAGGATCGGCCTTCCATAACGCCGATGGAGCTCAGCCAGCAGCCCGGCCAGCGGGCGAAACTCGGGGTGCCCGCGCAAGATCCGTTCGCCATTGTGCCGCCACTGATTCTGCGGGTAGAAGTTGGCCCCAATGATGTCCAGGTAGGCCTCACAGCCGCCCAGCCCCGGCCACTGCCGACCGGCCAGCATGTCCCAGGCCTGGAACTGCGACAGCCGCTGACCCTCGGCGCGATCCTGGTCCACGGCGCGTGATGAGTCCGGCACGACGTGAATCAGCGGGTCGCACTGAACGAAACGCGCCGCGGGCGCCTGCGCGCGAATGGCCTCGATCGCCTCGATGCTGGCGCGCACCAACTGATGCTTGAGTTCCAGCCCGCGGCCATGGGCGCCGGGGTTGAAATAGCCGACGTCGCCGCCGGCCCAGCTCCAGAACGACATCTCGTTGATGGGGGAACAAAAGGGCGCCTCGAAGCCTTCATCGACCATCAACCGTGCCGCGGCCCCGGCGAAGCGCGCAAAGCGTTCGACGAATTCAGGTCGCCAGATGTCCAGGCCATCGGGGTAGCCGTAGTGACACAGGTCCCACACCACCTGCAGATTGCACTCGCGCGCGGCGCGCAGCAGGGGCAGGAAACTGCTCCAGTCGTAATACCCTGGGCGCTGTTCGATCACATGCCAGCGCAGGCCGTCGCGCGCGGCACCAATGCCACTGGCCAGCAACTGACGATAGTCATGGGCCGCCCAGCGCAGATGGGCGGTGCTGACCTGCACATCCACACGTTCACCATCGCGCCGCCGCTGCGCGGCGCATTCGTAGCCGGCCATGATGAAGGTATTGAACAGGCCAGGCGGGTTCAAGCGCCTTGCTCGTCGAGCGCCGTCGACGCCCCGGCTCCCTCGGTCGGCAAGGCTTGCTGCTCGATCCGTTGATACAGTGCCAGCGCCTGGCCCACGACCTGATCCATGTTGTAGTACTTGTAGGTGCCCAGTCGCCCGAGGAATGTCACCCCCGGCGTGTCGTCCGCCAGCGCCTTGTAGCGTTGATACAGCTGGGCGTTTTCGGCTCGCGGAATCGGGTAGTAGGGGTCGCCTTCGGCGCAGGGGTATTCATAGGTGATACTGGTGTGCGGATGTTGCTGACCGGTGAGGTGCTTGTATTCGGTGATGCGCGTGTAGGGCACCGCTTCATCGGGGTAGTTGACTACGGCCACCGCTTGCAACTGTGGTTGCTGGAGGGTCTTGTGTTCGAAGCGCAGCGACCGGTAGGGCAGGCGACCCAGGCGGAACTCGAAGTATTCGTCCACCGGGCCGCAATAGATCAGCTGGGTGTACGCCAACTGCTCGCGCGCCCGGGCGAAATCGGTGTCCAGCAACACGTCGATGCGGGGATGGTCGAGCATGTTCTCGAACATGCGCGTGTAGCCATCGAGCGGCATTGCCTGAAAACTGTCGGTGAAGTAGCGGTCGTCGACGTTGGTGCGCGTGGGGATCCGCGAGGTCACCGACTTGTCCAGCTGCGAAGGGTCCAGGCCCCACTGCTTGCGGGTGTAGCCCTGGAAGAACTTCTGGTAGAGCTGCTCGCCGATCTGATTAATCACCACATCCTCGGAGGTGCGGATGCATTCAACCGGCTGCGCCCGTTCGGCAAGAAAGCGCTCGGCCCCGGCCTCGTCCATCTGCAAGTCGAACAGCGTATTGAGCGTGGTCAGGTTGATCGGGATCGGCACCAGGTGGTCGTCGACCCGGGCCAGCACGCGGTGCTCGTAAGGGCGCCACTGGGTGAAACGCGACAGATAGTCGACGATGCGCTGGGCGTTGGTATGGAAGATGTGCGGCCCGTAGCGGTGGACCATGACGCCCGCTGCATCCAGGTGGTCGTAGGCGTTGCCGCCGATATGCTCACGACGGTCGATCACCAGCACGTTCATGCCAAGCCCTGCGGCCAGGCGCTCGGCAATGACGCTGCCAGCGAAGCCGGCACCCACCACCAGGTAATCATAAGGGCGTCCATCGCCGTGAGCGGACGGACCACGGCAGGCGCTGTCGAGGGTTACCTGAGGCATTCGATCTGCTCCTTCATGGCGTTGCAGGTCTTGTCCCACGACATGCCATCCAATGCGGCATCGGCCTGGACGACCACGCTGTCACGGGCTTCGGCACCCAGTGCGCGTTCCACCGCAGCGATGAATGCCGCGGGGGTGTCGGCGATGCTTACGACACCGCTGGTGCCATAGCCGCTGATCACGTCGGCAATCGGTGTCGACACCACCGGGCGCCCGCCAGCAAGGTATTCGGGGGTCTTGGTCGGGCTGATGAAGCGCGTGGAAGCATTGATCGCGAACGGCATGAGGGCAACGTCCCAGCCGGCCAGGTAGTGGGGCAATTGCTCATACTGCTTTGCCCCGAGGTAGTGAATGTTGGCGCGTTGCGGCAAGGTCTGCGGATCGATCTTCACCACCGGGCCGATCAGCACGATCTGCCACTGTGGCCGCTGCCGGGCCAGCTCATCGACCAGGTGGATGTCGAAACGCTCGTCGATGACACCGAAGAAGCCCAGTCGCGGGTGGCCGATCGCGGCCTGATCGGCCGGATCGGGCAGCAACGCTCGGGCCTGGGCGAAGTGGGCGATGTCGACACTGCTGGGCATGGCGTGGGCGTTGTCGTGCTGATGGCGCTTGGCTTCCCACAGACTCTGCCCCCCGGTGAACACCACGTCGGCACGCGCCAACAGTTGGCGTTCCCTTTCGATGAGTTCCGGCGGGGCGCCCATGAATGCGGACAACTCGTCCATGCAATCGAAGATAGTCACCTGGCCGTGCAGATGGTCAGTGAACGCCAGGCTCATCGGGGTCAGGTACCAGAGCAGCAGTTCGGCGTCGCGGTGCTGGGCCAGGTAGCCATCGAGCAGGTCGCGCTGCATCGCGATGACCTGGTCGTGAGGGGTGCCCGCCGGCAGCTGCGGCACCAGCACGGTCACGCCGTGTGCTGGATGGCTGGCCAGCAACTGCGGTTGCACATGCTCGGCGAACAGCGGTTCTTCGAAGAACAGCACGTCGTAGCTCTGCGCCAGGCGTGACATGAGGTGCTGGGGTCGCTGGTAGACGAACCCCCAGCGCAAGTGCGACAGGCACAGCATCAGCGGTCGGCCTGTGGGCGTCGCGGTGCGCGCTGGAGTGGACAGTGGGGCAGGGGTGAAGCCGGGCGGCGCCACATCGGTCATGGGGGTGTCCTTGGTCAGTGCCTGAATCGGGACTGAAGCCAGGTTGAGCTGGGCTTCGACGCCACCCGTATGGATGTTGCAAGGCAGTGCGGCGAGCGAGTGCATGCGCGCGGTGCGTTGGTAATGATTGAGACGCCGTCGCTGCAGGCGGCGTTCAACTTTGATTTGCCGACCGCCTGGGATATGCCAACCGTCTGGCTGCCGCCTGGAACTCCGCGCCACCGCGCGCGCCCATAGTTTCATAGGCCTGATCCCGTCGTCGTATCACGCAGGTGCTATCCCTTGATCTTGACCGGTGCGCCTGCGGGCGACGGGAGCGACGGCGATGATTCTGGTCACAGGCGGTACGGGTTACATCGGCGCACAGGTGGTGCTGCAACTGCTTGCTCATGGGCAGACTGTGGTGATCTTCGACAACCTCTGCAACAGCTCGCGTGCAAGCCTGGAGCGTATTGCCCGGCTGGGCGGACGGCGGGCTCGCTTCGTACTCGGCGACGTGCGCAACCGAGCGCAGCTGGATGCCCTGTTCGCGGATTTTCCCATCGCTGCGGTGATTCATTGCGCTGGCTTGAAAGCGGTTGGCGAGAGCGTGCGCGAGCCGTTGCGCTATTACGACAGCAATGTCGGCGGCAGCATTGCGCTGTGCCAGGCGATGGCGGCCGCCGGTGTCTTCACGCTGATTTTCAGCTCTTCGGCGACGGTCTATGGCGACTGCGCCACGATGCCCATCGACGAAACCTGCGCCACCGGATTGCCGACCAACCCGTATGGGTTTTCCAAGCTGATGGCGGAGAACGTCATGCTCAGCCTGGCGGCTTCGGATGCGCGCTGGTCGGTCGGGCTGCTGCGCTATTTCAACCCCATCGGCGCCCATGAATCGGGCGAGCTGGGCGAGGCGCCGGCACAGGTGCCGAACAACCTGCTGCCGTATCTGCTGCAGGTGGCCAGCGGGAGGCGTGACGTGCTGCAGGTGTTCGGCAACGACTACGCTACGCCGGATGGCACTGGCGTTCGTGATTACGTGCATGTGATGGACCTGGCCGAAGGGCACTGGCGGGCTTTGCAGGCATTGTTGGGCGGCAGCGGGGTGCGCGTCTGGAATCTGGGAACCGGGCGGGGGTATTCGGTATTGCAGGTGGTCGATGCTTTCACCCGCACCTGCGGAGTGCCCATCGCCCTGGCCTTCGAGCCCAGGCGCGCGGGCGACGTCGCGCAGTGCTGGGCCGACGCGGGCAAGGCGCGCCGCGAGCTGGGCTGGCAGGCCCGACGCGGCCTGGACGACATGCTGCGCGACGCCTGGCGCTGGGAGCGCCGCCTGGCAGCGGAACACCGGCCCATCGTCTATACAACCGAAACCTCTACCACGATCCCTGTAGCAGCGGCGCAAGCCGCGTCCGGACACGCCGCGGTGTGACAGCCGGACAGCATGCACCGCCGACGCGGCTTGCGCCGCTGCTACAGGGGCTGCGGTGGTGTGGGGGGATGTGGTTGACGAGCCCACCGCCGCCAGCACCCTGCGTAGGAGCGGTCATCGGCCGCGAAAGGGCACCGCGGATGGTCTGGCACACCGCGGCGACAACTTCGCTGCCACGGACCGCCCCCACGAAGGCCCTCAAGGAACACCTCCGTCCCCCTGTAGCAGCGGTGGTGTGGGGGGATGTGGTTGACGAGCCCACTGCCGCCAGCACCCTGCGTAGGAGCGGTCATCGGCCGCGAAAGGGCACCGCGGATGGTCTGGCACACCGCGGCGACGGCTTCGCGGCCACAGACCGCTCCTACGAAGGCCCTTGAGGAACACCTCCGTCCCCCTGTAGCAGCGGCGCAAGCCGCGTCCGGACACGCCGCGGTGTGACAGCCGGATAGCATGCACCGCCGACGCGGCTCGCGCCGCTGCTACAGGGGGCTGCGGTGGTGTAGGGAGATGTGCGTGACCGCCGACGCGGCTTGCGCCGCTGCTACAGGGGCTGCGGGGGTGTGGGGAGATGTGCATGACCACCGACGCGGCTTGCGCCGCTGCTGCAGGGATTTCAGTGCATCTGTTCGCTGCGGGGTGTTGGACACCCCGCAACACTTGGGTTTACAACACCACGCTCGGCAGCCAGAGGGAGATGGCCGGAATGTAGGTGACCAGCATCAGCACCATGAACAGCGCCAGGTAGAACGGCAGCAGCGCCTTGACCGTGGCTTCGATGGTCACCTTGCCGACCGCCGCACCGACGAACAGCACCGCGCCGACCGGCGGTGTGATCAGGCCTATACCCAGGTTCACCAGCATGATCATGCCGAAATGCACCGGATCCACACCCACGCTGACGATCACCGGCAACAGGATCGGTGTCAGGATCAGAATCAACGGCGCCATGTCCATGATCGTGCCCAGCATCAGCAGCATCACGTTGATGCACATCAGGATCACGTAGCGGTTGTCCGACAGCGTCAGGAACGCCGTGGTGATCTTCATCGGGATTTCCATCAGCGTCAGGATGTACCCGAAGCTGGCAGCGAAACCGATCAGAATCATCACGATGGAAATAGTCCGTGCCGCCCGGTGCATCAGCTTGGGCAGGTCGCGCCACTTGTAGTCGCGGTAGATGAACATGGTCACGAAGAACGACCACAACACGGCGATGGCTGCCGATTCGGTCGCGGTGAACACGCCCGAGAGAATGCCGCCGAGAATGATCACCAGCGCCATCATTCCCCACAATGCCTCACCGGCGATCTTCAGCGCCTGGCGCATCGGAATGACTTCGCCCTTGGGATAGTTGCGCTTGCGCGCAAAGATCATGCACAAGCCCATCATCACCGCACTGAGCAATAGCCCTGGCATGATCCCGGCCATGAACAGCGAAGCGATCGACACCGAGCCGCCAGCGGCCAGCGAGTACAGCACCGAGTTGTGGCTCGGTGGCGTCAGCAGGGCCTGGACCGAGCCGCTGACGGTTACGGCCGTGGAGAAATCACGCGGATAGCCGGCCCGCTCCATCTCCGGAATCAACACCGAACCCACCGACGCGGTATCGGCGACCGACGAGCCGGAGATGGCCCCGAAAAAGGTCGAAGCGACGATGTTGACCAGCGACAACCCACCGCGCACGAAACCCACCAGCACGCCGGCGAAGGCTACGAGCCGGCGCGACATGCCGCCTTCGGCCATGATCGCACCCGCCAGCACGAAGAACGGAATGGCCAGCAGCGAGAATTTGTTCACCCCACCGGCAATCTGGATCATCAGGGCGTCGGCCGGGATGTCGATCCACCAGGCACCTATCAATGCCGACAGGCCCAGCGCATAGGCCACCGGCATGCCCACCAGGATCAAGGCGATGAAGCTGCCCAACAGTATGAGAGCATCCATTTACGCGGCACCTTCACTGGCTTCTACAACGTCGAACCGCATCACGGCGCGGTGGCTCTGGTCACCCAGGAACAGCTTCTCGAGGATGAAGACCAAAGTCACGATGCCGCCGATCGGGATGGGCAGGTAGGAAATGCCTACCCGCATGGAAGGAATTTCACCCAGGTACTGGTTCCAGGTGTTGGCGCACAGCTTGAAGCCCTTGAAGATCATGAACAGCGCGACCACCGCCATCAGCAACTGAACCGCGAATGCCGCCACTCGGCGAATCTGCGCCGGCATGCGGTCCACGGCCATGGCTACCGCCATGTGTGCGCCGGCGCGGTAGCTGGCGGCGGCGCCGAAGAAGGTGAAGACCACCATCAGCAGGATTGCCACCGGCTCCGGCCAACTGGAACCGCTGCCCAGCGCGTAGCGAGTAAAGATGCCCCACGGAATGATCAGGGTCATGGTCAGGACCGACAAGCCGGCGATCCCGATGCACACCCGGTAAAGCAGGTCGTTGAAACGCAGCACAGTGTTTTTCATGAGGCTCACCCAGCGGCGGGGGAGCGGGCACATGCCCGGTCCCCCGTGGTGTTGACGGACAGACTTACTTGACGGCTTCGATGCGGGTGATCAGCTCTTTGTACGGCGCGCCGTACTTGTCGCGCACCGGCTGGGTCGCGTCGTAGAAGGCTTTCTTCTGCTCGGGCGTGAGGGTGATGAATTCCACGCCACCGGCCTTGAGCTTGGCTTCGGCTTCGCTGGATTTCTTGTCCCACAGCACACGCTCTTCCATCTGTGCTTCGCGGGAGAGCTTTTTCACCAGCGCCTGTTGCTCGGGGTTGAGCTTGTTCCAGGTGATCTTCGACATCACGATCGGCTCGGGCAGGATCAGGTGTTCGGTAAGCGTGTAGAACTTGGCGTTCTGGTAGTGGTTGTGTTCGAGCATGGTCGGCGGGTTGTTCTCGGCGCCGTCGATCACGCCGGTCTGCAGGGCGCTGAAGATCTCGCCGGTGGCCATGGCGATGCCGTTGCCGCCCATCTGGTTGATGGTGTCGATGAATACCGGGTTGCCTTGCACGCGGATCTTCATGCCCTTGAGGTCACTGATTTGCCGTACCGGCTTCTTGGTGTAGAGGTTGCGCGTACCGCCATCCATCCAGCCCAGCGCGACCAGGTTGAATTCGGAGTTGGTGATCTTGTCGAGAATCTCCTGACCGATCTCGCCGTCGATGATGCTGCGCATGTGGGCCTGGTCGCGGAAAATGAACGGCAGGTTGAACACGTTCACGTCCGGTACTACCGGGCCGACGATGCCCAGGCTGACGCGGGTCATCTGCACCGCGTTGCTCTGCACCTGCTCGACCACTTCCTTCTCGGAACCCAGTACACCGCCTGCGAACATCTTGAAGCTGATCTCGCCCTTGCTCTGCTCTTCGAGTTTCTTGCCCATGGCCTGCTCGGCCACCACCGGCGGGTAGCCGGCCGGGTGCACTTCGGCGAACTTGATCTTGATCTCGGCCTGCGCCAGCCCGGACAGGCAGAAGGCGAGCGGGAGAGCGGCTACGAGTAACGTGCGTTTGAAATCCATGGATAACTCCAGCGTTGTTGTTGTTTTAAAGTCGCAAAGGATTCAGTTGTCGCCAAACGGCCCGGCGGCCACGAAGGCGCCGCCCTGATAGACCCTCGCCGGGTCGTCGGCGGCAGGCATCGGCTGGGCTTCGATCTTGTCGCGGAACACTTCCGAGCTGTCCTTGGGTGTGAAGCCCAGGTGCGCGGCAAAACGGTTGTCCCACCACAGATCGCGGTTGGCCGAGGCGCCATACACCACCGTGTGGCCGACGTCCGGGGTGAACAGACTCAGCTCGATGAGGCGGGTCAGGTCGTCGAAACTGAGCCAGGTGCTCATCATTCGGCGATTGGCTGGCTCGGGAAACGAAGAGCCGATGCGGATGCTGACGGTTTCGATGCCGTAGCGATCGAAGTAGAACGTTGCCAGGTCTTCGCCGTAGGACTTGGACAGGCCGTAATAGCTGTCCGGACGCCGGGGCGAATGGGCGTCGATGGTCTGGTCCTGCTTGTAGAAACCGATCACGTGGTTGGAGCTGGCGAACACCACGCGCTTGACGCCATGCCGGCGTGCGGCTTCGTAGATGTGGAAAACCCCGCAGATATTGGGCCCCAGGATGTCTTCGAACGCGTGCTCCACCGACACCCCGCCAAAATGCACGATGGCGTCCACGCCCTGCACCAGGTCATGCACCGCCTGCTTGTCGGCGAGGTCGCACAATTGGAATTCTTCCTGGGTATCGGAACGAGTAGCTGTATCGGTAGAGGCGGGAAGCGGGACGATATCGGAGAGCCGCAGGGTGCGGGCGAAGGGTTTCAGACTTTCTCGCAGCACCTTCCCCAGACCGCCGGCGGCGCCGGTCAGGAGAAGGCGATCGAAGGGATTCTGGACGGAGTGAGTGCCTGTCATGAGCGAGTCCTTTTATCGTTATTATTTTGTCATCTGTTGTCGTATGACTTATTTCGGATTATCGACAGCTCTCGGCGATCTTGTCAACGCGACTAATGTCGAAATACACCAAGGTCGAATGCCGCTTGCGGTCGGCACGGCTTGGCTACAGGCGAATCCAGCGCTGGCGCATCCAGCCGCTCAAGGCATCCACCGCCAGCACCAGGGCCAGCATGGCCAGAATGAGCGTGCTGGCCCGTGCTTCCTGGAACAGGCTCAGGCTCACGTAGAGCATCTGCCCCAGCCCGCCGGCACCGACGAAACCGAGGATGCTGGCCATGCGGATGTTGTTTTCCCAGCGGTACAGGGTGTAGGCCAGCAGTTGCGGCCACAGATTGGGCAAGGTGCCGTAACAGAAGGCCAGCCAGGCATTGCCGCCCTGCAGGCGGATGGCGGCGGCGGGTGCGGCAGGGGTGTTTTCCAGGGCCTCGGCAAACAGACGGCCGAGGACCCCGGCGGTGTGCAGCGCCAGGGCCAGGGTGCCGGCATTCGGCCCCAGGCCTGCGGCGAGCACCATCAACACCGCCCAGACCAGTTCGGGAATGGCCCGCAGGGCATTGAGCACCAGTTTTGTCACGCCTTGCGCCAGCCAGCCCAGGCGCCCGGCTGCGGGGATGGCCAGCAGCAGACCGGCGAGCGCCGCCAGCAGCGTGCCCAACGCCGACATCGCCAGGGTTTCCAGCGCGCCATGGCCCACCGCCCGCAGGTGGGTGGCACTGAGGTCAGGCGACATGAAGCGTGCCGCGTAGCTGGTCATGTGCCGCAGGCTGTCGCCATTGCCCAGGGTGAACAGGTCCAGCCCCAGATAGACGAAGGAGCCGACCACCGCCAGCACCATCGCCAGCACCAGCAGCAGGTTGCCCAGGCGCCTCATGCGAAGCGTCCTCTGAGCAGGCGGCTGAGCAGGTCCGCGAGCAACACCAGGGCGATGAACGTCAGCAGCATGCTGGCCACCTCGGCCGAGGCGAACATGCGCATCGACAGGTCGATCTGCTGGCCCAGGCCGCCAGCGCCGACGAAGCCCATCACCACCGAGGCGCGCACGGCGCATTCCCAGCGGTACACGGTGTAGGAGGTCAGCTCGGCGGCAGCGGCCGGGAGAATGCCATAGGCGAACGCAGCCAGCCGGCCGGCGCCGGCGCGCAGCAGCGCCTGGGCCGGGCGCTGGTCGACCGACTCACAGATCTCGGCATACACCTTGCCGAGCATGCCGGCGTAGGTGATGGCGATGGCCAGCACGCCGGCCGTCGGGCCCAGGCCGACGGCGCGGACGAACAGCAGGGCCCAGACGATTTCCGGCACGCTGCGCAGAAAAATCAGCACGCCACGCACCGGCCAGCGTACGCAGGTGCCGGCCCAGCCGGGTTGGCCGCCGAGGTTGGCAGCCGACAACGACAGCGCGCGGCTGGCCAGCAGGCCGGCGGGAATGGCCAAGGTCAGCGCCAGGGCCATGCCGGCCGTGGCGATGGCCAGGGTCTGCAAGGTGGCGTCCAGCAGCAGCGTCAGAAACGCGGGGTCATGCGCGGGCGGCCAGAAGTCGGCGAGAAAGGCCCCCATGGACTGGGTGCTGGCCGGGTCGAACAGGACCCATGGATCGAGCTCGGCCAGGCGTATGCCGGGCCACAACAACAGCACCGCCAGGGCGGCAAGCAGAAGGCGCGGCAGCGCGGCAGGGTCGCGTCGGTCCCTGCTCAGCATCGCGGCAGCCAGTGAGCAGGGGTGTCGGCCGGCGTTTGCACGCGGCTCAGGTGTTCGTTCGCGTACAACGCCTCCAGGCGCTGCGCGGTGACCTGCGTGGCCTCCAGGTCGAAAGCGATCTGGCCGTCGCGCACGCCGACGATCCGTGGGAAGCAGGCCAGCGCCAGCTCCACCGTGTGCAGGCTGGCCACCAGCGTGACGCGCTGTTCGCTGGCATGCTGGCAAAGCATGTCCAGCGTGTGCCTGGCCAGCCGTGGGTCCATCGCCGAGACGGGCTCGTCCGCCAGCAACAGCTCCGGCGCCTGGTACAGGGCGCGGGCGATGCCGACACGCTGCAACTGGCCGCCGGACAATTGCTGGCACTGGGCGAACAGCTTGTCGTCCAGGTCCAACCGCGCCAGCAGCGCACGGGCACCGTCGATGTCCACCGGGTGCAGCAGGTTGAGCAGGCTCTTGCCCAGCCCCCATTGCCCCAGCTTGCCGGCCAGCACGGCAGTCACCACCCGTTGCCGCGGCGGCAGCGGCGGGGCCTGATGGATCAGCGCGATACGTGCGCGCAGACGCTGGCGCGCGCGACTGCCGAGGCGCCAGGGCTGCATGCCCAGCACCTGCAGCTCACCGGCGCTGGGCGGCAGAGCGGTTGCCAGCACGTTGAGCAGGCTGGACTTGCCGGCGCCCGAAGGGCCGATGATTGCCACGCGCTCGCCGGGCTCGATGCTCAGGTTCACATCGCGCAGGGCCTGCACACCGTTACGGTGGCGCAGGTCGATGGCCGACAGCCGCAGGGTCATTTCAACAGGTCGGCAGCGCGAGCGGCGTCCTCGATACCCTTGTAGTTCTCAGGCTTGGTGGCGATGAAGCGGCTGGCCGCCTGCAGGTCGAGAATGGCCTTGTCGTCGGGCTTGGCCGGGTCGAGGGCGAGGAAGGCCTGTTTGATCTTTTCTGCCAGGGCCGGGTCCAGGGTACCGCGCACGGTCCAGTTGTAGTCGAAGTAGGTCGGCGTGGTGGCGAACACCTTGACCTTGCTGGTATCAACCTTGCCGCTGTTGACCAGCTTGTCCCACACGCTGGCATTGAGCACGCCGGCGTCGACCTTGCCCGCCTGTACCCACGCCGCGGTGGCGTCATGGGCGCCGGAGTAGGCGACCCGGCTGAAGTAGGTTTCCGGCTTGATGTTGTCCTGCAGCATGAAGTAGCGCGGCATCAGGCTGCCGGAGGTCGACGAGATCGAACCGAAGGCGAAGGTCTTGCCCTTGAGGTCGGCCAGCGACTTGACGTTCGGGTCGCTGGTGATGAACTTGCTGGTGAACTGCGCATCCTGCTCGCGCTGTACCAGGGGAATCGCGTTGCCGGTCTTCAGGTTGACCTGGACGAAAGTGAAACCGCCCAGCCAGGCCATGTCCAGGCGATCGGTCGCCAGCGCCTCGACCACGGCAGGGTAGTCGGCCACCGGCACGAACTCGACCTTCATCCCGATCTGCTTTTCAAGGTAGGCGCCCAGCGGCTTGAACTTGCGCAGCAGTTCGGTAGGCGCCTCGTCCGGGATGGCCGAAACACGCAAGACATCGGCAGCGAAGCTGGTGACGGCGCTGGCGCAAAGAGCGAGGCCGGCGACCAGTGACAGGGAGCGCTTGAACATGGTGGGTCTCCGAAAGATGACGCAAGCAGCGCGGGCAAGGCCCGGCACGCGTGGATACGAGGTGGCGCGATTATAAGAGTCACTGCAGGAAAGGCCAGCTTTGATAGAATTCGCAGCCTGATTCCAGGACGTCGAGAATGCTGCCATGAATTCGCCTATCCGTTTGACCCAGTACAGCCATGGAGCCGGTTGCGGCTGCAAGATTTCGCCCAAGGTATTGGAGGTGATTCTGGCCGGCAGCGGCGCACAGAACCTGGACCCGAAGCTGTGGGTCGGCAATGCTTCGCGCGACGATGCCGCGGTGTATGCCATCGACGACGAGCGCGGTGTGGTGTCGACCACCGATTTCTTCATGCCCATCGTCGATGACCCCTTCGATTTCGGGCGCATTGCCGCCACCAACGCCATCAGCGACATCTATGCCATGGGCGGCGATCCGTTGATGGCCATCGCCATTCTCGGCTGGCCGGTCAACCTGCTGCCCCCGGAGGTTGCCCGCGAGGTGATCCGCGGCGGTCGGGCGGTGTGCGATGCTGCCGGCATTCCCCTGGCCGGTGGCCATTCGATCGACGCTCCAGAACCCATCTTCGGCCTGGCGGTGACCGGCCTGGTCGACAAGCGCCACATGAAACGCAACGACACCGCCCAGGTCGGCGACCGCCTGTATCTGACCAAGCCGCTGGGCATCGGCATTCTCACCACGGCGGAGAAGAAATCCCGGCTGCGTGAAGAAGACGTAGGCGTGGCCCGCGACTGGATGTGCACGCTGAACAAGCCCGGCAGCCGCTTCGGCAAGCTGCGCGAGGTCACCGCGATGACCGACGTCACCGGTTTCGGCCTGCTCGGGCACCTGGTCGAAATGGCCGACGGTGCCCAACTGACCGCACGCCTGGAATACGCCGCCGTGCCGCGCCTGCCCGGCATCGACCACTACCTGCGCGAGGGCTGCGTGCCGGGCGGCACCCAGCGCAACTTCGACAGCTACGGCGAACGCATCGCCGCGTTGAGCGACGAGCAGCGTGACCTGCTCTGCGATCCGCAGACCAGCGGCGGCCTGCTGGTAGCTGTCAGCGCTGCCGGCGAAGCCGAGTTCGTCGCGCTGGCCGCCGAACTGGGTCTGCACCTGGCGCCCATCGGCACCTTGATCGAGCGCCAGCCCCACGCTGTCGAGGTGTTCTGATGCGCGAAGACAGCAGCGACTACCGCGCGTTGTTCCTCGGCGAGGTAGCGATGATGGACGCGCGCGCGCCGGTCGAATTCGACAAGGGTGCATTTCCCGGGGTGCACAACCTGCCCTTGATGGACGACCTGGAACGGCAGAAAGTCGGTACCTGCTACAAGCAGCACGGCCAGGAAGCCGCCATCGAGTTGGGGCACCGCCTGGTGTCCGGCGAGATCAAGGCACGCCGGGTCGAAGCCTGGGTGGCATTCGCCAAGGCCAATCCCGAGGGCTATCTGTATTGCTTCCGCGGCGGCCTGCGCTCGCAGACGGTGCAGCGCTGGCTGCGCGAGGCAGGCGTCGAGTACCCGCGGGTACTGGGCGGCTACAAGGCCATGCGCAGCTTTCTGCTCGACACCCTGGAACAAGCCGTCGAACAGTGCCAGTTCGTCGTGCTGGGCGGCATGACCGGCACCGGCAAGACCGACGTACTGGCGCAATTGAGCAACGCTTTGGACCTGGAAGGCCATGCCAACCACCGCGGCTCCAGCTTCGGCAAGCGTGCGACCGGGCAGCCTGCGCAGATCGATTTCGAGAACAGCCTGGCGATCGACGTGTTGAAGAAGCGGGCCGCTGGCATCGAGCAGTTCGTGCTCGAGGACGAAAGCCGCCTGGTGGGCAGTTGCAACGTGCCGTTGAGCCTGCATCAGGGCATGCAGGCGTATCCATTGGTTTGGCTGGAAGACAGCTTCCAGAATCGCGTCAAGCGTATCCTGCGCGACTACGTGGTAGACCTGTGCGCAGACTTCGTCGGGTTGTACGGCGAGCGCGGTGAAGCGCTGTTTGCCGAGCGTCTGCTGCAGAGTCTGGACCGCATCCACAAGCGTCTGGGCGGCGAGCGCCATCAACGCCTGCAGGGGCTGATGCAGGCCGCGCTGGAAGAGCAGCGGCGCTATGGCCTGGTCGACCTGCACCGTGGCTGGATCGAGGGCCTGCTGCACGAGTACTACGACCCGATGTACGCCTATCAACGCGAGAGCAAGGCGGCGCGCATCGAGTTCGCTGGCGATCAGGCAGCCGTGGTCGACTACCTGCGCGATCGTCTGGCCGGGGGCTGAAGACGGCGAGTGCAGTCTTCAGCCCCCGGCCAGGCTTGGCTCAGTTGATCCGCGGGTGCTGTTGCACCAGAAGCTCGCGCTTGGCTTGCAGCGCGGCGATCTCGCTGTCGATGTCCTCGATCTTCTGCTCGATGTTGTCGTGGTGCTCGACCAGCAGTTCTCGGGCTTCGGCGATGTCCGAGGCCGCTGGCGCAGCGCCGCGCAACGGCTTGTTGGCCGTCTCCTTCATGGTGATGGCGGTGATGAAGCCGACCACGGCGAACACCATCAGGTAATAGGCAGGCATGTACAGGTCATCGGTGCTTTCCACCAGCCAGGCCACGGCCGTCGGTGTCAGGCCGGCGATCAGTACCGAAACGTTGAATGCACTGGCCAGGGCGCTGTAGCGGATGTGCGTGGGGAACATCGCGGGCAACGTGGACGCCATGACGCCGATGAAGAAGTTCAGCACCACGGCCAGCATCAGCAGCCCGGCGAAGATCCAACCGATCTGGCCGCTGTTGATCAGCATGAAGGCCGGGATGGCCAGGAAGAACAGGCCGATGCTGCCGAACAGAATGAAAGGCTTGCGGCCGAACTTGTCGCTGGCGAAGCCAATCAGCGGTTGGGCGAACAGCATGCCGACCATGATCGCAATGATGATCAACACGCCATGGCTTTCGCTGTAGTGCAGGTTGTGCGACAGGTAGCTGGGCATGTAGGTCAGCAGCATGTAGTAGGTGACGTTGGTCACCGCGACGATGCCGATGCAGGTCAGCAGGCTGCGCCAGTGCTTGGTTGCCACTTCCTTGAACGATACCTTGGGGCCGCCGGCCAGGCCTTCGCGGTCGCCTTGTTCGAGCTTTTCGACGTGCTGCTGGAAGGCCGGGGTTTCTTCCAGCGCGTGGCGCAGGTAGAGGCCGATCATGCCCAGCGGCAGGGCCAGGAAGAACGGCACGCGCCAACCCCAGTCAAGGAACTTCTCTTCGCCGATCACTGCGGAGATGCCCACCACCACGCCTGCACCGAGCACGAAACCGGCAATCGAGCCGAAGTCCAGCCAGCTGCCGAGGAAGCCGCGTTTGCGGTCCGGAGCGTACTCGGCCACGAAGATCGAGGCGCCGGTGTATTCACCGCCCACCGAGAAGCCCTGGGCCATCTTCGCCAGCAGCAGCAGGATGGGCGCCCAGATGCCGATGGAGGCATAGGACGGAATCAAGCCGATCGCGAACGTACTCAACGACATGATCACGATGGTGGCAGCCAGGACTTTCTGCCGTCCGTACTTGTCGCCCAGGGCGCCGAAGAACAGGCCGCCCAGCGGGCGAATCAGGAAGGGTACCGAGAAGGTGGCCAAGGCCGCGATCATCTGCACACTGGGATCGACGTCCGGGAAGAACACTTTGCCCAAGGCGTAGGCCACGAAGCCGTAGACGCCGAAGTCGAACCATTCCATGGCGTTGCCAAGCGCGGCGGCGGTGATCGCTTTGCGCATCTTGACGTCGTCGACGATGGTGATGTCGTTCAACCCGATCGGGTTGACGGTTTTTCTGCGAGATTTCATGGGTGTTTCTCTTGTGTCAAAGCGGCTTGTCCCCATGAGATACAAAATGACACTAAATAATTCACTGATTACGGCGATTTAGTATCGCAGCGGTTGTCCGGGCGCCAGCGTACCCGCGTGAGCGACAGATCGCCCAAGACGGAGACGCCAAAAAACCGGATAATGCCGGCCATTCGTTTTAGCTGTCATCAGGTGCTGCCCCATGGAAATCAAGGTCAATTTTCTCGACAACCTTCGACTTGAAGCCAAGTTCGACGATTTCACGGTGGTGGCCGACCAACCGATCCGCTACAAGGGCGACGGCTCGGCGCCGGGCCCGTTCGATTACTTCCTGGCATCCTCGGCGTTGTGCGCGGCCTACTTCGTCAAGCTCTACTGCAACACCCGCAACATTCCCACCGACAACATCCGCCTGTCGCAGAACAACATCGTCGACCCGGAAAACCGCTACAACCAGATCTTCAAGATCCAGGTCGAACTGCCTGCGGACATCTCGGCCAAGGATCGCCAGGGCATCCTGCGCTCGATCGACCGCTGCACCGTGAAGAAGGTCGTGCAGACCGGCCCGGATTTCATCATCGAGGAGGTCGACAACCTCGACGCCGATGCCCAGGCCTTGCTGATGCCCGCGCAGGCGGAAGGGGCGAGCACCTATGTGCTGGGCAAGGACCTGCCGCTGGAGCAGACCATCGCCAACATGTCTGGCATCCTCGCCGGGCTGGGGATGAAGATCGAGATCGCCTCGTGGCGCAACATCGTGCCCAACGTCTGGTCGTTGCACATCCGCGATGCCTACTCGCCGATGTGCTTCACCAACGGCAAGGGTTCGACCAAGGAAAGCGCGCTGGCGTCGGCCCTTGGTGAATTCATCGAGCGGCTCAACTGCAACTTCTTCTACAACGATCAGTTCTGGGGCGAAGACATCGCCAATGCGGCTTTCGTGCACTACCCTGACGAGCGCTGGTTCCAGCCGGGCCGCAAGGATGCGCTGCCTGCCGAGATACTCGATGCCCACTGCCTGGCCATCTACAACGCCGACGGCGAACTGCGCGGTTCTCACCTCTACGACACCAACTCGGGCAACATGGAGCGGGGCATCTGTTCGCTGCCTTTCGTGCGCCAGTCCGACGGCGAGACGGTGTATTTCCCGTCCAACCTGATCGAGAACCTCTACCTGAGCAATGGCATGAGCGCCGGCAACACCTTGGCCGAGGCCCAGGTGCAGTGCCTGTCGGAGATCTTCGAGCGCGCAGTCAAGCGCGAGATTCTCGAGGGCGAACTGGCGCTGCCCGACGTCCCGGCCGAGGTGCTGGCGCGCTATCCCGCTATCCAGGCCGGCATTCAGGGGCTGGAGGAGCAGGGCTTTCCGGTGCTGGTCAAGGATGCCTCCCTGGGCGGTCGCTTCCCGGTGATGTGCGTGACCTTGATGAACCCGCGCACCGGCGGCGTGTTCGCCTCGTTCGGCGCCCATCCAAGCCTGGAAGTAGCGCTCGAGCGCAGCCTCACCGAGTTGCTTCAGGGCCGCAGTTTCGAGGGGCTCAACGACTTGCCCCAGCCGACCTTCGAAAGCCATGCGCTGATGGAGCCGAACAACTTCGTCGAACATTTCATCGATTCCAGCGGTGTGGTGTCGTGGCGCTTCTTCAGCGCCAAGGCCGACTTCGCCTTTGCCGATTGGGATTTCACCGCGCAGGGCGACAATGCCAATGCCGAGGAAGCCGCCACCCTGTTCGCCATTCTCGATGGCCTGGGCAAGCAGGTGTACATGGCGGTCTATGAGCACCTGGGCGCCAAGGCGTGCCGGATTCTGGTGCCGGGGTATTCGGAGATCTATCCGATCGAGGATCTGATCTGGGACAACACCAACAAGGCGCTGTTTTTCCGCGAAGACATCCTCAATCTGCACCGGCTCGACGACGACGCGCTGGGCAATCTGTTGCAGCGCCTGGAGGAGTCGGAGCTGGACGACTACACCGATATCCGCACCTTGATCGGCATCGAGTTCGACGAGAACACCGTGTGGGGGCAGTTGACCATTCTGGAGTTGAAGGTGCTGATCCAGCTGGTGCTGGAGCGCTTCGACGACGCCAAGGAGCTGGTCGAGATGTTCCTGCAGTACAACGCCAATACGCTGGAGCGCGGCCTGTTCTTCCAGGCGCTGAACGTGGTGCTCGAGGTGCAGCTTGACAGTGATCTGGACATGGCCGACTACGAGTTCAACTTCCGCCGCATGTTCGGTGACGCGCGGATGGAGGCGGCGCTGGGATCCGTGGATGGCAGCGTACGTTTCCATGGCCTGACCCCGACCAGCATGAAGCTCGAAGGGCTGGACCGTCATCTGCGCCTGATCGACAGCTACAAGAAACTGCACAGCGCCCGCGCCAGGGCCTGATCCACCGCGGTGCCCTTTTCGCGGCCACGGGCCGCTCCTACGGAAAACTCAGCCGCCCGTAGGAGCGGTCATCGGCCGCGAAGAACGCGCTGCGGACTGTCTGATCCCCCGCGCTGCCCTTTTCGCGGCCACGGGCCGCTCCTACGGAAAACTCAGCCGCCCGTAGGAGCGGTCATCGGCCGCGAAGAACGCGCTGCGGACTGTCTGATCCAACGCGGTGCCCTTTTCGCGGCCACGGGCCGCTCCTACGGAAAACTCAGCCGCCCGTAGGAGCGGTCATCGGCCGCGAAGAACGCGCTGCGGACTGTCTGATCCACCGCGCTGCGCCCTTCGCGGCCACGGACCGCTCCTACGGAAGAAGGGCAGCACCGCCTTCAAGGCGCGGCTGGCAGATAATGATCCAGCAGCCGCTGGATGGAACCGTTGCGGTGCAGCGTCTCCACCGCTTTGCGCAAACTGCTCACCACGCGCGGCGAGCATGTCTTCGAACACGCCAGGTACAGGTCCGTGGTCATCAGCACCGGGCTCATCAGCAGCGGCTGCTTGGAAACCTGGCGCCAGATGTACTGCGATTCCGGCACCCCGTTGAACCAGGCATCGACCCGCCCCAGCAGCAGCATCTGCGCCGGATTCTCACCGATGCGCAACGGGTAGATCTGCGACGCATCGAACCCTTCGTCGTACAGCCTGCGCTCCTGCGCACTGCCCATGCCCACGGCGATCCGTCGATAGGTCCGACGGGCCTGGGCAAAGCTGTCGACGCGCTTGTCGAGGGTGAAAAACGCCCGGTCCATGCTCATGATCGGGGCGATCCAGGTGTAGCTGGTTTCCCTGTCGGGAGTTCGCGACAGCGGCACGATAAGCATGTCCTGCCCGTGCTGCACAGTCCGTTGCGCGCGAAGCCAGGGCAGCACATTGATATTCATGTGATAACCCGCCAACGTCATGGCCTGCCGAGCGGCGTCAGCGACAATACCTTGCTGGCCCGCATCGCCCGTCATGCTCAGCGGCGGCGCCTCGGGCATGTACAGATCGAAGGTGCGCGGGTGCGCGGCCCAGGCAGCCGGGAGGAGGGCGCTGCACAGCAGCAGACCGCAGACAGACTTGAACAGCAATCCGCAAGTGCGGTTCAGATGACCCATGGCAACGATCCGATGACTTTCAATGGCAGGCTCCTGGACGGCCAGCATAGTCGCTAATGGCGCTACCTGCTCGCATGGGAACCGCGTCGACCTCAGCCCATCCATATCCGATACATACCTACGCACTGAGGACACTCCAGGTGGAGACCAAGCAAAGCTGGTCGTTCGATGCAGCGCAGATCGCGCAGGCGCAGCGCTTCAACAAGACCCTCGAGCGCCTGCCGCGGTTCCGCATCCGCAACCGCGTCACGCCAATGCTGATCCAGACACTGCTGCGTGCCGGCCAGCTGGGCAAGGCGCTGAAGCCTGTCAACCATGGCCTGGCCATCGAGAACCGCGTGCTGGTCAGCGCCGATGCCGTTCCGGTGAGGGTGCGCATCATCCGCCCGCAGGGGCCTGCCAAGGGCTTGGTGCTGGATTTCCATGGTGGCGGCTGGGTGATCGGCAACGCGCAGATGAACGATGACGTGAACATCGCCCTGGTTCAGGCCTGTGACGTGGCGGTGGTCTCGGTGGACTACCGGCTGGCCGTGTCGACCCCGCTGCAGGGTTTGCTCGACGACTGCCTGGCGGCCACGCGCTGCGTGCTCGGTGGCGGCTTTCCCGAGCTCGAGGGCCTGCCGGTGATCATGGTCGGTGAGTCCGCCGGTGGCCACCTGGCAGCGGCCACGCTGCTGCAGCTCAAGCGATGGCCGGCGTTGCTGCAGCGCGTGTGCGGGGCGCTGCTGTATTACGGAGTATTCGACCTGACCGGCACGCCCAGCGTGCGCGATGCGGGCCCCGAAACCCTGGTGCTGGACGGGCCAGGCATGCTCGAGGCCTTCCGTCGGCTAACCCCCGGCCTGGACGACGAGCAACGGCGGCAACCGTCGCTGTCGCCGCTGCATGGCGACCTTGATGGACTGCCGCCGGCGCTGATGTTCGTCGGTGAACTGGACCCATTGCGCGACGATACCCTGCTGATGGCCGAACGCTGGGGCAGGGTGGCCAGCGTGGAGCTGCGCCTGTTGCCGGCCTCGCCCCATGGCTTCATCCACTTCCCCACGCCCATGGCCGCGCGGGCGCTGGCATACAGCCGTGAATGGGTCGTCCGCCTGCTGGCGGCACGCGCTGCGCAGGATCCTGCCGGATGAGTTGAAATACCCCGGCGTGCTCGCCAGAATGCCCGCCCATGCGGGCCTGAACGGCACGCGTTGAACCTGGAGAATCGTTGCCTCGTGAACCCGCAGAGCTTGTCTCACCGCCTGGAGCAGGTCGCCGCTCAGGTCCCCGCCGGCGCGCGTCTGGCTGACATTGGTTCGGATCATGCCTACCTGCCGGTGGCCTTGGTCCTGCGTGGCATCGTCCCTCGGGCCGTGGTCGGGGAGGTCGCCCTGACGCCGTTTCTGGCGGCCCGGCGCAGCGTTGACGAGAACGGGCTGGCGCATTGCATCAGCGTGCGTCAGGCCGACGGCCTGGCGGCAATCGAGGCGAGCGACCGGATCTCGGCGGTGACCTTGTGCGGGATGGGCGGCGAAACCATTCGCGACATTCTGCAGGCGGGCAAGGCGCGTTTGAGCATTCGCGAGCGGTTGATCCTGCAGCCCAATGGCGGTGAACGCCACCTGCGGCAGTGGTTGATGGACAATGGCTATGGCATCCGCCATGAAGAGGTGCTGCGGGAAAACCGCTTCGACTACGAGATCATCGTCGCCGAGCCTGGCGAGTCGGTCACGTACAGTCCACAGGAACTGTTTTTCGGGCCCTTGCAACTGCAGCAGCGCACGCCGGCGTTCCTGGCCAAGTGGCAGCGCCTGCTGCACCTCAAGCGCCGCACCCTCGAACGCCTGGCCCACGCCCGGCAGAGCGGGCTCGAAAGCAAACGGTTGGAGCTGGCCGAACACATCGACTGGATCGAATCCCTGAATCCCTCGTAGTAGCGGCGCAAGCCGTGTCACAGCCCACGCGGTGCGTCGGACTCACCACTGTATGGGTTGCCCATCCCAGGCCCAGAAGCTGCCGGTCTGCGTCGGTCCGTGCTGGCCGATCAATTCGAGCAGGCAGCGCGCGGCGAAATCGGGGTCGAACAATTTGCCGGCCGGCACGTTGGCTTGAAAGGGCTGGGACAAGCGGGTGTCGGTGGTGCCCGGGTGCAAGGCCAGGACCGTGGCGGCGGGGTTCAAACGCTTGAGCTCGATGCTGGCGGTGCGCAGCAACTGGTTGAGCGCCGCCTTGCTGGCGCGATAGCTGTACCAGCCACCCAGACGGTTGTCGCCGATCGAACCGACCCGGGCCGACAGCGCCGCGAAGGTGGCCGGCTGTCTGCGCAACAACGGCAGCAGATGCTTGAGCAGCAGCACCGGCGCAAAGGCATTGGTGGCAAAACTGGCCTGCAGACTGCTCAGCTCCAGTTGCGCCAGACCTTTTTCCGGCCGCGCGCCGTCCTGATGCAGAATGCCCAGCGTGCTGATCACCAGGTGCAAATGACTGCAATCGCCCGCTACTGCACTGGCCAGCCGCTGCAGCGCCTGCTCATCGCGCGCATCGCAATCGTAGGTAATCAACCGCGATCCATGGCGCTCAGCCAACACCGCCAGCTCGGCGCTCGTGGTGGCCTCGCGGGAGACCGCAAACACCTGGGCGACATCCTCACGCTGCAACAACTGCTCGCACAACGCCAAGCCGATGCCCTGACTGGCACCACAGATCAGCGCGCAGGCGCCACTGGATAGATCGGGTATCAACGCCATGCTGCACCGCCCGGAACAAGGATCGTACCGATAGGACCCGGCACTGCGGTCGAACGTTCTCGGGGGCGTTCATGGATAGCGACCCTGCGCCCTGACAGGCGACCGCACACTGCCGCCGCATTGCCCATGACGCGCTACCCGAACTCGCGTCAGTCCTGCTCGGCGGCCGGGCTCGGGGCATCCGCCTCGAGCGCCAGCTTCGCCCGATCGGCCTTGCTGATGTAGCGGTCCTTGCTCTGTGGCGCCAGCTTGGCGCTGGCCTTCTTGGCGTGTGCCTGCAACAGCTGTTTGATTTTCTTGCGGCGATTCATGGCGTGGCCCAAGCGGAAAGTGGGGCGATGATACCAGTACGGCTCATCGACCCGCTTGTTGCGCCCGATCAGAAGCTGTACTTGGCCGTCAGCATCAGGTTGCGCGGATTGCCGTAGCTGTCGCCGCCATAGCTGGTCGAGTTGGCGATGGCATTGTAGTACTTGCGGTCGAACACGTTGTTGGCATTCAACTGCAGGTCCAGGTTGCGGTTGACCTGATAGCCGGCCATCAGGTCGGTGATGGCATAGCCACCCTGTTCCAGGCGGTAGCGGCTGCCGTCGGCCAGGTCGATGTCGTTGTACAGGCGGCTCTGCCAGGACAAGGTGCCGCCCACGCGCAGTTTTTCCAACGGGCCCTGGAAGCGGTAGCTGGTGGTGACCTTGAACAGGTGCTCGGGAATGTCGGTGTCGAAACGCTGGTTTTCATTCTGTGGGTTCGCGTTGTCCTTGAGCGTGTGGACCCGCGCGTAGGTGTAGCCACCGCCCACCTGCCAGTTATCGGTCAGCGCCCCTTGCAGCTCGAAGTCGATACCCTGGCTGCGCACCTCGCCCGAGGCTTCGTAGCAGCTGAGTTGCGGGCAGTTGTCGACGAAGATCTGCACCGCGCGGTTTTCCTGGTCGACCCGGAACAACGCCAGGCTGGCGTTCAAGGCGCCGTCGAAGTACTCGCCCTTGATGCCGATTTCGTAGTTCTTGCCCACGATCGGCTTGACCGGCGTGCCGCTGGTGTCCTGCGCGCTCTGCGGCGTGAAGATATCGCTGTAGCTGGCGTACACCGAATGGTGGTCGTCCAGCGTATAGATCAGGCCAGCGTAGCGGGTGACGTTGCGAGTCACCTTGTAGTCGCCTTCGCCGTCGCGATTGTCATAGTCGTACCAGTCCACCCGACCCCCCAGGATCAGCTTCAGCGGGTCGGCAAGGCTCAGCCGCGTGGTCAGGTACACGCCATCCTGGGTAGTGACTTCGCGGCCGTTGTCGGTGTGGGTGAAGTTCGGCTTGCCGGCGTCGATCGGCCAGTTGGTGTCGTACGGGTCGTAGTTGTGGGTGGTCATGTCGTAGATGCGCTTGCTGGCCCCCACCACCAGTTCGTGGGTCCGCCCGAACGCCTGGAACGGGCCGCTGGCAAAGGCATCGAGGCCGGCCTGGTTTTCGTCGTGGGCGGACTGGTAGACGGTACGTGCCAGCGTGTTGTTGACCCAGCGCGACTGATAAGAGCCGGAGAACAAGCCGTTCTGCTCGGCGTAGTTGGCGTTGACCTGCAGGTTCCAGTCGTTGGCCAGGCGCTGGCGCACTTCGGCGAACACGGTATTGATTTCCTGGTCCTTGTTTTCCCAGTCGGTACCCGGATTGTAGGAACGCGGCAGGTCCAGATGATGGCCGTCCTGGCCGATCATCGAGGAGCCCCAGAAGTAGTTGGTCTTGTCTTTCTGATGGGAGAAACCGAGGGTCAGCAGGGTGTCTTCGCCCAGGTCCGCCTCGGTGACGGCGTAGAACAGGCCGTGGTCCTCTTCGACGCCGTCGATGAAACTGTTTGCGTCTCGGTACGAACCCACCACTCGGCCCCGCAGCGTGCCGGCCTCGTTGAGCGGGCTGGACGCGTCGATCTCGCCACGGTAGTCGTCGTGGCTGCCGGCAGCGCCGGTCAAGGTCACCTTCTGCTCGGCCAATGGCCGTTTGCGCACCAGGTTGATCGCCGCCGAGGGGTTGCCGGCACCGGTCACCAGCCCTGTCGCGCCGCGCACGACCTCGACCCGATCGAACATGGCCAGGTTGGGCTGGGCACCGATGGTGACGCCCGAATAGCCGCTGGGTATGCCGTCGTACATCAGGTTGTCGATGTCGAAGCCGCGCGCCGAATAGGCCTGGCGGCCGGGGCCGTTGGCATAGTTGAGGAACAGGCCCGGGGTGGCGCGCACCGCATCGTTGATGCTGGTCATGGCCTGGTCATCCATGCGCTGACGGGTGATCACGGTCACCGATTGCGGCGTTTCGCGCAGGCTCAGCGGCAGCTTGGTGGCGGTTGCCATGGCGCCGGTGGTGTAGGACTGCGAGCCTTCGGTGAAGCTGCCCAGCTGGAACGAATCCGAGGTGATCTGGCTGGCACCCAATTCGATGACGCCCGGGGCCGTCTGTCCTTGGGTCTGGGTGCCATCGGCGGCCAGTGCCGGGGCCATCGTGGCCATGCAGATGGCCACTGCCAACAGATTGCGCGGAGCGTGGGGGCGTTGCAGCGGGGTAGGGCGTGACATGTAAAGCTTCCTGGCCAGACAAGGTTAATGCGAATCGTTAGCACTATTGTCTCAGAAAATTCCTACACATGGCGCAGGCTTATCAAAAAAACCACCTTCCTTTCTGCGAATTGCTCGCTGGTTTGTAGGAGCGGTCATCGGCCGCGAACCCGGCGCCACGATGCATCAGCCGATCCGTGGCGCTCCATTCGCGGCCGATGACCGCTCCTACGGGGTCCCGAAGGTACCGGTGGTCGCGGCCAGGGCCTACAGGGCCGACGCGTCACCCATATGTCACATTTCATGTCTAGCTTCGATCATCACACCCCGGGCGCCGGCCTTCTTCCCTACCGCAAAGAGCCGCCATGGAAATCGATATCTTCAAAGACCTGCTGGTCCCCGTCATCGGTGGTCTGGGCATCTTCATGCTCGGCCTGGAGTTCATGTCCGATGGCATCAACAACCTGGCGGCCAACCGCATGCGCGCCTGGCTCGCGAAGCTGGCCGGCACACCGGTGAAAGGCCTGGCCGCCGGCACGGTGATCACCGGCGTGCTGCAGTCGAGCACGGCCATGACGGTCATGGTGGTTGGCCTGGTCAACGCCGGCGTGGTCGGCCTGCGACCCGCCATCAGCGTGATCATGGGGGCCAACATCGGCACCACCCTGGGCAACGGCCTGATCGCCATGCCGCTGGGTCCGCTGGGACTGATCTTCGCCGGGGTGTTCGCCCTGGTCTACGTGTTCAGCAAAAGCGAGAAAACCCGTCACCTGGCGCTGGCCATCATTGGCTTCTCGCTGATCTTCTATGGCCTGAACCTGCTCACCGGCGGCCTCAAACCCCTGCGCGGCCTGCCCGAGGTGATGTCGGTCATTTCCAGTCTGCAGGCCGACAGCTATACCGGGCTGGCCATCTGCGTGCTGACTGCCGCGGGCATCACCGCGATGATCCATTCGTCCTCGGCCACCATCGGCATCGTCATGGGCCTGGGCGCCGCGGGCATCCTGGACTGGCAGACCGCCGTCGCGTTCTCCCTGGGCGCCGACCTGGGCACCACCGTCACCTCATGGCTGGCTTCGCTGAACCTGTCGAAGAACGCCAAGCGCGCCGCTTACGCGCACATCGCCTTCAACTTCATCGGCGTGGCAGTGATGTTTCCGCTGTTCTTCCTGTCCATGGACATCCTGCAAGGCGCCATGGGCCTGTTCGGCATGGACGTCACCCGCTCGGAAATGGTCGACGGCAAGGAAAGCTTCCCGCTGGTGCCCGTGGCAGTGGGGCTCTATTCAATCGGCTTCAATATCTTCAACACGGCGCTGATGTTTCCCTTCATCGGCGTGTTCGACCGCGTCCTGTCGCGCATCGGCGCCAGCCGCAGCGACGAGGAGGACTATGCCGTGCCGCGCTATCTCGACCGCGCCGCGCTGGCCAGCGTGAACACCGGTGTCGCGGCGGTCAGCCAGGAACTGACCCGCCATGGCCAAGGCATGGGTTTGCTGCTGGATGCGGCGCGTGGCCAGTCCCAGGCGCTGAAGAACGCCACGGAACATGAGCACGCGCTGGACACCCTCAGCCAGGAGATCCGCGGCTACACCGCGCAGATGTTCAAGAACGATCTGACTGCGCGCCAGACCAACCTGCTGGCCAGCCTCATCGAGGAAGAGGATTTCAGCGCGAGCCTGACCCGAACCCTGTCGCAGATCACCCGCCGCATCGAGCGTCAGGTGTTCAGCGCCAACGCGCGCAAGATCATCGACGCCATCCTCGATATCGTCGAGCCGGCAGTGCGCAAGGGGCCGCAAGGGGTCTACCTGCCGAATGCCCACGCCAAGGACTTGCTGGCCTTGCGCGAACGTTGCCTGCAGGGCGAACAGAAGCTTGGCTGGGATGAACGCGGCGCGATTCTGGCATTGCTGGGCAGCGCCGAGCGCGCGCTCAATCTGGTCCAGCGCATCGCTGAGGAACGCCTGTCGGTGTCGCGTGAACTGGACCAGGGCGAACCAGCCACGGCGGCCGACCATGCCCCGGCAGGGGTGTTGGCCAAGCCGCTGTAACCGACCTGGGGGCTAGCGCGCAGCGGCCGCTGGCGAAGCGTGATACCAGGGTCGCAGCAGGCTGAGCAGGCCCAGCAGCGCCATGCCTGCGCCCACCCAAAGGGGCGCTCGCAGGCCCAGCCCGGCATCGATCACCGCGCCGCCGGCCCAGCTGCCCAGTGCCAGCCCGGCAGTGATGACCGAGGTGTGCAGGGTATTGACCAGTGCGCCGGGCTCGGCGGCTTTCATCACCCGCGCGACCATGGCCGGATTCAATGCCACCCCGGTCAGGCCGACGGTGAGGAAGCAGCCCAGGTTCAGCCAGAACACCTGGCCGGCCAGGGCGAATCCGCCCAGGGCCATTACCAGCAGCGCCAGGCCCCAACCCAGCGCCGCGTAGGTGTGCCGATCGGCGATGCGCCCTACCACCATGTTGCCGAGCACGTTGGCCACGCCGTACAGCGCCAGCAACGGCGCCACCTGGGCGGGCGCCACACCGACTTCCTCGATGAGGATCGGCGTGCAATAGCTGAAGGCGGCGAAGGTGGCGCCGATGATCAGTCCGCTGGTGACATAGGCACCCCACAGGCTGCGATTCTTCAGGCTGATCCACTGGCTGCCCAGCGACGGCTCGTCTCCAGCCTCGGCGCGAGGCAGGCGGGTGGCAACCAGCACCGTGCACAGCGAGGCCAGCGCCACTACCAACCAGGCACTGGCACGCCAGCCATAGTGATGTTCGACCCAGGCGGTCGCCGGCACGCCGGCCACCGGCGACAGCATTAGCCCGGCCAGCACCACCGAAATGGCCCGGCCGCGGTCCTGCAGGCTGACCAACCCCGCGCACAGGGTCATGCACAGGCCGATGCAGGCCGCGCTGGAAACCCCCATGACGATCCGGGCCAGTGCCAGCACCGTATAGGTGGGCGCCGCCGCGGCCAAGGCGCCAGCCAGCACATACACCGCCAGCAGCCCGACCAGGGCGCGCTGATTGCTGATCCCGCGCGACAGCAGCAGAACCGTGACCGGCGGTCCGCCCAAGGCCATGCCCAGCGCATACAGGGCGATCAGGTTGCCGACCTGGGCCAGGCTCACGGAAAACGCCGAGGCCAGGGCAGGCATCATGCCCGCCACCATGAACTCGGCAGTCACCAGCGAGAAAATCGTCAAACCCAACAGGTAGACGGTTGGCGGAAGCTTGGAACGGGTGGTCATGGGCATCTCGGACAAAAATGAAGCTGGCTACCCTAGGGATTCTTGAACGAATGGTCAAATAACCATTGGCGCTGTACTCATGCCCGGCGACGGTCGGCGCCGACGCTTGCATCGCGCGAGCGGCGCGGCGATGCTCACAGACTTTTCCAACCGAGAGCGCTGTCATGCCCTGCGTAACGCAAAGCCCTGCCGAACTGGCCATGGATGAAACCTTTTGGAAGGACGTTGCAGCGCGCTACCCGCGCGACGATGGGCCAATCAACCTCGATGGCGGCTATTTCGGGCGCATGAGCGAGGGCGTGGTACAGGCCTATGAAGATGCGATCAGGCAGGTAAACCGCGGCAACTCGGTGCAGGTCCGTGAGCATTTCGACAAGCACCAGGCCGAAGCCATCCGCCAGCAACTCGCCGAGCTGATGGGGGTACCCGCCGACGAGCTGGCTTTCGCCCGCAGCGCGTCGGAAGCCCTCTATTCCCTGATCCGCAATTACCAGCGTCTGCAGCCGGGCGACCAGGTGCTGATCAGCGACCTGGACTACGGCTCGGTACAGGGCGCTTTCGACTGGCTGCAGCAGGCGCGCGGGGTCGAGCTGGTCACCCTGGTCCATGCCCACCCTGCAACCCACGACGGCCTGCTGCACAGCTACCGCGAGGCGTTCGCCACCCACCCACGGCTCAAGCTCATGGCGTTGACCCACGTCACTCATCGCACCGGCCTGGTCATGCCGGTCAAAACCATCGCCACCGAAGCCCGGGCGCATGGGATCGACGTGATTCTCGACGGCGCACACTCACTGGGCCAGATGGAGGTCGATCTGGCCGACATGGGCGTGGAAATGGCCGGCTTCAATTTGCAGAAATGGATCGGCGCGCCGCTCAGCCTCGGGGTCATTCACGTACGCCGCGAGCGCCTGGTTGATTTCGCGCCGGACATGGGCAACCCCAGCTACCCGGCCGACGACATACGCTGCCTCACACCCTATGGCACGCCCAATGTGCCCGCGCTGATGAGCCTGCCGACCGTGTTTGCCGAACATGAGGCGCTCGGCGGCTGGCAGGTGAAAGGTGCACGCCTGCGCTACCTGCGCGACCTCTGGTTGCCGGCGGCACGTGCGCTGCCCGGCATTGAAGTGCTCACGCCGGACGATCCGCGCCTGGCGTGCGGCATCGCCTCGTTCCGCTTTCGCGACGTCGAGGACCAACAAGGCAAGATCGACCAGTTGCTGGCGCAGTTCAATATCTTCACGGTGGCCCGCGCTGGCTCGGCGTGCGGGCCCTGCATACGGGTGACGCCAGGCATCAACACCACGCCGGCCGACATGCATGCCTTGGCGAGCGCCTTGGCGCTGATGAGCGAGTAAGTGAACGCGGTTGCAATAGAAGATCTGCGCGGCGGGTGCCGCGCAGATCCAGATCATCCAAGGGCAGGGCGCCCCCAGGCCGGCCTCAACGGTTGGGGGTGACCCGCCAGATGGTGTTGGCCAGGTCGTCGGCGATGATCAGCGCACCGCGCGGATCGACCGTTACACCGACAGGGCGGCCGCGGGTCTTGCCGTCGTCGCCGCGGAAGCCGGTAGCGAAGTCGATCGGCTCGCCGGCGGGTTTGTCACCGGCGAACGGCACGAAGATCACCTTGTAGCCCACGGGATTGTCGCGGTTCCAGCTGCCGTGCTCACCGACGAATGCACCCTGAGCAAATTTCTCGCCCATGGCCGGGATCGAGAAGTCCACACCCAGTGCAGCCACGTGGGAGCCCAGGCTGTAGTCGGGCTTGACCGCAGCGGCGACTTTCGCCGGGTTTTGCGGCTGAGCGCGGGAATCGACGTTCTGGCCCCAGTAGCTGTACGGCCAGCCATAGAACTGGCCTTCACGTACCGAACTCAGGTAGTCGGGCACCAGGTCCGGGCCCAGTTCGTCACGCTCGTTGACCACCGCCCACAACTGGCCGGTCCCCGGCTGAATGGTCAGCGCCGTCGGGTTGCGTATACCGGTCGCGTAGGGCTTGTGCGCACCGGTCTGCGCATCGATCTGCCAGACCATGGCGCGGTCGATCTCGACCTCCATGCCGCGTTCGGTCACGTTGCTGTTGGAGCCGATGCCGACGTACAGGTAGCGCGCGTCGTCACTGATGGCCAGCGACTTGGTCCAGTGGTGGTTGATCGCCGACGGCAGGTCGGCCAGTTTGGTCGGTGCCGCGCTGGCTTTGGTCTGCCCGTCGGTGTAGTCGAAGCGCACCAGGGCATCCTGGTTGGCCACGTACAGTTTGCCGTTGGCATAGGCCAGGCCGTAGGGCGCGTTGAGGTTTTCCGCGAACACCGTTTTCAGCTCATAGGTGCCGTCGCCATCGGCGTCGCGCAGCAGGGTCAGGCGGTTGCCGCCTTTGACCTGGGTATTGCCCTGGGCCTTGATATAGCTGGCGATCACATCCTTGGGCTTGAGCTTGGCGGCGCTGCCACCGCGACCCTCGGCCACCAGGATGTCGCCGTTGGGCAAGACCAGGGTCTGCCGCGGGATGGCCAGGCCGGTGGCGATCGCGCTGATGGTATAGCCTTGCGGCACGGTCGGCTTGCTGTCACCCCACGCCACCGGCTCGGCGATCTTCATGCTCGGCAGCAGGCCGCGCTGCGCTTCCGGCAACTTCGGGTCGGGCCCGCGTGCCTGGGTGCTGTCGGCTTCGCTGCCGCAGCCGGCGAGCAGCAGCGCCATGCTCAAGGCCGTCAATGCGCCTGAATATTTCATCGAACACCTCCCGAACGCAGATTGCTCAAGCCGATCCATGCCGCCACCAGCGACAGTACGGTCACCACCACCGACATGACCAACCCGGTGGGCATCACCGCCCAGGCATCCTTGGCGTGCTCGAAGGCGTTCACCAGGCCCAGCACCCACGTGACCAGCAACAGCAGAAAATACAGCACCGCACGGCCGCCCTTGTGCTCGGCACGGATCAGGTTGATCAGCGCAAAGACCAGCGCCAGCCCGCAGAACACCAGGCCACCGGCGATGAGCCAGGCGGCGAAGTTGCTCCATTGGATCTGGTAGCTCTGGTAGTAGGCGATATCACTGAGCAGGGCGCCGAGAAACAGCGGCACGGTGCCGGCCAGAAAGATCGCATGCAGCGGGCCTGGCCTGTGTCGATAGGCGAGTTGGGTAGAAGTGGTCACGATTGTTCCTCATCGTTGGACAACATCGGCACGGGTGTACCGGCTCGTCAGGGGCGCAGGGTGCGCATAGCAAGGGATCGCCGACGCCAACTGTTAGTTCACCAGGCTTCGTGTCGAAATATTTTACGCGGCGCATGCGCAGCCCAGCGCAATGGCCCGAGCCAGACGCCACCGGCCGTCGGCCGCCGCGATCTTCATTCAAGCAATCGCCTCGAGTGGCCGATACAACGCCAGCCCATGCTTTCGCAGGGTTCCCCTTCTCGAGGTCTGTCATGTTCAAAACGTCTCTGCGCGCACAGGTCCTGGCGCTGCTGGCCAGTGGGTTGCTGATCCTGCTGCTGATCGCCCTGGGCAGCTTCAAGTTTCTTGCGGCCAGCCTGGATGACTACACGGCGCTGGTGGCGGGCCCCCTGCGTGCCACTGAACTGGTCGACCGGGCCAACGTTCAGTTCAAGACCCAGGTGCAGGAATGGAAGAACGTGCTGCTGCGCGGGAAGGATGCCAAGGCGGCGGACAAGTATTGGGCGCAGTTCGAGGAGCAGGAGCGCGCGGTGGCGGCGACCTTGCAAGCGCTCGGCGAGCTGCCGGGGGTGCCCGCCGGTATCAGTCAGAATGCGCAACGCCTGCGCGCCGAACACGCGGTGCTGGGTGCAGCCTATCGCAAGGGGCGCGACGCCTTCCTGGCCAGTGGCGCCGATGCTGCCAGCGGTGACCGCGCCGTGGCAGGCGTCGACCGCGCTACCAGCGAGCAGCTCAATGCCCTGGTCAGCGAACTGCGTACACTCGCCGACGAACAATCGCTGCTGATCAACCACCAAGGCCACCAGGCGATCATCTGGGGCATCGCCATCATGCTGGTGTCGGGCCTGTTGATCACGGCCCTGAGCCTGTGGCTGGTCAACCGCAACCTGGTCACCCCGGTACGCGATCTGATCGACTACGTGGCGCGCCTGAGCCAGGGTCATCTGGCCGAGCGCGTGGTCAGCCATCGCCGTGACGAGCTGGGTCGCCTGGCCGTGGCCGCGAACACCCTGCGTGATTTCCTCGCCGACACCTTCACCCGCCTGCAACGCAGCACGGCCAATCTGGACCAGGCCAGCGGCGAGCTCAACACCATCGCTGCGGTCATGCTGCAAGGCACCAGCGAGCAATTCGAACGCACTGATCAGGTGGCCACGGCGATGCAGGAGATGTCTGCGACCGCCCAGGAAGTCGCACGCCACGCCGCTGGCGCCGCCACTGCGGCGGATGACGCCGACCGCGAAGCCCAGGACGGCGAGCAGGCGATGCAAGCCACCATCCATACCATCACCCGCATGCGCGGTGAAATTGCCGTGACCGGCGATGTCATTCGTCAGTTGCGCGACGACAGTGGCCGCATCGGCAAGGTATTGGAAGTCATCCGCGGCATTGCCGACCAGACCAATCTGCTCGCGCTCAACGCCGCCATCGAAGCCGCGCGCGCGGGCGATGCCGGCCGCGGGTTTGCCGTTGTGGCCGACGAAGTGCGTACCCTGGCGCAGCGCACCGCCGCCTCCACCCAGGAAATCCATCAGATCATTGACACCGTGCAGACCGGCGCGGTGAACGCCGTGCAGGCCATCGAAAGCGGGCAGAAGCGCAGCGACGAGGGCGCCGAGCAAGTGGTGGCGGCGGGTCAGACTCTGACCCGCATCACCCAGACCATCGAGTCGATCAGGGACATGAATCGGCAGATTGCCACCGCTGCCGAGGAACAGAACGCGGTGGTCGAAGACATCGCGCAGAATCTGGTTGAAATCACCGCCATCGCCACCACCAACCAGGGCAGCGTCGAGCGCACCCAGGCTGCCAGCAGCCACCTGCATCAATTGTCGGCGGAACTGGCTCAGGTCACCGCGCGCATCAAGGCGGCTTGAGCGAGCGCCCCGCCGCCAGCTGGCGCTACTTGCCCTTGGGCAGCAGCCGCGCCAGCTTGCGCATCTCCACTTCGGCCTTGGCCAGCTCCGTGGCCGACGCCTCTTGCCAGACCCGCTGCAGCGGCTGCAGGTCGGGCTCGACCTTGACCTTGATGCACCACTGGTGATGGTCGTGCCACGAGCCCAGTGCCGACTGCACCGCCTTGAGGGATTTCTCTGCCTTGGGCGACAGCGGCGACAGGTCCCCGAACGCCTGGATCAGGTAACGTGTGCGCTTGACCAGGATCCGCAGTTCGTGGCGGTCGAACTCGGCATCCTTCAAGGCGTGCCGCAGCTTGCGCACGTGCTTGTCGAGGGTCTTGATCACGAGCTTTTCGAACGCTCGCGAGTGGCTGCCCAGTTCGCTGGCGCGGAACGCGGCCGACCAGGTGTCCAGCGCACTGAACAGGGCGTTCAGGCTCGAATGGTCGACGATCACCCGATGCTCGCCTGCAAGCCGCGCGCGACGTTTGTCGGCCGCGCCGTGCAAGCCACGCCGCTCCAGCTCCTGCACCATGACTTCCAGATCGCGGGTGGGCGTGGTGAAGCGGCCCACGTTCTTGGCTGCGCTCAGCAGCGGTTGCAGCGCCGGCAGCGCACGAACCGGTATCAACAGGCTGCGAATGCGCCGTACGGCAATGCGCAGATCGTGCAGCGCCTCTTCGTCGGTCGCTGCCTGCAGACGTACCCGCGCATGAAAGAGCGCCACTTCCAGTGCGATGATCTCTTTCACATAGCTGTCGACAAATGCCATCGAATCCTCCAATAGATAGTCACGCAGCGTCGTCGCGAACGCCTGTTCAGTGATAGACCGGAAGGCCTGGCCAACGTTGCCCAAGTGCACGGATGAATATGTTTGCAAATACATCAACCGCAAACGGGTGACTGATTTTCCTGTCCGCTAAACCTCGAGGGCCCAGTGCGGTCACACCTACACTTTCCACCGCAGGCAAGCGCTGCACGTCCCACCAGGAGCTTTTCGATGACTGTGAAGTCAGACCCCGTCAAACCCTCGACCCTCAACCCACCGGTATTCTGGATATCGGCCATCTTGCTGTTGCTGCTGGTGCTGTTCGCCAGCCTGATGCCGCGGCAGGCGCAGACCTTCTTTGCCGTGGTGCAAGAGTGGATTTTCACCAACGTCAGCTGGTTCTACATCCTGGCCGTGGCGATCATCCTGGGCACCGTGGTGTTCCTGGGCGTGAGTCGCTACGGCGACATCAAGCTGGGCCCGGACCACAGCACCCCGGACTACAGCAGCATGACCTGGTTTGCCATGCTCTTTTCGGCAGGCATGGGCATCGGCCTGATGTTCTTCGGCGTCGCCGAGCCGGTCATGCATTTCCTCAACCCGCCCTACGGGGAGGGTGCCACGGTCGCTGCGGCGGGCGAGGCGATGAAGATCACCTTCTTTCACTGGGGCCTGCATGCCTGGGCCATCTACGCCATCGTCGCCTTGATCCTGGCCTATTTCAGCTTTCGCCACGGCCTGCCGCTGACGCTGCGTTCAGCCCTCTATCCGCTGATCGGCGAGCGCATCTACGGCCCCATCGGGCATGCCGTGGACATCTTCGCCATCATCGGTACGGTGCTGGGTGTGGCCACTTCGCTGGGCTTCGGCGTGGCGCAGATCAACACCGGCCTCAACGCGCTGTTCGGCGTGCCGGTGTCGATCCCGATCCAGATCGCGCTGATCATCGGCACCACGGCGCTGGCCACGCTGTCGGTGGTGTCCGGGCTGGACAAGGGCATCCGCCGGTTGTCCGAGCTCAACCTCGGGCTGGCCGTACTGCTGATGGCCATGGTGATGATTCTCGGCCCCACCGTGCTGATCCTGCAGACTTTCGTGCAGAACACCGGCGGGTACCTGAGCGAAATCGTCAGCCGCACGCTCAACCTCAATGCCTACCAGCCCACCGACTGGATCGGCGGCTGGACCCTGTTCTACTGGGGCTGGTGGCTGGCCTGGTCGCCGTTCGTGGGGCTGTTCATCGCGCGCATCTCGCGCGGCCGCACCATTCGTGAATTCGTCACCGGCGTGCTGCTGGTGCCTACCGCGTTCACCCTGCTGTGGATGACCGTGTTCGGCAACACCGCGATCCACATGATCCTCGAGCAGGGCATGGTGGACCTGGGCATTGCCGTGGACAAGGACACCTCCCTGGCACTGTTCGCGTTTCTCCAGCACTTCCCGTTTTCCGGGGTGATCAGCGCGCTGGCGATCATCATGGTAGTGGTGTTCTTCGTGACGTCCGCCGACTCCGGCGCCATGGTGGTCGACATGCTTGCGTCCGGCGGTTCGGAAAACACCCCCGTGCGCCAGCGCATCTTCTGGGCCTCGAGCATGGGCCTGGTGGCGATCGCGCTGCTGCTGGCCGACGGCCTCAAGGCCTTGCAGACCGCAACCATCGCCAGCGCGCTGCCCTTTACCCTGGCTTTGCTGCTGAGCATGCGCGGCCTGCTCAAGGCGCTCAAGCTCGACGCCACCAAGCGTGACCTGCGTCACCAGGCACTGGCCATCTCGCCAAGCACGCCGCGTACCGGCGGCACCTGGCAGCGCCGCCTGCGCACCCTGGCGATGTTTCCGCGGCGTGCCCACGTGGTTCGTTTCATCGAGGACGTGGCACGTCCGGCGTGCCTTGGCGTTGCCGAGGAATGGCGCCTGCAGGGTTACGACTGCACCGTTGAAGACGGAGAGGAGGGCGGCGTGCGCCTGAGCGTCGGTCCTACCGACACCGCTTTCATCTACGAGATCAGGCCCCATGCCTATGCCACACCCAGCTTCGTCATGAGCGGGCCGCCGGGCGAAGAGCGCAAATACTTCCGCGCCGAAGTGCATCTGCGCGAGGGTGGCCAGGATCACGACGTGATGGGCTGGTCCCGCGACGAGGTGATCGGCGACATTCTCGACCACTACGAGCGGCACATGCACTTCCTGCACCTGGTGGGTTGAGCTTCACGCCGTTTCAATTTGCAATGGCCGGGCGGTAACATGCCGGCCATTGCCATCCCTCATTTCAGGAGCCTCCCATGGCCCATTCCGACATCACGTTCCTGCCAGACCCCGACCCCGAGTCGATTTCCTCGGACGTTGCAGGCTTCGGCGGCCTGCTGGTGACTACCCAGATCCCGACTCGCGCCGACGGCAGCCTGGAGCTGGGCAGCATCACCGAGCAGAGCGAATGCACGCTGCAGGCGCTGAAGGTGGCGCTGGAGGCGGCGGGCAGTTCGCTCGATCGCGTCCTGCACCTGACCATCTACCTTACCGACATCGCCGATCGTCCCGCGTTCAACGAGGTCTACCAGCGCTTTTTCGCCAAACCCTGGCCGGTGCGTGCGGCGGTGGGCATCACCGCGCTCGCTGCCACAGGCATGCGCGTGGAAGTCACCGCCATGGCAGCCAAGGGCTGATCGTGCAGGAGAGCAGCATGATCGAAGTCACCGAGGTTTCCATCGCGCAACTGCGCGCCGCGCTGGAAAACGGCCAGACCACCGCTGTCGAGCTGGCCCAGGCCTATCTGCAGCGCATCGCCGCCTACGACGGCGCCGACACGCCCACCGCGCTGAACGCGCTGGTGGTGCCGAACCCCTCGGCGCTGGCCGAAGCCCGCGCGGCGGATGCACGTCGCGCCAGTGGCCAGACGCTGGGGCCACTCGATGGCATCCCCTACACCGCCAAGGACAGCTACCTGGTCAAGGGCCTGACCGCAGCTTCCGGCAGCCCGGCCTTCGCCGGACTGGTGGCGCAGCGCGACGCGTTCACCGTCGAGCGCCTGCGCGCTGCCGGGGCGATCTGCCTGGGCAAGACCAACATGCCGCCGATGGCCAACGGGGGCATGCAGCGCGGTGTCTATGGACGCGCCGAAAGCCCGTACAACGCCGACTTTCTCACGGCGCCTTTCGCGTCCGGCTCATCGAATGGCGCCGGCACCGCGACCGCCGCCAGTTTCGCGGCCTTCGGCCTGGCCGAGGAAACCTGGTCCAGCGGGCGCGGCCCTGCGTCCAACAATGGTCTGTGCGCCTACACACCCTCGCGCGGGATCATCTCGGTGCGCGGCAACTGGCCACTGACGCCGACCATGGACGTGGTTGTGCCATTTGCTCGCACCATGGCCGATCTGCTGGAAATCCTCGACGTGGTGGTCGCCGACGACCCCGACACCCGGGGCGACCTGTGGCGCCTGCAACCCTGGGTGCCGATACCCCAGGTCGCCAGCGTGCGCCCGGCGTCCTACCTGGAGCTGGCCGCGCCCGCCGAGGCACTGGCGGGCAAGCGTTTCGGCGTCCCGCGCATGTACATCAATGCCGACCCGCTGGCGGGCACTGCGGAGCAACCGGGCATCGGCGGCCCGACCGGGCAGCGCATCCACACCCGTGCTTCGGTGATCGAACTGTGGCAGCAGGCACGGCGCGCCCTCGAGGCGGCTGGCGCCGAAGTCGTGGAAGTGGACTTCCCTCTGGTGTCCAATTGCGAAGGCGACCGACCGGGTGCGCCAACCGTGTTCAACCGCGGCATCGTCGACCCGGCGTTCCTTCACCATGAGCTGTGGGACCTGACCGCCTGGGCGTTCGACGATTTCCTGCGCGCCAATGGCGACCCGGCGCTCAACCGCCTGGTGGACGTCGATGGCCCGCTGATCTTTCCGCACGACCCCGGCACGCTGCCCAACCGCGAAGGCGACCTGGCCGCCGGTATGGACGAGTACGTGAAGATGGCCGAGCGGGGCATCACCCCGTGGGACCGGATCGACACCCTCGCCGACGGCCTGCGTGCACTGGAACACACCCGCAAGATCGACCTGGAAGACTGGTTGCAGGCACTGCAGCTGGATGCCGTGGTGTTCCCAACCGTCGCCGATGTGGCGCCGGCCAATGCCGACGTCGATCCGGCCGCGGCGGACATCGCCTGGAGCAACGGTGTGTGGGTGGCCAACGGCAATCTGGCGATCCGCCATTTGGGCGTGCCGACCGTGACCGTGCCGATGGGCGTGATGGCCGACATTGGCATGCCGGTGGGTCTCACGTTCGCCGGCCGCGCCTACGACGACACGCAACTGCTGCGGTTCGCCGCGGCCTTCGAAGCCACGGGCAACCGCCGGGCGATTCCACGGCGCACGCCACCCCTGCAGCGCTGAGCGTACGGACGACACCCGGGCGTCATGGCGCTCCGGTGTCAGCCGCCGCGCTGGCCATCGGTGCGGTCCATGAGCTCATTCCAGATGTACATGACGGCGTAGGCACGCCATGGTCGCCAGTCTTCGCTGCGCAGCCGTTGATGACCGGGCTTGAGCAGCTCGGGGTGTGCGCGCGTGATCTCCTGCATGATCACCAGATCGCTACCCGGCCAGGCGTCGGCGTCCCGCCAGGCACGCATCGCCACATATTCGACCGTCCACGGGCCAATGCCCGGCAGTGCCAGCAGGCCTTGGCGCAGGGGCGTCAGGTCGGTACGTGTGTGTTCATCGACGAACGCTTCGATCTGTACCTGATTGCAAGCCACTGCAGCGGCGAAGTTCTGCAGCGCGGCCACGCGCTTGCCGGGCATGCCGATGCGGTCGAGGTTGACCTCGGCCAAGGCAGCGGGAGTGGGAAACTGCCACGCGACTTGTGGGTGCTGTGGCAGCGCCACCGGCCGCCCGGCCCGCTCGGCCAGACGCCCGGCAATGGTGGTGGCCGCCTTGACGCTGACCTGCTGGCCGACGATGGTGCGCACGATCAGCTCGAAGGTCGACCAGGTGCCAGGCACGCGCAGTCCCGGCGTCTGCAGCAGCAGGCGACCAAGCCAGGGGTCGCTGTCCAGCGCCGCGTGCAACCGCTGCGGGTCAAGATCCAGATCGAACATGCGGCGCAGGCGTGGCACCAGCGCGGCCAGGTGAACGCTGGCCGGTCCATCGATGCGCGCGATCAGGCAGTCACGGGTCGGGTCCTGGCGGACACTTAGCAGGCCTTCGTCACCCTGCCATTCGACGGTACGCAGGTAGACGCCGTCGATGACGGTCTCGACCAAGGCGCTGGAGCGTCCGCCGTAGAACCTGAGCAGGCGCTGCCAGTCGAAAGGCGGCTGATAGAACAGCTCGATGTCGGTACTGAGTGAGGGCATGGTGAAAAACTCCTTGCCGGTTCAGACCGTGCATCCCGCCACTTTGCTGCATCCACAGCCGACGCGGCTCGCGCCGCTGCTACATCCAATCCCCGTCGACCTGTAGCAGCGGCGCAAGCCGCGTCCGGCCTTACCGCGTTCATCCAGACACACCGCCTTGCCCACCGACGCGGCTCGCGCCGCTGCTACATCCAATCCCCGCCGACCTGTAGCAGCGGCGCAAGCCGCGTCTGGCCTCACCGTGTTCATCCAGACACGCCGCCTTGCCCGCCGACGCGGCTCGCGCCGCTGCTACATCCAATTCCCGCCGACCTGTAGCAGCGGCGCAAGCCGCGTCTGGCCTCACCGTGTTCATCCAGACACACCACCTTGCCCGCCGACGCGGCTCGCGCCGCTGCTACATCCAATCCCCGTCGACCTGTAGCAGCGGCGCAAGCCGCGTCCTGCCTCACCGCGTTCATCCAGACACACCGCCTTGCCCACCGACGCGGCTCGCGCCGCTGCTACAGACATGTGGTTACCTGGCTGCTGCGGGGCGCTTGATCATCAGCAGGGCTACGATCAGCGCCAGCACCGCCACGCCGGTGGCCAGCAGGCCGAGGGATTCCAGGCCAAATTGACGAATGCCCAGGCCACCGAAAATAGCGCCCAGACCAATGCCGGCATTGGCCGCCGAGATGTTCAGCGACGCCGCCAGGGCCTGAGCCTTCGCGCCAGCCTGCATCACGCGCACCTGGCAGATCGGAAACAGCGCCGTATAGGCGATGCCCCAGGCAATCAGTGCCGCGATCAACCAGGCGCGCTGCTCGGCCAGCGCCACCGCAGCGGTCATGCCTGCGCCCAGCACCAGCAGAAACACCACCATCGCCCCCAGCGGGCGTCGGTCGACCATGCTGCCACCCAAGTGGTTACCCAGCATGCCGACTGCGCCGAAGCCCATCAGCCACCAACCGACCTGACCTGCCGGCACACTACCCAACCGCTCGAGGATGTCGGCCAGGTAGGTATAGGCGGTGAACATGGCGGTAAAGGTCAGCACCGACAACAGCACGTGGGCCAGGAAGCGCGGCTGACGCAGGATCGCGGTCTGCTTCTCGCCGACCGCAGCGGCGGGCGAGCCAGGCAGTTTCGGCATCACCAGATGCATCAGCACGCCAATCAGCAGCGACACCCCAGCCAGCACCCAGAAGCTCCCGCGCCAGCCGATCAGGTCGGCGGCCACGGTGCCCAGCGGAACGCCGAACACCAACGCTGCGGAAATGCCCAGGTACACCTTGGCCACGGCCTTGCCGGATTGTCCGGGCGCAGCCAGTTGGCCGGCGGTTTCACTGGCCGTGCCCCAGAATACCGGTAGCGCCAGGGCAGGGATGAAGCGAGCGATGGCCAGCACCCAGATATTGGTGGACACCGCCGCCAGCACATTGGACGCCGCGAACACCAGCAGAATCAGGGTGAACAGTTTCTTGTGCTCGACGTGCGCCAGACGCGCCGTCAGATACGGTCCGAACAGCATCACGGTGAACGCGAACAGGGTTACCACCTGACCGGCCAGGGCTATGGAAATGTCCAGGTCCCGTGCCAGGCTCGGCAACAAGCCGACGATCAGGAACTCGGTGGTCACGATGATGAAGGCCGCCACGGCCATGATCAGGATCTGCACGCCGGAAGCGCTGCTGCTCGAAGCAGACGGCGCGGCTTCGGCCATGTGGGAAGAAGACATCGAACTTAACTCCGGAAAGATTTTGTAATAGCCTATTGGGGAAGTCCTGGAAAATCCCGGCCATTAATTACCTTGTGAATTGAACTGGATTCACCAATCGGAGATGCGATGTTTTCCTCGGAGCGCCTCAAGGGCATCGACGTCTTCGTCAGCGTCGCCGACCTGGGCAGTTTCACCGCCGCCGCCGAACGCCTGAACCTCAGCAACTCGGCGGTCAGCAAAGGCGTTGCGCGCCTGGAAGCGCGGCTCGGCGTACGGCTGTTCCAGCGCACCACGCGGCGCCTGGCGCTGACCGAGGCAGGGCAGACCTTCTACCGCACCTGCACCAGCGTGCTCGCCGACCTCGAAGAGGTTGAACTGGCCATGAGCGCCGAGCAGCGCGAACCCCATGGCCGCCTGCGCATCGACCTGCCTGCGTCCTACGGCCGATTGCACGTGCTGCCCCTGATTCTCGAGTTCGCTGCGCGGCATCCGCGGCTGCAGCCTCACGTGTCGTTCTCGGACCGCTTCGTCGACCCTGTCCAGGAAGGCATCGACATCGTCGTGCGCATCGGGGGTTCCGATGCCTGGCCGAGCAACGTCGGGCGACGCTTCCTGGGGCGTCAGCGGCTGGTGTTCTGCGCAGCACCCGCCTATCTGCACGAGCACGGTACGCCACAGGGCGAGCGTGAGCTGGAACAGCATCGCTGCGTTGGCTATGGGCAGACCGATGGCACGGTCTATCCGTGGTACTTCAAGGGCCGCCAGGCCGGCGACATGGAGCGACGGACCATTCATCCGCACGTGGCCGTTGGCGACGGCGAAGGGCAGGTGATGGCCGTGCTTGCCGGGCAGGGCATCGCCCAGCTGCCGACCTGGCTGATCCAGCGGCATCTGGACAGCGGCGCGCTGGTCGAAGTGCTCGCGCCATTGGCCACCGACGGCCTGGCAATGAACCTGGTGTGGCTGAAAAGCCGTGAAGCCCTGCCCAAGGTGCATGCCCTACTGGAATTCCTCACCGCGCGACTGACCCCGGCCGGCTCGGTTCCCTAGCGGTCTAGGGCCGGGGATCGGGATTTCGCTTTACGCACTCGGTACACCGTTTAAAATGCCAGCATCCATTGGAGGCCTCCGCATGTCGTCATTCGCCCACATGATCGAAAACATCACCCCTGATATCTACGAAAGCCTCAAGCTGGCCGTCGAAATCGGCAAATGGTCCGACGGCCGCAAGCTGACCGCCGAGCAGAAAGAACTGACCCTGCAGGCCATCATCGCCTGGGAAATGAAGAACCTGCCCGAAGATCAGCGTACCGGCTACATGGGCCCGCAAGAGTGCGCCTCGAAGTCCGCGCCGATCGAAAACATCCTGTTCAAGTCGGATTCGATCCATTGACCTGCGATCTCTTTGCGCAAGACACCCTGCAGGAGCTCGGTCGCGGTGCGGCCAGCAAGATGTCCGCACAGCTCGAGGCGCCAGTGGTGCAATACCATCTGCGTCTGGGCGATACGCAGATTGCCGTCAATCCCTTGATCGGCAGCAAGCTGCGCCTGGAGTTTCTCGGCGCCATCCACTGCGTGAACTGCGGACGCAAGACCAAGACCAGTTTCAGCCAAGGCTACTGCTACCCCTGCATGACCAGGCTGGCCCAGTGCGACGTGTGCATCATGGCTCCGGAAAAATGCCACTACGACGCCGGTACCTGCCGCGATCCGGCCTGGGGCGAGCAGTTCTGCATGACCGATCATGTGGTCTATCTGGCCAACTCTTCAGGGGTCAAGGTCGGCATCACCCGCGCCAGCCAGTTGCCTACCCGCTGGCTCGACCAGGGCGCCAGCCAGGCACTGCCGATCATGCGCGTGGCGACTCGCCAGCAATCCGGGCTGGTCGAAGACCTGTTCCGCTCGCAGGTCGCGGACCGCACCAACTGGCGCGCGCTGCTCAAGGGTGACGCCCCGGCGGTGGACCTGGTGGCCATCCGTGAGCAACTGTTCGACAGCTGCGCGGCCGGTATCCACATGCTGCAGGATCGCTTCGGCCTGCAGGCGATCCAGGCCCTGAACGATGTGGACCCCATCGAGATCCGCTACCCGGTGCACACCTACCCGAGCAAGATCGCCAGCTTCAACCTGGACAAGAACCCCATCGCCGAAGGCACGTTGCTGGGCATCAAGGGTCAATACCTGATCTTCGACTCCGGCGTCATCAATATTCGCAAATACACGGCTTACCAATTGGCCGTGCATCAGTAGAAGGGTTTTCGCATGCGTACCGAACAACCGAAAATGATCTACCTGAAAGACTATCAGGCGCCCGATTATCTGATCGACGAGACGCACCTGACCTTTGAGTTGTTCGACGATCACAGCCTGGTCCACGCGCAGTTGGTCATGCGCCGCAACCCGGCGCGCGGGGCCGGGCTGCCACCGCTGGTGCTCGACGGCGAGTTGATGGAACTGCTCGGCGTCAAGCTCGACGACAGCGACCTGGGTGCCGCCGACTACCAGCTGACCGCCGACAGCCTGACCCTGCAGCCGCGCAGCGAGGCGTTCACCGTCGACACCAGCGTGCGCATCCACCCCGAAACCAACACCGCACTGGAAGGCCTGTACAAGTCCACGGGCATGTTCTGTACCCAGTGCGAGGCCGAAGGTTTCCGCAAGATCACCTACTACCTCGACCGTCCCGACGTGATGAGCCGCTTCACCACCACGTTGATCGCCGACCAGCAGCAGTACCCGATCCTGCTGTCCAACGGCAATCCGGTCGGCAACGGCCCACAGGAAGATGGCCGGCACTGGGCCACCTGGGAAGACCCGTTCGTGAAACCGGCGTACCTGTTCGCGCTGGTGGCCGGTGACCTGTGGTGCGTGGAAGACAGCTTCACCACCGTCAGTGGTCGCGATGTGGCGCTGCGCATCTATGTCGAGCCGGAGAACATCGACAAGTGCGCTCACGCCATGACCAGCCTGAAGAAGTCCATGCGTTGGGACGAAGAAGCCTACGGCCGTGAGTACGACCTGGACATCTTCATGATCGTCGCGGTCAACGACTTCAACATGGGCGCCATGGAAAACAAGGGCCTGAACATCTTCAACTCCAGCGCCGTGCTGGCCCGCGCCGAAACCGCCACCGATGCCGCCCACCAGCGGGTCGAGGCCATCGTGGCCCACGAATATTTCCACAACTGGTCGGGCAACCGGGTGACCTGCCGCGACTGGTTCCAGTTGTCGCTCAAGGAGGGCTTCACCGTCTACCGCGATGCAGGCTTCAGCGCCGACATGCATTCGCCGACCGTCAAGCGCATCCAGGACGTCGCCTACCTGCGCACCCACCAATTCGCCGAAGATGCCGGCCCGATGGCCCACGCGGTGCGCCCCGACAGCTTCATCGAGATCTCCAACTTCTACACCTTGACCGTGTACGAGAAGGGCTCGGAAGTGGTCGGCATGCTGCACACCCTGCTGGGCGCCGAAGGCTTCCGCAAGGGCAGCGACCTGTACTTCGAGCGTCACGATGGCCAGGCCGTGACCTGCGACGATTTCATCAGTGCGATGGAAGACGCCAACGGTGTCGAGCTCAAGCAGTTCAAGCGCTGGTACAGCCAGGCGGGTACACCACGCCTTCAGGTAAGCGAACACTTCGATGCGCAAGCTCGCACCTACAGCTTGACCCTGCGCCAGAGCTGCCCCGAGACCCCGGACAAGGTCGAGAAGCTGCCATTCGTGATTCCCGTTGCGCTGGGCCTGCTGGACGCCAGTGGCCGCGAGCTGCCATTGCGTTTGCGCGACGAGGCCGCGGCGGTCGGTACCAGCCGTGTGCTGGCGGTGACCGAGGCCGAACAGACCTTCACCTTCGTCGACATCGCCGAGCAACCATTGCCGTCGCTGCTGCGCGGCTTCAGTGCGCCGGTCAAGCTGATCTTCCCGTATACCCGTGACCAGCTGATGTTCCTCATGCAGCACGACAGCGACGGTTTCAACCGCTGGGATGCCGGCCAGCAGCTGTCGGTCCAGGTGCTGCAGGAAATGATCGGCCAGTACCAGCGCGGCGAGTCGTTGTCGATGGATCCACGCCTGCTCACGGCCTTGGCCAGCGTGCTGGAGACTCCGCAACTGGATCCGGCGATGGTTGCCGAGATGTTGTCGCTGCCCAGCGAGGCCTATCTGGCCGAGATCAGCGAAGTGGCCGATGTCGACGCGATCCATGCCGCTCGCGAATTCGCCCGCAAGCAGCTGGCCGACGGTCTGTTCGATGGGCTGTGGACGCGCTACCAGGCCAATCGCGAGGTCTCCAGGGCCACTGCGTACGTGGCCGAGAAAGAGCATTTCGCCCGCCGCGCGCTGCAGAACATCGCGTTGTCCTACCTGATGCTCAGCGGACGTCCCGAAGTGCTCGCCGCTACCCTCGAACAATATGATGCCTGCGACAACATGACCGAGCGCCTGACGGCCCTGGCAGTGTTGGTCAATTCGCCATTTGACGCGGAAAAGACCCGTGCATTGGAAGCGTTCGCCGAACACTTCAAGGACAACCCGTTGGTCATGGACCAGTGGTTCAGCGTGCAGGCGGCCAGTGGCTTGCCGGGCGGGCTGCAGCGGGTGAAGGCGCTGATGCAGCATCCGGCGTTCACCCTGAAGAACCCGAACAAGGTGCGTGCGCTGATCGGTGCCTTCGCGGGTCAGAACCTGATCAACTTCCATGCGGCCGATGGCTCGGGCTACCGTTTCCTGGCCGACCTGGTGATCGAGCTCAATGCCCTGAACCCGCAGATCGCCTCGCGGCAACTGTCGCCGCTGACCCGTTGGAGAAAGTACGACAGCGCGCGGCAGGCACTGATGAAAGCCGAGCTTGAACGGATTCTCGCCTCCGGCCCGCTGTCCAGCGACGTCTACGAAGTGGTCAGCAAAAGCCTGGCTTGATGGATTGATTGGTGGGGATTCTTCGCGGGCAGAGCCCGCTCCCACAATGAATGCGGGTACATCGTCTCATTGTGGGAGCGGGCTCTGCCCGCGAAAAGGGCGCCGCAAATTGGCTGACGCACCGCAGCGCTCGGTTCGCGGCCACAGACCGCTCCTACAGGAGCGTTACAGGATCAAGTGCTGACCTTCAGCCCCACCAACCCCAGGATGATCAGACCCACACTGACCATCCGCATCAGCGCCATCGACTCGCCAAACAGCACGATACCGGCAATCACCGTACCCACCGCACCGACCCCGGTCCAGATGGCATAGGCGGTGCCCAAGGGCAGCTCACGCATGGCCAGGCCGAGCAGGCCGAGGCTCGCCGCCATGGCGGCAACGGTCAACACGGTAGGAAGGGGGCGGGTAAAGCCGTCGGTGTACTTCAGGCCGATGGCCCAGCACACTTCGAACAGACCGGCGAAGAACAACAGTAACCAGGACATGGAAAAACCCTCATCGAAGATGGGGTCGTCCCCGTTTGCAGGAAAAGTGGCGCCGGGTCGTCCCGGCGCCGAACACCATGTTGCCCATCCTTGCCCGATGGATCAAGTGCGACCGGTCAAGGTTCGGTCTTCAACGCGCCCGGCTCGGTGCCTTCCATGCGCCGGAAATAGGTCGAGAGCAGTGCTCCGGAAATATTGTGCCAGACGCTGAACAAGGCGCTGGGCACCGCCGCCAGCGGTGAGAAGTGAGCACTGGCCAAGGCCGCGCCCAGTCCCGAGTTCTGCATCCCGACTTCCAGGGCCAATGACTTGCGCTGCGCCAGCGGCAGCTTGAACAGCTTGCCGGTGAAGTAGCCGAGCAGGAAACCGAAACTGTTGTGCAGAATCACCACCGCCATGATCAACAGGCCCGACTCGGCAATGCGTGCCTGGCTGGCCGCGACCACGGCGCAGACGATCAACACGATACTCACCACCGACACCAGCGGCAGCACATCGACCGCCAGCTGGACCCGCGAACCGAGCAGCTTCTGGGCAACGACGCCCAGAACGATCGGCAGCATGACCAGTTGCAGGATCGACCAGAACATTTCCATGAACGATACCGGCAGCCAGGCCGAAGCCAACAGCCAGATCAGGGCAGGGGTGAGCAGCGGGGCGAGCAGGGTGGTCACCGCGGCGATGGCCACCGACAGCGCCAGGTCGCCCTTGGCCAGCCAGGTCATCACGTTGGACGAGGTGCCGCTCGGGCAGCAACCGACCAGAATCACACCGACGGCGATCTCCGGCGGCAGATGGAACACCTGGCACAACAGCCAGGCGACACCTGGCATGATCACGAAGTGCGCGACCACGCCCAGCGCCACGCGCCACGGATGACGCCCGACCTCGGCAAAATCGTCGAGCTTGAGGGTCAGGCCCATGCCGAACATCACCAGGCCCAGCAGCGGCACGATCAGCGGCTTGAGGCCGATGAACCATTCAGGCGCCAGAAACGCCAGTATGGCGAACAGCAGGACCCAGTAGGCAAAGGTATTGCCAACGAAGCGACTCAAAGCGGCCAAGGCGCGCATGGGGTAGTTCCTTCTTATATAGAATCATCATGTTGGTACCCACGAACCCCTGTGGGAGCGGTCCGCGGCCGCGAAAGCCACACCACGGTCTGCCTGACACACCGCAGCGCCCCTTCGCGGGCAGCGCTCGCTCCCACAGAAATCGCGCACCCCCTGTAGGAGCGGTCCGCGGCCGCGAAAGCCGCACCACGGTCTGCCTGACACATCGCAGCGCCCCTTCGCGGGCAGAGCCCACTCCCACAGAAATCGCGCACCCCCTGTAGGAGCGGTCCGCGGCCGCGAAAGCCACACCACGGTCTGCCTGACTCACCGCAGAGCCCACTCCCACAGAAACCACACAACCCCTGTGGGAGCGGGCTCTGCCCGCGAAGAGCGCGCTGTCGGTCAAATCTCCTGGGGCAGCTCTTCGCCGCCCAGCGCCTCGAACAGCACGGGCAGGAATTCACCGAAGGTCAGCATCATCAAGGTAAAGCTGGCATCCAGCTGCCCCAGCGCTTCCTCGCCACCGTCCTGCTCGGCTTGATCCTGCAGCAATTCCTCGAACTTCAAACGCTTGACCACCATCTTGTCATCCAGCACGAATGACAGCTTGTCCTGCCACGCCAGTGACAACTGGGTAACCTGCTTGCCAGTGCTCAGGTGCAATTGGATCTCGTCGCTGGTCAAATCCTGGCGCTTGCAACGCACGATACCGCCATCTTCATGGGTGTCGCGCAGCTCGCACTCGTCCAGGACATGGAAGTCATCGGCCGCTTTCTGCGTCTTGACCCACTCGGTCATGGTCGCGGTCGGCGCCACCTTCACGGTCAGCGGGCGCACCGGCAACGAGCCGATCACTTCACGCAGGGTCGACAGCAGATCTTCGGCGCGTTTCGGGCTGGCCGAATTGACCAGGATCAAGCCTTGCTTGGGGGCAATGGCGGCGAAGGTCGACGAGCGACGAATGAACGCGCGCGGCAGGAAGGCCTGGATGATCTCGTCCTTGATCTGGTCGCGTTCCTTCTTGTAGACCTTGCGCATCTGCTCGGCCTCGATCTCCTCGACCTTCTCCTTGACCGCGTCACGCACGACGCTGCCCGGCAGGATGCGCTCTTCCTTGCGTGCGGCGATCAGCATGAAATCCTGGCTGACATGCACGAACGGGGCGTCTTCGCCTTTGCCGAACGGCGCCACGAAACCATAGGTGGTCAGTTCCTGGCTGGCACATGGGCGTGCCGGTTTAGTCGCCAGTGCGGTTTCCAAAGCATCGGCGTCGAAGGGGATATCCTGGGTAAGACGGTAGACAAGCAGGTTTTTGAACCACATGGGGTGAAGCACTCCTCAACATTAGGCAGGCATTATTCTCCGTGTGCGAAGCCGACGCCATCCCTGTGCTAAGTGTTTGGAAGGCCTCGAAAATTTTTTTGAAAAAGTGCTTGCCAGAGTTTGGGTCGCTCCGTAGAATGCGCGCCACACCGAGAGACAAAGGGTGATTAGCTCAGCCGGGAGAGCATCTGCCTTACAAGCAGAGGGTCGGCGGTTCGATCCCGTCATCACCCACCAATCTCTCTCAGTGTTACGCGCAGCGGTAGTTCAGTCGGTTAGAATACCGGCCTGTCACGCCGGGGGTCGCGGGTTCGAGTCCCGTCCGCTGCGCCATTAATTCCGCCTCAGAGCCCTTGAACTCTCTGAAGCAAAAAAAATCGACCTTCGGGTCGCTTTTTTTTTGTCCAGAATTCCTGCCCGCAGGCAGCCCGTGGGATCAATGTCTGGGAGCGGGCCGCGAAATTTGTGGGAGCGGGCTCTGCCCGCGAAGCAGGCGCTGCCGTGTGTCAGGGGTAGCACAGCTCCCACAGGGTTTACCACGCTGGCTGCTTCATTCGCCGCGGATGTACTGCTGCAACTGCTCGATCAGGCTGGCTTGTTCGGCGATGGCTTCCTTGACCAGGTCACCGATGGACAGCAGCCCCAGCAGTTGGCCATTGTCGACCACCGGCAGGTGGCGCAGACGACCCTCGGTCATCAATGCCATGCAATGATCGATGTTCTGTTGGGGAGTCACGGTGATCACATGGGCGCTCATGATCTCGCTGACCGGCGTGCCAATGGACGAGCGCCCCAGCAGCACCATCTTGCGTGCATAGTCGCGCTCGCTGACGATACCCACCACGCGCCCCTCGACCACTACCGGCAGGGCGCCGACGTTCATCTGCGCCATGAGCTTGAGGGCATCGAACACCATCTGTTGCGGCTCGATGGTGTGCACCTGCTGGTTGTGCTGGACTTTACTCTTCAACAGTTCCGCGACGGTTTTCATGGGCTATGGCTCCAGGGAAAGACGAGTGCAGCTAAAGCGCCCTCGTGTGCCGTGGCGCCATGTCAATTAGTCCACGTTCCGCACCGTCCGCTGCATCCCCAAAGCGAACACCACATGCCCAACTGCGTTATGCGGCTGCCGCGTTCAGCCCGCCGGGGCGGCCTGGCACTGTCGGCAGATATGCTTGCCATTGCGATTGGCCCAGCCCAGTTCGGCAATGCGCGCCTGCGCTGCAGGTTTCTGCGCCTTGGTGCCGAGCTTGGCGTCCACCGCAAATTCGAAGTCGAGGACCTTGCCGCAGCTGTCGCAATTGACTTTCCACTGATGGATCGCCAGTTCGCCGAACACCGGGCCGGTGGCCACGGCCACCCACTGGCCAGGCGGGTTGATCAGATGACGGACCTTCTCCACCACCAGGCGCATCGAAAGATCCTTGCTGCCCTTGAGGGTGACCAGCAGGGTGTCGGTGTTGTGGATCGAGCCGCCGTTGCCGGTGACCTGGTAACGGCCGGGCATGAGCGCGCGGCACTCGATCAAGGTGTGCTGCGGGTTGAGCAGACTGAAGCGGAAATCGTGTTCGACCATGGGTCCTCCAAATAGACGCGACATGCTAGCACGCCGGCCACGGCGGGGCCTCAGGCCATCGCGCGGGCCTGTTCCTCGAGGCGAGTGATGGCGTCGTCCAGTTCATCCAGCGCCGCCAAGGCTGCCGGATCGTTCTGCTTGAGCAGGGTTTCGCTGCGCAGGCAGGCCGCACGCAGTTGCGGCACGCCGCAGTAGCGTGTGGCGCCGTGCAGGCGATGCACCCGCTCGATCATGGCATTCTGATCGGCATTGATTCGCGCCAGTTGAATCGCTTCGCGGTCGGCCTGCAGTGACGCCAGCAGCATCGCCAGCATGTCGGCGGCCAGATCGGCCTTGCCTGCCGCCAGGCGCAGGCCTTCGGCGGCATCGAGCACCTGCAGGGTATTGCTTTCCAGCGGCAGGTCCGCGGTCTTGTCCAGGGACTGCGCGCTGAGCGCCAGCCCGGTCCATTTCAGCACCACCTGGGCCAGCTGGCGTTCGCTGATGGGCTTGGTCAGGTAGTCGTCCATGCCGCTCTGCAGCAAAGCCCTCTTTTCATTGGCCATCGCATGGGCAGTCAGCGCCACGATGGGCAGGGCGGCACCGGTCTGGGCACTTTCCCACAGCCGGATGCGCTCGGTGGTTTCGCGGCCGTCCATCTCCGGCATCTGCACGTCCATCAGCACCAGGTCGAGCCCGCCTTCCTGTACGGCCTTGATCGCTGCCGCACCGTTGTCCACCGCTCGCACCTCGGCGCCGAGGTCTTCGAGCAGGGTCTGCACCAGCAGCAGGTTGGCCGGATTGTCGTCCACGCACAGCACGCGCGGTGCGCGCTCGCCGCTGCCCTCGGGGCTTTCGTAGCGCAATTGCTTGGGGTTGATCAGGTCCGCCAGCGCACGACGCAGTCGGCGTGTGCAGCTTGGCTTGGCCTGCAGCTGACGATCCGCATTGGGCACTGCGGCATGGAACAGCGCTTGTTCGGTAGTCGGGCACAGCACCAGCACCTGGCAGCCGCTCTGCTCGATCTCGCGAATCTGCACGCCCAGGCGTTCCGGCGATATCTCATGGGCGGTGATGCCCAGCACGGCCAGGTCGAGCGGCTGGCCTGCCTGCCGCGCAGCGTGGGTGGCCAGTACCAGCTTGTCCAGCGACTTGAAGTCGGTGACGTCCAGGCCACAGTCTTCGAGCTGATGCTGCAGGGCCTGCCGCGCCAGTTCATGGCCATCGACGATCGCGATGCGACGGCCGAGCAGGGGCGCCGACGGCAGGTCCTCGGCATCGTCGCGGGCCTTGGGCAGATTGAGGCTGATCCAGAATTCCGAGCCCTCGCCGGGCGTGCTGTCGACCCCGATCTCGCCGCCCATCTGCTCGACCAGACGCTTGGAAATCACCAGCCCCAGGCCCGTGCCGCCGGGCTGCCGCGACAGCGAGTTGTCGGCCTGGCTGAAGGCCTGGAACAGCGCCCGCACATCCTGGCCGGACAGGCCGATACCGGTGTCCTGGACACTGATGCGCAGTTGCACGCTGTCTTCGTTCTCGTCCTCCATCATGGCGCGGGCGACGATGGTGCCCTCGCGGGTGAACTTGATGGCGTTGCTGACCAGGTTGGTCAGGATCTGCTTGAGCCGCAGCGGGTCGCCGATCAGCGACAGCGGGGTGTCGCGGTAGACCAGGCTGACCAGTTCGAGCTGCTTGGCATGGGCAGCAGGTGCGAGGATGGTCAGGGTGTCCTGCAGCAGGTCGCGCAGGTTGAACGGAATGTTGTCGAGTACCAGTTTGCCGGCCTCGATCTTCGAGAAGTCGAGAATTTCATTGATGATGCCCAGCAGGCTGTCCGCGGATTTTTCGATGGTGCCCAGGTAATCCAGCTGGCGAGGGGTGAGCTCGCTTTTCTGCAGCAGATGGGTGAAACCCAGTATGCCGTTGAGCGGGGTGCGGATTTCGTGGCTCATGTTGGCGAGGAATTCGGACTTGATCCGGCTCGCTTCCAGCGCTTCCTTGCGCGCCAGGTCCAGTTCGATGTTCTGAATCTCGATGGTTTCCAGATTCTGCCGCACGTCTTCGGTGGCCTGATCGATGCTGTGCTGCAGTTCTTCCTGGGCATCCTGCAGGGTTTCGGCCATGCGATTGATGCCGGCGGCCAGGGCGTCCATTTCATGGCTGCCCATGGCCGGTACGCGACTTTCCAGATTGCCGTCCTTGATCTGCGTGACGGTGTCCTTGATCTGCCGAATCGGCGCACTGATGCTGCGACTCATGTGCGCGGCAAGCAGCGCGGTGATGCTCAGCCCGGTGAGGATCAGCAGCAGGCTGGCGAACAGGCTGCGGTAGCCGCGCAGCAAGGTGCCGTCATGGGACAGTTCCAGCTCGACCCAGCCCAGCAGGTGATCGACTTCGCCGGGCACCTCGTCACTGGCCAGGTCGCGATGGCGGCCGAACACGGGCATCAGATAGCGCGTGGCGTCGAAGCCGCTGCGCTGCAGCGAGTGCGTGCTGTTGCCGATCGGCACCGCGTTGAGCATCATCGGCCCGGCATGGGCGAGCAGCGTCCTGTCCGCCCCCAGGAAGGTCACCGAGCGCACGTCGGTCAGCTCCAGGGATTGCGCGGCGATGCGCTCCAGGCGCTCGCGGTCCTTGGCCGCCAGTGCCGGTGCGGCCAGCGGCGCAAGCTGTTCGGAAATCATGTCGCCGCGCTGCAGCAACTGCCGCTGCAGGTCGGACTGCTGCATCCAGGTGAAATAACCCCCCAGGATCAGCGCCATGCAGGTGGCCGGAATGAGCGCGAGCAACAGCACGCGGGTTTTGATACCGAGTTTCTTCAACACGCCGCAGGCGCCTTTCTGACTGAGCAATGCTGGGAAAATACAGCGGGGCGTGCCGATGCGCCAGTCGCGCGCGCCGCGGCGTTGGGCCAATGGCATGTGCAAGGTCGCCAGGGGCTGAACCAGAGCGACCAAAGGTCATGGAAGGGCATTGGACGTGCGCGAGTGAAAGCGCCCCACCAGCTGCTTATGCTTTCGCGCTATAAGGTGCGCACTTTGCGTGATATGGGTAGGCGCCGTTTGCCGGTATGATAGGCCACCCCCGCAGTCTGGATTGCGAATACGCCATGACCCCGCAGTACCTAACCATCGCCGACTGCGTCGGCAACACGCCGCTGGTGCGCCTGCAGCGCCTGGCCGGCGAGACCAGCAACACCTTGCTGCTCAAGCTGGAAGGCAACAACCCGGCCGGTTCCGTGAAGGACCGCCCGGCGCTGTCGATGATCAGCCGCGCCGAAAGCCGTGGGCAGATCCAGCCCGGCGACACCCTGATCGAAGCGACCTCCGGCAATACCGGCATCGCCCTGGCCATGGCGGCTGCGATCAAGGGCTACAAGATGATCCTGATCATGCCCGACAACTCGACGGCCGAACGCAAGGCGGCCATGACCGCGTATGGTGCCGAGCTGATCCTGGTCACCCGCGAGCAGGGCATGGAAGGCGCGCGCGACCTCGCCGAACGCATGCAGAGAGAAGGGCACGGCAAGGTCCTCGACCAGTTCGCCAACGGCGACAATCCCGAGGCGCACTATCGCAGCACCGGCCCCGAGATCTGGCAGCAGACGGCCGGTACCATTACCCATTTCGTCAGTTCCATGGGCACCACCGGCACCATCATGGGCACCTCTCGTTTTCTCAAGGAGCAGAACCCCGCAGTGCAGATCGTTGGCCTGCAACCCATGGAGGGGGCTGCCATTCCCGGCATCCGCCGTTGGCCGGAAGAATACCTGCCGCGCATCTACGAGGCCGATCGGGTCGATCGGATCATCGACATGGCCCAGCACGAAGCCGAAGACACCACCCGCAGGCTGGCGCGCGAAGAAGGCATCTTCTGCGGCGTGTCGTCCGGCGGCGCGGTGGCAGGCATGCTGCGCCTGTCGCGCGAAGTGAGCAACGCGGTCATCGTCGCGATCATCTGCGACCGCGGCGACCGCTACCTGTCCAGCGGCATCTTCGACGCGCCCAACTGATGGCCAGAACCAAACCGGGCCTGCGTTTCCAGCCGACAGGCGGCACCCGTGCGCCACAGGTACCGACCGGCAAGAAACAGCGCCTGCCGATCGAGCGCCTTGCCAACGACGGCCGCGGCATTGCCTTCTTCGAAGGGCGGACGTGGTTCGTCAGTGGCGCCCTGGCCGGCGAGCAGGTCGAGGCGCGGGTGCTCAATGCCCACGGCAAGATCGTCGAAGCGCGCTGCGAGCGCGTGCTCGTGGCCAGCGAACTGCGCCGCCCGGCGCCGTGTCCGCATTTCGGCACCTGCGGTGGCTGCAGCCTCCAGCACCTGCCGCACGACCGGCAGTTGGCGCTCAAGCAAGGTCTGCTGGCCGAGCAGTTGTCGCGCGTGGCCGGAGTCGCGCCCGAGCAATGGGCAGCACCGTTGAGCGGGCCCGAGCTGGGCTATCGCCGACGCGCCCGGCTGGCAGTGCGCTGGGATCCCAAGGCGCGTCATCTGGCCGTGGGCTTTCGCGCTGCAGCCAGCCAGGACATCGTCGACATCAGCCAGTGCCAGGTGCTGGTGCCGGCGTTGCAGCCGGTCATCGAGCAGTTGCCACAGCTGCTGCGCAGCTTCGTCAAACCCCAGTCGCTGGGCCACGTCGAGCTGTACGCGGGTACCGCACTGGCCTTGCTGCTTCGTCATACCGCCGCGCTGGCCGATACTGACCTGGCGGCGCTGCAGGCCTTCTGCACGGACCTGGGCCTGCAGTTATGGCTGCACGGCGAAGGCGAGCCGGCACCGCTGGTCGCAGGCGCAACGCTGGGGTTCGCCCTGGCCCCCTGGGGGCTCGAGCTGGCGTACCGACCCGGTGACTTCGTCCAGGTCAACGCGGCCGTCAACGATGCCATGATCGCCCAGGCGCTGGACTGGCTGGCACCCGAACCCCACGAGCGAGTCCTGGATCTGTTCTGCGGGCTCGGCAACTTCGCCTTGCCCCTGGCCCAGCGCGCGCGCGAAGTGGTGGCGGTCGAAGGCGTGGCGGCCATGGTGCAGCGTGCTGCCGACAATGCCGTTGGCAACAATTTGCATAACACTGGTTTTTACCAGAGCGACCTGTCGCAGCCTCTGGACGCCGCCGAGTGGGTGGGTGAAGGTTTTTCTGCGGTACTCTTGGATCCACCTCGCGACGGTGCTTTCGAGGTGGTGCGCACGATCCGCGCACTGGGTGCGCAACGTCTGGTGTATGTCTCCTGTAACCCGGCAACTTTGGCCCGCGATACGGTCGAATTGTTGAGGCAAGGCTACAGGCTAAAACGAGCCGGGATCCTCGACATGTTTCCGCAAACTGCGCATGTCGAGGCCATGGCGTTATTCGAAGCGGGCCAGGATGGCCCGTCCAATCCGACTGGCGCGCGAAACGCCTGACCATTGCCGGCCCAGCATTGGTCATAGCCAGCGACTGTTGATGCGCTTCGGCGTGTTGTAGGGAAAGGTAAGCAAGATGGTACAGGTGAGAGCACGCCAGCCGATCAACACCGACGGCAGTATCAATCTCGATGCATGGCTGGATCATATCGTCAGCGTGGATCTGGTGCTGGATCGCGAGGCCCTGAAGCAGGCCTGCGAGTTCGCCCAGGCCGCCGAACTGGTCGGCAACCCGGCCCAGCATTCCTGGGCCGACGGCACGTCGTGTTTCCAGGCGGGGCTGGAGATCGCCGAGATTCTCGCCGACCTCAAGCTCGACCAGGATTCACTCATGGCCGCGGTCATCTACCGCGCGGTCCGCGAGGGCAAGGCGAGCCTGGAAGAGGTCGGCCGGCGCTTCGGCAGCACCGTGTCCAAGCTCATCGACGGCGTGCTGCGCATGGCGGCCATCAGCGCCAGCCTCAGCCCGCGCCAGTCCATGGTGCTGGGCTCGCAGGTACAGGTCGAGAACCTGCGCAAGATGCTCGTGGCCATGGTCGACGATGTCCGCGTGGCGCTGATCAAGCTGGCCGAGCGTACCTGCGCGATCCGCGCGGTGAAGAGCGCCGACGACGAAAAGCGCAACCGCGTGGCCCGCGAGGTGTTCGACATCTATGCACCGCTGGCGCATCGACTGGGCATCGGCCACATCAAATGGGAGCTCGAGGATCTGTCGTTCCGCTACCTGGAGCCCGACCAATACAAACAGATTGCCAAGCTGCTGCACGAACGCCGCCTGGATCGCGAGCGTTTCATCACCGAGGTGATGAGCCAGCTGCACAACGAACTGCTCGACACCGGGGTCAAGGCCGACATCAGCGGGCGGGCAAAACACATCTATTCCATCTGGCGCAAGATGCAGCGCAAGGGCCTGGAGTTCAGCCAGATCTACGACGTGCGCGCGGTTCGCGTGCTGGTTCCGGAAATGCGCGATTGCTATACCGCGCTGGGCATCGTGCACACCCTCTGGCGGCACATCCCCAAGGAGTTCGACGACTACATCGCCAACCCCAAGGAGAACGGCTACCGGTCGCTGCACACTGCGGTGATCGGTCCCGAGGGCAAGGTGCTTGAAGTACAGATTCGCACCCACGCCATGCACGAAGAGGCGGAGCTGGGTGTTTGCGCGCACTGGCGCTACAAGGGCACCGACGTCAAGTCCGGGTCCAATCAATACGAAGAAAAGATCTCCTGGCTGCGCCAGGTGCTGGAATGGCACGAGGAGCTGGGCGACATCGGTGGCCTCGCCGACCAGTTGCGGGTCGACATCGAACCCGACCGGGTCTATGTGTTCACCCCCGACGGCCACGCCATCGACCTGCCCAAGGGCGCTACGCCCCTGGACTTCGCCTACCGCGTGCACACCGAGATCGGTCACAACTGCCGCGGCGCCAAGATCAACGGCCGCATCGTCCCGCTCAACTACAGCCTGAACACCGGCGAGCAGGTCGAGATCATCACTAGCAAGCACGGCACGCCCAGCCGTGACTGGCTCAACTCCAACCTTGGCTACGTCACCACGTCCCGCGCACGGGCGAAGATCGTCCACTGGTTCAAGTTGCAGGCCCGCGACCAGAACGTCGCCGCCGGCAAGTCGCTGCTCGAGCGCGAGCTCAGTCGCCTGGGCCTGCCTCAGGTCGACTTCGACCAGCTGGCCGAAAAGGCCAACCACAAGGGCGCCGAGGACATGTTCGCCGCCCTCGGCGCGGGCGACCTGCGCCTGGCGCATCTGGTCAATTCGGCGCAGCAACTGGTCGAGCCCGAACGCGGCAACGAGCCGATGGAGCTGGTCACCCGCAAGGCCACCGGTTACAAGCCTGGCAAGCGCGGCGATATCCAGATCCAGGGCGTCGGCAACCTGATGACGCAGATGGCCGGCTGCTGCCAGCCGCTGCCGGGCGATGCCATCGTCGGCTACATCACCCAGGGCCGCGGCGTGAGCATCCACCGCCAGGACTGCGCATCGGTGCTGCAACTGGGCGGGCGCGAGCCGGAGCGGATCATTCAGGTCAGCTGGGGCCCGGTGCCGGTGCTGACCTATCCGGTCGATATCATCATCCGTGCCTACGACCGTTCGGGCCTGCTGCGCGACGTTTCGCAGATCCTGCTCAACGAGCGGATCAACGTGTTGGCGGTCAATACCCGCTCGAACAAGGAAGACAACACTGCCTTGATGTCGCTGACCATCGAGATCCCCGGCCTCGACGCCCTCGGACGCCTGCTCGGACGCATCTCGCAGTTGCCCAACATCATCGAGACACGCCGTAACCGGACGCCGTGAACCGGCGGATCCCGACACCTTTGCAAAGAGCCCGAGCATGTACACACTGCAAGACCTGCTCAACCTCATGGCCCGGCTGCGTGATCCGCAGCACGGTTGCCCGTGGGATGTGAAGCAAACCTACGCCAGCATCGTGCCGTTCACCCTGGAAGAAGCCTATGAGGTGGCCGACGCCATCGAACGCGAGGACTTCGAGCACCTCCAAGGCGAGCTTGGCGACCTGCTGTTCCAAGTGGTCTATTACAGCCAGCTGGCGCGCGAGGAAGGCCGTTTCGAGTTCGATGGCGTGGTCGATGGCATCACCCGCAAGCTGATTCGCCGCCACCCCCACGTGTTCCCCACCGGCGAGCTCTACGCGGCCCTGGACACGCCGCAGCTGGACGAGCAACAGGTCAAGCAGCGCTGGGAAGAAATCAAAGCCCAGGAGCGTGCCGAGAAGGGCGGGGCGGGCGAGCAGCTGTCGCTGCTCGACGACGTGCCCGCAGCGCTGCCGGCCTTGTCGCGTGCTGCCAAGTTGCAGAAGCGTGCCGCGGTTGTCGGTTTTGACTGGCCGGGACCGCTGCCGGTGCTCGACAAGGTCCGGGAAGAACTCGACGAGGTACTGGAGGCCATGGCCGCCGACGATGCGCCAGCGGTGGCCGAAGAAATCGGCGACCTGTTGTTCAGCGTGGTCAATCTGGCCCGTCACCTCAAGGTCGACCCGGAAAATGCCCTGCGCGGTGCCAACGTCAAGTTCGACAGGCGATTCCGCTTCATCGAGCAGGCATTGCGCGACACCCATACCAACATCCAAGATTGCACCCTGGAAGACATGGACGCCCTGTGGGGCGAGGCCAAACGTCAGGAACAGAATCTGCCCAGCTGTGGCTGAGCCGTTTTATAAGTGAGCAGAACACCATGAGCCTTTCCCTCCGCGACCAATTGTTGAAAGCTGGACTGGTCAACCAGAAGCAGGTCAAGCAAGTCAGCAAGGACAAGCAGAAGCAGAAGCGTCTGGAGAACAAGGGCCAGGTCGAGGTGGACGACACGCAGCAGCGTATCGCCCAGCAAGCCATGGCCGAGAAGGCGCGCCGCGACCAGGAGCTCAATCGCCAGCAGCAGGACAAGGTCGAGGAGAAGGCCCGCGCCGCGCAGGTCAAGCAGTTGATCGAGGCGACCCGGCTGCCCAAGCTCACCACCGAGGACTACTACAACTTCGTCGACGACAAGAAGGTCAAGCGCCTCTCGGTCAACAACCTCATGCGCAGCAAGCTGAGCAACGGTTCGCTGGCGATCGTGCAGCATGGCGGAGGCTATGAGGTGATTCCGCGCGAGGCCGCGCTCAAGGTCCAGGAGCGCGCGCCGCAGCGCATCGTCATGCTCAATGTGGCCACCGAAGAAGTCGAGTCGGCAGAAGATCCATACGCCGCCTACAAGATTCCGGACGACCTGATGTGGTAACGCCCTGAAACGACAAACCCCGCCTGAGCGGGGTTTTTCTTGCGCGGCGAACGGTCAATTCGAAGCGCGTTGGCTTTCGAGTGTTTCCAGTTCGTTCTTGTAGCTGTGGGCATCGTTCTCGTTGTGGAACATCCCTACCAACAGGTCCTGCTGATAGACATCCCAGATCTGGATGCCTGCCGCCACGCCTTCGTGGGACATATGGGCTTCGTCGCGTTCGGTCACTTTTACAGTCATGGGAAAGCTCCTTTCTCGAATATCTGCAACCTGGCGTGTGCAGGTCTTTGTTATAGAGTTGGGTAGCTTGCTAAGTAAACAGACGAATCCTGCAACAGTTTTTTACCAAAACAGCAGCAATCGGCAAACGCCCATGGGGCGTGCGCTGCGGCGGATTGTCGCAGCGAGTTCAGTGCTGTGAAACAAATTTCATCCAACAAAAAACCCATCCGAAGATGGGTTTTTTTTATCGCTGCACAGGATCAGCGCAGGGTAGTGCTCTGTGGCGTGGTGTCGGCATCACGGCCTTCGGCAACGCCCAGGTCGTCTTCCGGACGGCCGTCGACGATGGCGCGGCCACCGGAAGCCAGCTCGGTCTGCAGGACTTTCTCGTCCAGCTCGCCTACCCACTTGGCAACCACCAGCGTGGCAACCGCGTTACCGACCAGGTTGGTCAGTGCGCGTGCTTCGGACATGAAGCGGTCGATACCCAGGATCAGTGCCAGGCCGGCGACCGGCAGTTGGCCAACGGCCGACAGAGTAGCGGCCAGCACGATGAAGCCCGAACCGGTGACACCGGCAGCGCCCTTGGAGGACAGCAGCAGTACCAGCAGCAGGGTGATCTGGTGAGTCAGGTCCATGGTGGTGTCGGTCGCCTGGGCGATGAACACGGCGGCCATGGTCAGGTAGATCGAGGTGCCGTCCAGGTTGAACGAGTAGCCAGTCGGAATGACCAGGCCTACTACCGACTTCTTCGCACCCAGGCGTTCCATCTTGATCAGCATGCGAGGCAGTGCCGATTCCGAGGAAGAAGTGCCCAGAACGATCAGCAGTTCTTCACGGATGTAACGGATGACCTTGACCACACTGAAGCCGTGAGCGCGGCAGATGGCGCCCAGCACCAGCAGCACGAACAGTACGCAGGTGACGTAGAAGCAGATCATCAGCTGGCCCAGCTGCACCAGCGAACCTACACCGTAGGCGCCGATGGTGAAGGCCATGGCACCGAACGCACCCAGCGGCGCCAGCTTCATGATCATGTTGATGATGTTGAACATGGCGTGGGCGAAGCGATCGATCAGGTCCAGCAACGGCTTGCCGTAGGCACCCAGGCGATGCAGGGCGAAACCGAAGATCACCGAGAACATCAGTACCTGAAGGATATCGCCGTTGGCGAAGGCGCCGACGATGGTGTTCGGGATCACGTTGAGGATGAAGCCGACGATGCTCTGGTCAGCGCCTGCCGAAACGTAACTGGCGATCTTGCTGGCGTCCAGGGTCGATACGTCGACGTGCATGCCGGCACCGGGCTGGACCACGTTGACCACGACCAGGCCGATGATCAGCGCCAGGGTCGAGACGACTTCGAAGTACAGCAGGGCGTAGCCACCGGTCTTGCCGACCGACTTCATGCTCTGCATACCGGCGATGCCGCTGACCACGGTGCAGAAGATGATGGGGGCGATGACCATCTTGATCAGCTTGATGAAGCCGTCGCCGAAAGGCTTGAGCTTGACCGCGAACTGAGGGTAGAAGTGGCCGATCAGAATACCGATGATGATCGCGACGATCACCTGGAAATACAGCGATTTGTACAGCGGCTGACGAGTCGTCATTTTGCAAGTTCCTCAAGTGTATCGCCTGGCACCCGTTCCGGAGTGTTCGCGACACCTAAAGCACGAACCCTCCTGTCTGGAGGGATTTGTTGTGGGCGAGTTGCACGGTGGCAAACCTCTGCGGAATGTATTGCAGGTGCCGTGCCATAGTTGCGTACTGATGGCACAACACGGGTGGCTGCGGCCTGGGCAGGCGTATGGTTGTCGTCACATAGCTGTACAAGTGGCGGGAATCCGCCCTGTGCGCCTCCCCGCGCCGAAACCGTGGCGGATATCCGCCCACGAAAAAGGGCCCCGCAGGGCCCTTGTCGTTACCGCAACGCAGCCACTCAGCTGCCTTTTACCGATTTGCCGTCCACCGTGCCGTCCTGCAGCATGATGTTGTACTCCTTGCCGTCGGTCTCGACCTGCTGCAGGCGCACCAGCAGGTAGTCCCAATCCTTGGCGAACCAGAGCACGGTGATGCGCTTGCTTTGGGTGGGATCGCGCACGCGCTCGACCTTGATCGCGTCGACCTGGCCTGCCTTGGTCTCGACCTTCTCGGTACCCAGCACGCGGAAGTCGTAGGTGTCGATCTCGTCGCCATCGACCACCTGGTAGCTCATGCTCTTCTTACCTGCGGCAACGTCGTGCTGCAGAGCCAGCTGATAGGTGGATTTGTCCAGGACGCCGGTGTTGAGGGGCAGGTTGATCGGGTCGCCTCGGTCGGTACCGGTGACCTTCTTGGCCGCCCAGTCGAAGTCGAGGTTGACCTTGCGGGCCTTGCCCAGCCCGCCACGTTCGAAATTGTAGGTCTCGGGCAGCATGGCTTCCTTGTCGACACGCAGGGTGCTGACTTCACTCAGGCTGGCGATCATCATCGAGGCCTTGAATGCCAGCGTCCAATCGCCGTTGGCGCCCTTGCTCAGGCTGCGCTCGGCGGTGCCGCTCATGGGCAGCTGTTTCCAGTCGGCCGTGTAGCTGGCGGAAAAGGGCTTGAGCTCTGCGGCGTGAAGCGGAAGGGCCAGCAGGGCAACGGCGAAGAGCAGGGCGCGACGCATATAAACTCCTAGAGTCGAATCAAATGGCCACAAGCCGGTAACGGCTGGCCATCGAGCAGTGCACCCTGTTCGCCCAGGCGCACACGGCCTTCGGCGAACCAGCGCACTGCCAGCGGGTAGATCTGGTGTTCCTGGGCATGCACCCGTTGCGCCAGGGTGTCTGGCGTGTCGGTCGACTGTACCGGAATCACTGCCTGTACGACCAGTGGCCCGCCATCGAGTTCCTCGGTGACGAAGTGCACGCTGCAGCCATGCTCCCGGTCCCCGGCCTTAAGCGCGCGACGGTGGGTATGTAGACCCTTGTGACGCGGCAGCAGGGAGGGATGGATGTTGAGCAGACGGCCCTGATAGTGACGCACGAAAAACGGGCTGAGGATGCGCATGAAGCCGGCGAGGACCACCAGGTGGGGTTGGTACTGGTCGACGAGGTCGATCAGGGCAGCATCGAAGGCTTCGCGGTCGGCGAACCCCTGATGCTCCAGTACGCGTGCCTCGATGCCTGCATCGCGTGCGCGCAGCAGGCCAAGGGCATCGGCCCGGTTGGAAACCACCGCGGCGATGCGGGCGGGGTTGCCTGCCTGCAGGCTGTCGAGCAAGGCCTGCAGGTTGCTGCCGGTGCCCGACAGCAGCACCACGACGTTACAGGTCGAAGGCATCAGTGAGCCTTGAGGTTCTTCAGTTCGACCTGTGCGGCACCTTCAGCGGCCTGGGCGATTTCACCGATGACCCAAGGTTGCTCGCCGGCGGCGCGCAGGGACGCCAGGGTTTTCTCGACATCGGCCTGGGCCACGCAGATGACCATGCCGACGCCGCAGTTCAGCACCCGGTGCATCTCGTGCTCATCGACGTTGCCCTGCTGCTGCAGCCAGTCGAACACCGCAGGACGCTGCCAGCTGGCGACGTCGACCACGGCCTGGGCACCCTTGGGCAGGACCCGCGGGATATTGTCGAGCAGCCCGCCGCCGGTGATGTGGGCCATGGCCTTGACGGCTCCGGTGTCCTTGATCAGTTGCAGCAGGGGTTTGACGTAGATGCGCGTGGGTGCCATCAGCAGGTCGGTCAACGGCTTGCCGTCGAGCTCGACGGTCTCGATGTCGGCACCGGCGACTTCGATGATCTTGCGCACCAGCGAATAACCGTTGGAGTGAGGGCCCGAAGACGGCAGGGCGATCAACGCGTCGCCGTTGGCGACCTTGCTGCCGTCGATGATCTCGGCCTTCTCGACCACACCCACGCAGAAGCCGGCCAGGTCGTAGTCTTCGCCTTCGTACATGCCCGGCATCTCGGCCGTCTCGCCGCCTACCAGAGAGCAACCGGCCAGTTCGCAGCCGGCGCCGATGCCGGTGACCACGGTGGCGGCGGTGTCGACGTTGAGCTTGCCGGTGGCGTAGTAGTCGAGGAAGAACAGCGGCTCGGCGCCACACACCACCAGGTCGTTGACGCACATGGCAACCAGGTCGATACCGATGCTTTCATGGCGATTGAGGTTCAGTGCCAGGCGCAGCTTGGTCCCCACGCCGTCGGTGCCCGACACCAGCACGGGCTGCTTGTAGCCGGCCGGGATTTCGCACAAGGCACCAAAACCGCCCAGGCCGCCCATGACCTCGGGGCGCGCGGTACGCTTGGCGACGCCTTTGATGCGTTCGACCAATGCTTCACCGGCGTCGATGTCTACACCGGCGTCCTTGTAGCTCACGGAGGGTTTATTGCTCATGATCCAGGCCTTTAAAGGAGGGAGTCGGGGGAGTCGACCGTCGTCGATCCACGAAGGCGCGCGATTTTATCAGGCTTGTCCGAACGTCACCAGCGCGGTTCGACGGTTGTGCCATTGCCGGCTTGCGCCCGCCCGCAGCCAAGGCGCGCGCGGGCATGCTACATTGGGCGCCGAGCTTGACCACTGAGCTTTTTGCCGATTGTACGGTCACAGCCTCAATCCGCTATTACCGTCGGGAAACGTCCATGCGTCTGCGCCACTACCTGCTAGCCACCTGCATCACCCTGTCGAGCGTGCCGCTGCACGCCGAAACCATCAGCAACCTGTATCAGGTGCGCGAGCCCGTGGCCAGCCAGACGCCGGAAGAGCGTACCCAGGCCACCCAGCGTGCGCTGGAAACCCTGGTGCTGCGCCTGACCGGCGACGCCAAGGCGTTTGCCAGCCCAGGCCTGGCCAGCGTGCGCAAGGATCCACAGCAGATCATCAGCCAGTACGGCTACGATGCAGGCCCGCCCGAGTCGCTGCAGGTCGATTTCGACATGGCCAGCACCGACACCGCCTTGCGCTCGGCGGGTCTGCCGACCTGGGGCAGCAATCGGCCTTCGATCCTGGGCTGGTGGTTGAGTGACAGCGTCGAGGGCAGCAGCCTGGTCGGTGACGGCCAATCCGCCGCCGAGCCGCTGCGCCGCGCCGCACAGCATCGCGGTCTGCCATTGCGCCTGCCCCTGGCCGACCTCGGCGAGCAGGGCGTGGGGACTGCACAGAACCTCGAAGCCAGCGACCCGGCGGCGCTGCGTGGCGCGTCCGAGCGCTACGGTGCCGATGGCCTGCTGGCTGTGCATGCGCGCGAGGAGGAAGGCAAATGGTCGGGCACCTGGCGCCTGTGGCTGGGCAACCAGCGCGAACAGGGCAAGGCCGAGGGCGCCGACCAGGCGGCCCTTGCCGATGCCGTGCTGCTGGCCGTCAGTCAGCGCCTGGCCACGCGTTTCGTGGCCAAGCCCGGCGCCAGCAGCGAAATGACCCTGGCAGTCGAAGGCATGAACCTGGAGCGTTACGCGCAGATGGGTCGCCTGCTCGAATCCTACGGTGCGCGCCTGCGCACGGTGGACGGCGACAAGGTCGTCTACCGCGTGACGGGCAGTGCCGAGCAGTTGCGCGCGCAACTGGGCCTGGCCAAGCTGCAGGAGGTGCCGTACCAGGCGCCCGCGGTACCGGTCGATGCCCAGGCGGCTCCCGGCACGCCGGCGCCAGCGCCCCAGCCCGCGCCGGACCTGAGCTTTCGCTGGTAAGCCGGCGACGCCAATGCGACGCCGCGCTGGCGTCGCACCCAATTCCCGTTTTGTCTCTTCTATATATAGCTGGGCTGTCCGATGACTGATATGCGCCGTTGGTTCTGGCTGGGAGCAGTGCTGCTGCTCTGCGTGTTCTTCTACCTGCTGCATCCGATTCTCTCGCCTTTCCTGGTAGGTATCCTGCTGGCTTATCTCGCGGATCCGCTGGTCGACCGACTGGAGAAATGGAAGCTGTCGCGCATCTGGGGCGTGGTGGTGGTGTTCGCCCTGTTCACGCTGCTGTTGGTGCTGGCGCTGCTGGTGCTCATCCCCATGCTCGCCAAGCAGTTGGTCAGCCTGTACCAGATGGCCCCGCAGATGCTCGACTGGTTGCAGCATTCGGCGCTGCCATGGGTGCAGGCCCGGCTGGGCCTGGCCGAAGGATTCTGGAAATTCGACCAGATCAAGGCCGCCATCAGCAGCCATATGGGACAGACCACCGATGTGGTCGGGGTGATACTGTCCCAGGCCACGGCGTCCGGTCTGGCGTTCATGGCCTGGTTGGCCAACTTCGTGCTGATCCCCGTAGTCGCCTTTTACCTGTTGCGCGACTGGGACCTGATGATGGCGAAAATCCGCGGCCTGCTGCCACGGCAACGGGAAGGGCAGATCGTGCGCCTGGCGGGTGAGTGCCACGAGGTGCTGGGCGCGTTCGTGCGTGGACAGCTGCTGGTGATGCTGGCCCTGGGTGTCATCTACGCCACCGGATTGATGCTCGTGGGCCTGCAGTTGGGCCTGTTGATCGGCGTCGTGGCCGGGCTTGCGGCCATCGTGCCGTACATGGGCTTCGTCATCGGCATCGGTTCGGCGATCATCGCCGGCCTGTTCCAGTTCGGCCTGGACCCGTTCCACATGATCGCCATCGTCGCCGTATTCATGATCGGCCAGGCGCTGGAGGGCATGGTGCTCACGCCTTTGCTGGTGGGCGATCGCATAGGCCTGCACCCGGTGGCGGTGATCTTCGCCATTCTCGCCGGCGGCGAGCTGTTCGGTTTCACCGGCGTGCTGCTGGCGCTGCCGGTGGCTGCGGTGATCATGGTCCTGGTGCGGCACATGCACGACCTGTACAAGGACTCGAACATCTACGCCGGCTCCGAGGATCCAGACCTGTGAGCGCGGCGGGCCCTGCGGGGCTCGCTGCAGCCAAACTGTAAACCTTTGATTTTCCAAGCAGTGTTGCGCATTGTGCGGCTGCCCGGGCAGGTATAGACTTTGCACACTTCACATTGAGGCCCGTTGCAGCTCGATCCCAGGGCTGTTCAGCCAGCATGAAACCGATTCAGCTGCCCCTAGGTGTGCGTCTGCGGGATGACGCGACCTTCATCAATTACTATCCAGGCGCCAATGCCGCGGCACTCGGCTACGTCGAGCGCCTGTGCGAAGCCGACGCCGGTTGGACCGAAAGCCTCATCTACCTGTGGGGCAAGCACGGGGTAGGGCGCACTCATTTGCTGCACGCAGCCTGCCTGCGTTTCGAACAACTGGGCGAACCGGCGGTGTACCTGCCGCTGGCCGAACTGCTCGATCGAGGCGTCGGCATCCTCGATGATCTGGCCCAGTACGAGCTGGTGTGCCTGGATGACCTGCATGTGGTGGCCGGCAAGCCGGAGTGGGAAGAAGCCCTGTTCCACCTGTTCAATCGCCTGCGTGACAGTGGCCGCCGGCTGCTGATCGCCGCGTCCCACTCGCCTCGCGAACTGCCGGTGAAGCTTGCCGACCTGAAGTCGCGCCTGACCCTCGCCCTGATCTTCCAGATGCGCCCGCTGTCCGACGAGGACAAACTGCGCGCCCTGCAGCTGCGTGCATCGCGTCGCGGCCTGCACCTGACCGACGAGGTCGGCCATTTCATTCTCACCCGTGGCACGCGCAGCATGAGTGCACTGTTCGAGCTGCTCGAGCGCCTCGATCAGGCCTCACTGCAAGCGCAGCGCAAGCTGACCATCCCTTTCCTCAAGGAAACGCTGGGGTGGTAGAAAAGGCAGGTCGATTCAGCCGCTCTATGACCTGTTTCACCGGTGTTCCAATCGGTTCTAAGTGCGCCTCTGCAGCATGCTTATCTGTATAGACGTCCAGTCATGATGGTGGCATTTTGCGATTATCTTTCGGCCAATGAATTCGGGGATTCGGCGTCATTATCGTGCAACGGGGTGCGAGCGGGGCTGCAAAATGGGGCGTTAGATGTCACCGTAATTCTCCTGAGTCACATTTCGTTCGATTGAATTTGCAAATAATCGCGATACAGGTATAGTCGCTTCTCTTTCACTATTCCTCGTCACGGTCGTGCCCATGCTCAATCGCTTAGCACCCCTCGTGCCCATCGCACTGTTGACCCTTCTGGTCGGTTGCGCGGCGCAAGCGCCGGTCTCCCAGCAGCAGGTTCTGGACCCGGTCACCGCCGTCCAGCCGCATCAATCCCCTTCGAAAGCCTCGCTGCTGTTCGAAGAAGAAATCACCACCGAAGACGAGCTGGCCCAGTTCGACGGCAGCAAGGGCTACAGCTTGCCGATCCTGGCCGACAGCATCCTGGAGCGTGGCAAATCCCTGATCGGTACCCGCTACCGTTTCGGCGGCACCGACAAGGCTTCCGGTTTCGATTGCAGTGGTTTCATCGGCTATCTGTTTCGCGAAGAGGCGGGCATGAACCTGCCGCGCTCGACTCGCGAGATGATCAACGTCAAGGCCCCACTGGTTGCCCGCAACAAGCTCAAGCCCGGTGACCTGCTGTTCTTCAGCACCAACGGTCGTGGTCGTGTCAGCCATGCCGGCATCTACCTGGGCGATGACCAGTTCATCCATTCCAGCAGCCGCCGCAGCGGTGGCGTTCGCGTAGACAGCCTGGGCGACAGCTACTGGAGCAAGACTTTCATCGAGGCCAAGCGGGCCCTGGCCATGGCGCCCACCACGATGATCTCCAGCAAATAACGGATGCAGCGCAACAAAGCGGCGGTGAGGTGAAAACCTCAGCGCCGTTTGTGTTTTCGGGTAATGAATCTAGTCTATTACGGCAGTCGGCTCAGGATGGTTCGGTACATGTCTACCCAGGCACGCGTTTTCGCTTCAATCGCATTGGCCGCCGTGCTTGCCGGCTGCGCCAGTGCGCCTCCGGCCAAGGTAGTCAGGCCCAAGGTCATCAACCCGATCGTCATGAACCCCAACAACGACATGGTCGGCGCCGCCGACGACGTCTTGTTCCGGGCCTTGGGATTGGTGGGCACGCCGTACCGCTGGGGAGGCAATACGCCCGACTCCGGGTTCGACTGCAGCGGCCTGATCAGCTTCGTTTATCGCGATGCCGCCGGCATTGCCCTGCCGCGCTCGACGCGGGAAATGATCGTGATGCGCTCGCCGGATGTCGACCAGTCGCACCTGCAGTCCGGGGATCTGGTGTTCTTTGCCACCAGCGGTGGCTCGCAAGTCAGTCACGCCGGTATCTACGTAGGGGAGGGGCGTTTCGTGCATGCCCCGTCGAGCGGCGGCACGGTCAAGCTCGATTACCTGAACAAGCCCTATTGGCAAAAAGCCTATCTCAACGCCAAGCGGGTGCTGCAACCCGGCCAGCTGGCGCGCAATCCGTGACCCGAACGGGGCGAGTGATCTCGCCCCGGCTTGGCTCGATCACTTGGCGGCAGTGACTCGCCAGATCTTGTTGCCCACATCGTCGGCAACCAGCACACCGCCCTTGTGGTCGGGCAGTACCGCAACCGGGCGACCCATGGCTTTCTCGTCGCCATTGAGGAAACCACTGAGCAGGTCGATGGGCTGGCCGCTCGGCTTGCCGTCCACGAACGGCACGAACACCACCTTGTAGCCGCTGTGCGGCTTGCGATTCCACGATCCATGCTGGCCGATCAGTGCGCCCGTGGTGAAGGGGGCAGGCAATCCGCTGCCGTCGGCGAAACTCAAGCCCAGCGATGCCGTATGCGGCCCGACTGCATAGTCCGGCGCGATGGCCTTGGCCACCAGTTCGGGATTCTGCGGCTCGACGCGTACGTCTACATGCTGCCCGTAATAGCTATAGGGCCAGCCGTAGAAACCACCATCCTTGACCGAGGTGATGTAATCCGGCACCAGGTCGCTGCCGATCTCGTCGCGCTCGTTGACCGCCGTCCACAACTTGCCGGTCTTGGGTTCCCAGGCCATGCCGTTGGGGTTGCGCAGGCCGGAGGCGAAAATCCGGTGCTGGCCCGTGGCAGCATCCACTTCCCAGATTGCTGCGCGGCCTTGTTCCTGATCCATGCCGTTCTCGCCCACGTTGCTGTTGGAGCCAACGGTGACGTACAGCTTCTTGCCATCTGGGCTGGCGATGACGTTCTTGGTCCAGTGGTGGTTGAGCGTGCCGCCCGGCAGGTCCACGACTTTCTCGCCCGCGCCGCTGATCGAGGTGGCGCCATCGGTGTATTTGAAGCGCAGCAGCTTGTCGGTGTCCGCCACATAGAAATCGTTGCCGACCAGGGTCATGCCGAACGGCGAATTGAGGTTGGCAATGAAGACGGTACGGGTCTCGGCCACGCCATCACCGTCCTTGTCGCGCAGCAGCGAAATCCGGTTGGCGCTGGGCACGCCGGCGCCCGCCCGGCTCATCACCTTCTCCATGACGAAGCCGCGAATACCCTTGCTGTCGTCGGGCTTGGCCGGCGAGTTGGTTTCCGCCACCAGCACGTCACCGTTGGGCAGCACGTAAAGCCAACGCGGGTGGTCCAGGTCTGCGGCGAAAGCGGCCACCTGGGTGCCGGGCGCCGCCGTTGGCTTGCCACCTTCGGGCCAGCCCACCGCCGGCGCGATATTGACGGTAGGGATCAGGGTCTTGTTGGGCTCGGGCAGCTTGGGCGAGGGGCCCGTCCCGTCGCTGACCTGCAATGACGATGTTTCGCCACAGGCGGCAAGGCCGGCAGCCAGCAGAATCAATGTAGCGAGGCGGGTCTTGTGCATGGTCGGGCTCTCTGAGGTTTTGTTCACAGAAGGTAGAGGCACTGGCGGTTGGCAAGGTTCAACCGCGTTGCCGGTCAGCGGCAGCAGGGGATCAGGTGCTGCGGATCAATTGACGCTCCTGGCTCAACCCTCTAACCTGCGCGGCTGTTCCAGGTGCTCGGCGATCGGACGATCCAGACGAGTGAAACAGGGAAGCCGGTGCGCAGCGTTCGACGCGCCATCCCGGCGCTGCCCCCGCAACGGTAGACGAGTCAAGGCTGCACACGATGCCACTGAAGTGATTCGGGAAGGCGTGCGGCCTGGGTGTGTACAGCCCCGCTCGTGAGCCCGGAGACCGGCCTGGTCCACCTTTACGGCACGCTGCAGGGCCGGCGCTCATTCTCGGGCGTCGTTGCGCCGGGCCGTGCCCTGACCCATGTACTGTCGCGCGGGGAGAGCGGCATTGACGTTCACTGTTCGGCCAGCCGGCCTCGGTGTCGCGTTGATGCTGCCTGCGTGCAGGTGTAGCGGAGAGCCACCATGAACGAAACGACCGAACGCGACGCACGTCACCTGGCGCGCATGCTGCGCAAGAAAGCCGTGATGGACGAACGCATCGCCAATTCTCCCAACGAATGTGGCTTGCTGCTGGTGCTCAGCGGTAACGGCAAGGGCAAGAGCAGTTCGGCGTTCGGCATGCTCGCGCGAGCCATGGGCCACGGCCTGCAGTGCGGCGTGGTGCAGTTCATCAAGGGGCGCAACAGCACCGGCGAGGAACTGTTCTTCCGGCGCTTTCCCGAGCAGGTGCGCTACCACGTGATGGGTGAAGGGTTCACCTGGGAAACTCAGGATCGGCAGCGAGACATCGCGGCGGCCGAGGCTGCCTGGGACGTCTCCAGGCAACTGATGAGCGATCCGGCCATTGGCCTGGTGGTGCTCGACGAACTCAACATTGCCCTCAAGCATGGTTATCTCGACCTGGACACCGTGCTGCATGATCTGCAGGCACGTCCGCCCATGCAGCATGTGATCGTCACCGGTCGCGGGGCCAAGCCCGAGCTGATCGAACTGGCCGACACAGTCACCGAAATGGGTGTGGTCAAGCATGCGTTCCAGGCCGGCATCCGTGCCCAGAAGGGCATCGAACTATGACCGAGCCGCGCCAGTGTCCGGCGGTGCTGATCGCCGCCCCGGCCTCCGGGCAGGGCAAGACCACCGTGACCGCCGCCCTGGCGCGCCTGCATCGCAATCAGGGGCGGCGGGTGCGGGTGTTCAAGTGCGGCCCGGACTTTCTCGATCCGATGATCCTCGCTCGCGCCAGCGGCGCGCCTGTCTATCAGTTGGACATGTGGATGGTCGGCGAGCAGGACAGCCGGCGGCTGTTATGGGAAGCGGCGCAGGAAGCCGACATCATCCTCATCGAAGGCGTCATGGGCCTGTTCGACGGCACGCCGTCCAGCGCTGACCTGGCGCGTCATTTCGGCGTTCCGGTGCTGGCCGTGATCGATGGCACCGCCATGGCGCAGACGTTCGGCGCTCTTGCCTTGGGCCTGGCCTGTTACCAACCCGATCTGCCGTTCGCCGGCGTCCTGGCCAACCGGGTCGGCACGGTGCGTCACGCGCAACTGCTCGAGGGCAGCCTGACCCAGGGTCTGCGCTGGTACGGCGCGTTGTCCCGGGAAACCGGGATCGAACTGCCGAGCCGCCATCTGGGGCTGGTCCAGGCCAGCGAGCTCAACGATCTGGATACCCGCCTGGATGCCGCGGCCGCCGCCCTGGCCCAGACCTGCCAGGTGGCCTTGCCGCCTGCGGTCACCTTCGCCGCCCCGGTCGAACGCTCGGTGGCGCGCCTGCTCGATGGCGTGCGCCTTGGTGTGGCCCGCGATGCCGCGTTCGCTTTCGTCTACGACGCCAGTCTGGATGTGTTGCGCGACATGGGCGCCGAGGTGGTGTTCTTCTCGCCGTTGCACGACCTGCGGCTGCCGCCATGCGACAGCCTGTACCTGCCCGGTGGCTACCCCGAGCTGCACCATTTGGCGCTCGCCGCCAACGTTTCGATGCTCGACGATATCCGCGCTCACCATGCCGCGGGCAAGCCGCTGCTGGCTGAATGTGGCGGCATGCTCTACTTGCTCGACGCACTGACCGACGTCGAAGGGGCCCGCGCGCAACTGCTGGGTCTGCTGCCCGGCGAAGCAGTCATGCAGAAGCGCTTGGCGGCCCTGGCCTTGCAGGCGGTCGAGCTGCCGGAGGGGGTATTGCGCGGGCACACTTATCACCACTCGCTGACCAGTACCGAGTTGCAGCCGATTGCTCGCGGCGTCAGCCCCAATGGCGGTCGCGGCGCCGAGGCGGTTTACCGCCAGGGACGGATGACGGCCTCTTACGTGCATTTCTATTTCCCGTCCAATCCGGCGGCGGTGGCCGCACTGTTCGCGCCCGATGATCGCGCGCCTGCAGCCGGGCATCGGGCGGCGTCATGAGCGAGCCCTACAGCGACAGCGAGCGCGCCGCCATCTACCGAGTGATCGCCGAACGCCGCGACATGCGTCACTTCACCGGTGGCAGCGTGCCGCCGGCGCTGCTTGCGCGGCTGCTGGCAGCCGCCCATCAGGGGCCAAGCGTCGGCCTGATGCAGCCCTGGCGTTTCATCCGCATCAGCGACGCCGATGTGCGCGGTCGCATCCAGGCGCTGGTCGAGGAAGAGCGACTGCGCACCGCGCACGCCATGGGCGAGCGTTCGGACCAGTTCATGCGGCTCAAGGTCGAAGGGATCGCGGACTGCGCCGAGGTGCTGGTGGCAGCGCTGATGGACGATCGCGAGCGCCATGTGTTCGGCCGCCGGACCTTGCCGGAAATGGACCTGGCCTCGGTGTCCTGCGCCATCCAGAACCTGTGGCTGGCGGCGCGCGCCGAGGGTTTGGGCATGGGTTGGGTGTCGCTGTTCGATCCCCATGCCCTGGCCGAGGTACTGGGCATGCCCGCTGGAGCCAAACCGGTGGCGGTACTGTGCCTGGGGCCGGTCGAAGGCTTCTACGATGCGCCGATGCTGGAACTTCAAGGCTGGGCTGCCCCCCAGCCGCTCGAACACATGCTGTACGAAAACCAATGGGGAAAATCGTTGTGAGCATTGCGTTGATGACGGCGGCCGGGGTGGCGCTCGATGCCCTGTTGGGGGAGCCGCGCAGGCACCATCCGCTGGTTGCCTTCGGCCGTCTGGCCAACCGGATCGAAGCACGTTTCAACCGCGCCGGGCGTGGCTGGCGCAGCCATGGTGTCACCGCCTGGTTCCTGGCCGTGGTGCCCCTGACCCTGTTGGCGACATTGCTGTCCTGGCTGCCGCTGGTCGGCTGGCTGGTGGAGATTGGCGCGCTGTACCTGGCGCTGGGCATGCGCAGCCTGGGGGAGCACGTGATGCCCGTGGCCCAGGCCCTGCGCAGCGACGACCTGGCCAGCGCTCGTCAGCGTGTCGGCTATCTGGTCAGCCGGCAGACCGATGAGCTGGACGCCGAGGCAGTGGCCCGGGCCGGCACCGAATCGGTGCTGGAAAACGGCAGTGATGCGGTGTTCGCGGCGATCTTCTGGTTCGTCGTGGCCGGCGCGCCCGGGGTTGTCCTGTATCGCTTGAGCAACACGCTGGACGCCATGTGGGGCTACCGCAACGAACGCTTCGAGCGTTTCGGTTGGGCGGCGGCGCGGATCGACGACGTGCTCAACTACATCCCGGCGCGCCTGGTTGCGCTCACCTATGCCGTGCTGGGCAAGACCCGCCTGGCCTTGCGCTGCTGGCGCCGGCAGGCACCGCAGTGGGACAGCCCCAACGCAGGCCCGGTGATGGCGGCAGGGGCCGGCGCATTGGGCGTGCAGCTGGGCGGTCCGGCTATCTATCACGGCGAGCTGCATGAGCGGGCCGTGCTGGGCGAGGGTGCGCCGGCCGATGCCGACAGCATCGAGCGCGGCTGGAACCTGGTCCAGCGCGGCGTGTGGCTGTGGCTGTTGGTGCTGTGTCTGGGAGGCTTGCTCGATGCTTGAACACGGAGGGCGCTTGCGCCAGGCGGTGCTCGAATACGGTATCGCCGAAGACGACTGGGTCGACCTGTCCACCGGTATTGCGCCATGGGCTTTCCCCCTGCCCGAGATCACGGCGCGCGCCTGGGCGCGGCTGCCGGAAAACGAAGACGGTCTGGAAGACGCCGCGCGCAGCTACTATGGCTTCGCGCACGTGCTGCCGGTGCCGGGCTCGCAAGCGGCCATTCAGACACTGCCACGCCTTCGTCGCAGTGGTCGGGTAGGGGTGCTGTCGCCGTGCTACGCCGAACATGCCGAGGGCTGGCGACAAGCGGGGCATGTGGTACGCGAAATCAGCGAAGACGAGGTCGAGCACTTCATCGACAGTCTCGACGTGCTGGTCGTCGTCAACCCGAACAACCCCACTGGCCGGCTGTTGTCCGCCGACTGCCTGCTGGCCTGGAATGCGCGTCTGAACAGCCGGGGCGGCTGGCTGGTGGTCGATGAAGCGTTCATGGACAACACGCCGCGTGCCGGTCTGGCTCGCTACGGCGTGCAACCTGGGTTGATCGTGCTGCGCTCGTTCGGCAAGTTCTTCGGCCTGGCGGGTGTACGGCTGGGCTTCGTCCTCGGCGAGCCGCGCCTGCTGCGCCTGCTGGCCGACCTGATCGGGCCTTGGGCAGTGAGCGGACCGACACGCCAGCTGGGGCAGGCCTGCCTGCTCGACCAGCCGTCGCAGCAGGCGCAGATCGCCCGCTGCGCCGCGGCCAGCGAGCGCCTTGCCCAATGCTTGCGGCGCCACGACCTGGCGCCACAGGGCGGCTGCGCACTGTTCCAGTCGGTGGCGTACGAAGGGGCCGAGCGCCTGCAGGATTTCCTCGCCCGTCGCGGCATCCTCGTGCGGCTGTTCAAGCAGGACAGCCGCCTGCGCTTCGGCCTGCCTGCCCGCGAGGGCGACTGGGCACGACTCGAATCCGCCCTGGGCGAGTATCGCAAGGAGCATGCATGAGCACATTGATGGTTCAGGGCACCACGTCCGATGCCGGGAAAAGCACGCTGGTCACCGCGCTGTGCCGCTGGCTGACCCGTCAGGGCGTGGCGGTGGTGCCGTTCAAGCCGCAGAACATGGCCCTCAACAGTGCGGTGACTGCCGACGGCGGCGAGATCGGTCGTGCCCAGGCGGTGCAGGCCCAGGCCGCGGGCCTGCAGCCGCATACCGACATGAACCCGGTGTTGCTCAAGCCCAACAGCGACACCGGTGCCCAGGTGATCATCCACGGGCGCGCCGTGACCAGCATGAACGCCGTCGCGTATCACGACTACAAGGCCATCGCCATGCAGGCGGTACTGGCTTCGCACCAACGGCTGAGCGCAAGCTACCCGGTGGTGGTGGTCGAAGGCGCCGGGTCGCCAGCGGAGATCAACCTGCGCGCCGGCGACATCGCCAACATGGGCTTCGCCGAGGCGGTGGATTGCCCGGTGCTGCTGATCGCCGACATCAACCGCGGCGGCGTGTTCGCCCATCTGGTTGGTACCCTGGAACTGCTTTCGCCGACTGAACAGGCGCGGGTTCAGGGCTTCATCATCAATCGCTTTCGCGGCGACATCGCCTTGCTCCAGCCAGGCCTGGATTGGCTGGAGGCCCGTACCGGCAAGCCGGTGATCGGTGTGCTGCCGTATGTCATGGACCTGCACCTGGAGGCCGAGGACGGCCTGGATCGGCGTCAGTCAAGCAAGGCCGACAAGGTGCTCAAAGTGATCGTGCCGGTCTTGCCGCGCATCAGCAACCACACCGATTTCGACCCGCTGCGCCTGCACCCGCAGGTCGACCTGCAGTTCATCGGCGTGGGCGATGACATCCCCGCGGCCGACCTGATCATCCTGCCCGGCTCCAAGAGCGTGCGTGCCGACCTGGCCCACCTGCGTGCCCAGGGCTGGGAACAAGCGATCGCCCGCCACCTGCGTTATGGCGGCAAGGTGCTGGGCATCTGCGGCGGGCTGCAGATGCTCGGCACGCGCATCGACGACCCGCTGGGCCTCGAAGGCGCAGCCGGTTCCAGTACGGGGCTGGGCCTGCTGGAATTCACCACCGAACTGCACGCTGAAAAACAGCTGCGCAACGTGACCGGCCAGTTGACCCTTGAACAGGCCGCCGTCAGCGGCTACGAGATCCATGCCGGGGTGACCACCGGGGCGGCGCTGGATCATCCGGCGGTGCAATTGAGTGATGGCCGCCGCGACGGCGCGATCAGCGCTGACGGGCAGATCCTGGGGACTTACCTGCACGGCTTGTTCGAAGCGCCGCAGTCATCGGTGGCCTTGCTGCGCTGGGCGGGACTGGCCGACGTGCAGTCGGTGGATTACCACGCGTTGCGCGAGGCCGACATCGAGCGCCTGGCCGACCTGGTCGAGCAGCACCTGGACACCGCGCGCCTGCGCGAGCTGTGCGGCTTGCCTGGGGGAGGTGCCTGACATGCTGCAACTGATCCTCGGCGGTGCCCGCTCCGGCAAGAGCCGCCTGGCTGAACGGCTGGCCACCGACAGCCAGCTGCACGTCGTATACATCGCTACCAGCCAGCCGGTGGATGGCGAGCTTGACCAGCGGGTGGCCTTGCACCGCGAGCGCCGTCCCGATCATTGGGGGCTGGTGGAAGAGCCACTTGCTTTGGCTGACGTGCTGCGTGCTCAAGCGCGCAGCGATCGCTGCCTGTTGGTTGACTGCCTGACCCTGTGGCTGACCAATCTGCTCATGCTCGACGAGCCCGAGCGCTTGAAGGCAGAGCGTGAAGCTCTGCTGGAAACACTGCCCGGCCTGCCGGGACACATCCTCTTCGTCAGCAACGAAACCGGCCTGGGCGTCGTGCCGCTGGGTGAACTGACCCGGCGCTACGTCGACGAGGCAGGCCTGCTGCACCAGGCCTTGGCCGAACGCTGCGAGCGAGTGGTGTTCACCGTGGCCGGCCTTCCCATGGTATTGAAAGGACCTGCGTTATGAACTCAGCCTGGTGGCTGCACACTGCCCGTGCCGCCGATGCCCGCATTCATCGCGAGGCGCTGGAGCGTCAGCAGCAGTTGACCAAGCCGGCCGGCTCGCTCGGCGCGCTGGAACAGGTGGCCGTGCAACTGGCCGCATTGCAAGGGCGGCTCAAGCCCTCGGTCGAGCAGGTCTGGGTCTCGGTGTTCGCTGCCGACCACGGCATCGTCGCCGAGGGCGTCTCGCCCTATCCGCAGGAAGTCACTGCACAAATGGTGCACAACTTCGTCAACGGCGGTGCGGCCATCAGCGTATTGGCGCGCCGCCTGCAGGCACGCCTGGAAGTGGTGGACCTCGGTACCGCGACGCCGCTGGGCGATCTGCCTGGCGTGCAGCATGTGCGGATCGCTGCCGGTACGCGCAATTTCATCGACGCGCCGGCGATGAGTTTCGAGCAGGGCACGCAGGCACTGCAGGCCGGTCGCGACAGCGTGCTGCGGGCGAAAGCCAGCGGCACCGAGCTGTTCATCGGCGGTGAGATGGGCATCGGCAACACCACGTCGGCCACCGCGCTGGCCTGCGCCTCGCTGGCGTGCGCCGTGGTCGATCTGGCCGGGCCGGGCACCGGTCTGGACGCCGCTGGCGTGACCCACAAGGTGCAGGTCATCGAGCGCGCCTTGAAGGCCCATGCCAAGCTGCCCGATGAACCGCTGCAGCGCCTGTTCTGCTACGGTGGCTTCGAGGTTGCCGCGCTGGTCGGCGCCTACCTGGCCTGTGCCCAGGAGGGCATCGTAGCGCTGGTGGATGGTTTCATCTGCAGTGTCGCGGCGCTGTTGGCGGTGCAATTGAACCCGTCCATCCGGCCTTGGCTGCTGTTCGCTCACAACGGCGCCGAACCCGGCCATCGCCATGTCCTGGCAGCCCTCGAGGCGCAACCGTTGCTGCAACTGGGCCTGCGCCTGGGCGAAGGCAGTGGCGCCGCCTTGGCCGTGCCGCTGTTGCGCCTGGCGTGCGACCTGCACGGGCAAATGGCGACCTTCGCCGAAGCGGCTGTCGCGGACCGTCCGGCATGATCTTGCACCTGGATCTGCTGCGCCATGGCGAAACCGAGATCGGCGGGTTTCGCGGCAGCCTCGATGACGCCCTGACCGAGCGCGGTTGGGCCCAACTGCACGCGGCGGTTGCCGACCGTTCCGGTTGGGACCGCATCGTCAGCTCACCGCTGCAGCGATGCGCACGCTTCGCCGAGGTGCTGGCCGAACAGCGCGGGCTGCCGCTGAGCTTCGAGGCTGGTCTTCAGGAACTGCATTTCGGCGCCTGGGAAGGCCTGAGTGCGGCGCAATTGATGCAGACCGACGAAGCCGGTCTGGGGCTGTTCTGGAACGACCCCTACGCCTTCACGCCACCCGACGGCGAGCCCATGCTGGATTTTTCCGCGCGCATCCATGCCGCGTTGCGCAGGTTGCACCTGCAATATCCGGGCGAGCGGTTGCTGCTGGTGGTGCACGGCGGGGTCATGCGCCTGTTGCTGGCCGAAGCACGCGCCCTGCCACGCGAACAGCTGCTTCAAGTCGAGGTCGGACACGCTGCCTTGTTCAGTGTGGTGATGGCAGCCGACGGCAGCCTGAGCGAGCCGTCCTGAACATGCTGCCGTTCTGGATCGCCTTGCAGTTTCTCAGCAGCTTGCCGGTGCGCCTGCCAGGGATGCCCAGCCCGCAGGATTCGGGTCGCTCGCTGTTGTTCTATCCGGCGGTGGGGCTGCTGTTCGGCGTGCTGCTGTGGTGCGCCAACACCCTGCTCTCCGGGGTGCCGGCTTTTCTCCACGCAGCCCTGTTGCTGACACTGTGGGTGGTGCTCAGCGGTGGGCTGCACCTGGACGGTCTGGCGGACAGTGCCGATGCCTGGCTGGGCGGATTCGGCGACCGCGAACGCACCTTGCTGATCATGAAGGACCCACGCAGCGGTCCCATGGCCGTGGTGACGCTGATGTTGGTGCTGCTGCTCAAGTTCTGTGCGCTGCTGGCCTTGCTCGAGCAGGGCCAGCAGGCCGCGCTGATGCTGGCCCCGATACTGGCGCGGGCCGCCATGCTCGGCCTGTTCATGACCACGCCCTACGTGCGCGCTGGCGGGCTGGGCCAGGCCCTGGCCGACCACCTGCCGCGTCGTGCCGGCGCCTGGTTGCTGGCAGGCGTGGCGCTGGTCAGCCTGGCGTTCTGCGGGGTTTGGATCAGCCTGTTGGTGCTGGCTGGCTTCGTGGCGCTGCGACGCCAGGTGATCAAGCGTTTGGGCGGCACCACCGGCGATACCGCCGGCGCCATGCTCGAGTTGCTCGAACTGTTGGTGCTGCTGGGCGCTGCGCTGTAGAACCTGCCTCGCAGATGGTTGCATGCGGCGCTGCCTGTCGGCGATGAACAGGCATACAATCGAGCGGCCTGTCCCCTCATGCCCGGAGCACACAATAATGACATCGGTATGGCGTACCAGCGGCTGGGTCCTGCTCGGCGCAGCCCTGATCCTTGCCCTGTCCCTGGGCATTCGCCACGGCTTCGGGCTGTTCCTGGCGCCCATGAGTGCGGAGTTCGGCTGGGGCAGGGGCGTATTCGCGCTGGCCATCGCGCTGCAGAACCTGATCTGGGGCCTGGCCCAACCCTTCGCCGGCGCCCTGGCGGATCGCTTCGGCGCCGGGCGGGTGGTTGCGGTGGGTGGTGTGCTCTACGCGGTCGGCCTTGGCTGCATGGGGCTGGCCAACTCCGAGTTGAGCCTGAGCCTCAGCGCTGGCCTGCTGATCGGCCTGGGGCTCTCCGGTACGTCGTTCTCGGTGATTCTGGGCGTGGTCGGGCGAGCCCTGCCCGCCGAACACCGCAGCATGGGCATGGGGATCGCCAGTGCAGCCGGCTCGTTCGGGCAATTCGCGATGCTGCCCGGCACGCTCGGCCTCATCAGCTGGCTGGGCTGGTCGACGGCCTTGCTGGTGATGGGCGTACTGGTGGCGTTCATCGTCCCCCTGGTACGCATGCTCAAGGACCGGCCACTGCCAGCCCAGGCCCACGATCAGAGCCTTGGCCAGGCGCTGCGTGAGGCGTGCGGCCATTCGGGCTTCTGGCTGCTGGCGCTGGGCTTCTTCGTGTGTGGTTTCCAGGTGGTATTCATCGGTGTGCACCTGCCGTCCTACCTCGTCGACCAGCACCTCCCGGCAAGCGTCGGCACCACGGTTCTGGCGCTGATCGGGCTGTTCAACATCTTCGGCACCTACATCGCCGGCTGGTTGGGTGGACGCATGTCCAAGCCGCGTTTGCTGACCGCCTTGTACCTGATGCGCGCCGTGGTGATCGTGCTGTTCCTGTGGTTCCCTGTCACTACCGTCAGCGCCTGCCTGTTCGGCATGGCGATGGGGCTGCTCTGGTTATCGACCGTTCCCTTGACCAACGGTACCGTCGCAACGCTGTTTGGCGTGCGCAACCTGTCGATGCTCGGCGGCATCGTGTTTCTCTTCCACCAGCTGGGGGCGTTTCTGGGGGGCTGGCTGGGCGGCCTGGTGTACGACCAGACCGGCAGCTATGACCTGGTCTGGCAGCTGTCGATTGCGTTGAGCCTGCTCGCCGGTGCGCTCAACTGGCCGGTGCGCGAACGCCCCGTTGCCCGGCTGCAGGCGCAGGGAGCGAGCGCATGAGCAGACTCCGCAGCGTGCAACTCGCCATGGCATGCGCACTGGCCGCGCTGCTGGGTCTGGCGTGGTGGGGCTGGCAGCAGGGCGGACTGGCCCTGCTGCAAATGAACATGAGCCTGTGCTGACGTCACACATGAAAAAGCCCCGAACCGGTCGGGGCTTTTCGTATTACCTGATCGATCAGAAGCGGTAGGTCACTGAAGTACCGAAGCCATGTGCGCTGTTCTCGTACTTGGCCTGGTAGGCACCCTTGGTGGCGCTGACCAGGTTGATCTTCGTGTCTTCTTCCTTCAGGTAGGAATAAGCGAAGTCGAAGGTCAGGTCGTCCGTCGGGCTCCAGCCAGCACCCAGGCTGAGGATGGCGCGGTCGCCCGTCGGGATGCGTGGCGAACGGTTGGTGTTGTTGGTCGGCGACTGGTCAACCGAAAAGCCCGTGCGCAGCGTCCACTGTTTGTTCAATTTGTAGGCGGCGCCCACGGCATGAGACCAGGTGTCGTGCCAGTTCTGTTCTTCGGTGATGGTGCCGATCGATGAGCGCAGCGCGGCAGGCACGCCTTCGTTCTCGACCGAGATTTCCTTCAGGCGGCTCCAACGGGTCCAGGTGCTGCCTGCGTACAGGGTCCAGTCCTGGTTGAGTTCGTGGGTGACCGAGAAGTCCACCGACTCAGGCGTGTCGATGTCCAGCGATGCATCGTACTTGCTGCCGTTGAACGGCCCGAACCCCGAACCTTCGACCTTGGTATGGCCGTCCAGCTTGTACTTGACCTTGGAGTGGTAGGTCAGGCCCACGCGGGTATCATCAGTGGCCTGAACGAGCACGCCGACGTTGAAGCCCACGGCGGTATCGTCGCCCTTGATCTTGACTTCGCCGTCGTTGCGGCCTGGCGTCGCGCGGTTCAGCGCGGCCGACGTCAGCTCGCCTTCAAGGCGGTTGAAGGTAGGACCGAAGCCGATCGACACACGCTCGTTGAAGGCATAGCTGACGGTAGGCTGCAGCGTGACGACCGCCACATGGCTCTTGTCGCCCCAGTAGCGGCCGGCAAAACCACTTTCATAGTCGGTGACCAGACCAAAAGGCGCGTACAGACCGAAACCGACGGTCCAGTTGTCATCCAGGGGTTTGACGTAGTAGCCCATCGGGACGCCAACGAACGGGACCATGTCGCCGTCGTTGCTGCCGCCGAAGGTTCCACGGCCGCTGATGTCGGTCTTGGCGACGATGGCCGCAGCGCCGACGCTGACCTGTTCACGTTTGATGCGGGACATGCCGGCAGGGTTGCCATAGACAGTGCTGGCGTCCTCGGCGGACGACGAGCGACCGGCGAAGCCGGTACCCATGCCGCTGATGCTTTGTTCATTGAGGGCGAAGCCGGCAGCGAAAAGCTGGCTGGATGCCAGGGTGACAGCGAAGCCGAGAGTGGTCTTGAGCATTGGTCTTTTCATTGTTTTAACTCTAGGGGGGCACTGAGGCGCAAGCTACCAACATTTTCACTGCAACGCTATAGCCTGAAACACTCTGGCTAGAGCGGTTTTGTAGGACAATCCGACCAGAATTTACGGGCGCCCGAATGCAGCTTCCAGGGGCCGCGTATGCGCCACCCCTGTGCCATGGGCGCACGCCGGTGCCTTGTGGATTCCACGCAGCTGTCTAGCTCGGGCAAGACGGGGTCATTGGCGTGCAGAAAAATGACGTCAGATTTTCGATCGCGAGTCAGTGGGCGACGCGCGGTGGTCCTGCGGCCGGACTGGCGAACTGTAATGTGTGTTTACAGTTGCATGCATCGACGGCATGCCAAGGCCTGCGCGTCCCTTGAATCGCAGGCATGAAAAAGCCCCGACGGGTCGGGGCTTTTCTATACAGCACATCGTTGTGCATCGCCGCCGCGATCAGGCAACCAGGGCCTGACGCGTACGGTCGATCACGGCCTGCAGCGGTTCGGCACTGGAGTACTGTTCCGGGTACAAGCGTTCGCTGTGACGGGCGATACCGTGCTCATTGACGATGGTGAAGCTGAAGCAGCCTTTGCGCGCGGCCATGATCAGGCAGTTCATCGGAGCGAAGGCGTGGGTGAGGGTGCGGATGGCATCCTGGGTCTGGATATGAGTCATGTTGTTGTATGTTCCTGCAATGGTCACGACTTGGAGCCGTGATCGATAAAAACGTTCCAGTAGCGCGGGCCTTTGGGCCGGGCGAAGAACCTGTCTGGAACAAGACAGCCAGTGAACAGCGCTTTATCGTTTTGGCTGTTGGGCTGACTGGTAGGTACTTAGGAGGGCAGGCAACATTCCGGGCTAAGGTTCGGGGCCCTGGATGCAGATCCTGATCAATCGTAGGTTGGTCGGGGCAGAGTAATTCGCTTGATGCCGGACTTGTTCGCAAGTCGGGGAGCGTTACCTGGAGACCATCATGTTGGTCGAGCCCGTGTGAACAGGGTGGTCGACCTGAATTGACTTTCAGCTTGGTACTAACGGGTCGAAGACTATCGCATCGGCTATGAGAAGCGCAAGCGATATTCCGAAAAAATACCTTATGGCTACCTTGAAGACGCAAACGAAGGCCCGGTCACTGCAAGTGCAAGAAAACGTGTCTGTCCGGTCTGATCGTGCCTCGCCGATCATGGCTACTCGGTATGACTCACGCAAGTCAATGAAAAAAAACGTCTTTTCGAGTTGGTGAAAAAATCGACAGTTTGACTTCAGGCCCCATTCCATATGGGTTTGCGAGGGGCAGGGGGGGGTTGTCCACTGACTTATCCACAGCTTCTGTGGATTGTCCCAAGGACGCGCTCTGGCACGGGGTTGGTCGCCTCCGAAAGGGCAGACATCTGTCGCCTAGGGCTAAACCCTCGGCCATTGCCGCCGATAACACGACCATGACCCTGATGCCGGTGCCTTATGTTCAACAACAAACTCAAGCAGCAACTCAGCGCCCAAGCCGATGAACTGGTGGAATTGCGTCAATTGGTAGCCGGCATGACCCACGAGATGCTCAGCCTGGACATCGATGCATCGCTGCGCATCATCGCCTGCAACGACTTGTTTGCGACCACTTTGGGCTATACCGAAGCCCAGCTGGTTGGCAGGCTGATGACCGAATTGGTCCCTACCTACGTGACCAAACTGCCGTGCTACAACAACTTTCGTGCGGCGGTGGCAGCGGGCACTTCGGTGTCGGACAACTATCGCTACCTCAGGGCGGACGGCAGCCTGGTCTGGGTCAATGCGCACTGGAAGCCCATCCGCAATGCGGCAGGTGTGCTGATGCACATCAAGTGCTTTGCCACCGATGTCACCAAGAGCATGGAGAAAGCAGCGGAGAACGCTTCGTTCATCGACGCCTTGCTGCGCTCCACGGCGGTCATCGAGTTCGATTTGAAAGGCACCGTGCTGTCGGCCAACGACCAGTTCATGCGCGGCATGGGCTATACCCTGGCGCAGGTGCAGGGCAAGCATCACCGCATGTTCTGCCACAGCGAAGAAACCAGTTCGCCGAGCTACACCGAATTCTGGGCAAACCTGAATCGCGGTGAGTTCGTCGCCGGGCGCTTCAAGCGCCTCGACAGCATGGGCCGCACCATCTGGCTCGAGGCGACCTACAACCCGGTCTACGACACCGAAGGCAAGCTCTACAAGGTGGTCAAGTTCGCTACCGTGGTCACCGAGCAGGTCGAGCGCGAGGCCGAGGTCAATCAGGCGGCGCAGACCGCCTATGAAATCTCGCGCAGCACCGACATCAGCGCCCAGCGTGGCGCGGTGGTAGTGACCGATACCGTGCAGACCATGCGCAAGATCGCCGACGACATGCAGTCCGCGTCCAGCGGTGTGGAAGCGCTGGGCAAGCAATCGCTGCTGATCAGCTCGATCATCCAGACCATCAGCAGCATCGCCCAACAGACCAACCTGCTGGCGCTGAACGCCGCCATCGAAGCGGCCCGCGCCGGTGAACAGGGGCGCGGGTTCGCCGTGGTGGCCGACGAAGTCCGGCAACTGGCGGGCCGAACCAGCACCGCCACCGACGAGATCGCCGCCGTGGTGCAGCAGAACCAGGCACTGGTCGACGGCACCGTGCGCGACATGGCCAACAGCAGGCAGCAGGCTGAGCAGGGCGTACAACTGGCCGGTCAGGCCGGTGACGTGATCGTCGAGATCCAGGACGGGGCGAAGAAAGTGGTGGAGGCGGTGGCACGTTTCACCAACCTCTGACGGCCTGTACGGCACCTTCGCAGCGGTTGTATTAGAATGGGCCACGTTCATTCAGCGAAGGTAATCGATATGACAGTCCAGACCGAAACCGCTCTGCTGGCGGGTGGCTGCTTCTGGGGCATGCAGGACCTGATCCGTCGTTATCCGGGCGTCCTGGAGACGCGGGTCGGGTACAGCGGCGGCGATGTCGCCAATGCGACCTACCGCAACCACGGCACCCACGCCGAAGCCATCGAGATCGTCTTCGATCCCAGCGTGATCGGCTATCGTCAGATCCTCGAGTTTTTCTTCCAGATTCACGACCCGTCCACGGCCAACCGCCAGGGCAACGATGTAGGCCTGAGCTACCGCTCGGCGATCTTCTACAACACCGAGGAGCAGAAACGCGTCGCACTGGAAACGATCGCCGACGTCGATGCCTCCGACCTGTGGCCCGGCAAGGTCGTCACCGAGCTTGCCCCGGCAGGTGATTTCTGGGAAGCCGAGCCCGAGCATCAGGATTACCTGGAGCGTATTCCCAACGGCTACACCTGCCATTTCGTACGTCCCGACTGGAAACTTCCCGCGCGCGGCTGATCCGGTTGCGCCAATAGCTAGACATATCCAGTAATAATTTCCCGGCGGTGGCGTTCATCACTGCCGGGACATCCATCCTGACGCCCCCCGCAACGACCCCTCTCTATCGTGCAGCCCGCACGCTCTGCGCTCTTCATACGCACTTATTCAGCCTGCGCGCTCGCTGGCAAAGATCAATGCTTCTGGTTGGCAGCCGCGAATGCTTGCCAAGTGCCATGAATTATCATTTACATTTTTTTGACATTTGCATAGCCTTGCGCCGCTTCCGCATTCAACGCGGTTTCGCACACAAGTTTGCGTGGCTTCCTACAGCCTGCATTCGAGTCTTCGCCCGGGGGGGGCAGACCGCCTTGTGTGGGTTCCTGAGGTCATGCCATGAATCATTTTCCGTTGCGCAGTGTTGCGCTGTGCATCTCTTTGTCCATTGCCGGCCTGGCGCAGGCAGCTCCGATTGCGCTGAATCTGCCCGCGCAGCCTTTGGGCGAAGCGCTGAACCAGTTGGGTCAGGCCAGCGGCCTGCAAGTGGTGTTCGAACCAGCGGCGATTGCCGGCAAGACGGCACCTTCGGTAACCGGCCGGATGGAACCCGCATTGGCACTGCAACGCCTGCTGGCTGGCAGCGGCCTGGTCGGTACGGTGCAGGGCGACGTGGTCAGCGTCACCGCGCCCGCTACAGCGTCCACTGGCGGCGCGGTGGAACTGGGCGCGACGGCCGTCTCGGCCGCCACCAGTTCCATAGCCGGCACGGCCACCACCGAACACTCCGGCTCCTACACCACCGGCAGCATGAGCACCTCGACCGGGCTGTCGCTGTCGATCCGCGAAACCCCGCAGTCGGTCAGCGTCATCACGCGCCAGCGCATGGACGACCAGGGCATGAACGACCTCAACGATGTGGTCAAGTACGCGCCCGGCATCACCTTGCGCAAGTTTGGCGGCGACCGTCAGGCGTTCCAGGCGCGCGGGTTCAACATCGACAACATCATGTACGACGGCCTGCCGACCAGCATCGGCCAGTTCACCCTGGACACCATCGCCGGTGCCGACCTGGCTTTGTACGACAGGGTTGAAGTGGTGCGCGGCGCCACCGGCCTGATGACCGGTGCCGGCAGCCCGTCGGCAACCCTGAACCTGGTGCGCAAGCGTCCTACCGCTACCCCTCAGGTCAGCATCACCACCAGCGCCGGTACCTGGGACCGCTACCGCACGCAAGTGGATGCGTCGAACCGGCTCAACGAATCCGGCACCCTGCGTGGCCGGGTGGTGGCCGCCTACGAAGACGACAACAGCTACATCGACGAGCGTGAAAAGCAGCGCCAGACCTTCTACGGCGTATTCGAAGCGGACTTGAGCGAGGCGACTACCCTGACCCTCGGGGCTTCCAAGCAGCGCGATGACGCCACCTCGGACTGGGGCAGCCTGCCGTCCGGTCCGAATGGCGAAGACCTGCATCTGTCGCGTTCCACCTTCCTGAGCAATGACTGGGCCTACTGGGACCGGGACAACGTCAGCGTGTTCACCGACGTCACCCACCGCTTCGACAACGGCTGGACCGCCAAGGCTGCGGCCGCGAAGATATGGGCCGAGTCCAACACCTTTTCCAGCTATCTGACGGCGCCCCGCAATGGTGTGTACGGGCAGGCCACAGGCGCCTACGACACCACCGACGTGCAGACCAACGTGGATGCCTCGCTCGCTGGCCCGTTCCAGTTGTTCGGGCGCGAGCATCAGTTGACCCTCGGCGCGAGCCGTCGCCAGGAAAAGTTCGACCAGACCGGTGGCTACTGGAACGACTCCACGCCCATCGATATCTACAACTTCGATCCGGGTGTCATCGCCAAGCCTTCGCGTACTCGCAGCGACTATCGCCTTTACGAGAGCAAGAACACCGCGACCGAGAAGGGTGTCTACGCCGCCGCGCGTTTCAACCCGCTGGACCCGCTGCACATCATCGTCGGCAGCCGGGTCAGTTGGTATGACTACGACAACCGCTCGGGCATCGGTGATTACAAGGTGACCCAGGAAGTCACGCCCTATGCCGGCATCATCTACGACCTGAACGACACCTACTCGGTCTATGCCAGCTACACCGAAATCTTCAAGCCGCAGACGCAGCAGGATGTCGGCGGCACGGTGCTGGACCCGATGACCGGCGAAAGCTACGAGATCGGCATCAAGGGCGAGTACTTCGATGGCGGCCTGAATGCGTCCGTGGCCATGTTCGACATGACCCAGCAGAACCGCGCCTACGCCATTCCCGATCAACCGGCCAGCTGCCGGGCCACCAACCGCACCTGCTACGAGGCTGCGGGCGAGGTACGCAGCCGTGGCCTGGATACCGAAATCAGTGGCGCCTTCACGCCCAACTGGCAGTTCTCGGCCGCCTATACCCTGGTGCTCAGCCAGTACGTGAAAGACCGTACCTACGAGAAAGGCAATCTGTTCGCGCCCAACCAGCCCAAGCATCTGTTCAAGGCCGCAACTACTTACCAATTCGAAGGTGCCTTGGACAGGTTGCGTATCGGTGCCGACGTGCTGGCGCAGAGCGCAACCTACGGCCGTGTCGGAACCGGTCATGCGGAGCAGGATTCCTACGCGGTACTGGGCTTGATGGCCGGCTATCGCTTCGACGAACACTGGGACGCCCGCGTCAACTTCAACAACGTGCTGGACGAGAAGTACTGGCAGGGTATTCCTACCGCAACCGGCAGTGGCACCTACGGCGACCCGCGCAACCTGATGTTCTCGCTGAAATGGTCGCTGTGATCCAGTGACCGAGAGGGCGGGCGTGCAATGCGCCCGCCCGTCGATCATCACAGGCATTCGTAGCAGATGCCCATACGTGTCAAGGCCGAAAGGGCGTGGACAGCTGGAACTGTGCCAATTCGCGCAACCCTGTATTCACCTTGAAACGGACGCTGTAAGGTCTGGCATGGGCCAGCTGTGAAGAGAGGCCCCTATCGGCACTGCCATAGGCGCGTTGTGGTGAACTGTCTGCGGAGCACTTTTGAAAACACTCCTCATCATCGGCATCGGCGCCGGTCATCCCGAGCACATCACGGTGCAGGCGGCGCGTGCCTTGGCGCGGGTCGATGTGTTCTTCCTGATGGACAAGGGCGATCACAAGGGCAAGCTCAATGCCCTGCGCAAAGAGATCCTCGAGCGTCATGCAACGCCTGGGGCGTATCGGGTGGTCGAGGTGCGGCAGCCCGAGCGTCCGGCCGGGCCGGACTATCGGACGTCGGTGAATACCCTGAACGCGCGCAAGCGGGCGGCCTTCGAGGGGCTGCTCGATGATGAAGTGGCGGACGGGGAGTGCGCGGGCGTTCTGGTGTGGGGCGATCCTTCGCTGTACGACAGCACGCTGCGCATTGTCGAGGCGATCGCTGCCAACGGCGCGCGAGCGGTGCACTATGAGGTGTTTCCCGGTGTGACCAGCATTCAGGCGCTGACCGCGGCGCACCGGATCACCCTCAACAGCATTGCCGGTGCCGTGCAGATCACTACGGGTCGACGCCTGGCGGCGGGCATGCCCGAGGGCGTCGACACGGTGGTGGTGATGCTCGATGCACAGGACAGCTTCAAGGCGCTGGTCGGCCAGGATCTGGATATCTATTGGGGGGCTTACGTCGGTACGGCCGATGAAGTGCTGCTGTCGGGAAGGCTGGACGACATGGCGCAGACCATTGCCGATGCGCGGCAGCAGGCGCGCAGCCAGCATGGCTGGATCATGGACAGTTATCTGCTCAGGCGGCGTGTCTGAAGTTGCGCGGGGTTGCCGGACGCGGCTTGCGCCGCTGCTACAGGGGCTGTCTGGTGTTTTGCGGGGCTGCCGGACGCGGCTCGCGCCGCTGCTACAGGGGCTGTCTGGTGTTTTGCGGGGTTGCCGGACGCGGCTTGTCGGTCTTGCGCGCGGATTTCGCGTTGCGCAGGCTTGTATTACCTAAACGCCAACGTCACCATCAGGGCACCCTGCGTTCCGCTGTGAGCCGATATGCCGACCCAGCCTCCCGAACATTTTCGCGCCCCCTCCGTACCTGAGGAGACACCCGCCCAAGATGCCGCCGAGCGCCTGCAGCTGGCTCTGGATACCGGGGCCATCGTCGGTACCTGGGTATGGGATGTTGCGGCCGACCACTTCAGTGCCGACGAACGCTTCGCCCGCACCTTCGGTCTGTCCGGCAAGGTCTGTGCCCAGGGCCTGCCGCTGGAGCAAGCGATGGCCAGCGTCCATCCGCAGGATCGCCCGCGGGTCGAAGCAGCCGTGTTCGAGACCCTCGGCAACGGCGGTCACTACCGTTGCGAGTATCGCGTGCTGCAGAGCGACGGCAGCTATCGCTGGATCGAAGCCAACGGCCACGTCGAATTCGACGAGGCGGGGCGTCCGCACCGTTTTCCCGGCGTGCTGCTGGACATCCAGCAACGCCGCAGCGCCGAGGCCGAGCGCGATCGCATGACCCACCTGCTGCGCACCTTCACCGCCGCGGTGCCCGGTGTGGTGTACGCCAAGGATCGCCAGGGGCGGATGCTGGTTGCCAATCGCGGCACCACCGAACTCATCGGCAAACCGCCCGAGCAATACATCGGCCGCACCGATATGGAGTTCCTGGAAGACAAGGTCCAGGCTCGGGTGATCATGGAAACCGACCGGCGCATCATGGAAGGTCGGCACACCCAGGAGGTGGAAGAGGAGGTACGCCAGGCCGACGGCACCGCCGCGACCTGGCTGTCGCTGAAGACGCCTCTGCTTGACGAGGACGGCGAAGTCATTGGCCTGATCGGCTCCTCCATCGACGTCACCGCGCGCAAGAAGGCCGAGGCTGCGGTGCGCGAGCTCAATCAGACCCTGGAAGAGCGCGTGCGCATCGCCATTGCCGAGCGGGAAAAAGCCGAGGCAGCGTTGCACCAGGCGCAGAAGATGGAAGCCGTGGGCCAGCTTACCGGGGGTATCGCCCACGACTTCAACAACCTGCTGGCGGGCCTGTCCGGCAGCCTCGAATTGATGCACATGCGCTTGAAACAGGGCCGTACCGCTGACCTCGAACGCTACCTGGACGTAGCGCAGGGGGCGGTCAAGCGCGCCGCGTCACTGACTCATCGCCTGCTGGCGTTCTCCCGTCGGCAGACCCTGGCTCCGGTGCCCACCGACGTCAACGCGCTGATCCACGGCCTGGAAGAACTGGTGCGACGTTCGGTCGGACCCTCCATCGAACTGAGTGTGCGCCATACCCAGGGTCTGTGGACGGCGCTGATCGACCCGACCCAGCTGGAAAACGCCTTGCTCAACCTGTGTATCAATGCTCGCGATGCCATGCCCGGTGGTGGGCGGATCACTATCGAAACCGCCAATCAGTGGCTGCCTCACAGCGATGCATTCAATCACGAGGTACAGGCCGGCGAGTACCTGGTGGTTCACGTGACCGATAACGGTTCGGGGATGAGCGAGGAGGTCATGGCCAAGGTGTTCGAGCCGTTCTTCACCACCAAACCGGTGGGCGAGGGCACCGGCCTGGGTCTGTCGATGATCTACGGGTTTGCCAGGCAGTCCGGCGGACTGGTGAAGATCCAGTCACGGCCGGGGCTTGGCACGACGGTCAGCCTGTACCTGCCCAGGCATTGTGCCGGTATCGAGACAGAAGCGGTGGTGCCCAGCCAGGCGCCCATCGACCTCGGTGGCAGCGGCGAAACCGTGCTGGTGGTGGACGACGAAGCCTCGGTGCGCGGTTCCGTGGCCGAGCTGCTGGAAAGCCTGGGCTATGTGGTCCTGCAGGCCGGCGACAGCGCCCAGGGCCGAGACCTGCTGCAATCGGCTGCGCGCATCGACCTGCTGGTCACGGACGTAGGCTTGCCTGGCGGGCTCAATGGCCGGCAGATGGCCGAGCTGGGGCGCTCGGCCCGGCCAGGCTTGCCGGTGCTGTACATCACCGGCTACGCGCAGAACCTGGCGTTGGACCAATGCCATCTGCAGCCCTGCACCGAGGTGCTGACCAAGCCGTTCGCCCTGGAGGCGCTGAGCGAGCGCGTGCGCATGCTTATCACGCAACGGCAGCCATGAAACCTGTTCTGCGGCCATGAAAAAGCCCCGCCATGGCGGGGCTGCTCACAACCAGCGGGCTCATCGAGTCAACCTGGCGTTCAGGATCGCGTCGCGCACCAGCGGGCGGCAGGCTTCGACGAAGGCGATCAACTGGCTGGCCGGGATTGTGCCCAATGCACTGACAGGGGTATGGCGGATGGTGTTATATTCCTGCGCTGACATGGCGGATACCTCTCAAGGGTTTCATTCGATGTGTCACCCGAGCCGCCGGGACTCTCACCTCCCGGTGGCTCTCCTTTACTTGGTTCGCCGGGCACGTGAAATTGTTCAATCTTTAAGATGGCCAGTCGCCGTACGGTATGTTAGGCCCTTCCCCTGCTCTATTTGGTAATCACTCCCGCGCGAACACCATGGCCTTGAGGCCGCTGGCTGGATCTATGTCGGCAAACTCAGGTGGGTTGTCCAGGCGCCGCTGCAGGCGCAGCTGCGGTGCTTCGCGGCGCAGCTCGTCGACGAGAAAGTCGGGGCCCAGTGCCGGGTCGTTCATGCACGCCAGCACCACGCCCGATTCGCTGAGCAGTTCCGGCAGGCGGCGCAGTACCCGCTGGTAATCCTTGGTCAGCAGGAAGCTGCCTTTCTGGAACGACGGCGGGTCGATGATCACCATGTCGTAAGGGCCGTCCTTGCCGACCCGGCCCCAGGACTTGAACAGATCGTGGCCCAGAAAGCTGACCTTGCCCAGCTCGTGGCCATTGAGGTGGTGGTTCTCGCGTCCCCGGGTGAGGGCGGCGCGAGACATGTCGAGGTTGACCACATGGGCTGCGCCGCCAGCGATGGCGGCCACCGAGAAACCGCAGGTGTAGGCGAACAGGTTGAGCACACGTCGACCCTGGGCGTTTTCGCGTACCCAGTCGCGACCGTGGCGCATGTCGAGAAACAAGCCGTTGTTCTGTTTACGCCCCAGGTCGATGCGGTACTGCAGGCCGTTCTCGACCAGGATCACCTGCTCTTGCGCTTCTCCGATCAGCCAGTGCACGTCGCTGCCGGGCAGATAGCGGTGCTGCAGTGCCAGACCGCGCGCACCGCTGGCTGCCCAGACTGGCTGCTCAGCAAGTTGGGCAAGCAGCTGTTGCAAGTCTGCCAGCTGTTCGGCAAGCGGCTCCTTGAACAGCGATACCAGCACGATGCCCTGAAGCCAGTCCACGGTCAGTTGCTCCAGCCCCGGCCAGCGCCGACCGCGGCCGTGAAACAACCGACGGGTTTCAATCGGCGGCTGAGCGAGGGCTTGGAGCAGGTGTTGGTGCAAGGTGGCGAAGGCGTCGGCGTTCATGGCAAGGATCACGGCTGCAAAGGGCCGGCATTCTACGTCAGCTCAGGTATTTTTCGAACCAGCCCAGCGTGCGTTCCCAGGCCAGGTCGGCTGCGGCCTTGTCATAGCGCGGGGTCGAATCGTTGTGGAAACCATGGTTGGCGCCGGGATAGATGTACGCCTCGTAGGTTTTGCCTGCCGCCTTGAGCGCTGCCTCGTACGCGGGCCAACCTTCGTTGATGCGCGTGTCCAGTTCGCCGAAATGCAGCAGCAGCGGCGCCTTGATCTTCGCTACATCCTTGGCATCGGCTTGACGGCCATAGAACGGCACCGCGCACGCCAGCTCGGGATAGGCCACCGCCGCCGCATTGGACACACCGCCGCCATAGCAGAAGCCGGTCATGCCGACCTTGCCCGTGGCACCCTCGTGCGCCATCAGCCAGGGGATCGCAGCGAAGAAATCATTCATCAGTTTGGTCGGGTCGACCTTCTCCTGCAGCGCCCGGCCCTTGTCGTCGTTGCCCGGATAGCCGCCGACCGAGCTCAAGCCGTCCGGGGCCAGGGCCATGTAGCCAGCCTTAGCGACCCGCCGTGCGACGTCTTCGATATAGGGGTTGAGCCCGCGGTTCTCATGCACCACCACCACGCCTGGCACCTTGCCGGTGGCCTGCGCAGGCCGCACCAGATAGCCGCGCACCTGGCCATGGCCGTCGGGCGAGGGATAGGTGATGTATTCGGCCACGATCTGCGGATCGGTGAATTCCACCTGCTGGGCCAATGCATAGTTCGGGCTCAGACTGGCCAGCAACGCGCCTGCGGTCAGTCCTCCGAAGGTGAACAGCGCCGCGCGGTCGAGGAACTCGCGGCGGTTGATCTTGCCATGGGCATAAAAGTCGTACAGTTCCAGCAACTCGGGGGAAAAATCCTTGGCACTGAGACGATCCATCGGGCACTCCTATCGGAAGACACCAAGCGGTGAGGGTTGCACTCATTAAAGCAGCGTTTTGCACCCTGGCCAGCGCTTCGCGCGTCAGCGGCGATGCAGCAGGTTCCAGTGGTCCGCGACCTGGCCCATGGTCTTGGCTTCGCCACTTTTGAGCCAGGCCATGAAGGGGCGGTCGAAATGAAAGTTCGGGCCGCACGCCTCGGTCAGGAAACGCCGCACGTTCTGAGTGTTGCGATAGCCTCTGTCCAGGGGGGTGTAACGGGTGATGGGAGCACTGTGCCAGTCGAAGTTCATGAATCGCTATCCTTCGCGAAAAGATCATTGAGTATAGGGGAGGGGGCGAGCCGCGCCTGCACGCTGACGTCGTGCACGCCATCATGCACAGGGCACTTTTCCTGTGCCGCGTTTTGCCTCAGAGTCTGTGAATCGCCAATAGTGCCAAACGTCGACGGAAGGATGATGAGCGAAGATCAGTGGAGCCAACGCATGCAAGACAACGGCTGGCTGTGGAACCCTGCCCAGACTGGCGCGCAGGCGCCGTGCCTGATCCTCGCGCACGGTGCCGGCGCGCCGATGGACAGTGCCTTCATGAACAGCATGGCCGAGCGGCTGGCCGCTGGCGGGGTCAGCGTGGTGCGCTTCGAGTTTCCCTACATGGCCCAGCGCCGCAGCGGCGGCAGCAAGCGTCCACCCAGTCCGCAGGCAAGCCTGCTGGAAAGCTGGCGACAGGCCTATGCCCTGGTGCGACCGCTGGTGACGGGAACCCTGGCCGTGGGGGGCAAATCGAAGGGCGGACGGATGGCCAGCCTGCTGGCGGACGAACTGGGTGCCGATGCACTGGTGTGCCTGGGGTATCCCTTCTACGCGGCCGGCAAGCCGGAGAAACCGCGCGTCGAACACCTGGCCGACCTGCGCACGCCAACCCTGATCATCCAGGGCGAGCGCGATACGTTGGGCAACTGCGAGACAGTGGCAGGCTTTGATTTGTCGGGGGAAATCGAGCTGTACTGGCTCAGCGCCGCCGATCATGACCTCAAACCCTTGAAGTCATCCGGGTTCAGCCACGATCAGCATCTGCAGACCGCCGCCGACCGGATCGTGGCCTTCCTGTCCTGACTCGCGTAGCCGACACGTGGCCTGCCATGCAGGCTGCGATGCGAGGGCAGGGGGCAGTCAGCGGTTGAAACGCTCCACCAGCGAATACTGGCTGTTGGCGGTCTTGGTCAGCTCTTCGCTGAGCAGTGCCGAGTTCTGCGCCTGTTCGCTGGTTTCATCGGCCAGGTGCGAGATGGTGGTGATGTTGCGGCTGATCTCCTCGGCCACTGCACTCTGCTCTTCGGTGGCTGCGGCGATCTGCGTGGTCATGTCGGTGATGTTGGCGACCGCTTCGCTGATGCCGATCAACGCCTGGTCGGCTTCCAGCACGCGAGCCACGCCTTCCTCGGCCTGACGGTGACCGGCATCCATGGTCTGCACGGCATTGTTGGCGGTCTGCTGCAGCTTGGCGATGAGCCCGTGGATCTGCCCGGTCGACTCGCTGGTGCGTTGTGCCAGCTGACGCACCTCGTCGGCGACCACGGCGAAGCCGCGGCCCATTTCGCCGGCGCGTGCCGCTTCGATGGCTGCGTTGAGCGCCAGCAGGTTGGTCTGGTCGGCGATACCTTTGATCACATCCACCACGCCGCCGATCTCGTCGCTGTCCTTGGCCAGCTGGGTCACGGTCTGCCCGGTTTCCCCGACGACCACCGACAAGCGCTGGATCGCCTCGCGGGTTTCGCCGGCGATGTCGCGCCCGCGGCTGGTCAGGCGGTTGGCCTCCTGGGTGGCGTCGGCAGTGCGCTGCACATGGCTGGCCACTTCCTGGGTAGTGGCCGCCATCTGGTTCACCGCAGCGGCTACCTGCTCGGTTTCCAGGCGCTGACGGTCCAGGCCCTGGGAGCTCTGGTGCGCGAGGGCATCGGATTGCCGGGCTTGACCGGTCAGGTGCTCGGCGGTGTCCTGCAAACGGGTCAGGCAGGTCTTCAAGCGCGCTTCCTGGCTCAGAATGGCCATTTCCAGGCGCGCCTGGGCGCCCCGGCTGTCGGTGTACATCTGCGCGATGAGCGGATCCGAGGTGGTCTGGTCCGCCAGCTTGAGCAGCCGCTTGATACCGCGCTGCTGCCAGCTCAGGCCCATCAGGCCCAGTGGCAGCGACAGCCCGGCGGCCAGGGCGAACCCCCACGAGGTATCCAGCCAGGTGCCGATCATGAAGCCGACCTGACTGACCAGAATGAACGGCAGCCAGTTCTGCAGCACCGGCATCCAGCGATCGCGGCCGGGTACTGCGGATCTGCCGTTGTTCAAGCGTTCGTAAAGCGACTGGGCACGGCGGATCTGCTCGGCCGTCGGCTTGATCCGTACCGATTCGTAACCCACCACCTGCTTGTTTTCAAGCACCGGAGTGACGTAGGCGTTGACCCAGTAGTAGTCGCCGTTCTCGCAACGGTTCTTGATGATGCCCATCCATGGCAGGCCCTGGCGCAGCGTCGCCCACATGTGCTCGAACACCGCCGAAGGCACGTCCGGGTGGCGCACTGTATTGTGCGGCGCGCGAATCAGCTGCTCGCGGGTGAACCCGCTGATCTCCACGAAAGCATCATTGCAGTAGGTGATCATTCCTTGGGTGTCGGTCGTGGAAATCAGGCGCTGCTGGGCAGGGAAAGTCCGTTCGCGCTGGGTGATAGGCTGATTGTTACGCATGAGTGTCCATTCATTCCGTGGGGCTTTGACAGGTTCTCGGCCAGCTCGGGAAAAGATTGAATGGGATATCGGCGAAGGGTGGTGAGAGGGCTTCAAAGTCATTGCCGAGCAGGCCCGGGAACCGCAGCCTGCTTACGGCAGGGTAGGGTCAAAGGGCCTGGATGACGGCGCTCATGTGAGCCTGCAGGTCGGCGATCGGGTCGTCGCTTTCCTCGGCCAGCACCAGCAGCTTGCTGCCTGCGGCAGTGATCACCGCCTTGACCGCTTCGGGCGGTTGGCGATGGTCGATGACCAGGGCAACGTCGTTGTCCTTGAGCGTCATGCTCAGGTTCTCCAGCTGCGCGGTGTCCCACTGTTCGTCGTTGAGCACCTGGGTGGCCACCGTGTCCAGATTGAGACCGGCTGCAAGGTAGGCGAAGCTGTCGCTGAGGCTGACCACACTGACATTGTCCGCCTTTGCCAGGCGTGCCTCGCTGTCGGCGCTGAGCTTGAGCAGTTGCTGCTTGAGTGCGGCCAGGTTGGCGTCGATCCGCGGTTTGGCGGCCGGAGCCAGGCGTACCAGGTCGGCAGCCATGACGTCGGCCATGCGGCCCATGTTGTTGCTCGACAGCCACGGCTGGCTGTTCAGTCCGCTCACGCCCGGCTGTACCGCGATACCGGGCAGCACCCCGTCGACCGGGCGCGCTGCGTCGATCTCGACGATGCGAATGTTGCTGCGCCGCGCCAGCGGGTACAGGGAGTCGTCAGGCCATAGCGAACGCAGCCCGATCACCGCGTCGGCAGCGCCGGCCAGTCCGGCCAGGGCTTCTGCGCCGCGGCCGGTGAAATAGGCATTCTGTCGGGAGCCGGGCAGGTTGGCGGCGGCCGCACGGTGCAGTTGCACGCCGCTGTCCTTGAGCAGCAGTTGGCCCAGGCCGTAGGTGATCGGCAGGCTGGCGAGAACCTTCACCGGCTCCGCCGCCTGGATCGCAGGGGCGAGCGCCGCACACAGGGCCAGGGCGACTGTCAGTTTGCGCAGAGTAGGCATTTATCCGATGTTCCCTTTGAGGCTGGGCAAGGTGCCGCGGGCGATGGCGGCGAGAGCGAAGGCCAGGCCTGCGACCAGGATGATGGCCGCCCCGGAAGGCACCGGCAGATCGAAGAGGATCGGCAGCAGGATCCCGCACAGGGTGCTCACCGTGGCAATGATCACCGAGATCCAGAAGAAGCCCTTGAGCGACTGGCTCAGCAGCCGTGCCGCCGCTGCCGGAATCACCAGCAGCGCACCGACCAGGATCGCGCCGATGACCTTCACCGCTGCCACGGTGATCAGCGTCACCAGAATCACGAACAGGTAATCCAGGGCTTTCACCGCCACGCCGCGCACCGCGGCCAGCTGCGGATTGAAGCTGGCCAGCATGATGCGGTTGTACAGCGGCAGGCTCAGGCTCAGGACCAGGGTACCGACCACGGCCAGTACCAGCAGATCGTTGCCGTTGACTGTCAGTACCGAGCCGAACAGCACGTTCTCGAGAATGTGCACGTTGATCTTGCCGGCCAGGGTCAACAGCAGGCTGGCACCCAGGGCCAGCGAGACCGACAGAAACACGCCGATCAGCGTGTCCGGCGCCAGGCCGGTGCGATTGCGCAGGTAATTGAGCACGATGCCGAACAGCAGGCAGTAGCCGAACAGGCTGCCGTAGGGGCCCGTGTAGGGTTCGCCGAGCAGGATGCCGATGGCCACGCCGGTGAGCGCGGCATGCCCGACCGCTTCGGAAAAGAACGCAAAGCGCTTGACCACCACCAGCGTTCCCAGGCCGCCCAGTACCGGGCCGATCAGCAACCCGGCGATCAAGGCGTTGACCACGAAACCATAGGCCAGTGCAGCGGGCAGGTAGCCGTCCGAGGCAAGGCCCTGGATGGCCAGGCGAAACTGTTCGTAGTCCATCAGGCGAGGCCTCCGGCGCGTGGATGGGTGGAGAACAGCGTGAGCAGCCGGTCTGGCGTCAGTGCGTCCGCCGGCCTGGCGTCGAACAGCACGCGTCGGTTGAGCCCGGTGACGTGGTCGGCCAGACGCTTGACCGCTTCCAGGTCGTGCTCGATCCATATGACCGTGATGCCGGCTTGCTGCCAGTCCAGCAGCAGGCGCTCGAACACCTGGATGCCGGCTTCGTCGAGCGCCGACATGGGCTCGTCGAGGATCAGCAGCTGCGGCGCCGGGATCAGGCCCTGCGCCAACAGCACGCGCTGGCGTTCGCCGCCCGACAACGCGCCCATGCGGCGCTTGCGCTTGTCCTGCATGCCGACCCGCTCCAGGGCCTCGCCAATGGCGCCGGCATAGCGTTTCGACAGGCCGAGAAAGGCAGGCCGACGCTGGCACATGGCGGCCATGAAATCGTCGACCGTCATCGGCAGGCCACGATCGAATTCCAGTGCCTGCGGTACATAGCCGATCACCCCGGGGCTGCCCGGCCACTGCAGGCTCAACTGGCCACGATGGGGCATCTGCCCCAGCAGGGTCTTGATCAACGAGCTCTTGCCACCGCCGTTGGGTCCGACCAGCGCGTGCACGCTGCCGCTGGCCACGCGAAAGGAGACCTGGTCGAGAATCAGCGTGCGGCCCAGCACCAGGCCCACCTCGGCGAACTCGATGGCGGGGCCGCTGCGGGCGAGGGCGAGGGGTTCGGCGGCCGTCATGCGCCGGCCTCCTGGATGGCCCGGACCACGGTGTCGAGGTTGCCGCCCATTTCCTTCTCGTATTTGTCGGCGCTGTACTCGCCATAGGAGATGTGCGAGAGGGGGTACATCTTCACTCCCGACTCTCGCTGGATGGTTTCGACATAGGTCGAAGGGAAATCCATTTCCGAGAAGATCACCTTGACGTCCAGTTCACGCAGCTGGTCGATGGTCTTCTTCAGCTGGCTGGGGCTGGGCTCGATGCCGTGCGCCGGCTCGACCACGGCGGTCACTTCCAGGCCGAACTCGCGCAGCAGGTAGTCGTAGGCCGCGTGTACCGTGGCCACCCGCAGCTCGGCGTTGGGCGCCTGGGTCAGCTTGGCCAGGGCGTCGGCGCGCAGCGTGCGCAGGCGCTTGCCGTAGGCCCGGGCATTGGCGGTGTAGAACTTGGCGTTGTCCGGGTCGAGCTTGCCCAGTTCGCGGGCGATGTTGTTGACCTGGGCGATAGAGGCACTGATGGACAGGAACGTGTGCGGATTGACCACTTTGCCGGCGCCACGCGCCATCGTCCCGGTGGCCGCCAGCAGGGGCACGTCGGCATTGGCCTCGATCACGTGGATATCGGGTTTCTCGCTGGCTTCGATCATGCGGTCGGCAAAATCGTCATGGCCGACGCCATTGAGCACGATCACGTCCAGGCTGCCGATGCGCTTGATGTCGTCGGCGCGTGGCTCGTAGGCATGGGGGTTGAACCCGGCCGGGATCAACGGCACCACTTCGGCCTTGTCGCCGACGATGTTCGCCACATAGCTGTAGTAGGGGTGCAATGTGATGCCGATACGCAGCGGCTTGCCGTCGGCGGCCCAGGCGGTGCTGGTGAACAGGGTGCCCAGCACTGCGACGGACAGGAGTCGCAGCAACGGACGGCGGGCGATAGATCTGGGCATGAAGAATCCTGGTGAAGAGGGCGTATTCAATGGCGATGCTGGCGGGTGACACCGGTGTCGAACTGGGCGATGACCTGCTGCCAGCCGCTGTCGGCAAGCGACGTGTCGTCCAGCAGCGCCGGTGCACTGGCGGAGGGTGCGCGGTTGAGCCAGACATCGGCGTCCGCGCCGTTCATGCGCAGCAGGAACGAGCCCGCCACCTCTGGCGCCTGGCTCAGGCCCACGTAGGCGCCCTGGACCATCAGCCAGGCGTGGCTGCCGCGGCTGACCGAGCTGGCGTCCTGGGCGAAGGGTGGGAAGCCCTCGCGGGCCAGTTGCTCGGGCGTGACCGGATCGGACTGTTCCTCGGCCAGCAGGCGGACCTCGTCGAGGGTCACTCGCAGGTCGGCGTAGATGCCCTGTTCGGCGGCGCTCAGGTCGCGTCGGGCGTCGAGCTGGTGGGACGGTACCGCGACGGCTTCGTGGCTGACCCCGTGCCAGGACACGACGCCGGCCGCCGCCAGCAGGATGAACAGGCACAGCAGGCCGACGTACAGGGTTTCATGGCCCGCACCGGCCGGGCGCACGATGTGCGTGACAGGCGTGCTCATGGTGCCTCGATGTCGGCTTGGTCGATTTCGACGACGTGGCCGGGGCCGGCATCGAACAGCACATAGAACTCGGCATCCGGACGCTTGAAGGTCACGGTCGAATCGCTGCCCAGCTTGCCGGGTACCAGGATGCTTTCGTCATAGCCGACCACGTCCAGGGTCACCCCCGGCGCGCCGCTGCCATCGGAAAATCCGCCGGTGCAGCGGATCTGCTGGTCGTCGATCTGCTTGCATTCGCACATCGGGTTGTGCGCCAGGGCCACGCCGCTGCAGGCGGCAGCGAGCAGCCCCAGTGCCAGGGCGGGCCAGCGGATGAATGAAACGCGGGTCATGGTCGGGTTCCTTGACGGTTCAGCCAGGCCACCGTCGCGGGTGATGCCTGGCTCAATGGAATGGAGGTCTGGTGCATCGAGCCGTCCCAGCCTTCCATGGTGATCCACAGCTGAGCATCGGCTTGGGTTTTGGCCGGCACTGGCAACCCGGCGAACATGCGGTAGCCACTGCCGAAGAAGATCACGCCTGCAGCCCTCAGGCTGCGTGGCTTGCCGATGCGCAGGTAGGTGGCCTTGACCTGGTCGATGCAGGTCTTGCACAGGGCCGCGTTGAAGTACTTGATGTCCTGGCCGCTTTCGGCGGTCGGGCCTTCGATGCGGCGTTCGGCCAAGGTCAGGCTCCACGGCCCGACGGCGATGTCGCCTACTGTCCGCTCGCCCAGGCCGCTGTCGCCGCGATCCATGGCGTTCTCGGCGAAATAGTGCGGCATGAAGCTCAGCGGGATGAACACCAGCAGCACGTTGATATGGAACCGCCACTTGCGCCAGAAACGCGACAGGGGCGAAGGCGTGGGGGCACTGAGGACTCGGCTCACAGGCTGCGCTCCGCGGTCTTGTGGGCAATCGGGTGCAGGCTGCCGGTGGGCGTCTGCGCAGTTTCGTGGCGGGCGCCGCGCTTGAACGCCTGGGCCGTGGCCAGGGCGGTGCGTTTGCTCCAGATCATCAAGCCGCTGAGCACCATCATGCTCAGCAGCAGGCCGAAGAAAGCCCAGATCAGCTTGATCCACAGCCCGCCGAAGTCACCGGTGTGCAGCGGGCGCATGGACTCGGTAACGAACTCCAGTGCATTGCGGTCGCCCAGCAGGTGCGAGCTGATCAGCTGCCCGGTGTAGGGGTTGATGCTGGCGGTCTGGAACATCAGCGGATACCAACTGCGGCCACCCACTTCCATCGGGCTGTAGGCGTTGAGCGGCAGCGACACGTAGCTGGCATCGAGGCCCGGCACTTGCTGTTTGACCACGGCGATGGCCTGCTCGACCGGGATCATCGGTGCCGGCGTGCCGTCGGCCACCAGCGGCACGTCGGCCCGGGCAATCACCGAGGTGACCGGCGAGTAGCTGGAGATGCTGATCTGGTTGTCGTAGAGGATGGCGCGAATCAGGAACCACACGCCGGTAATGGCGATGACCGCGATGAACCAGATCGACCAGATACCGCTAAGGCGGTGGAAGTCACCCCAGAACACCCGTGCGCCCTGGTTCAGGCGCAGGGTGGGCTTGAGAAAGCCCTTCCAGAACTTCTTGTAGACCACCAGGCCGGTGATCAGGGACACCAGCAGCGGCAGGCCGAGGAACGACACCAGGTACCAGCCCCAGGAGAAGCCGTTGGTGAAGGGCACCAGCCACCAGCCGTGCAGGGCGCGGGTGAATGCCGGGAAGTCGAACGCCGGACTGACGCCTTGCAACACGCCGGTATAGGGGTTCACATAGACCGTTGGCGAGCGGCCGTCCGGGTAGGTGACACTGGCGTTGACGGCGAAGTAGTCGCCGTCGGGGTGAACGAGATTGCTGACTCGCAGCTCGGGATGATCGCGTTCGATGGCGGCCATCAGTTGGTCGTAGTTCAACGGCTGGGCGTCGTCGGACGGTTTGTTGGCACGCATTTCCGGATTGATCAGCCACATGATCTCGGTGCTCACCACGGCCAGGGTGCCGGTCACACATACGATCAGCACGAAAAACCAGATCGGCAGGGCCAACCAGCTGTGCACCAGGAACCAGATTTTCGAGCGGGACTTCTTGGACATGGGAAAACGTTCTCGATTCACGAAGCCGGTCGCCTGAGGGGCAGGTTCCGGATCCAGCGAACAGGTGGCCACGGATTTGGATGGCGGCTATTGCACTGGATAAACAAGAATGAGAACAAGAACCAAATGAATTACGGGTGCAATCATTTGAAACCTAATGTTTCAGAAAGCGCTGCAGGCCCCGTTGTGGTTGATACCCGCCGGTCAACGGGAGCAATCCCTTCGATCCCCCGTAGGAGCGGTCCGCGGCCGCGAACCAGACACCGCGGTCCATCAGACCGCCCGCGGTGTCCTTTTCGCGGCCGCTGACCGCTCCTACAGGTGCCTTACACCACAGGGTTACCAATCAACTGGCGCAAGACGTAGTGCAGGATACCGCCGGAACGGAAATACTCTACTTCGTTGAGCGTGTCGATCCGGCACAGCAGTTCGACGGTTTCCTGCTGGCCGTTCTCACGGCGGATGCGCAGGTCCAGGCGCATGTGCGGCTGCAGCCGGGTACCACTCAAACCGACGATGTCCAGCGTCTCGCGCCCGGTCAGGGCAAGGCTCTTGCGGCTCTGGCCGTTGGTGAACTGCAGTGGCAGTACGCCCATGCCGACCAGATTGGAGCGGTGAATGCGTTCGAAACTCTCCGCCACCACGGCCTTGACGCCCAGTAGATTGGTCCCCTTGGCAGCCCAGTCGCGGCTCGAACCGGTGCCATACTCCTGGCCGGCAATGATCACCAGCGGTGTGCCGGCCTGCTGGTAGCGCATGGCCGCATCGTAGATCGGCAGCTTCTCGCCCGTAGGAATGAACAAGGTGTTGCCGCCTTCTTCACCCCCGAGCATTTCGTTGCGGATACGGATGTTGGCAAAGGTCCCGCGCATCATCACTTCGTGGTTGCCCCGGCGCGATCCATAGGAGTTGAAATCACGCGGTTCCACGCCCTTGTCGCGCAGATAACGGCCCGCCGGACTGTCAGCCTTGATGTTGCCCGCAGGGGAGATGTGGTCAGTGGTGACCGAATCCCCCAGCAAGGCCAGAATGCTTGCGCCCTGCACGTCGGCGATCACGGGTGCGGGACCGGCGATATCCTCGAAAAACGGTGGGTGCTGGATGTAGGTCGAATCGGCCTGCCAGACGTAGGTAGGCGCCTGCGACACTTCGATTGCCTGCCATTGCGGATCGCCGGCGAACACCTCGGCGTACTCCTTGTGGAACATCGCGGTGTCGACCTTGGCCACTGCGTCGGCAATCTCCTGCTGGGTGGGCCAGATGTCGCGCAGATAGACCGGCTGGCCGTCACTGCCGGTGCCCAAGGGTTCACTGCTGATGTCGGTACGCACACTGCCGGCCAGGGCGTAGGCGACTACCAGTGGTGGTGAGGCCAACCAGTTGGTCTTCACCAGCGGGTGCACCCGGCCCTCGAAGTTGCGGTTGCCCGAGAGCACCGAAGCCACGGTCAGGTCCGCGCTCTGGATGGCTTGCTCGATAGGCTCGTCCAGCGGCCCGGAGTTGCCGATGCAGGTGGTGCAGCCATAACCGACCAGGGCGAAGCCCAGCGTGTCCAGATACTGGGTCAGGCCCGCAGCCCGATAGTAGTCGGTCACCACTTTGGAGCCGGGGGCCAGGGAAGTCTTGACCCACGGCTTGGTGGTCAGGCCTTTCTCGACCGCCTTCTTTGCCACCAGGCCGGCGGCCATCATCACGCTGGGGTTGGAGGTGTTGGTGCACGAGGTGATGGCCGCAATGACCACTGCGCCGTGCTGCAGATTGTGCGTCTGGCCGCGCCAGGTATACGGCGTGCCCTCGGTCTGGTCGGCGTTGCCCACCGCCACGCCACCGCCGCCCTCGCTTTCCAGGCGGCCTTCTTCCTTGCTGGTCGGCTTGAGCTGCAGGCCGATGAAATCGTCGAACGCCGCGCTGACCTTGGGCAATGCCACGCGATCCTGCGGGCGCTTCGGCCCGGCCAGGCTGGCCTCGACCTCACCCATGTCCAGCCCCAGGGTATCGCTGAATACAGGCTCCTGGCCGGGCAGGCGCCACATGCCCTGCGCCTTGCAATAGGCTTCGACCAATTGCACGGTGGCTTCCGGGCGTCCGGACAGGCGCAGGTAACCCAGGGTCACGTCATCCACCGGGAAGAAACCGCAGGTGGCACCGTACTCCGGCGCCATGTTGGCAATGGTCGCGCGGTCGGCCAGGGGCAGATCGGCCAGGCCATCACCGTAGAATTCGACGAACTTGCCCACGACGCCTTTCTTGCGCAGCATCTGCGTCACGGTCAGCACCAGGTCGGTGGCCGTGATGCCTTCCTTGAGCTTGCCGGTAAGCTTGAAGCCGATCACCTCGGGAATCAGCATCGACACCGGTTGGCCGAGCATGGCGGCTTCCGCTTCGATACCGCCGACGCCCCAGCCCAGTACCCCCAGGCCGTTGATCATGGTGGTGTGGGAGTCGGTACCCACCAGGGTGTCGGGAAAGGCGTAGGTGCGGCCGTCTTCTTCCTTGGTCCAGACGGTGCGGCCAAGGTATTCGAGGTTGACCTGGTGGCAGATACCGGTGCCCGGCGGGACCACGCTGAAGTTGTCGAACGCGCTCTGACCCCAGCGCAGGAACGCATAGCGCTCGCCATTGCGCTCCATCTCGATGTCGACGTTTTCCTCGAATGCCTGCCCGGTGGCATAACGGTCGACCATTACCGAATGGTCGATCACCAGGTCCACCGGCGACAACGGATTGATTCGCTGCGGGTCACCGCCGGCCTTGGCCACGGCCGCGCGCATGGCGGCGAGGTCGACCACCGCCGGTACCCCGGTGAAATCCTGCATCAGCACCCGTGCCGGGCGGTATTGAATCTCGCGATCGGAACGGCGCTCGTGCAGCCAATCGGCCAGGGCCTGCAGATCGGCACCGGTCACGGTCTTGCCGTCTTCCCAGCGCAGCAGGTTTTCCAGCAGGACCTTGAGCGACATCGGCAGTTTCTGCAGGTCACCCAGGCTGTTGGCGGCATCGGGCAAGCTGAAGTAGTGATAGGACGTGCCCGCGACGTCGAGCGTCTTCAGGCTTTTCAGGCTATCGAGGGAGGACATGGATCAGCTCCTTTTCAGGCCCGCACGGCACGGGCTGGATAAACAGGTTCTTTCAGTCAGGGACTTCCAGTGCATGCCCAGGGTTCCGATTTCCTTTATCATGCGCCGATTTGAGCACCCCGGCGGTGAAAGTCCCTTTATGAATACGCTGTTTATGCATTGCCGCCCCGGCTTCGAAGGCGAGGTCTGCTCGGAGATCGCCGAACACGCCGCACGGCTGGGGGTTGCTGGGTATGCCAAGGCGAAGCCGCTGACCGCCTGCGCCGAATTCATCTGCCACGAACCGGCCGGTCCGGCGCGGTTGATGCGCGAGTTGCGTTTTAGTGACTTGATATTTCCACGGCAGTGGGCCAGGGGCGATTTCGTGCAGTTGCCCGAAACCGACCGCATCAGCGTGCTGCTCGACCACCTGGCGGCCTATCCAGTGTGTGGCAGCCTGTGGCTGGAAGTGCTCGACACCAACGATGGCAAGGAGCTGTCGAATTTCTGCAAGAAGTTCGAAGCACCGCTGCGCAAGGCCCTGCTGGGTGCTGGCAGGCTGGTGGACGATCCTGCCTTGCCGCGCTTGCTGCTGACGTTCAAGAGTGGTCGCGAAGTCTTCCTGGGCATGGCCGACGCGGGTAATTTCGCCATGTGGCCCATGGGCATCCCGCGGCTCAAGTTCCCCCGCGAGGCGCCCAGCCGTTCGACCCTGAAACTCGAAGAGGCATGGCATCACTTCATTCCCCGCGAGCAATGGGACGAACGCCTGCACGGCGACATGACCGGTGTCGACCTGGGCGCCGCACCCGGTGGCTGGACCTACCAGCTGGTACGCCGCGGCATGCTGGTTACCGCTATCGACAACGGGCCGATGGCGCAGAGCCTGATGGACACCGGATTGGTTACCCATCTGATGGCCGACGGGTTCACCTATCGGCCCAAGCAGACGGTGGACTGGATGGTCTGCGACATCGTCGAGAAGCCGGCGCGCAACGCCGCCTTGCTGGAAACCTGGCTGGGCGAGAACCTCTGCCGCGAAGCAGTGGTCAATCTGAAGCTGCCGATGAAGCAGCGCTATGCCGAAGTCCAGCGCTTGCTCGAGCGCATCGAAGAAGGTTTCAAGGCGCGCGGCATCAAGGTGCAGATCGGCTGCAAGCAGCTGTACCATGACCGCGAGGAAGTCACCTGCCACCTGCGTCGACTCGACGGCGGCCGGCGCTGATCGATCCGAGCGCTGCGGCCTGAGGTCGCACGCTGCGCTCGGACCGCGCGCTGGCGCTACACTATTGGTTTCGAACGTGCGCCTGAATGCCCGCTTGACCTGGAGCTTTTCATGACTCAAACCTTGCCTGCCGACCGTACTCTGGATGCCACCGGCCTGAGCTGTCCGGAACCGGTGATGATGCTGCACCAGCATGTGCGCGACCTGCCTGCAGGCGGCCTGCTGAAAGTCATTGCCACCGACCCCTCGACCCGTCGCGACATCCCCAAGTTCTGCGTATTCCTGGGCCATGAGCTGGTTCAGCAGGACGAGGAGGGCGGTACCTACCGCTACTGGATCCGCAAGAAAAGCGACTGATCGCCTCGCAGCGGCGGTCGCGCGGCGCACATACCCAGTTGCTGGCGAGCTGGGTATAATCGCCCCCTTTTTTCCAGGTGCCTGGCCATGCTGTCTGAAATTCATGCCTTTCTCGGCTGCCCCACGCCCAATGCCTGGGTCCAGGCCGCGCTGGCCGACCAGCAGACCTTGCTGATCGACCACAAGAACTGCGAATTCAAGGCAGCTTCCACGGCCCTGAGCCTGATCGCCAAGTACTGCACCCATGCCGACCTGATCAACATGATGTCGCGCCTGGCGCGCGAGGAGCTGGTGCACCACGAGCAGGTCCTGCGCCTGATGAAGCGCCGCGGAGTCGAGTTGCAACCCCTGTCGGCGAGCCGCTATGCCTCGTCGCTGCGCAAGCAGGTGCGCAACCACGAGCCCGTCAAGCTGGTCGACACCCTGGTGGTTGGCGCTTTCATCGAAGCGCGCAGCTGCGAGCGTTTCGCGGCTCTGGTGCCGCATCTGGACGAAGAGCTGGGCACCTTCTACAACGGCCTGCTCATGAGCGAAGCGCGGCATTACCAGGGCTACCTGAAACTGGCCCATCAATACGGCGATGCCGCCGATATCGCCCAGACCGTCGACAGGGTCCGCGTGGCCGAAGCCGAACTGATCGAAACGCCCGACCCCGAATTTCGCTTCCACAGCGGTGTGCCGGCTTTCGCCTGACCGCTGCCGATGACGCGCTCCCAGGATCGCGTCGAGAGACTTCCCGCCCCTCGATAGCACAGCGGCGTGTATTGACAGGCCTCTCGCTGACGTTTACGTTAACGTAAAGCACCAGAAAGTCGATCGACGTGAGCGCGACCTACAGCATTTCCGACATAGCCCAGTTGTTGGACGTAACGCCCAGGACCCTGCGTTTCTATGAAGAGCAGGGCATGGTCACGCCGACGCGCCGTGGCCAGGAGCGGATCTATGCGCCGCGCGACCTAGTGGCGATGAAACTGATCCTGCGCGGCAAGCGCATCGGTTTCTCCCTGGCCGAATGCAAAGAACTCATCGACATGTACGACCCTTCGGGTAACCGCAAGCAGCTCGACCGTTTTCTGGAGAAGATCACCGAGCGCCGGGCGCAGTTGCAGCAGCAGATGCTGGACATCGAACAGATGCAGGTGGAGCTCGACACCGCTGAAGAACGCTGCCGCGCCGCGCTGCAGACTTGACCGGAGCGCGCCTGCGGTGCGCAGTGCCCCCTGTAACGTTTCCTGCAAGATGATTGTGCTCAACAGCTTTCTCCCCAAAAAAAACAACAAGTGGGTGGCGAACATGATTTCAGTACCGGGACTGGATTTCTTCCTTGGCGAAGACATCGACATGCTGCGCGATTCCGTGGCCGCCTTCGTGGCGCGCGAGATCACCCCGCGTGCCGCCGAGGCCGATCGCAGCGACCAGTTTCCTGCCGACCTGTGGCGCAAGTTCGGCGACATGGGCCTGCTGGGCCTGACCGTGGCCGAAGAGTGGGGCGGGACGGGCATGGGCTACCTGGCGCACATGGTCGCCATGGAGGAAATCTCCCGCGGCTCCGGAGCCATCGGTTTGTCCTACGCCGCCCATTCCAACCTTTGCGTCAACCAGATCAACCGCAACGGCACTGCCGAACAGAAGGCCCGCTACCTGCCGAAGCTGATCAGCGGCGAACACATCGGTGCACTCGCCATGAGCGAGCCCAACGCTGGTTCCGACGTGGTTTCCATGCGCTTGCGCGCCGACCTCAAGGGCGACCGCTACGTGCTCAACGGCACCAAGATGTGGATCACCAACGGCCCGGACTGCGACGTGCTGGTGGTCTACGCCAAGACCGACATGGCGGCCGGCGCCAAGGGCATCACTGCGTTCATCCTGGAGAAAGGCGCGCCTGGCTTCAGCGTCGCGCAGAAACTCGACAAGCTGGGCATGCGCGGCTCGCACACCGGCGAGCTGGTGTTCCAGGACGTCGAAGTGCCGCTGCAGAACGTGCTGGGCCAGACGGGGCAGGGCGTCGGTGTGCTGATGAGTGGCCTGGACTACGAGCGCGCCGTGCTCAGCGGTGGCCCGCTGGGATTGATGCAGGCGGCCATGGACCTGGTGTTGCCGTACGTCCACGATCGCCAGCAGTTCGGCCAGAGCATCGGCGAGTTCCAGCTCATCCAGGGCAAGCTGGCCGACATGTACACCACCCAGCAGGCATGCCGGGCGTACCTCTACGCCGTGGGCCGGCACCTCGATGCACTGGGCCAGGCACCCGTGCGCCAGGTGCGCAAGGACTGTGCCGGGGTCATTCTGTATGCCGCCGAAAAAGCCACCTGGCTGGCCGGTGAAGCCATCCAGATCCTCGGCGGCAATGGCTACATCAACGAATTTCCCGCCGGGCGGCTATGGCGTGACGCCAAGCTGTACGAGATCGGCGCAGGCACCAGCGAGATCCGTCGCATGCTGATCGGCCGCGAGCTGTTCGAGCAGACCCGCTGAGCCCGCAACCGCTGACGCGTCCCTCTGGTGCCGTATTCGCACAGGAAATGCCCATGGCCATTCTGCACACCCAGATCAACACCCGTTCCGCCGACTTCGCCGCCAATCGTGAAGCCATGCTGCGGCAGCTCGAAACGCTGCAGCAGTGCGCGGCGCAGATTCACCAGGGCGGTGGTGAAGCGGCGCAGGCGCGGCATGTCGCGCGCGGCAAGCTGCTGCCGCGGCAGCGTATCGACGTGCTGCTCGACCCAGGCTCGGCCTTCCTCGAAGTGGGCCTGCTGGCCGCCCATGAGGTGTATCCCGAACAGGTCGCCGCTGCCGGTTTGATCACCGGTATCGGACGGGTGTCCGGCGTCGAGTGCATGATCATCGCCAACGATGCCACGGTCAAAGGCGGCAGCTATTACCCGCTGACCGTGAAGAAGCATTTGCGCGCCCAGGAAATCGCCCAGCATAACCGCCTGCCCTGTTTGTACCTGGTCGACTCCGGGGGCGCCAACCTGCCGCGTCAGGACGAAGTGTTTCCAGACCGCGAGCACTTCGGGCGGATCTTCTTCAACCAGGCCAACATGAGCGCCCAGGGCATCGCCCAGATCGCCGTGGTGCTGGGCTCGTGCACGGCCGGGGGCGCCTATGTGCCGGCCATGAGTGACGAGACCATCATGGTTCGCGATCAGGCGACCATCTTTCTGGCCGGCCCGCCGCTGGTCAAGGCCGCCACCGGCGAGGTGGTCAGCGCGCAGGCCCTCGGCGGTGCCGACCTGCATTGCCGGCAGTCGGGGGTGGCGGATCACTACGCCGAAAACGACCAGCACGCACTGGCCATCGCCCGGCGCTGCGTCGCCCATCTGAACGGACGCAAGCAGGGCTGGCTGGCCTGTATCGAACCGCGGCCGCCACGCCATGCCGCAGACGAGATCTACGGTCTGGTCCCCACTGATCCCAAGCAGCCACTGCCGATCCACGAAATCATCGCGCGCATCGTCGACGACTCGGCCTTCGACGAGTTCAAGGCGCTGTTCGGCCCGACCCTGATCTGTGGATTCGCCCATATCCATGGCTACCCGGTGGCCCTCCTGGCAAACAACGGCGTGCTGTTCGCCGAAGCCGCGCAGAAGGGCGCGCACTTCATCGAGTTGGCGTGCCAGAGTGGAATACCCCTGGTGTTCCTGCAGAACATCACCGGCTTCATGGTCGGCCAGAAATACGAGGCCGGCGGTATCGCCAAGCACGGCGCCAAGCTGGTCACGGCGGTGGCCTGCGCCAAGGTGCCCAAGTTCACCGTGATCATTGGTGCCAGCTACGGCGCGGGCAATTACGGGATGTGCGGGCGCGCCTACGATCCGCGCTTCCTGTGGATGTGGCCGAACGCCAAGATCGGCGTGATGGGCGCCCAGCAGGCGGCCGGCGTGCTGGTCCAGGTCAAGCAGGAGCAGGCCCAGCGCCAGGGTCAGGCGTTCAGCGACGAACAGGCCCGGCAACTGGCCGAACCCATGGTGGCGCAGTACGAACAACAGGCCCACGCGTTCTATTCCTCGGCACGTCTGTGGGACGACGGCGTGATCGATCCTGCGCAAACCCGAACCGTACTGGCGCTGGGTTTATCGGCGGCGTTGAACGCGCCGCTGGTCGAAACCCGCTTCGGCGTCTTCCGCATGTAGCCCATGCATTTATCAGGAATCGGGGATCAGGGTATGCACGAATTTTCCACGATACAGCTGCACATCAGCGCCGAACACGTGGCCAGCGTCTGGCTCGATCGACCGGACAAGAACAACGCATTCAATGCGCTCATGCTGGAGGAGCTGCGCCAGGCTTTCGACCACATCAGCCAGCGGCCAGGGTTGCGCTTCATGTTCCTGCGTGGCCATGGGCAACACTTCAGCGCCGGTGCCGATCTGGCCTGGATGCAAGCCAGTGCCCGGCTGAGCTACGCGGAAAACCTCGCCGAGGCCACGCGTCTGAGCGAGCTGATGGAGCAGCTGCAGCGGCTGCCGCTGCCCACCGTCGCGGTGGTGCAGGGCGCCGCGTTCGCCGGGGCCATGGGCCTGGTCAGTTGCTGTGACATGGCCATTGGCGCCGACGACGCGCTGTTCAGTCTCAGTGAAGTGCGCCTGGGCCTGGCGCCGGCGGTGATCAGTCCCTACGTGGTCCAGGCCATCGGCTCGCGCGCCGCGCGCCGCTATGCGCTCAGCGCCGAGCGTTTCGATGCCGTGCGGGCCCGCGAACTGGGACTGCTCGACGAAGTGTATCCGCGCGCCGAGCTGGAACGGGCGGTACAGGCGTGGCAACGGCGTCTGCTGGGTAACGGTCCCGAAGCGATGCGCGCCTGCAAGGCGCTGCTGCTGGCTATCGGCGATGGCCAGGTCACGGCGCCACGCCAGGCCCAGGCGCAGGCCCTGATCGCCCGGCTGCGCACTGGCGCCGAGGGCCAGGAAGGCATGCAGGCCTTCTTCGATAAACGCGCGCCCGCCTGGGCAGAGGTAACCCCATGAAGCCACTCCCGCAGACCGTGGCAACGCTGCTGATCGCCAACCGTGGCGAGATCGCCTGCCGCATCATCCGCACCGCCAGGGCCATGGGCATCCGCAGCGTGGCCATCTACAGCGACGCCGACGCCGATGCCCGCCATGTGCACGAGGCCGATCTGGCCATCCCCCTGGGTGGCAGCAAACCCGCCGACAGCTACCTGCAGATCGACAAGGTGGTTGCCGCTGCCTTGGCCTGTGGCGCCGACGCGGTCCATCCCGGCTACGGCTTTCTTTCGGAAAACGCCGCCTTCGCCCGGCGCCTGGCGCTTGAGGGCATCCTGTTCATCGGCCCGCCCGCCGAGGCCATCGAAGCCATGGGCAGCAAGTCGGCGGCCAAGGCCCTGATGGAGCGCGCCGGAGTGCCGCTGGTGCCGGGATACCACGGCCAGGCCCAGGACCTGTCGACCTTCGCCGATGCGGCGCAGCGCATCGGCTACCCGGTGTTGCTCAAGGCTGCTGCCGGAGGTGGCGGCAAGGGCATGAAGGTGGCCGAGTGCGCCGCCGAACTGGCACCTGCCCTGGACTCGGCGCGGCGAGAGGCCGTGGCAGCCTTCGGCGACGGTCATATGCTGGTCGAGAAATACCTGGTGGCACCCCGGCACGTGGAGATCCAGGTCTTTGCCGACGCACAGGGGCATTGCCTCTATCTGCACGAGCGGGATTGCTCCATCCAGCGACGGCATCAGAAAGTACTGGAGGAAGCACCGGCACCGGGGCTCGATGCCTCCCTGCGCCAGGCCATGGGCGAAGCCGCGGTGCGCGCAGCCCAGGCGATTGGCTATGTGGGCGCAGGCACGGTGGAGTTCCTGCTGGATGGGGAAGGGCGTTTCTACTTCATGGAGATGAATACCCGCCTGCAGGTCGAGCATCCGGTGACCGAAGCGATCACCGGGCTGGATCTGGTGGCCTGGCAGATTCGCGTCGCGCGTGGTGAAGCCCTGCCGCTGACCCAGGCGCAGGTTCCCCTGTTCGGGCACGCCATCGAGGTGCGCCTGTATGCCGAAGATCCAGCAGGCGGGTTCCTGCCTGCCAGTGGGCAATTGGCACTGTATCGGGAACCGGCAGCCGGACCCGGTCGGCGAGTGGACAGCGCGGTGCGCGAAGGCGACGTGATTTCGCCATTCTATGATCCGATGATCGCCAAGCTCATTGCCTGGGGTGAAAATCGCGAAGAGGCCCGGCTGCGCCTGCTGGCGATGCTCGCCGAAACGGCGGTCGGCGGGATCAAGAGCAACCTGGCCCTGCTGCAGCGCATCCTTGCCACGCCTGCGTTCGCCGCGTCCCGAATCGACACCGGCTTCATCGAACGCCACGCCGACGCGCTGTTGCCTGCGCCACCGGCGCTGACCGAAGCGTTCTGGCACAGCGCCGCGCGTGCCTTCCTGCGTTCGGCCCCGCTTGTTGCCTGTGAACAAGACCCGCATTCACCCTGGAGCGCTGCCACCGGTTGGCGTCAACTCATGCCTGCGCAAGCCACGCTCGACCTGCGCTGTGGCGCCCAGAGCCGATTGTGCACGGTGGCTTTGAGCAACGCTTGCGCCGGCCCGGATGAAGCACGGCTGATCGGCCGCCGCGGCGACGTCGTCTACCTCCAGTGGCAAGGCGACCCCTACGAAGTCGCGCTGGTTGACTCCCTGGCGGCGGGCACCGGTGCTCATGCGTCCGACGACTCGCTCGCTGCGCCCATGAACGGCAGCATCGTCCGTCTGTTGGTCAGTCCGGGCCAGCAGGTGGCGTTGGGCGATGGCTTGGTGGTGCTGGAGGCCATGAAGATGGAGCACACCGTGCGTGCCAACCGCGCAGGCGTGGTTCAGGCGCTGTGCTGCGAAGAGGGCGAGATGGTCAGCGAAGGCAGGGTGTTGATCGAGTTGCAGGAGGCCGAACATGCTGCCTGAACGGGTGCGGATCGTCGAGGTCGGGCCCCGTGACGGGTTGCAGAACGAGCAGGGCCGTGTGCGCGTCGAAGACAAGGTAGCGCTGGTCGACGCGCTGGTCGCGGCGGGCTTGCAGCATGTCGAGGTCGGCAGTTTCGTGTCGCCGCGCTGGGTGCCGCAGATGGCCGACAGCGCGGCGGTCTTTTCCGCCATCCAGCGTTCGCCGGGGGTGACCTACGCGGCACTGACGCCGAACCTGCAAGGCTTCGAGGCCGCCATTCAAGCTGGTGCATCGGAGGTGGCGGTGTTTGCCGCGGCGTCTGAATCCTTCTCCCAGCGCAACATCAACTGCTCCATCGCACAGAGCCTGCAGCGCTTCGAACCGGTTCTGGCGGCCGCCGCCCAGCGCGGTATCAAGGTGCGTGGCTACGTGTCATGCGTGCTGGGGTGTCCGTACGAAGGCCAGATCGCTGCGGTGCAGGTGCGCGACGTGGCCAGCGCCATGCTGCAGATGGGCTGCTACGAGATTTCCCTGGGCGACACCCTCGGCGTCGGTACGCCTGGGGCTGCGCGACACCTGATTGAGGTGGTTGCACAGCGCGTGCCCCTAACGCATCTGGCCGGACACTTTCACGATACGTATGGCCAGGCCGTGGCGAACATCTACGCCTGCCTGCTGGAAGGCCTGCAGGTGTTCGACAGCTCGGTGGCGGGGCTGGGCGGTTGCCCCTACGCGCCGGGCGCCAGCGGCAACGTCGCGACCGAGGACGTCCTCTACCTGCTGCACGGGCTGGGCATCGCTACCGGCGTGGATCTGGCGCAGGTCGTGCAGGCAGGGCAGTCGATCATGCTTGCACTGGGCAGGCAGAGCGCATCGCGCGTAGCGCGGGCCCACGCCGCCGCAGCGGTACCCCGTTAGCGAATCGCGCCCACAAAAAAGGCCATCCGAAGATGGCCTTTTTCAGTGGTACATCAAGCTGCCGAGTTGATCGGCGTCTCTGGGTGCCAGGCGTCCAGCAACGGGCTGACTTCGACGCGGGTCAGTTCGCTGCGACCCTTGAGCCAGGCTTCGACGATAGCGCGGTGCTCTTCGGTGACGGAACCACGCTTGGCCAGGCAAACCAGACCGAAGTCGTCGCCGCCAACATAGTCGAGGCCGTTGGCGTCCATTGCTTCGGTCAGGAACGCATCGAGGAATGCGTCGATCTGCTCGTCAGCCAAATCCTCCTTGAAGTCCAGGTTCAATTCGAAACCCAATTCCTGGAATTCGTCGACGCACAGTTTTTTGCGCAGACGACGGGAGCGGTTAGTGGCCATGAAACAATCCTCTTAGGTAATATCGCGGCGCAGTCTACCAGTTAAGCCAGGCGCCTGCCTGATTCAGTGACAAATGACTTGCCCTGCACCTACTCGCCCAGCCCGGCCAGTGCCAGGCGCAACTGCGTCTGCAATTCCAGCAACGCCAGGTGCAAGGCCTCACGTCCCGGACGCAGATCGTCCCATGGGTGGCTTGCTTCCAGCGCCAGGCACGCTTCATAGACCGCGTGCGCCTGGACGATGCGAGCGGCGCCATTGATCTTGTGAGCAATCTCCACCACGCCCTGGTGGTCGTCGTCGGCAATGGCAAGCAGTCGCTGGCTATCCTCCGTGCAACTGCGCAGTACTTCCTCGAGCAGTCGCCGCGTGAGCACGCTGTTGCCGCCGGTCAAGACGTTGAGTGGGTCGATGATGTTCATGTGTGCAATCACACCAGCGCGTTGCGCTTGGCCATTTCGATAAGTTCAACCAATGAGTTCGCCTGAAGTTTCTGCATCAGGCGTTTCTTGTAGGTACTGACTGTCTTGTTGCTGAGAAACATGCCTGTGGCAATTTCCTTGTTGCTGCGGCCCTGCGCAAACAACTGCAAGACCATCAACTCGCGGTCGTTGATGGTCTTGAACAGTTCGAGTTCCTGAAGTTGGCCTTCATCTTCTCGTGACGGAATCAACGCTTGGCTGGGAAAGTAGTTGTAACCAGAGAACACTGCGCGGACGGCACTGATCAACTCGCTCAGGGCCTCCTGCTTGCAGACGAAACCGGCGGCGCCCGACTGCATGCAGCGTATGGCGAACAGGGCCGGGGCCTGAGCGGTCAGTACCAGGATCTTGTAGGGGACGTTCATGCCATGGAAGCGGGTCAGTACTTCGAGCCCGTCGAGCTTGGGAATGCTGATATCGAGAATCAGCAAGTCAGGCTGGCACTCGCGCACCATCTGCATTGCATCCACCCCGTTGTCGCTTTCGCCTACGACGCAGTAGCCTTCGTTTTCCAGAAGCATTCTGACGGCGAGCCGAATGACAGGGTGATCATCGATGATGAATACATTACGCATGCAGCCTCTCCTGAACGATCCAGTAAAAGCGCGCACCTTAGCCCAGTTGCTTCGAAGGGCATACGAATAGACTCGGGAAAGAGTGATTCTAGGAAACTTCCTACAGATATAAACGTAACGGAATACAAAGATAGTTTGATTCCAAAGAGTCAACTATCGTTTGTATTCGTTTATTTCCACGCTACAGACTAGAACGAGTTCGAGCGCCCGGTCATTTCGCCAGCCATCTCTGCGGCATAACTGTCGGTCATGCCTGCGATGAAATCGATCATGCGCAGGAACGACTTGTGCAGCGGCCAGTCCGGCTGCGGCGCGTTGTGCCCCAGCAGATCGAGAATGCGCTGGTGCTTGAACGACAAACGGCCTGTGGTGTGCTGCTCCAGCGCCGCCCCGCAGAACGCATTGAGCAGCACTTCGAGGGTGGTGTAGGCGCCGATCTCGTGCAGGGTCTTGCGCTTGTCCTGGAAAATCTTCTTGCGCGCCATGTCCTTGGCGTCGAGCACGCAGCGCTTGGCCGGACCGTGCATGTGCTCGACCAGATCGCCGCTCAGCTGGCCCGCCAGCAGCGCCTGCTGCTGTTCGACGAACGCGCGCGCGGCAGCATTGGTCAGGTGCTCGATGGCCTTGCCGCGCAAGATCGCCAGCTTGCGCCGCCGCGAGTCCAGTGGGCCGAGCTGGCGATAGGTGTCCGGGATGTCATCGCCTACCAGGTCGAGCAACAGTGCCTCGACTTCGGCGTAGTCGAGCAGCTCCATTTCCAGGCCGTCTTCCAGGTCGATCAGGCCATAGCAGATGTCGTCTGCGGCCTCCATCAGGTACACCAGCGGATGCCGGGCCCAGCGCTGCTCTTCGAGCAATGGCAGACCCAGCTTGCCGGCGATCTGTTCGAGCAGCGGCAGTTCGCTCTGGTAGCAACCGAACTTGTGCTTCTTGTAGCCCAATGCATCGGCGTGGCGCGCCGTCCAGGGGTACTTGAGGTAGGTGCCCAGAGTTGCGTAGGTCAGCCGGGTACCCCCGTCGAACTGGTGATACTCGAGCTGGGTGAGCACCCTGAAGCCTTGGGCATTGCCTTCGAAATTGAGGAAGTCGTCCCGCTCCACTTCGCTCATTGCGTCGAGCCAGCCACGCCCGGCTGCCTGGCGGAACCAGTGGCGAATGGCGTCTTCACCGGAATGCCCGAAGGGCGGATTGCCGATGTCGTGCGCCAGGCAGGCCGACTGCACGACCATGCCCAGGTCGCTGGGCTCGCACCATTGCGGCAGCTGGTCGCGCAGGGTTTCGCCCACGCGCATGCCCAGGGAGCGGCCCACGCAACTGACTTCCAGCGAATGGGTCAGGCGCGTATGGATGTGGTCGTTGCTCGACACCGGGTGGACCTGGGTCTTGCGCCCCAGCCGGCGGAAGGCGCCGGAAAAGATGATGCGGTCGTGATCCTTGTGGAACGGGCTGCGGCCCAGTTCTTCCGGGCTGTGCAGGGGCTTGCCCAAGCGTTCGCGTGTAAGCAGTGTGTGCCAATCCAAGGCGATTCCTCCGGGACCCGATCGAGCCTGCAGTGTCGGCCTGCGAGGGCTGGCTGGCAAGGCTGGCATCGGGCCTTGAACATATTGAGCAGGTAGGTGCAGCCAGGAATGTCAGGCAAAAAAAAGCAACCCGGATACGTTTACGACCGCACCCGGATTGCTCTTTCAGTCAAGCCTAGCGTCTGCGCGAAGAGCCCTGCATGGCCAGCTTGATCACCGGCAACAGCAACGTGCCGACCTTGGCCAGCCGCGAAAGACGGCCCGGACCACGCACCGGCGCGACGACCGGCGCACGAGCGCTGTTACCAGCCCCGCGTCCGGTCAGGAAACCCATCAGGGTGACGCCTGCGATGCCCCACAGCGAGGCATGCTTGATACCCATGCCGGTCTGCACCGATTGACCCAATCCGCGCAGGCGGTTGAGCGGATTGACCAGTTGCCGCGACTCGTGCCGCAACTCCTGGCGATGCATTTCCATGCGCAGGCGAATCAACGACTTGCGCATGTCGCGCCGTGACTGGGCGCTGGTAGGTTCGTTTCGGCTCATGGCAGCAGGCGCTCCCGGTCATTGGCCAGTTCTTCCAGTGTCCCACTGAATGGCGAGGATTCATCGAACACAGCCGCCTTGAGGCGGAATGCGCAGAAAATACCTGCCAGTACGTAGAACACCGCCAGGCCGACCATGCCGGCCATGCGGTAGTTGTCCCACAGCAGAATCAGAATGAGCCCGGACAACGCCACCAGTGCCAGCAAGGCGAAGACCAGGGCCAGGCCTGCGAACAGCAACAGGCTGACGGTTCGAGATTTCTGCTCCTGCAACTCGATGCCGAACAGTTCGACATGACTGCGAAGCAGGCCGAGCATGGCAGCACCCAGGCGCCGAGAGGTGGAGCCGGTGCTGTTATCTGTGGTATCCGAGTCGAGGAGGGACATATCAGTGCCTTGTGGCCAGCAGGCCCAGAAGGAAGCCTACGCCTGCGGCGATGCCGACGGACTGCCATGGGTTTTCCTGAACGTAGCCTTCGGCTGCGACTACGGCCTCCTGGCTGCGCTCGGCTGCGGTTTCTTTGGTCTGCTGCAGCGATTCGCGAGCCTTCAGCAGGCTCTCGTTGATCTGCGCGCGCAGTTCTTCGGCCTGGGTGCCGGCGATGCTGGCGGTGTGTTCGAGAAGTTTCTCGGTGTCACGGACCAGGGTCTGAAAATCGGCTTTGAGAACTTCTTGGGCTGCTTTGGTGCTCGGGGTGGCCATGTTGATCTCCATATGGGTGGCGTCTGGATATTTCGAGTGAGGGTGATCCCGAAGGTTCAGTGCCATTGCGCTGCATAATCCTTTGTATAGCCCATTATCGAAATGTCGGGGCAATTGACGGGTCTCGGACGGCTGCCTTATGCTGTATAAATATACAGTATATGGATAATCACTCGCCCATGCTCAACGTCGAACAACTCAAGTACAGCGTCAACCGCATGGCCCCGGACGTAGTTCGCGAAGCCGTGCTGGAACTGCGTCTCGACGGCCTGGTTACCGAAGGCAAGACCCCGTTCAGCAAGCTGCACTTCAACACCTGTTTTGCCGAGGTCGAGGCGCTGTTCCAGCGTGCCGGCTATCACCGACCGCTGGATGTGGTCGGCTACAAAGGCCTGCTGTACGCCTTGTACGACCCAACCCGCTGGGAAGCGGTGGAGGTGCTGCGCTGGCTCAAGGAATTCACCGAGGCAGCCGAGGCTGTCCACGCGCGATGACAGCCGTAACGCCGTGGGCGATACTCGCGGCCTGAAACCATCGTGGATCTAGGCATGTCTGTACCCAAATTCGACCCTGCTGCGCATCAGGCCAGCACCCTGTGCCTGCCACCGGGCAAATGGGCAACCGTGCTGGATTGCCTGTGCGAACATTTTCCGGCCATCGATCGCGCTCAGTGGCTGAGCCGCATGGCCAGGGACCGGGTGCTGGACGCCGACGGCGTACCCATCGGACCTGCCCATGCCTACCGCCAGGGCCTGCGCATACACTACTTTCGCGAAGTGCCGAACGAACGGCCGATCGCTGCACAGGAGCAGGTGTTGCACGTCGACGAGCATCTGGTGGTGGCCGACAAGCCTCACTTCCTGCCGGTGACCCCGACCGGCGAGTACGTCGAACACACTTTGCTGCGGCGGCTCATCCGCCGTCTCGACAACCCGCACCTGGTGCCGCTGCACCGCATTGACCGGCATACGGCAGGTCTGGTGCTGTTCTCGGCCAATCCGCAGACACGCAGTGCCTATCAGCAGCTGTTTCCCACTCGACAGATCGAAAAGCGCTACGAGGCCATCGCGCCCGCACTGCCTGAGCTGGTCTTTCCGTTGGTACATCGCAGCCGCCTGGAGCATGGCGAACCGTTTTTCCGCATGCGTGAAGCGCCGGGGACGAGCAACAGTGAAACCCGCCTGGAAGTCGCCGAGAAAGGCGAACACGTGTGGCGCTACGTGCTCAACCCGGTCACCGGCAAGACTCACCAGTTGCGCGTCCACATGACCGCGCTGGGCGCCAGCATCTGCAACGATCCGTTCTACCCGCAGCTCAGCAATACCGAGGTGGACGACTATGCCCGGCCGTTGAAATTGCTGGCACGCTCGCTGCAATTCCACGACCCGATCGACGGTCGTTTGCGCAGCTTCGAGACCCAGCTGAAGCTGACCTTCTAAAACGACAAAGCCCGCCATGAGGCGGGCTTTGTCTTGCAACATTGGAACTCTGTTTGATCAGAGTTCCTTGACGGTACGTACCTGGTCTTTGTTGACACGGGTAGTCTTGCCGTCCAGCTGCTCGAATTCGTAGAAACCGGCGTCTTCGTCGTAGGAGGGCGTGTCCACTGCCTGGATTTCACGACCGTCGTTCAGGGTGATCACGGTAGGCGATGCGCAACCGGCAAGCGATGCCAGGCCCAGCGCGAGCATGAAGGCGGGAAGGATCCGGTGAGTCATTGTGTTTCTCCACAAAACAAAAAAGGGTGCTGGCGTATACGGGAATGAGACGCTGGTTGCGCCAGCAAAGTTCCGTTGGTCCGACCGGTGCAGTCTAGCGTTTGCCGACCCGCTCAGCGACCCAGCAGTTGAGGCGTATTGAGATTGGCCAGGCGCGGATCGTTCTCGGCACATTGCAGCGGCTGGGCGCCGAGTGCCAGCAAGACCTTGCGCGGGCTCCGTTCGCCGGCATCCCAGGCTTGTCGCACGAGCGGTTGATGCACCTTGCCAACGATGCACAGCAACGGTTCCCAGAACTCACCTTGACGCACCATCAGCGGTTGGGTTGGATGAGTTTGCTGCGCATGGCGCATGGCGTCGAGCAGGGCCTCGTCCACGCCCGGCACATCGCAGGGCAATACCAGCAGCAGCGGGTGTCGAGCGGCGCCCAGGCCGGCCAGAATGCCCGCCAGCGGTCCGGGAAAGTCGCTGCTGTCGTCGTGCACCAAGCGGTCGGCGAAGGCTGCGTATCGCGGATGATTGCGGTTGCACGAAATGATCAGGTCATCGGTCAGGGGTCGCACGCGTTGCTGCAGGTGCTCGATCAAGGGCCGGCCATGCCAGTCGATCAGGCCCTTGTCGCGGCCGCCCATGCGTTGTCCGCGGCCGCCTGCCAGCAGCAGGACAGAGCAGGGGGGCAAGGTGTCGGCAGGGTTCATTCGGGGCCTCGGACAGTGGCTGTGGGGCTGTGATATAACACCGTCCATCCCGCCAAACAACCGGACCCAGCCAATGAAAGCCAAGGCAGATGTACCCTTTGTGCCGCTCAATATTGCGGTGTTGACTGTCAGCGACACCCGCAGCGTGGAAACCGATACCTCTGGCCAATTGTTCGTCGATCGCTTGAGCGCGGCGGGCCACGGCCTTTATGCCCGCGTGCTGCTCAAGGACGACCTGTACAAGATTCGCGCACAGGTGGCGCAGTGGATCGCCGATGACCAATGCCAGGTGGTGCTGATCACCGGCGGCACCGGCTTCACCGGCCGTGATAGTACGCCGGAAGCCGTGGCCTGCCTGCTGGACAAGCAAGTCGATGGCTTCGGCGAGCTGTTCCGGCAGATCTCCGTCGCCGACATCGGCACCTCGACCGTGCAGTCGCGTGCGCTCGCCGGGCTCGCCAACGGCACCCTGGTGTGCTGCCTGCCCGGTTCGACCAATGCGTGCCGTACCGGCTGGGATGGGATTCTCGCCGAGCAATTGGACGTGCGCCACCGGCCGTGCAATTTCGTCGTGCACCTCAAGCAGGCCGAGCCCTGCGTCAGCCGTGGCTGAGTTGCCGGCGGCGCAGCCGCTGCTTCCGGTAGAACAGGCACTGGCGCAACTGCTGGCCATGGCCGATGCCACGCCTGTGCGCGAGCGCGAAAGGGTCGCCCTGGCCCAGGGCGTCGGTCGCGTGCTGGCCACTGACCTGATCGCCACGCTCGACCTGCCGCCTTGGCCCAACAGTGCCATGGACGGTTACGCGCTGCGCCGCGAAGACTGGCAGGGCGAGCCGTTGCGGGTCAGCCAGCGTGTGTTCGCGGGCGCCGTGCCCGCGCCCCTGGAACCCGGCACGTGCGCACGCATCTTTACCGGCGCGCCGCTGCCCGAAGGCGCCGACTGCGTGGAAATGCAGGAGAACGTGCAAATCGTGGACGACCAGCGGGTGAGCTTCGGCCAGCCCTTGAGGGTCGGCCAGAATATCCGTCCCCAGGGCCAGGAAACCCGCATCGGCGAACGCCTGCTCGAAGCTGGGAGCCGCTTGGGTGCGATCGAACTGGGCCTGTTGGCCTCCATGGGGCATGCGCACATCGACGTGGTCCGTCGGCCACGGGTGGCGGTGCTGTCCACAGGAGATGAATTGGTCGAGCCAGGTCAGCCGCTGGGGCCAGGGCAGATCTACAACAGCAATCGTCAGGTGCTGTGCAGTGCCTTGAGTGGTTTGGGCTGTGAGGTGGTGGATGCCGGGATTCTGCCCGACGATCTGCAGCAGACACGCCAGCGCCTGGCGGCTCTGGGTGATGTGGACCTGATTCTGTCCACGGGGGGCGTCTCGGTGGGCGAAGCCGATTTTCTCGGCATCGCCTTGCGTGAGGAAGGGCAGTTGGCCCTCTGGAAACTGGCGATCAAACCCGGCAAGCCACTGACGTTCGGCCACTTCCGTAGCGTACCGGTCATCGGCCTGCCGGGCAATCCGGCATCGACACTGGTCACTTTCACCCTGCTGGCACGGCCTTACCTGCTGCGTCGGCTGGGTGTTCGCGACGTTGCGCCGCTGAGCTTCCAGGTGCCAGCCGGGTTTGCCTGGCCGCGCGCCGGTACCCGTCGCGAGTACCTGCGCGGGCGTATCGAGCAGGGCCGGGCTGTGATCTACCCCAATCAGAGCTCCGGCGTGCTGCTCAGCGCGGCCTGGGCCCATGGGTTGGTGGAAATACGCGAAGGCTGCACATTGAATGAAGGCGAACTGGTCGCCTTCATCCCGTTCAGCGAGCTTTTTTAAGCGTTGCTCTTGGTCGCTTCGACGGCCGCCGGTGCGCGGCCGTAGATGTCGGTGAAGCGCACGATATCGTCTTCGCCCAGGTATTCACCGCTCTGCACTTCGATCATGACCAGGTCGATCACCCCGGAGTTGACCAAGCGGTGCACGTGGCCCTGCTTGATGAAGGTCGACTCGTTGGTGTCGAGCAAAAACTCGTTGTCACCGTTGGTGACTCGGGCCATGCCGCTGACCACGATCCAATGCTCGCTGCGGTGGTGGTGCATCTGCAGCGACAGGGTGCCGCCGGGCTTGACCACGATGCGCTTGATCTTGAAGCGCTTGCCTTCCTCGAGGATGGTGTACGTGCCCCATGGCCGAGTGACCGTGCGGTGCAGTCGGAAGGCATCGTGACCCTGGCGCTTGAGCTGCTGGGCAAGGAACTTGACGTCCTGGGTACGGCTGCCGTCGGCAATCAGCAGTGCGTCGGGCGTATCGATCACCACCAGGTTGTCGAGGCCGACGGCGCCGACCAGGCGGCGTGGCGAGTCGATGTAGCAGTTGCTCACGTCATGCAGCACGGTTTCGCCGTTGCACTGGTTGCCCTGTGCGTCGGCTGGAGTCAGCTCGCGCACCGCCTGCCACGAACCGATGTCGCTCCACCCCATCTGGCACGGAATGACCGCCACCTTGTCGGAGCGTTCGAGCAGCGCGTAGTCGATGGAAATGTCCGGCGCCAGGGCAAAGGTGCTGCTGTCCAGCTCGACCTGCAGCTCGCGGTTGCCCTGCTTGCTGTGGCTGACCTGCAGGCAGGTGGTGGCCGCCAGCAGCACGTCGGGTGCGTGCTTTTCCAGTTCGCGCAGAAGCACGTCCACGCGCATGCAGAACATGCCGGCGTTCCACAGGTAGTCGCCGCTGTCCAGGTAGGCCTGGGCGGTGGCCTGGTCCGGCTTTTCCCGGAAGTGCGCGACTTGATAGCTGCCATCGCCCAGGTCGGCGCCGCGCTCGATGTAGCCGAAACCGGTTTCCGCCGTTTGCGGCACCAGCCCGAACGTCACCAGCCAACCCTCGTCGGCTTTCTTGCGTGCTGCGCTGACCGCGGCCTGGAAAGCGTCGATGTCGCGGATGAGGTGATCGGCCGGCAGTACCAGCAACTGCGCCGACGCGCCGTAGTGTTTGGCGGCATGCAAGGCGGCGCTGGCGATGGCTGGCGCAGTGTTGCGGCCCGCAGGTTCGAGAATGAAGTCGAGCAGGGCATCGCGGTCGTTCAATTGGCGGTAGTCGTCCAGCGTGCGGAAGAACACCTCACGGTTGGTCACCGTCAGCACCCGCTCCACGCCTGGCAATTGCGAGGCACGGGTGAAGGTTTTCTGCAGCAGGCTTTCGCCGTCCGGCAGGCGCATGAACGGCTTGGGCATGGCTTCGCGCGATACGGGCCACAGGCGGGTGCCGGAGCCGCCGGCGATGATGCAGGGAATCAGAGTCGTCATAGGTCGAGCCTCGAGTTGAAGGTGGCGGACGGCACCTGCGAAGGCAAGCGCACACGTCCAGCCGGGCTGGATGCATGAAAAGGTCGATGAAGAAGGGCAGGGCGCAGGATTCGGCGATTCGACAATGCTACCGCCCGCCTGGAGACGGGCTGGACGTGCAGGAATCGGGAGGTAACGGCGACTTCGATAGTGGCCAGTTGCTTCGCAGTAAAGCCTAAACGAGAACGGTTGGCGAGTGGTAAATGTACGAATGGTTAAAAACTTTTCGTCGGGGCTTTTTTTCCTGCGGCTGTGGTCACATCAGGCACAGTTCCACTTACTGGCCACCGGAGACATGCAGCATGAGCGAGCGCAAGGCAATTCTGATATTGCACGGCAAACAAGCTTCCAACGAAGACGTCCGCAGCGCGGTGGAGCATTACCGGGAGCAGGGCAAAGCGCTGGACGTGCGGCTGACCTGGGAAGGCGGCGACGCCCAGCGTCTGGTCGATGAGGCACTGCAAGCCGGCTACACCCAGATCATCGCCGGCGGTGGCGACGGCACCCTGCGCGATGTAGCCGAAGCGATGGCGCTGGCCAAGACCGACGCCAGCTTGGCGTTGATGCCCCTGGGCACAGCCAACGATTTCGCACGTGCCGCCGGCGTTCCGCTCGAACCCGAACACGCATTGGCGCTGCTTGCCCGCGAGCCTCAGGCCATCGATCTGGGTGAAGTGGGCGGGCAGGTGTTTCTCAACATGGCAACCGGTGGTTTCGGCAGTCAGGTCACGGCCAATACCTCCGAAGACTTGAAGAAGGTGCTCGGTGGCGCCGCCTACCTGTTCACCGGGCTGTCGCGGTTCAGCGAATTGCGCGCTGCCTCCGCCTCGCTCAGCGGCCCGGACTTCCATTGGGAAGGCGATCTGCTGGCGCTGGGCATCGGCAATGGACGCCAGGCCGGTGGTGGCCACGAATTGTGCCCCGAAGCCGTGGTCGACGACGGACTGCTGGAGATCAGCATTCTGCCGGCACCGACCGAAGTGGTCGGCACCTTGAAAAGCCTGCTCGGCGGCGGCGGACTGGAAACACTGTTCGTGCGTGCGCGGCTGCCGTGGGTTGAAATCAACAGCAAGGAAAACCTCGACATCAACCTCGATGGCGAGCCATTGCGGGGTGAAAACCTGCGCTTCAGCACCATGCCCAAGGCATTGAAAGTTCATTTGCCCGCGGGGTCGCCGCTGCTGAGCCATGGACAACTGACTTAACAGCGCCGACGGCAGTCAAGATATTCGCGCCAGCGCCGATAGCCCGGTACCTCTTCTTTCACTTGGGCTTTGGAGTTCTACATGGCCGGCATTCTTGACTCGGTTGACCAACGTACGCAGCTGGTGGGTGAAAACCGTCTGGAGCTGCTCATGTTTCGCCTGGCCGGCAGGCAACTGTTCGCGATCAACGTGTTCAAGGTCCAGGAAGTCCTGCAGTTGCCCAAGCTGACGCTGATGCCGCAGCGCCATCCGTATGTCTGCGGTGTGATCAATCTGCGCGGGCAGACCCTGCCGGTGATCGACCTGTCCCAGGCCATCGGCATGCGCCCGCTGGTGCCGGGGCCGAGCAGTACCATCATCGTCACCGAATACAACCGCTCGATCCAGGCCTTCCTGGTCGGTGGTGTCGACCGCATCGTCAACATGAACTGGGAAGCCATCCTGCCGCCTCCGGCCAGTGCCGGGCGCCAGCACTATCTGACCGCAATCAGCCGGGTCGACGAGCAACTGGTCGAGATCATCGACGTGGAAAAGGTGCTCGCCGAAATCGTCCCCTACAACGCCCGCGTTTCCCGCGACAAGCTCGACGACCCCTTGCTGGCGCGCGCTCGTGGCCGGGAAGTGCTGCTGGTGGATGACTCGACGGTGGCACTGGCGCAGCTGCGCGATACCTTGTCGCAGCTGGACATCAAGATGCACGTGGCCAGCGATGGCCTGAAGGCGTTGAACAAGCTCAAGGCGTGGGCCGACACCGGCGAGCGCATGACCGACAAACTGCTGATGGTCTTCACCGACGCCGAGATGCCGGAAATGGACGGCTACCGGCTTACCACCGAGATCCGCAACGATCCGCGACTACGCGACCTCTACGTGGTGCTGCATACCTCGTTGTCGGGCAGCTTCAACGAATCAATGGTGAAAAAGGTCGGCTGTGACAACTTCCTGTCCAAGTTCCAGCCCGACAAACTGGTCGACGTGGTTCGCCAGCGCCTGGAGCTGGATCAACGCTGACAGGCCCTCGTTATTCTCCTGCCGGTTCCGCTAGACTGGGTTTTTCTCTGTCCTGAGGAGCCGGGCCATGTCGAGCCTTGCCGCGCTGTACCGTTACCCGCTCAAATCGGCCATTGGCCAGTCGCTGCAGCAGTCGCCTGTGGATGGCCTGGGGCTGCTCGGCGATCGGCGCTGGATGCTGGTCGACGCCCAGAGCGGTCGGTTCCTCAGCCAGCGCGCAGACCCTCGCCTGGGGCAGTTGGGTACGCAAGTCGGTGAAGACGCAGGCCTGCGCCTGAGCGCAAGCGGATACCCTGAGCTGAACGTCGCGGTCCCGGAGTCAGGCGAACTGCGCGGAGTCACGCTGTGGAACGACAGCTTCCGCGTGCCCGACGCCGGCGAGGAAGCAGCGCGCTGGGTCAGTGATTTCGTCGGTAAGCCGACTCGGCTGGTGTACGTGCCTACCGAGCGCGCCCGTACCGTCAGCGCCGGTTACGGCGAGGGCGGCGACAAGGTGGCTTTTGCCGATGGCTTTCCACTGTTGTTGATCGGTCAGGGCTCGCTGGACGACCTGTCCGCACGGGTCGGACGGACGCTGGAGATGGCGCGGTTTCGGCCCAATCTGGTCGTCCAGGACAGCGCCGCCTTCGCCGAGGATGGCTGGAAGCGCATTCGCATCGGCGGCCTGGATTTTCGTGTGCTCAAGCCCTGCGCGCGCTGCATTCTGACCACGCTCGACCCGCACACCGGGGAGCGCAGTGCCGATCGCGAGCCCCTGGCAACCCTCAAGCGCTACCGCCAGCAGGACGGCCACGCCATGTTCGGCCAGAATCTGGTATGCGATGGCGCCGGCGTGCTGGAAGTGGGCATGCCGATCACCGTGCTCGAGTGACGGGCCGGCAGCCGGCGGGCTGCCAGGCTGGGCTCACTGGTCGTCGAAGAAGCGTTCGTGCCAGTCCACCACCGGCTGCGGCGCGTTGAGCTTCTCGCCATAGATGACCGCGTAGGACAGCACGTTCTGCACGTACTGGCGGGTTTCATCGAATGGAATGGACTCCACCCAGACATCGAAGCTCAGGTGATTCGCGCCTCTGAGCCACTGCCGTACGCGCCCGGGGCCCGCGTTGTAGGCGGCCGAGGCCAGTACCCGGTTACCGTTGAACTGGCTGTGTACCTGGCTCAGGTATGCAGCACCGAGCTGGATGTTGGTGTCGGGATCGAGTACCTGCTGGGGCGACGACAGCGGGATGCTGAACTTGCGCGAGGTTTCCTTGGCGGTGCCCGGCATCAACTGCATCAATCCCATGGCGCCGGCGCCGGAACGGGCGTCGTCCATGAAGGCGCTTTCCTGACGGGTGATGGCGAACACCCAGCTGGTGTGCAGGCCTCGCACATTGGCTTCGCGAATCAGGGTGTCGCGGTGGGCCATCGGGAAGCGGATGTCCAGGTCGTCCCAGTACTGCGCCTGGCTGATCGTGCGAATGGCCGGAAAGTACCAGCGCATGTCGTAGGCCAGCTTGGCCTGGGCGACCATCTCGTCGCGGTCGAAATGGCGGCTGACGTGATACCACTCGCGTCGCGCATCGACGATCTGGCCACGTGCGTAGAGCTCGAGCGAACGACGTACACCGGCGGTGTTGCGCACCTTGTTGACCAGCGCCTGGCTCATCACCAGCGGCTTGTTGTTGAGCGAGTAGGGCGCCTGGATGCGGTCGGCCGCCAGGAAGCCGTAGAAGTCGCGCTCCTTGGCCACCGCCTTGTACAGCGAAGGCACCTTGGCACTCTGCGGCTGGGCCAGCTCCAGGCTGCGCGCCTGCCAGTACTGCCAGCGGTTGGTCTTGGCCAGGTCCTTGGGTAGGCGGGTGGTCAGGTCGTAGGCGTCCTGCCAGCGGCCCAGGCGCAGCAGCAGGCGCAGGCGCCATTCGGTCACGGTGTCGTCGCGCAGCTCCGGATCGTAGCGAGTCATCAGCTCCAGCGCCCGCGGATCGTAGCGCCGCGCCAGGGTCAGGCCGATCTCGCGGGCGATGGCAACCTTCTCCTCGGCCGAGAAACGCATGCTGCTGGCATAGCTGTCGAGCATGCGCATGGCTTTTTCCGGGTCCTGACGGGCCAGGCGGCGCAGCCCCAGCCCGACCACGTCGGACATGGCTTCGTCGACCGGCATGAAACGCGCCGGTTGGTCGAGCAGTTCGGGTTTCTGCGCGACATCCAGCAGCAGTCGACCCTGGCTCGACAGGCTGGTCAGGCTTTGCACCAGGCTGGTGGCCAACGGGTAGTTGCGCTCCTGGGCTGCGAGCTTGGCGCGCTGCCAGCGCTTGTTCTCGGTCAGCTGGCCTTCGCTGGCCCAGCGCTGGAACAGCCCGTCGCAGGCCGTGGGCAGCGATTTGCCGGTGAGCCACAGTTTGTCGGCATTGGCATAGCCTTCGGCGCGCAGCTGGCTGTTGCTCAGCTGGTACTGGCCGTACAGGCAGTCGAGCTCCTTGAAGTTGAGCTTGGGGTCGTAGTATTTGACGAACGGCGCCCACTCGCCGCGCTCGGCGAGCTGCCGCAGCCAGCGCAGTTTCATCCAGTTGGCCTGGGGCAGGTCGCCGTGCTTGGCGAGAAAGCCTTCGATCTCGGCGTTGCTGGCGCTGCGCAGGCGCGGGGTGAGCTCGTCGTAGGCCAGGTAGGCCTCCAGCGGGTAGTCCTGAAGCTCGGCGGCGTAGCGCATGTACGGACCGCTGTCGCCCTTGGCCAGGGCGCGCTTGGCCTCGTCGTAGTATTGACGCTGCGTGGCCAGGTCGGCGGCCTGGACGTTGGCGACACTGGATGCAGAGAGGATGAGGCAGGACAACAAGCTGAACAGGCGACTGCGCATGAGACTTCCAGGCAGAAAAGACGTGACAAGTGTCGGCAGTGCCAGCACTAAAGAAGTGAGCCTAGCTTAGCCTCTAGGGCAGGCGCGATGAAAGCGTTCAGGATCATTCATTTTATTGCCGCCTTCGGTCTGCCAGGGCAAAAGTCGGTTAGAATGCGCGCCCGGTTTTTGGAGAAGCTCATGACCCTGCTCAAATTCAGCGATGTGTCCCTTGCATTCGGCGCGATGCCGTTGTTGGACAAGGTGTCCTGGCAGATCGCCCGTGGTGAGCGGGTGTGCATCATCGGCCGCAACGGCACTGGCAAATCCAGCATGCTGAAGCTGGTCAAGGGCGTGCAGAAACCCGACGACGGCGCCGTCTGGCGTGCGCCGGGGCTGAAGATCGGCGAGCTGCCGCAGGAACTGCCGGTGGCCGACGACCGGACCGTGTTCGACGTGGTTGCCGAGGGCCTGGACGGGGTCGGCGCGCTGCTGGCCGAGTACCATCACCTGAGCCAGAACATCGTCACCGACGAAGACCTGAACAAGCTCATGCATGTCCAGCAGGATCTCGAAGCCCGTGACGGCTGGCGCCTGCAGCAACTGGTCGACAGCACCCTGAGCCGCCTGCAGCTGCCCGCCGACAAGACCTTGAAGCAGCTGTCCGGTGGCTGGCGCCGCCGCGTCCTGCTGGCCCAGGCGCTGGTGTCCGAACCTGACCTGCTGCTGCTCGACGAACCGACCAACCACCTGGACATCGGCGCGATCGCCTGGCTCGAAGAAGCCCTCAAGGATTTCCAGGGGGCGGTGCTGTTCATCACTCACGACCGTTCCTTCCTGCAGAATCTGGCCACGCGCATTCTCGAGCTCGATCGCGGCGGCCTGATCGACTGGAACGGCGACTACGCCAGCTTCCTGGTGCACAAAGAGGCCATGCTGTCGGCCGAGGAAACCGCCAACGCGCTGTTCGACAAGCGCCTGGCCCAGGAAGAAGTGTGGATTCGCCAGGGCATCAAGGCCAGACGCACCCGCAACGAAGGCCGGGTGCGTGCGCTCAAGGCCCTGCGTGTGGAGCGCGGCGAACGTCGCGAACGTACCGGCAAGGCCAACATCCAGCTCGATACCGCCGACAAGTCCGGCAAGCAGGTGATGGTGCTCGACAACGTCAGCTTCGCCCATCCGGGTGGGCCGATGCTGATCAAGGACTTCTCCATGGTCCTGCAGCGCGAGGACCGTATCGGCCTGCTGGGGGCGAACGGTACCGGCAAGACCACGCTGCTCAAACTGATGCTCGACAACCTGCAGCCCACCAACGGTTCGGTCGACGTCGGCACACGCCTGGACGTTGCCTACTTCGACCAGTTGCGTCACCAGCTCGACCTGGAAAAGACCGTCATCGACAACGTTGCCGAGGGCCGCGACTTCATCGACATCGACGGTCAGAGCCGCCACGTGCTGAGCTACCTGGGCGACTTCCTGTTCAGCCCGCAGCGTGCACGCACGCCGGTCAAGGCCCTGTCGGGCGGTGAGCGGGCGCGCCTGTTGCTGGCCAAGCTGTTCAGCAAGCCGGCCAACCTGCTGGTGCTGGACGAACCGACCAACGACCTCGACGTCGAGACCCTCGAACTGCTCGAAGAAGTGCTGTCCGCTTTCAAGGGCACCGTATTGATGGTCAGCCACGACCGGGCCTTCCTCGACAACGTGGTCACCAGCACGCTGGTGTTCGAAGGCGAGGGCAAGGTTCGCGAATACGTCGGTGGCTATCAGGACTGGATCCGCCAGGGCGGTTCGCCCAAGCTGCTCGGCGTGACCGAGAACAAGTCAGGCAAGGCCGAGCTCAACAGCGCCGTGGTCAAGGCCGCAGAGCCTGCACCTGTGGAAGCACCGGCGCCCGCCAAGAAGAAGCTCAGCTACAAGCTGCAGCGCGAGCTGGAAGCCCTGCCGGGCCAGATCGAAGCCAAGGAGCAGGAAATCGCTGCGCTGGAAGCCGAGATGGCCGATGCCGGGTTCTATCAGCGGCCTGCCGCGCAGACGGCGGAGGTGATGGCCAAGCTGGAAGCCTCGCAGGCCGAGCTGGAAGTCATGGTCGAGCGCTGGGCCGAACTCGACGCCTGAGCCCTCGACCCTGGAATCATCAGCGAGGCCGCAGCTGCTGCTCGGCCCCGCTGATGATCCTTATTCGGCGCGCTTGACCAGGCGCACCGCCAAAACGTCGCACGGCGCACCGTGCAACACGTCGTTGGCCGTCGAGCCAAGCAGCAATGCCAGGCCATGACGGCCATGACTGCCGACCACCACCAGGTCGCATTCCGATTTCTTCGCCAGGTTGTGAATCTCCTGACGCGGCTGGCCGTAGGTCAGGTGGCAATCGCCGACGACCAGGTCCGGGTACTTGACCTTCAGCGTTTCCAGGCGCTCCTTGGCCTGATCGAACTGCTGCTGCTGCAACTGCGAGAGGTCCATCGGCACGTCCCCGCCGAAAGCCATGGCCATGGGTTCGACGATGTGCACCAGCGAGAGCTTGGCGCCGTTGCTGACCGCCAGCTCCCGGGCCCGCTTGATGACCGGGTCACACTCCTCGGTGAGGTCGACGGCGACCAGAATGTGTTGGTAGGGCATGAGAAGCACTCCTGACGATTGCGATAGCTTGAGTATGGACTGTTTGGGCGAGGCGCAACATGAACAACCCTCGCCGATCTATTTGAAACGCTTAGCGGGTGTACTCTTTATGACGGTGTGGATAGTCGTGTCAATCCTTGCGCTGATTCTCAGCCCCATGGTATGGCTGCGGCCGTCGCGCAGCCAGAGCGGCCGCATGGCCGTGCGCCTGCAGGCGCGGCGGATGGGCCTGGCCATGCAGCTGGCTCCCCAGCAGTGGCCGCACTGGCTCAGCGTCGAGCCACCCGACCCCTGTGCGCAATACCATCGGCCACGCCGCAAGGGCAGGGTCGACAGCTGGAGCTACTGGCAGACCGAGCCAGGGGTCTGGTGCAACCAGTGGCGCGAAGCCTGTATCGATCCGCTGCTGCTGCCTCACCTGGCCACGTTGCCCGCTGACGTCTACAAGCTCGAAGCCGGGCCGCAGATGCTCGCGTTGTACTGGGGCGAGAAGGGTGACGAAAAGGTGCTTCAGGATATTGAAAAGGTCCTGCAAGCACTGGCTTGATCGTTGTCTCGAGCTATCGTCATATGCCTGCGGCAGGCTGTCGCAGGTGCGCGTTTCTGCGCATTCCAGAAATGACCGCAAAGTCGCGTTTTCTCGCGGCTGGCGCGGCATTTGACAATCGCCCGCAATTCCGTGAATGTACACGCAGCCCAATCAAACGGGCGTATGAATCGAGCGTTTTTCAGTCACGCTCCAGCACTATCCCGACTACCGCGCTGACGGGTATGCCTGGCTACAGAGAGTGGCGGCCATGTATCGCCCCCTTTTATCCAGCGTCAGGCGTGTACTGTTCAGCTTCCATATCGTGGAGATCAGTGGATGATTTACGAAGGTAAAGCCATCACGGTGAAGGCTCTTGAAAGCGGCATCGTCGAACTGCGGTTCGACCTCAAGGGCGAGTCCGTCAACAAATTCAACCGCCTCACGCTCGAAGAGCTGCGCGAAGCGATCCTGGCAATCAAGGCCGACGCTTCGGTCAAGGGCGTGATCGTCGCCAGTGGCAAGGACGTCTTCATCGTCGGTGCGGACATCACCGAATTCGTCGAGAATTTCAAGTTGCCCGAAGCCGAGCTGGTCGCGGGCAACCTGCAGGCCAATCGCATCTTCAGCGACTTCGAGGACCTCGAAGTGCCGACGGTCGCCGCCATCAACGGCATCGCCCTGGGCGGCGGCCTGGAAATGTGCCTGGCTGCCGACTACCGGGTCATGTCCAGCGAAGCGAAGATCGGCCTGCCCGAGGTCAAGCTGGGCATCTACCCAGGTTTCGGCGGCACGGTGCGCCTGCCGCGCATCATCGGCGCCGACAATGCCATCGAGTGGATTGCGTCGGGCAAGGAAAACGGCGCCGACGATGCGCTCAAGGTGGGTGCAGTCGATGCGGTGGTGGCGCCGGACAAGCTGGCGGCCGCCGCGCTAGACCTGCTCCAGCGCGCCATCAGCGGCGAGTTCGATCACAAGGCCAAGCGCCAGCCCAAGTTGGTCAAGCTCAAGCTCAATGCCATCGAACAGATGATGGCGTTCGAAACCGCCAAGGGCTTCGTCGCCGGCCAGGCCGGGCCCAACTATCCGGCGCCGGTCGAGGCCATCAAGACCATCCAGAAAGCAGCCAGTTTCGGTCGCGAGAAAGCCCTCGAAATCGAAGCCGCCGGCTTCGCCAAGATGGCCAAGACCTCGGCTGCGCAAAGCCTCATCGGCCTGTTCCTCAACGATCAGGAGCTCAAGCGCAAGGCCCGTGGCTACGACAAGGTGGCCCGCGATGTGAGTCAGGCGGCCGTGCTGGGCGCTGGCATCATGGGCGGTGGCATCGCCTATCAGTCGGCGCTCAAGGGCACGCCGATCCTGATGAAGGACATCAACGAGAAGGGCATCGAACAGGGCCTGGCCGAGGCGTCCAAGCTGCTCGGCGCGCGCGTCGAAAAAGGTCGCCTGACCCCGGCGAAGATGGCCGAAGCGCTCAACGACATTCGTCCGACGCTGTCCTACGGCGATTTCGGTCATGTCGACATCGTCGTCGAAGCGGTGGTGGAAAACCCCAAGGTCAAGCAGGCAGTGCTGGCCGAAGTCGAGGCGCAGGTCAAGGACGACACCATTCTGGCGTCCAACACCTCGACCATTTCCATCAACCTGCTGGCCCAGGCGCTCAAGCGTCCGGAAAACTTCGTCGGCATGCACTTCTTCAACCCGGTGCACATGATGCCGCTGGTCGAAGTGATCCGTGGCGAGAAGTCCAGTGAGGTTGCCGTGGCGACCACCGTGGCCTATGCCCGCAAGATGGGCAAGAACCCCATCGTGGTCAACGATTGCCCCGGCTTCCTGGTGAACCGCGTACTGTTCCCATACTTCGGCGGTTTCGCCCGGCTGGTCAGCGCCGGTGTCGATTTCGTGCGCATCGACAAGGTCATGGAGAAATTCGGCTGGCCCATGGGCCCGGCCTACCTGATGGACGTGGTCGGCATCGACACCGGCCATCATGGCCGTGATGTGATGGCCGAAGGCTTTCCGGATCGCATGAAAGACGAGCGTCGCTCCGCCATCGACGCGCTGTACGAGGCCAACCGCCTGGGGCAGAAGAACGGCAAGGGCTTCTATGCCTACGAAACCGACAAGCGCGGCAAGCCGAAGAAGGTGGCCGATCCTGCGGCGCTGGACGTGCTCAAGCCGGTGATCTACGAACAGCGCGAGGTCTCCGATGAGGACATCGTCAACTGGATGATGATCCCGCTGTGCCTGGAAACCGTACGCTGCCTGGAAGACGGCATCGTCGAAACCGCGGCCGAGGCCGACATGGGCCTGGTCTATGGCATCGGTTTCCCTCCGTTCCGCGGCGGCGCGCTGCGCTACATCGATTCGCTGGGCGTGGCCGAATTCGTCGAACTGGCCGACCGCTACGCCGAACTGGGTCCGCTGTACCAGCCTACGCAGAAGCTTCGTGAAATGGCGCGTGCTGGCCAGACCTTCTTCGGGCAAGCGGCCAACGTACAGAACAAGGGTGAATGACTGATGAGCTTGAATCCTAGAGACGTGGTGATCGTCGACTTCGGTCGCACCCCCATGGGCCGTTCCAAAGGCGGCATGCACCGCAACACGCGCGCCGAGGACATGTCGGCGCACCTGATCAGCAAGCTGCTGGAGCGCAATGCCAAGGTCGATCCGGCCGAAGTCGAGGACGTGATCTGGGGCTGCGTCAACCAGACCCTGGAACAGGGCTGGAACATCGCCCGCATGGCTTCGCTGATGACGCAGATCCCGCACACTGCGGCCGGCCAGACCGTCAGCCGGTTGTGCGGCTCGTCCATGAGCGCGCTGCACACTGCCGCCCAGGCGATCATGACCGGCAACGGCGACGTGTTCGTGGTCGGCGGCGTCGAGCACATGGGCCATGTCGGCATGATGCACGGCGTGGATCCGAACCCGCACATGTCGCTGTACGCCGCGAAAGCCTCGGGCATGATGGGGCTTACCGCCGAGATGCTCGGTAAAATGCACGGCATCACTCGCGAACAGCAGGATGCCTTCGGCGTGCGCTCGCACCAGTTGGCCCACCAGGCCACGGTCCAGGGCAAGTTCAAGGACGAGATCATCCCGATGCAGGGTTGCGACGAAAATGGCTTCATCAAGGTCTTCGACTACGATGAAACGATTCGCCCCGACACCACCCTGGAAAGCCTTGCGGCGCTCAAGCCTGCCTTCAACCCGAAGGGCGGTACGGTCACGGCCGGTACTTCGTCGCAGATCACCGACGGTGCCTCGTGCATGATCGTGATGTCGGCGCAGCGCGCCCAGGACCTGGGCATCACGCCATTGGCGGTAATCCGCTCCATGGCAGTGGCCGGCGTCGACCCCGCGATCATGGGCTACGGGCCGGTTCCGGCCACCCAGAAAGCGCTCAAGCGCGCAGGTCTGGGCATTGCCGACATCGACTTCATCGAACTCAACGAAGCCTTCGCCGCACAGGCCCTGCCTGTGCTGAAGGATCTGAAAGTGCTCGACAAGATGAACGAGAAGGTTAACCTGCATGGCGGCGCGATCGCCCTGGGGCATCCTTTTGGCTGTTCAGGCGCACGAATTTCCGGCACTTTGCTCAATGTCATGAAGCAGAATGGCGGCACTTTCGGCCTGTCCACCATGTGTGTAGGCCTGGGGCAGGGCATCACCACGGTCTTCGAGCGCGTCTAGTCCTGACGAGCGAGTCGAACGAACCGGGGCCCAGTGTCCCGGTTTTGTTTTTTCCCGGTTCATTCGAAAAAGTATTTCAAGCGAGGCGCAACATGCATATACAACCAGGGCTCTATCGTCATTACAAAGGCCCCGAGTATCGTGTCTACGGCGTCGCGCGCAGTTCCGAGGACGAACAGGAAGTGGTGTTCTACCAGGCGCTGTACGGTGAATTCGGCCTCTGGGTGCGCCCGCTGAGCATGTTCCTGGAGTCGGTCGAGGTTGACGGCGAGAGCGTCCCGCGCTTTGCTTTGGTGAAGGCCGAACCCAGCCTGTTTTCCGTTCCGCAGGCGCCGACCGCTTGAACCTCGGCGCTTGACCTCACGTTCTCACCACTATATATAGCGGGGCCTCGCAAGGCGCCGCATGCCTTTCATTTCAAGTATTCAGGAATTTTCCGATCCATGGGCAAATCGCTGGTCATTGTGGAATCCCCGGCTAAGGCCAAGACCATCAACAAGTATCTGGGTGACCAGTACGTGGTGAAGTCGAGTATCGGCCATATCCGAGACTTGCCCACCAGCGGTTCGGCGAGCGCCAGCAAGGAGCCGGCCGCCAAGCGCGGCAAGGCTGCGGCTGCCGACGCGCCGGCGCTGTCGCCCAAGGAAAAGGCCCGCAAGCAGTTGGTGGCACGCATGGGCGTCGATCCGGACCAGGGCTGGAAGGCCAAGTACGAGATCCTCCCCGGCAAGGAAAAGGTCATCGAGGAACTGCGCCGGCTGGCCAAGGACGCCGACACCATCTATCTGGCGACGGACTTGGACCGCGAGGGGGAAGCCATTGCCTGGCACCTGCGCGAAGCCATCGGTGGCGATGACAGCCGCTACAAGCGCGTGGTGTTCAACGAGATCACCAAGAAGGCCATCCAGGAAGCTTTCTCTCGCCCCGGCGAGCTGGACATCGACCGTGTCAACGCCCAGCAGGCGCGGCGTTTCCTCGACCGCGTGGTTGGCTACATGGTGTCGCCGCTGCTCTGGCAGAAGATCGCCCGCGGGTTGTCCGCTGGTCGCGTGCAGTCTGTCGCGGTGAAGCTGGTGGTCGAGCGTGAGCGTGAAATCCGCGCGTTCAACCCCGAGGAATACTGGGAAGTGCACGCCGACCTGGCGTCGGCCAAGGCCGCCAAGGTGCGTTTCGAAGTGGCTCGCGAGAACGGCGAAGCCTTCAAGCCCCTGAACGAAGCCCACGCCATGGCCGCGCTGGCCAAGCTCAAGGATGCCAGCTACAGCATCGTCAAGCGCGAAGACAAGCCGACCAGCAGCAAGCCGTCGGCCCCGTTCATTACTTCCACGCTGCAGCAGGCCGCGAGCAACCGCCTGGGCTACGGCGTAAAGAAGACCATGATGATGGCGCAGCGCTTGTACGAGGCCGGCTACATTACCTATATGCGTACCGACTCGACCAATCTGTCGGTCGACGCCGTGGAGATGGCCCGCGCCTACATCGAGAACGAGTTCGGCAAGAAGTACCTGCCGGAAGCACCGATGGTGTACGGCAGCAAGCAGGGCGCCCAGGAAGCACACGAAGCCATTCGCCCATCGGACGTGAACACTCATCCGAGCAAGCTGAACGGCATGGAACGCGATGCCGAGCGCCTCTATGAATTGATCTGGCGCCAGTTCCTCGCGTGCCAGATGCCGCCTGCCCAGTACCTGTCGACCACCGTCACGGTGGCAGCGGGTGATTTCGAGCTGCGCGCCAAGGGCCGTATCCTCAAGTTCGACGGCTACACTCGCGTGCTGCCGCAGATGAGCAAGCCGGGCGACGACGACGTGCTGCCGGAAATGAACCAGGGTGAGCAGCTCAAGTTGCTGCACCTGGACCCTACCCAGCACTTCACCAAGCCGCCTGCGCGCTATTCCGAAGCGAGCCTGGTCAAGGAGATGGAAAAACGCGGCATCGGTCGTCCGTCGACCTACGCGGCGATCATCTCGACCATCCAGGACCGTGGTTACGTGGCGCTGCACAACCGTCGCTTCTACTCGGAAAAGATGGGCGACATCGTCACCGAGCGGCTGTCCGAAAGCTTCTCCAACCTCATGGACTACGGCTTTACCGCCGGCATGGAAGAGAACCTCGATGACGTGGCGCACGGCGAGCGCGACTGGAAGAACGTTCTCGACGAGTTCTACGGTGACTTCAAGGGCAAGCTGGACGTTGCGGGTGCGGCCGACAGCGGCATGCGCGCCAACCTGCCGACCCTGACCAACATCGCCTGCCGCGAATGCGGTCGGCCGATGATGATCCGTACCGCATCCACCGGGGTGTTCCTGGGCTGTTCGGGCTATGCGCTGCCACCCAAGGAGCGCTGCAAGGCCACCATCAACCTGATTCCAGGTGATGAGATAGCGGCCGACGACGAGGGCGAGTCCGAGTCGCAGATTCTGCGCGGCAAGCATCGCTGCCCGGTCTGTGCGACCGCCATGGACGCGTACCTGCTGGATGAGAAGCGCAAGCTGCACATCTGCGGGAACAACCCCGACTGCCCGGGCTACGAGATCGAAGAGGGCAACTACCGCATCAAGGGCTACGAAGGGCCGAGCCTGGAGTGCGACAAGTGCGGCAGCGAGATGCAGTTGAAAACCGGCCGTTTCGGCAAGTTCTTCGGCTGCACCAATCCGGAGTGCAAGAACACCCGCAAGCTGCTCAAGAGTGGCGAGGCGGCGCCGCCCAAGATGGACGCGGTGAAGATGCCCGAACTCAAGTGCGAGAAGGTCAACGATACCTACGTGCTGCGCGATGGCGCATCCGGTCTGTTCCTGGCGGCCAGCCAGTTTCCGAAGAACCGCGAGACTCGCGCCCCCCTGGTGCTCGAGATCATCCCGCACAAGGATGAGATCGATCCCAAGTACAGCTTCCTGTTCGACGCGCCGATCAAGGACCCGGACGGCCGTCCGACCGTGATTCGCTACAGCCGCAAGACCAAGGAGCAGTACGTGCAGAGCGAGGTCGAGGGCAAACCGACCGGTTGGAAGGCGTTCTACGACGGCAAGACGTGGAAGGTCGAAGACAAGCGCTGAAGCGCTGTCAGCACCAAGGCCGCACCGTCCCCAGGGCTGTGCGGCCTTTTCATTTGTGGCTTGCACTGGCTGGGCAGGTTCCCGACACTGTGGCAGTCGAGTGTTCACTGCGGAGATCGCCAGCATGGCCTATGAGCTCTATACCCGTACCAACCAGAAAATCTATTTCGCCGGGCTGGCGCTGGAAGCCATGGGCAAGGCCGAACTGGGCCAGGCCATCAATGCGCAGGCTCAGCTGCAGGCGCAGCGCGAATCCGCGCTGTTCCACCTGTACGGTGCATTGTTGGGGCTGTGTCACGAGATCGCTGGTTATTACCGCCTGCCTCAGGCCGGCACTGCCCGTGCGGAAAACCTGCTGACCCCGCAAGCGCTCGACGGCACGTCCATTCCCGAGCTGGCGGAGTTGGTGGAGCTGGCCCAGCATTCGCATACCTGGCTGGCGCAACTGCTTGCGGCGCACAGCGCGCTGTTCGTGCCGCCCAAGGCGCCCAAAAAGCCCAAGGGCGATGTGACCCAGCCACTCATCCAGGCAGTCAATCTGGATGAAGTCGAAGAGCCGGAACTCAGCCGCGAGGTGCTCGAAAGCTGGCGTCAGCAGCTCAAGGGCCTGACCGTTCGTTTCCGCGAAGGGCTGAGTGAGTGCTGATTTGCACTGGCACTGCTACAATGCCCGCCTTTCGTGGAGAACATGTCCTTATGCCAACGTCCTTTCTTGAGATTGTCGAGCTGCCTGACGGCCGCATCGAGTTGCGTCGTGCCGAGGACGAAGGTTCGCTGGTGACGCTGAATTTTTCCGAAGATGCCAAGGCATTCCTGCAGGGCCAGCACGTGGAAGTGGCCAAGGCCATGCTCAGTGTCGGTGTGCAGATGGCCGGCAAGCTGGTAGAAGGCGAAATCGACAAGGACGACGGGCCGCACGTCCTGCACTGATCCTGCCACGCAGCGAGCGCCTTGCGCTGGCCTTGGCGGGCAGTATCGTTTGACCGCAGGTATCACCCCAAACGGATGTTCAGGCTCTGTGCGCTGCCCTGGCGCGCCGCTGCCATCAATTGCTGCCTCGCCACGGACGGCAGTGGGTTGAGCCAGCTCACCACGGTATGGCTGCGCCCCAGGCGCAGCGCCTCGCATGCCAACTGCTGGGCGCTTTGCATACCGCGCGGCTGCAGCAGCAATATGCGTTCGCGATTGAGCCCTGCATCGCGTAGCCAGGCCTGCGTCAGGCTGGCCGGCGGAGCGATCAGCGTCAACCAGCGCGCGTCCTGCTCTTCGCTCAATTCCCGCAGCATGGGTGCCAGCAGGTTCAGGCAGTTCCCCGCGGCACCACGCAGAGACATCTCGCTGAATACATCCGGATCGGCGACAGTCCAGGGCGATTCTACGGCCTCCTTGAACAGCGGCGTTACCGGTGCAGCCATGAATGCTTCGAACAGCGACATTTGTGCTTGTTGGGGTGACAGGGGAAACTGCATGATGCCTCCTTATCGACGAATGACGCCGACGCTCAGACCTTCAATGACCAGATCCTGATCCTTGAGGTCGACTTCAATGGGTGCGAAGTCGGGGTTTTCCGCGACCAGGAAAACCTTGTTGCCTTCGCGCTGGAACCGCTTCACGGTGACTTCGTCGCCGATGCGCGCCACCACGATCTGCCCGTTGCGGACTTCGCGGCAGGTGTGCACGGCCAGCAGGTCACCGTCGAGAATGCCGACGTCACGCATGCTCATGCCCTGTACGCGCAGGAGGTAGTCGGCGCGAGGATGGAAGAAGCCCGGGTTGATCTTGCAGGACTCTTCGATGTGTTCCTGCGCCAGAATCGGCGCACCTGCAGCAACGCGCCCGACGACTGGCAGGCTGGCGTCGTCGTTGCGGGCTTCGGAGCCGGGGATGCGGATGCCGCGCGAGGCGCCCGGGGTCATTTCGATGGCGCCTTTTCGCGCCAGTGCCTTGAGGTGTTCCTCGGCCGCGTTGGGTGACTTGAACCCCAGTTCCTGAGCAATTTCCGCACGGGTAGGTGGAAAGCCATTGTCGTCAAGGCAGCGCTTGATGAAGGCCAGAATTTCAGCTTGGCGTGGCGTCAATTTCAACATGTCGATGGCTCTGTCTTTTTGTACAGTGACTGGGATTATATACAGTAGATGGCCCTTGGCAATACCGTTTTCCGGGCGCGTCGCCTGCCGAAGTTCGCATGCTGCGCTAAGGCGATGAATTTGTATGCTTTAATACGTGACCGCATGGCCACGAAAAGCCTGTATGGACTTGACAGTCACGCACTTTGAAACGTATGTTTCAAACAAGTGTTTGTCAGGCGGAGTTGCCATGGCCCAGTCGGAAACCGTTGAACGCATCCTCGATGCCGCCGAACAGCTTTTTGCAGAGAAAGGCTTCGCGGAAACCTCGCTGCGCCTGATCACCAGCAAGGCTGGGGTCAACTTGGCGGCGGTGAACTACCACTTCGGTTCGAAGAAAGCGCTCATCCAGGCGGTATTCTCCAGATTTCTCGGGCCTTTCTGTGCCAGCCTCGACCGCGAGCTGGAACGGCGGCAGACCAGCGCGATGCCCAAGGCCAGCCTCGAAGAGCTGCTGGAAATTCTGGTAGAGCAGGCGCTCGTGGTCCAGCCGCGCAGCGGCAACGATCTCTCCATCTTCATGCGTTTGCTGGGCCTGGCCTTCAGCCAGAGCCAGGGTCACTTGCGCCGTTACCTGGAAGACATGTACGGCAAGGTCTTTCGTCGCTACATGCTGCTGGTCAACGAAGCCGCACCGCGCATTCCCCCCCTCGAACTGTTCTGGCGCGTGCATTTCATGCTGGGCGCTGCCGCCTTCAGCATGTCCGGGATCAAGGCACTGCGTGCCATCGCGGAAACCGATTTCGGCGTCGATACCTCGATCGAACAGGTAATGCGCTTGATGGTGCCGTTCCTCGCTGCAGGCATGCGCGCGCAGAGTGCGGTGACCGACCAGGCCATGGCCGCCGCTCAATTGCGGCCACGCAGCAAGAGCGCCCCGGCGGTTGCCAAGGCCTGACGTGTGCCCGGTCGCCCTCCAGATCCCTCTCTACAAGGAAAATCCATGAGCGCTCGTCTGCAAGGCTCCCTGATGGTCGACGTCGCCGGTACCTGGCTCAGCGCCGAGGACCGCCATCTGCTGCGCCAGCCCGAAGTGGCCGGGTTGATCATTTTCGCGCGCAACATCGAGCATCCGCGTCAGGTACGCGAGTTGACCGCCGCGATTCGCGCTGTTCGGCCCGACCTGATCCTGGCCGTTGATCAGGAGGGCGGGCGTGTGCAACGGCTGCGCCAGGGCTTCGTGCGTCTGCCGGCCATGCGCGAGGTGGCATACCACGCGGATGCGGCCGTCCTGGCCGAGCACTGCGGCTGGTTGATGGCCGCCGAAGTACTGGCGGTCGGGCTGGACCTCAGTTTTGCGCCGGTGCTGGACCTGGATCACGGGCACAGCGCCGTGGTCGGCACCCGCGCGTTCGAAGGCGATCCCGAGCGGGCCACGCTGCTGGCGGGCGCGTTCATCCGTGGCATGAATGCGGCAGGCATGGCGGCATGCGGCAAGCATTTTCCCGGTCACGGCTGGGCGGAAGCCGATTCTCACGTGGCAATTCCCACCGACGAGCGCAGCCTCGAGCAGATTCGCGCCTGCGATCTGGTGCCATTCGCGCGGCTGGCAGGCAAGCTGGCGGCGGTCATGCCGGCCCATGTCATCTACCCCCAGGTAGACAGCAACCCAGCCGGCTTTTCGCGCCGTTGGCTGCAGGACATATTGCGCGGCGAGCTGGGCTTCGAAGGGGTGATCTTCAGCGACGACTTGTCGATGGCCGGCGCCCATGTGGTCGGCGACGCCGCCAGCCGTATCGAGGCGGCCCTTGGCGCTGGTTGCGACATGGGCCTGGTGTGTAACGACCGGGCGGCGGCCGAGGTGGCCTTGAGCGCGGCGCAGCGCATGGGCGTGCAGCCCTCGCCACGCATCGCCGCCATGCGCGGGCGGACCCACGCCGACGTCGAGTACCGCCGGCATCCGCGTTGGCAGCAGGCGACAGCGGCATTGCGCAGCGCCGGCCTGATCGACTGAGGGTTGCGGTCAGCCGGTCAGCAGGCGGACTGGCTGGCCCGAATGCCAGGCCAGTATGTCTTCGATCATCTGGCTGAAGAACAACCGATAGTTGTTGCCGCTGACATAGCCGATGTGCGGCGTTGCCAGCACATTGGGCAGGGTCCGGAACGGATGGTCCAGCGCCAGGGGTTCCTGATCGAACACGTCCAGCCCCGCGCCGCCCAGGTGGCCATCACGCAGGGACTGAATCAACGCTGCTTCGTCGACGATCGGGCCGCGCGACGTGTTGACCAACCGCGCGCCCGACTTCATCCACCCCAGCGCCTGGGCATCGACCAGCCCCCGGCTGCGTTCGCTCAGCACCAGGTGCACGCTGAGCACATCGGCCTGCTCGAACAGTTGCTGCTTGCTCACGTATTCGACGCCCACCTGCGCGGCACGCTCGGGTGTCAGGTTCTGACTCCAGGCAATCACGCGCATGCCGAACGCCTGACCGAAGCGCGCCACCTTTTCACCGATACTGCCCAGGCCCAGCAGGCCCAGTGTGCTGCCGTGCAGATCGCCACCCAGGCCGATCTGCCAACCGCCAGCGCGCAGCGAGTTCGCTTCACCGAGCAGATCACGGGTCAGCGCCATCAGCAGTGCCCAGGTGAGTTCCGGCGCGGCGTGCTTGTAGCTGTCCGTGCCGGCCACCTGGATGCCCAGGCGGGCTGCGGCCTGCAGGTCGATGGCTGCGTTACGCATGCCGCCGGTCACCAGCAGCTTGAGCTGCGGCAGTCGTTCCAGCAGACCGGCGTCGAACAGCGTGCGTTCACGCATCACGCAGATGATGGCGTAGGGCGCCAGGCGCTCGGCCAGCGCCGCGCTCCCGCCGCTGTAGTCGTGAATGAAGTCGAGGTCGCCTACGGCCTGCAGCGGGGTCCAGTCGACCACGTTTTCAGCGACCGATTGCCAGTCGTCGATGACGGCTATTCGCATGGGGGGTTGCCTCTTGTCAAAGCGGTTTCTGGGGAGTGTCCAGCCAGTCGAGCAGGGCCTTGTGGAAGCGCGCCGGCTCCTCCATTTGCGGGGCGTGACCAAGCCCGGCAAACTCCACCAGTGTGCTGTGAGGAATCAGCTGGCTGGCCTGCTTGCCCAGTACGGTGTATTTGCCCAGCGTGGCCTTGACTTCGGGCGGTGCGATGTCACTGCCGATCGCCGTGGTGTCGGCGTCGCCGATCAGCAGCAGGGTCGGCACCTGCAGGTCCTTGAACTCGTAGACCACCGGCTGGGTGAAGATCATGTCGTAGATCAACGCCGAATTCCATGCCACCAAGGTATGCCCCGGACCCTTGTTCAACCCCGCAAGCATGTCTACCCAGCGGTCATACTCAGGCTTCCAGCGACCACCGTAATAGGTGGTGCGCTCGTAGTTGCGGATGCCTTCGGCGGTGACCTTGGTTTCACGGTCGAACCACTGGTCGACGCTGCGATAGGGCACGCCCATGGCTTTCCAGTCTTCCAGGCCGATGGGGTTGACCATGGCCAGGCGCTCGGTGTCTTCGGGGAACATCAAGGCGTAGCGAGTGGCGAGCATGCCACCGGTGGAGTGGCCCATGATCACCGCTTCCTTGACCCCGATACGGGTCAGCAGGTCATGGGTATTGTTGGCCAACTGCTGGAAGCTGTATTGATAGTGCTCGGGCTTGCTGGAGGTGCAGAAGCCGATCTGGTCGGGCGCCACCACGCGGTACCCGGCATCGCTGAGGGCCTTGATCGAGCTTTCCCAGGTGGCGCCGCAGAAATTCTTGCCATGCATCAGTACCACCGTGCGGCCGTTGGCCTTGCCATTGGCAGCAACGTCCATATAACCCATCTGCAGGCTTTTGCCCTGGGACTCGAAGGCGTAATGTTGCAGCGTGTACGGATAATCGAAGCCCTGCAGTTCGGGACCATAGCTGGGCGACGAATCGGCGGCCAGCAGTGGCTGGGCAAAGATGCCGGCGAGCGCCAGCGTGGACAGGCGAAGCATGGGGGACCTCCTGGAGTGGACTGTGAAGTGACGTGGACACGCCGGCACAGGGTGTCGCAGGTCTGTACCGTAGCATCCATTGGAGGTTTGCACGCCCAGGTGGTGCCGAGCTGCAGCGAAAGAATGTCCGCTATCAGGTTTCAGAATGCTACAAACACGACGCGATCCTGGGCAGTTCGCCGCCCAAGGGTCGATACAACAATAATCAGCGAGGCAGACAATGCCTCTATCTGGAGACATGCCATGGCTTTTGAAACCATCCTCTTGGAAACTCGCGGTCGCGTGGGCCTGATCACGCTCAATCGGCCGCAGGCGTTGAATGCCCTCAACGCCCAGCTGATCGATGAATTGAACCAGGCGCTCGATCGCCTGGAAAGCGATCGCGAGATCGGTTGCATCGTCCTTACCGGGTCTGCCAAGGCGTTTGCCGCCGGCGCCGATATCAAGGAAATGGCAGAGCTGCGCTACCCGCAGATCTACCTCGACGATCTGTTCCATGAGAGCGACCGGGTTGCCAATCGGCGCAAGCCGATGATCGCTGCCGTGGCCGGCTTTGCCTTGGGCGGGGGTTGCGAGCTGGCGTTGATGTGCGATTTCATCCTGGCCGCCGACAATGCCAAGTTCGGTCAGCCGGAGATCAAGCTCGGCGTGCTGCCGGGCATGGGCGGCACCCAACGTCTGACTCATGCGGTGGGCAAGGCCAAGGCCATGGAGCTGTGCCTGACCGGCCGCTTGATGGGCGCCGAGGAGGCGGAGCGGGCCGGGCTGGTTGCCCGTATCGTGGCCGCCGACCGACTGCTCGACGAAGCATTGGAGGTTGCGCAGCAAATCGCGGCGAAGTCGCTGCCGATCGCCATGATGGTCAAGGAGAGCGTCAACCGCGCTTTCGAAGTGAGCTTGTCCGAAGGCGTGCGTTTCGAGCGGCGGGTGTTCCACGCGGCGTTTGCCAGTGAAGATCAGAAAGAAGGCATGGCGGCGTTCATCGCCAAGCGCGAGCCGCAGTTCAAGGGTCATTGAGCAAAAAGGGGGACTGGTCGTTGACCAGCCCCCCCCTCGATGGCAGGTGTTGCATGCGGCACTACAACAGATAGTTGCGCAGCTCGCGGGCGATCAACATGCGCTGGATCTCGCTCGAGCCTTCGTAGATCTGGGTGATGCGTGCATCGCGGTAATACTTTTCCACGGGGTAATCTTCAAGGTAACCGTAGCCCCCGTGCACCTGTACGGCGCTGGAGCAGACCCGTTCGGCCATTTCCGAGGCGAACAGCTTTGCCTGCGAAGCTTCGGACAGGCAGGGCAGACCGGCACTGCGCAGGCGTGCGGCGTGCAGCACCAGCAGGCGTGCAGCGTTGACCTGCACCTGCATGTCGGCCAGTAGGTTGGCCACGCTCTGGTGTTCGATGATCGGCTTGCCGAACTGCACGCGTTCACGGGCGTAACCCAGCGCCGCTTCGAAGGCGGCCCGCGCGATGCCCAGCGCCTGGGCAGCGATGCCGATGCGGCCGCCTTCGAGGTTGGACAGGGCGATGTTCAGGCCCTTGCCGCGTTCGCCGAGCAGATTGGCGGCCGGCACGCGACACTGGCTCAAGGTGATTGCACAGGTGTCGGAGGCACGGATGCCGAGCTTGTGCTCGCTGCGGTCGACGGTGAAACCTGGGGTGTCGGTGGGCACCAGGAAGGCCGACAGGCCTTTCTTGCCCAGCTCCGGGTCGGTGACCGCAAACACGATGGCCAGCTTGGCACGTCGCCCATTGGTGACGAACTGCTTGGCGCCGTCGATCACCCAATGGTCGCCGTCGAGCACGGCGCGGGTGCGCAGGTTGTTGGCTTCGGAACCGGCCTGGGGCTCGGTGAGGCAGAAACAGCCAATGACCTCGCCGCTGGCCAGGGCGGCCAGCCAGGTGTCCTGCTGCGCCGGGCTGCCGTAGTTGAGCAGCGGGCCGCAGCCTACGGAGTTGTGCACGCTCATCAAGGCACCCAACGCGCCGTCGGCAGCGGAGATCTCTTCGACGGCCAGGGCGTAGGCGACGTAATCGGTGTAGCTGCCACCCCATTGTTCGGGCACCACCATGCCCAGTAGGCCGAGGGCACCCATCTGCGCCACCAGGGTATCGTCGATCCAGCCTGCCTGTTCCCAGGCACGGGCATGGGGCGCCACTTCGGCGCGGGCAAAGTCGCGCGCCATGTCGCGGATCATGATCTGTTCTTCGCTCAGTTCCAGGTCTTGCATGGCAGACTCCGGCCTCAGAGGCCTTGGAAGAATGGCTCGACGCGTGCGCGGGTAAGCCGGTCTAGCGTCGGTGGGTTCCAACGCGGGTTCTTGTCTTTGTCGATCAGTAAAGCACGCACGCCCTCGATCAGGTCGCCCTGGTCGAACCACTGGCGGTTGAGATGCAGCTCCAGGGCAAAGCATTCTTCCAGGGAGCAGTGGCGACCGCGGCGCAGCAGCTCCAGGGTGACCGCCATGGCCAGCGGTGAGCGGGTGCGCATCAGCCGCGCGGTGTTCTGTGCCCACGCCTGGCTGTCGGCGACGTTCACGTGTTCCAGCTGTTCGACCAGGCTGGTCAGGTCGTCCTGGCCGAAAAAGTGGTCGATGGCCGGTCGCAAGCGGTGCAGCGGGGCGTCCGCGAGCGTTTGCACACCGAGGCGGGCAAGCACACCCTGCAGGTCCTTGAGGGCGTTGTCGCTCCATTGCAGTCTGTCCAGGCGCTCGTCCAGCAGGGCCAGGCGGTCGCTCTCCAGGTACCAGTCGGCCAAGCCGCAGTAGAGTGCATCGGCCGCCTCGAGCTGGATGCCGGTAACCCCCAGGTAAGTGCCGATTTCGCCGGGGATACGGCTCAGGAAATAGCTGGCGCCGACATCGGGAAAATAGCCGATAGCCACTTCGGGCATGCCCAGTTTGCTGCGTTCGGTGACTACCCGCAGCTCGGCTGCCTGCGCCAGGCCCATGCCACCGCCCAGGGTATAGCCGTCCAGCAGCGCCATGACTGGCTTGCGGTACAGATGCAGGCATTGGTCCAGCGCATATTCTTCGTTGAAGAACACTTCGCGCAGGGCGTCCTGGTTGAGATGGCTGTGGTAGAGGCTGCGGATGTCGCCGCCGGCGCAGAAGCCACGGTCGCCGGCGCCGCGCATTACAACGGCATGGATGTGCGGGTCCAGCGCCCAGGCATCCAGGTAGCCGCGCAGGGTACGGATCATGTCGAGGGTGAGTGCATTCAGACCGGCTGGCCGGTTGAGGGTCAAGTGACCGATATGGTTGCGGACTTCGCCGAGTACCTGATCGTCGAGCCCCAGGGAAGAGCGCTGGGGCGGGGGAAAGACCTGAGCTGTCATCGCTGAATCCCTGCTTGTTATTGATTTCCTGAGATAAATAAGCGGACCAGGCGATCGTGACAGGCAAGTTTGCAGCTTTCAATGCAGATTAATGCAGGCGTTGCCTGCAAATTTGCACGGGTTGCACGCGCTGGTCGGCATTCAGTAGACCGACCCCAACCAGCGTTCGTTCGCCCGCGCCCCGTGGCAAGTACCCCATAGGAGCGGTCATCGGCCGCGAAAGGGGCACCGCGGATTGACAGATGCGCCGCGGCGCTCGTTTCGCGGCCACGGACCGCTCCTACAGGCGGGTTGCATTCCCCTATAGCAGCGGCGCGAGCCGCGTCGGCGATCAATGCGGTGGATCAGGCCACCGCTTCGATGACTTTGCCTTGCTTCTCGTACAGGAAGCTGAGCACTGCCAGGCGGTATTGGTTGTACTTCGGGTCGTCGGCCAGGGCCAGTCGGCTGCGCGGGCGCGGCAGGTCGATGGTGAGGATTTCGCCGATGGTCGCCGCCGGGCCGTTGGTCATCATCACGATGCGATCGGAGAGCAGCACCGCCTCGTCGACATCGTGGGTAATCATCATCACCGTGTTGTGCAGCTCGCTCTGGATGCGCATCACCTCATCCTGAAGGTGCGCCCGAGTCAGAGCATCGAGGGCGCCGAACGGCTCGTCGAGCAACAGCACCTTGGGCTGCATCGCCAGCGCGCGGGCGATGCCGACGCGCTGCTTCATGCCACCGGATATCTCGCTCGGACGCTTGTGCAGGGCGTGGGTCATGTTGACCATTTCCAGGTTGTGCAGGGTCCAGGCGTGGCGCTCGCTTTTGCTCTTGCTGCGCTTGAAGACCTTGTCCACCCCCAGCGCGACGTTTTCATAGACGGTCAACCAGGGCAGCAGCGAGTGGTTCTGGAACACCAGGCTGCGATCGGGCCCCGGCTGGCGCACTTCCTTGCCGTCGAGGATCACCGCGCCATTGCTCGACTCGATGAGCCCGGCGACGATGTTCAGCACCGTCGACTTGCCGCAGCCTGAATGGCCGATGATGGAGATGTACTCACCGCGCGCGACGTTGAGGTTGATGCCGCGCAGCACCTGGCTGGTAACGCCATCGCGCTCGAAGTGCTTGTCGACGTTTTCGATACTCAAGTAATGGCTCATGTTGCCTCCTCAGCTTTGCGAAGTGCCGCGGGTGACCAGGCGTCCGACCATCGCCACCAGGCGGTCGAGGCAGAAGCCGACCACCCCCACGTAGGCCAGGGCGAGGATGATGTCGCTGATGCGCGAAGCGTTCCAGGCGTCCCAGATGAAGAAGCCGATGCCGACGCCGCCGATCAGCATCTCGGCAGCGATGATCGCCAGCCACGACAGGCCGACGCCAATGCGCAGGCCGGAAAAGATGTAGGGCGCGGCCGCCGGCAGCATGATCTTGCTGAAGTATTCCGCGCCATTGAGGCGCAGCACCTTGGCCACGTTGCGGTAGTCCTCGGGGATGTTGCGCACGCCGACCGAGGTGTTGATGATGATCGGCCAGATGGCGGTGATGAAGATCACGAAGATCGCCGAAGGATAGCTGTCCTTGAAGCCGGCCAGCGACAGCGGCAGCCAGGCCAGGGGTGGCACGGTGCGCAGGATCTGGAACAGTGGATCGAGCCCGCGCATGGCCCAGGTCGATTGCCCCACCAGTACGCCCAGGCTGATCCCCACCACCACGGCCAGGGCGTAGCCATAGGCAACCCGCGACAGGCTCGCCAGCAACTGCCAGGCCATGCCCTTGTCATTGCCACCGTTGTCGTAGAACGGATCGACGATCAGCTCCCAGGTGTCGGTGATCACCTGGGTAGGCGGCGGCAGCGCTGCGCCCTTGCCACTGCAGACCAATTGCCAGACCAGCAACAGCAGGGCACCGATCACCACCGGCGGCAGGCACTGCTGAAGCACGAAGCGCCGGGTGTTCTTCAGCAGGCCCGCCAGTACCGGCGGTTTGACCTGAGCCTTGGCGACCGCTTGCGCGGCGCTGTGCAGCTTCTTCACTTCAGCATTCATGATGACCTCCGGTGCGTGCGGGAAACATCAGGCCAGGGCCTTGATGGACAGGCTGTCGAGATAGGCCTGGGGGTTCTGGGGATCGAAGGTCTTGCCGTCGAAAAAGGTTTCGATACCGCGCGAGTCGGAATCCGGGATCTGCGCAGCGGGCACGTTCAGTTCCGCAGCGGCCAGGCGCCACAAGTCGGAGCGATTAACCTTGGCAATCAGCGCCTGGCTGTCGAAGTCCTTGGGCAGGTAGCCCCAGCGCTTGTTCTCGGTGAGGAACCACAGGTCGTGGCTCTTGAACGGGTAGGAGGCGAAGTCGTCCCAGTAGCGCATGATGTGCGGACTGTCGTTGACCACTTTGCCGTTGCCGTAATCGAAATTGCCTTTCATGCGCTCGGTGATGTCGGCGACAGGCGCGTTGATCCAGCGCCGCTTGGCGCAGATCTGCGCGACTTCTTCCTTGTTCTGCGGCTGCTCGCAGAACATCTGCGCTTCCATCACTGCCTTGAGCAGCGCCTTGGTCGCGTTGGGGTTCTTGTCGACGTAGTCGGCGCGCAGCGCCAGGGCTTTCTCCGGGTGCTTGTTCCAGATCTCGCCGGTGGTGTTGGCGGTGTAGCCGATCTTCTGGTTGATGAGCTGGGCGTTCCATGGCTCGCACACGCAGAAGCTGTCCATGCTGCCGACCTTCATGTTGGCAACCATCTGCGGCGGGGGCACGACGATCGTCGACAGGTCTTTGTTCGGGTCGATCCCGCCTGCCGCCAGCCAGTAGCGCAGCCACAGGTCATGGGTGCCGCCGGGGAAGGTCATCGCCGCGTTGACGGCCTTGCCACTGGCCCGCTTGCTGGCCAGCGCGGCCTTGAACGGCGCGGAATCCAGGCCCAGCTTGAGGTCGGCGTGTTCGTTGCCCACCGAGATGCACTGGCCGGCCAGGTTCAGGCGCGCCACGATGTACATGGGCACCGGCTGGTTGTTGGGGGTGACCTTGCCGGCCGCGATCAGGTAGGGCATGGGGGTGAGAATGTGTGCGCCGTCGATGCCATTGGCGGCCGCGCCCAGCACCAGGTTGTCCCGTGTGGTACCCCAGGACGACTGCTTGAGCACTTCCACTCCGGTCATGCCATGCTTGGCGAAAAAGCCTTTCTCGTCGGCGACGAACAGCGGCGCGGCGTCGGTCAGGGCGATGAAGCCCAGCTTGGCCGTGGTGGTTTCCAGGCCGTCGTTCCCCGCCGCCCACACCGCCGAAGACAGCCCCGGTGGCAGCAGGCCGAGGGCGGCGCCGGCACCGGCGACGGTCAACGACTGCTTGAGAAAGTGCCGACGCTTGGCGTCGTGTGCGCTTTCCGGGTGTCCTTTGAAAGGCTTGTCATCCATCGCTGATTCCCCTGCTGGTGGCGGCCAAAAAAAAATGCAAAAAAAACGGCGTTCACCCGTTCCCGGCAATGCTGTCGGGAGCGCGTGGACACCGTTGTCCAGGATTTGAAATGTCGACCACAGGTGGCTGCGGTCCTGTTGGTCTCAAAGCAGGTTGCGTGCCAAGGCGGCCTGCGCCAGGCGCTGCGGCCGTTTGCCAGCTTCAGGCCGCGTCACCGTGCACGGATGCGGAGCATGCCGCCCGTGGGATGTGCAAATAGGGCGCAATGTCGGCATCAACCCTTGCCGGCCACGGCCAGTACATTCTGCGCCATGTCGACCATGCGCAGCCCGCGCGACATCGCCGATTGCCGCAGTCGGGTGTAGGCCTCGCTCTCGCTCAACGCGTATTCGTTCATCAGCAACTGCTTGGCGCGCTCCACCAACTTGCGTTCGTTGAGCGCCTGGCGTGCTTCGTCCAGCTGCAGGTTGGCGTCCTGCAGGCGGTGGGTCTGGGCCTGCAGCAGGTCCAGCAACGAGCGGCCCATCTGCGGGCCGTGGCCGTCGGGCGCCGGGCTGTCGAGATCGCTGGCCTGCACGCTGAACAGGCGGGCATCGCCACAGCCCATGGTTTCCAGGCTGGCCAGGCGTTGCAGCAGCACGCGGTGGTTGTCCAGGTCGGCATTGGCCAGCTTGATGCTGCTCTGGCAGCTGGCGAGCAGTTGTTCGGCCAGGTGTGTCTCTACCTCGTGCATCTGGTCGATGCGCTGGCTGTGCAGCTCGAACCACAGCTGCGACAGGCCGGGGTCCACGGGGTGTTGCGCCGAGGTGCGCATACCCACTTCGCGCAGGCGTAGCAATTGTGCGGTGATCTCGCTGTGCTGCAGGTCGGCCCAGCGCTGCCCGGCCACTGGGTCGGCGAACTCGCCGAAGGTCTGGAAGCAGCGCTGCTGGCTTTGCGTCAGGTGCAGGATGCGCTCCTGCACACTGGCATCGAAGAAGCCTGCCGAGAAGCCCGCCACGCCGGTGGCGCGTTCCTGGCCGGCCAGCTCCTTGCCCTGCATGAAATTGAACAGCGCCACCAGTACGCGGGTGATACTCGGATCAATGGCGGTGTCGGCCGCTTCGAACACCACGGCCATGAGCCCACCCACCAGGCGGGTCAGGGCCGCCGTGGCGACGCTGGGGCTCAGCAGACGTTCGCGGATGCGACGGCGCAGGCCGGGCAGTTCGTCGAAGCCGTGCAGCACGTAGGCCACACGATTGAACAGGCGGGCACGGTCGGCAGCGCTGGCCGCGTTCAGGTCCATGGCCTGCAACCGCTGCAGCACGTCCTGTTCAAGTGCCCGCGCCTGTTCCGTATGCAGGTCGAGTTGGCTGCGGTAGGTTTCGACCTGGCTGCCCAGGTAGACATTGGTGTAGCCCCGCTCGCGCTGCAACGCATGCACCAGACGGCTGATCAAGGTCACCAGTTCGCAGGTGTCGGCAAGTCCGCGCAGACCTTCCAGCTCGCTGCGGCGGGCGGCCAGCATGAAGCGCAGGGCAGGGGGCATGGGGCGGTCTGGCAGGGCGCGGTCGGGCATGGCGGGCTCGCAACTTCGGTGATGGACAGCCCGACTGCATGCAAGTCCCGGTCCGATCCCCGTTGGCCGCTTGTACGCCGCTGCGTATGCCGGCAGCCGCGTAACTGCTATAACGCCCCAGCCAAACAATAAAAAAGGAGTTCACGATGTCCCCCATTTGTCTCGGCGTGGTCGGCTACGGCAAGATCGCCCAGGATCAGCATGTGCCCGCCCTGCGCGACAACCCGGCCTTCGAGCTGGCCGCAGTGGCCACGCTGGGGGCACCTTGCCCCGGTGTCGCGCATTTCGGCAGCCTGCGCGAGCTGCTCGATAACGGCCCGGACATCCAGGCGCTGGCCTTCTGCACGCCGCCCCAGGGCCGTTATGCACAAGTGCGTGAAGCCCTGGAGGCCGGCAAGCATGTGCTGGTGGAAAAACCACCCTGCGCCAGCCTCGGTGAGGCCATGGCATTGGTCGAACTGGCCGCCGAGAAGGGCGTGACGTGCCTGTTCGCCTGGCACTCGCGCTTCGCCGCAGGCGTCGAGGCCGCGCGGGCCTGGCTGGTGGGCAAGCAGCTGCAGGCGGTCACGGTTCAGTGGAAGGAGGACGTGCGCAAGTGGCACCCGGGCCAGCAGTGGATCTGGCAGGCCGGGGGGCTGGGTGTGTTCGATCCGGGTATCAACGCCCTGTCGATCATCAGCCACGTGTTGCCCGAACCGCTGTTCGTCACCCACGCCAGCCTGCGCTTTCCCGGCAACCGGCAGGCGCCGATTGCGGCCGACCTGACCATGAGTGACGCCACCGGCCTGACGGTCAGCGCCGCGTTCGACTGGGACCACGGCCACGACGAACTCTGGCAGATCGAGGTGCGCTGCGCCGAAGGCTGCCTGCGCCTGACCCATGGCGGTGCACACCTGCTGATCGACGACTTGCCACAGACGCTCGCCACGACAGGCGAATACCCATTGCTCTACCACTATTTCGCGCAGTTGATCGAGGCCCGTCGAAGCGATACCGACTTGCAGCCTCTGCGCCTGGTGGCCGATGGGTTCCTGCTGGGGCAGCGCGAAACGGTCGTCGATTTCCTCGACTGAACCTGCGTTCAGCGGCGCTGGGAGGGAGGGCTGGGCAGCGGTGCGAGTAGGGCGTCGATATCGTCGCCCTGCAGGCGCCAGTCGCTGCCTTCGCGGGCATCGAGAACGCCCGCCGCCAGGGCCGACTTTTCCTGCTGCAGGCGCTGGATCTTTTCCTCTACCGTGCCACGGGTGATCAGCTTGTAGACGAACACCGGTTTCTCCTGGCCGATTCGGTAGGCGCGGTCGGTGGCCTGGTGCTCGGCTGCGGGGTTCCACCACGGGTCATAGTGAATGACCGTGTCCGCCGCCGTCAGATTCAGGCCCACCCCGCCGGCTTTGAGGCTGATCAGGAAGATCTGCAGCTTGCCGTCCTGGAAGTCCTTGACCGGTGCCCGACGGTCGCGGGTGGTACCGGTGAGCAGCGCATAGGGCACGCCGCGCTTGTGCAGCTCCTGTTCGATCAGTCCCAGCATCGAGGTGAACTGGGAAAACAGCAGAATGCGTCGACCGTTGCCCAGCAGTTCGTCGAGCAATTGCAGCAGACTGGTCAGCTTGCCCGAGCTGTGCCCTGGTGCAGGCGGCGCAACGCTGTTGACCAGACGCAGGTCGCAGCAGACCTGGCGCAGCTTGAGCAACGCTTCGAGAATGATGATCTGGCTGCGTGCCAGGCCCTTGCGGTCGATCTCGGCCCGGACCTTCTTGTCCATGGCCAGGCGTACCGTCTCGTACACGTCGCGCTGTGCGTCATTGAGTTCGACCCAGTGGACGATCTCGCTCTTGGCCGGCAGCTCGGTGGCCACCTGCTCTTTGGTCCGACGCAACAGAAACGGCTTGATGCGCGCGTTCAGATGCTGCAAGCGTGCCTCGTCGCCCTGCCTTTCGATCGGCACGCGGTAGTTGCGGCTGAACTGTTTGCTGTCACCCAGCCAACCGGGCATGAGGAAATGGAACAGCGACCACAGTTCGCCCAGATGGTTTTCCAGCGGCGTGCCGCTCAGGCACAGGCGTTGCCGCGCGTTGAGCTGGCGCGCCGTCTGCGCGGCCTTGCTGCCAGGGGTCTTGATGTACTGGGCTTCGTCGAGGACCAATACGTGCAGCGGCACCCGCTCGAGCACCTCGATGTCCTTGGGCAGCAGGGCATAGGTGGTCAGCAATACGTCGTAGTCGGCCAGATGGGCGAAGTGTTTCTTGCGCGCGGCACCGTGCAGCGCGAGGACCTTGAGGGTCGGCGCGAAGCGGGCGGCCTCGTCCTGCCAGTTCGGCACCAGGCTGGTGGGCATCACCACCATGGCCGGGCGATCCAGGCGCCCCGCCTGTTTCTCGATCAACAGATGGGCGAGGGTCTGCAGGGTCTTGCCCAGGCCCATGTCGTCGGCCAGGATGCCGCCCACTTCCAGCTGCCGCAAGGCCTGCATCCAACTCACGCCCTCCAGCTGGTAAGGGCGCAAGGTTGCATTCAGGCCCTCGGGCGCTTCCACCGGGCAATGGCGAATGTCACGCAGCCGTTCGGCGAAATGGCGTACCTGCTCGCCGCCTTGCCAGTCCAGGGACAATGCCTGCAGCCCTTCCAGGCGCGTGGCATCGGCTGTGGCCAGGCGGATCGAGGTTTCCCCAGGCTCGCGCAGGTAGAAGTCGCCCAGGGTCGCCAGCACCGGCTTCAGCCGCCCATAGGGCAGGGCGACCTGCAGGGTTCGTTGGAAGCCAAGGTGGGAGGTGTGGATGGGCACCAGAATCTGCTCGTCGTCGCGCCGTCGCGCCAGGTGCGCCGGGTTGAGCAACTCGGGGTGGCTGCGCAGCAGGTTGAGCAGGATCGGCAGCAGGCTCAGCGGCTCGCCGTCGACCACGATGCCCAGCTCCAGATCGAACCAGTCGCGTTCCGGCCCTTCTTCGATTGCGGCGTACCAGCGCTCCACCGGCGTCAGGTCGAACGCGAAATCCTCGGCGTATTCGATTTCCCAGCCTTGCTCGCGCAACCCCGGCAGTTCGTTGAGGATGAAACGCAGCCAGGCGGCATCGCTGGGCAGCTCGAAGATTTCGCCGGCGCTTTCGGGCAGAGCCTTGCTCTGACGGGTGGCGAGTTTGAAACCGATGCCCTGCAGCTGCTCGCGCAGGGCCCGCTCGGCGGCCGGCTGGCGCTGGATCCGGGCGCTCTGGTTGTTCCACTGGCGTGCCACGGCAGTAGGCCGCGGGCCGCTGACATACTCGCCCGCATAGCCGTAGGCCAGCGCTGCGCGGTGCTGCACGTAGCGCTGCATCTTGCCGTTGCGCGGTTCGAAAGCGCTGAACTCGACACTGCCCAGCCACAACCGAGGGCGCGGTTGCAGGGTATCGATCAAGCGCTCATCGGGCATATCAACCGGCTTTCGGCGTGAGGCGTTCGAACAGCGACTCGATGACGTTGAAACGCTCCTCGGCGCGCTCCATCGGCACCATGAACTTGAACAGCGTGGCGCCTTCGAACTTGTAGCGCTTGGGCTGGCTCTGGATCAGCTTGATCAGGGTCAGCGGATCGACCGGCGTGCTGGCGCCGAACTCGATGCGTCCACCCTGCGGGCCGCCATCGACCTTGGTGATGCCCAGTTGCTCGGCTTGAAGCTTGAGCAGCGTCAGGCGCACCAGGTTCTTGGTCGGCTCCGGCAGCAGGCCGAAGCGGTCGATCATCTCCACCTGCAGGTCCTTGAGGCCGTCCTCGTCCACCGCCGAGGCGATGCGCTTGTAGAGAATCAGCCGGGCGTGCACGTCGGGCAGGTAGTCCGCGGGAATCAGTGCCGGCAGACGCAGGTTGATTTCCGGGCCGCCTCCCAGCGGCTGGTCGAGGTTGGGCTGCTCGCCCTTGCGGATCGACTTCACCGCGCGTTCGAGCATTTCCATGTACAGGGTAAAGCCGACTGCCTGGATCTGCCCGCTCTGGCCTTCGCCGAGCAGCTCGCCGGCGCCGCGGATCTCCAGGTCGTTGGTAGCCAGAACGAAACCCGCCCCCAGGTCCTGGGTGTTGGCGATGGCTTCCAGGCGCTTTTCCGCGTCCGGGGTAATCTGCTGGCGCGGCGGAGTCAGCAGGTAGGCGTAAGCCTGGTGGTGACTGCGCCCCACGCGGCCGCGCAGCTGGTGCAGCTGGGCCAGGCCGAACTTGTCGGCACGCTCGATGATGATGGTGTTGGCGCTGGGCACGTCGATGCCGGTCTCGATGATGGTCGAGGCAATCAGTACGTTGAAGCGCTTGTGGTAGAAGTCGCTCATCACCTGTTCGAGCTCGCGCTCGCGCATCTGTCCGTGGCCGATGCCGATGCGTGCCTCAGGCACCAGTTCGGCGAGGTCGGCGGCGCATTTCTCGATGGTCTTCACATCGTTGTGCAGGTAGTACACCTGGCCACCGCGCAACAGCTCGCGCAGCAGTGCTTCCTTCACGGTGCTCTTGTTCTGCTCCATGACGAACGTGCGCACCGACAGCCGCCGTGCCGGCGGTGTGGCGATGATCGACAGGTCGCGCATGCCGGCCACGGCCATGTTCAGGGTGCGCGGGATCGGCGTGGCAGTCAGGGTCAGGATGTCGACTTCGCTGCGCAGCGCCTTGAGCGCTTCTTTCTGGCGCACCCCGAAGCGGTGCTCCTCGTCGATGATCACCAGGCCCAGGTTCTTGATCTTGACGTCGTCCTGAAGCAGCTTGTGGGTACCGATGACGATGTCGATCTTGCCCTCGGCCAGTTGCGCCACCGCGCTGTTGACCTCTTTGGTCGACTTGAAGCGGCTCATCACCTCGACGCTGACCGGCCAGTCGGCGAAGCGGTCACGAAAGCTGTTGTAGTGCTGCTGGGCGAGCAGCGTGGTCGGCACCAGAATGGCCACCTGGCGACCACCGTGCACGGCGATGAACGCGGCACGCATGGCCACTTCGGTCTTGCCGAAGCCAACGTCGCCGCACACCAGGCGGTCCATCGGCTTGGGCGCCAGCATGTCGTGGCGCACCGCGTCGATGGCCGATTGCTGGTCCGGGGTTTCCTCGAAGGCGAAGCCGGCACTGAACGTGGCGTAGTCCAGCGCCGGGTCGGCGAAGGCATAGCCTTTGCGGGCAGCACGGCGCGCATAGATGTCGAGCAACTCGGCGGCCACGTCGCGGACCTGCTCGGCCGCCTTGCGCTTGGCCTTCTGCCAGGTTTCCGAACCAAGCCGGTGCAGCGGCGCCAGTGCATCGTCGCTACCGGTGTAGCGGGCGATCAGGTGCAGGTTGGCCACCGGCACGTACAGCTTGGCGTTCTCGGCGTAGGCCAGGGTCAGGAACTCGGCAACCTGATTGTCGATCTCCAGCGTCGCCAGACCCAGGTAGCGGCCCACACCGTGGTCGATGTGCACCACTGGCGCGCCTTCACGCAATTCGGTGAGGTTCTTGATGACGTTGTCGTTGGCGGCGTCGGCACGCTTGTCACGGCGCCGGCGCTGCATGACGCGCTGGCCGAACAGCGGGCTTTCGGCGATCAGGGCCAGGGCCGGGTCGAGAATCTGCAGGCCCTCGTCCAGTGGCGCGATGGTGATCGCCAGGCGCTCCTTGCCCTGGGCGAACTCTTCCCAGCCGTCCACGGTCCTCGGGCGGACCTTGAGCCGCTCGAGCAACTCCAGCAGCACTTCGCGACGGCCAGCCGATTCGGCGGTGAACAGTACCCGCCCGGGGAACTGGTCGAGGAATCCGGCCAGCGCGGCGAGGGGCTGGCTGGCCTTGGCCTCGATGGCCAGGTCCGGCAGTTTGGCTGCGGCAAAGCGCTCGCGGCCCGGCCCCGGTTCCAGATCGTCCTGGCTAACGATGACGCGCGGCCAGGTCTTGAGTTGGGCGAAGCAGTCTTCCACCGGCATGAACAGCTCTGCGGGCGGCAGCAGGGGCCGCGCGGGATCGACCCGGCGCTCTTCATAGCGGTTGCGCACATCGCTCCAGAAATGCTCGGCGGCCTGTTCGATGCCGGGCAGCGAAAACACCTGGGTGTCCTGGGGCAGGTAGTCGAACAGGGTCGAGGTTTCTTCGAAGAACAGCGGCAGGTAGTACTCGATGCCAGCAGGCGTGATGCCGCTGCTCAGGTCCTGGAAGATCGGGCAGCGCCGGAAGTCGACGTCGAAGCGTTCGCGAAAGCGCGCCTTGAAGCGGGTTACCGCCTCCTTCTGCAAGGGGAACTCACGTGCCGGCAGCAGGCGGATCGATTCGACCTTGTCGATGGAACGCTGGGTCTCCGGATCGAAGGTGCGCAGGGTCTCGATCTCGTCGTCGAACAGGTCGATCCGGTAGGGCAGTTTGCTGCCCATGGGGAACAGGTCGATCAGGGCGCCGCGCACGGCGAACTCGCCGTGTTCATAGACGGTGTCGACATAGCGGTAGCCGCTGGCTTCCAGGCGCGTGCGCATCTGCTCCACGTCCAGGCGCTGACCAACATCCAGCACCAGGCTGCTGCCGAGCAGAAACTGGGTCGGTGCCAGCCTGTGTAGGGCAGTGGTGATGGGCACTACCAAAACCCCGTGTGCCAGCTCGGGCAGGCGGTAGAGGGCGGCGATGCGCTGCGAGATGATGTCCTGGTGCGGCGAGAACAGGTCGTAGGGCAGGGTTTCCCAGTCGGGGAAATGCAGCACCGGCAACTGCGGGGCGAAAAAGCGCAGTTCCTGTTCCAGCCGATCGGCGCTCTGGCTGTCGGCGGTCAGCAGCAGGGTGAAGCGCTTGGCGGCATTGGCCGCTTCGGCGATCGCCAGGCTCAGGGCGGCCCCGGGCAGGTTGCCCCAGGCATGTTTGCCTGCCGAGGCAGGGAGTTGCGGAAGGCGCAGAACAGGCACGGGAGGTTGAGCTCCAAGCGTTGCGGCGGAAAACCGGGATTGTACCGGGGCGGCGGGGGGCTGTCAGGTGCTGTGATGGGGTTGTGCCATTGTGCGGCTTCTACAAGCAGACCCTGAAGGATCCGGGCATTGATTTTCTTGTTCGATCGCGGAGGAATCGGCCCGCAGAGGGCGCGCCATGGTCCCTCGCCATAAAACCGCCGGGTGTCGCCTACCTCATTGGTACACCTCGGTTTTTTTGACGGCCCGATTCGCCAAACTTCACGACGCCGATAAGCGCGGATTGCTCCCGCCGCGCGGCGAAGTCATAATGTAGCCCGTTTTCTCAGCCCCTACATGTGGAAGGTTACCGTGACTCAGAAGCCCGACCAGTGTCTTGGTGAATGGATCGATCGTGAAGCACTCGCCGAAGCGATGATTCCGTTGATCGGCCAGCTCTACCGCAATAACAACGTAGTCACCTCCATCTACGGCCGCAGCCTGATCAACCGTTCGGTGATCGAACTGCTCAAGGCGCACCGCTTCGCTCGCCACCGCCAGTCCGATTCCTCGGAGCTGTCGGTGCACGAGACGTTCCCGCTGATCAAGGCGATGAGCGAACTCAAGCTGGGCGCCGCCTCCGTCGATCTGGGCAAACTCGCGGTCAAGTTCAAGGAAAGCGGGAGCGGGCGCACTGCCGAACAGTTCGTGCGTGAAGAACTGGCAGACGTGGTCGGCAAGCAGAACGAAGGCGAGCGTACCGGTACCGACGTGGTGCTGTACGGTTTTGGCCGCATCGGTCGCCTCCTGGCGCGCATCCTGGTGGAGAAGGCAGGTGCCGGCGATGGCCTGCGTCTGCGGGCGATCGTCGTGCGCAAGGGCGCCGACAACGATCTGGTCAAGCGCGCCAGCCTGCTGCGTCGCGACTCGGTGCACGGTTCGTTCGACGGCATCATCCATGTCGACGAAGCCAACAGCACCCTGACGGTCAACGGCAACCTGATCCAGGTCATCTACGCCAAGAACCCCAGCGAAGTCGACTACACCCAGTACGGCATCAAGAATGCCCTGCTGGTCGACAACACCGGCGTGTGGCGCGATGCCGACGGCCTCGGCCAGCACCTGGCCTGCCCCGGCATCGACCGCGTGGTGCTGACCGCACCGGGCAAGGGCAAGCTGAAGAACATCGTGCACGGCATCAACCACGGCCAGATCACCGCAGACGACAAGATCGTTTCGGCGGCGTCCTGCACCACCAATGCCATCGTGCCGGTGCTCAAGGCGGTCAACGACAAGTTCGGCATCATCAACGGCCACGTCGAAACCGTTCACTCGTACACCAACGACCAGAACCTCATCGACAACTTCCACAAGGGCGACCGTCGCGGCCGTTCCGCGGCGTTGAACATGGTCATCACCGAGACCGGCGCCGCCACCGCTGCCGCCAAGGCACTGCCTGAACTGGCTGGCAAGCTGACCGGCAACGCGATCCGCGTGCCGACGCCGAACGTCTCCATGGCCATCCTCAACCTGAACCTGGAAAAGGCCAGTACTCGCGAAGAAATGAACGAGTACCTGCGCTACATGGCGCTGCATTCGGACCTGTCCCGGCAGATCGACTTCGTCAACTCGCAAGAAGTGGTATCGACCGACTTCGTCGGCTCGCGCTACGCCGGTGTGGTCGATGCCGAAGCCACCATCTGCAACGACAACCGCGTCGTGTTGTACGTCTGGTACGACAACGAGTTCGGCTACAGCTGCCAGGTAGTGCGCGTAATGGAAGACATGGCGGGCGTCAACCCTCCAGCTTTCCCTCACTGAGCCTGACCGCTGAATGAAAACGCCCCGACTGGTTCGGGGCGTTTTTGTGTGTGGGTGTCAGTCAGGACCCCGTCACGGGCAGAGCCCGCGTGCTTTTGTGGGAGCGGGTCTCTGCCCGCGAAGGCCGCGCCACCGTTTCACGCCTGCGCCGCCAACGCAGTCCGCTGCGCATGGCGGTCGCCACGAAACAGCACCAAAGTCGCCACCAACCCCAACACCGCCGCGCCACTGAGCCAGATGCCCGGTGCCGCCTTGTTGTCCAGGGCATGAATCAGGTAGGTGCAGGCGACCGGGGTGAACCCGCCAAACGTCGCCGTGGCCAGGCTGTAGGCCAGGGAAAACCCGGTGGTGCGCACGTCCAGCGGCATGATCTCGGTCAACGCCACAACCATGGCACCGTTGTACGAGCCATACAGGAACGACAGCCACAACTCGACCGTCAGCAGACGCGCGAAGCTGGGGTCAGCCACCAGCCATGACAAGGTCGGATAGGCCGTCAGAATCGCCAGCACCGTGGCCGCGAGCAGCAACGGTTTGCGCCCGATGCGGTCCGACAGCGCGCCCATGATCGGCAACCAGATGAAGTTGGAAATGCCCACCGCCATGGTCACCAGCAACGCATCCATGTCCGACAGGTGCAGCTCGTTCTTGCCGAACGTCGGCGTGTAGGCAGTAATCAGGTAGAACGACACGGTGGTCATCACGACCAGCGCCATGCCCGCCAGCACCAGACGGAAATTCTGCGCCACCGAGTGCACCACCTGCTTGAGGGTTGGGCGGTGGGTGCGAGCCTCGAACTCCGGGGTCTCTTCCAGCGAACGGCGGATGAAAAAGATCACGGGTACGATCATGCAACCCACCAGGAACGGCACCCGCCAGCCCCATTCGCCCATCTGTCGTGCATCCAGGAAGTGGTTGAGCAATACCCCCAGCAGGCCGGCGAAGACCACGGCGACCTGCTGGCTGGCAGACTGCCAACTGACGAAAAAGCCCTTGCGCCCTGGTGTGGCGATTTCCGCCAGATACACCGACACCCCGCCCAGTTCGACGCCTGCGGAAAAGCCCTGCAGCAGCCGGCCGAGCAACACCAGTAAAGGCGCCGCAACGCCCAGGGTTGCATAACCTGGTACGCAGGCAATCAACACCGTGCCCATGGCCATCAACGCCAGGGTCACGATCAGCCCTTTGCGGCGCCCGTGCCGGTCGATGTAGGCACCCAGAAAGATTGCCCCGAGCGGGCGCATGAGAAAACCGGCACCGAAGGTGGCCAGCGATAGCATCAATGAAGCGAAGGCGCTGTCGGTCGGAAAGAAAGTCTTGGCGATTGCCGTGGCATAGAAGCCATAGACCATGAAATCGAACATTTCGAGAAAATTGCCGCTGACAACGCGAAAGATCGCCTTGCCTTTACCCACCTCAGACGTCATGGCCGTGCTCACTCTACTTGATCTTGTTGATGACCCATGGATTCGAACACCTGGCCAATCGGGCACAGCTGTCCGACTCCGGGAACATATCTTGTAACAATATGTTCCAGATCAACCTCAGGTAAAGTGAATTCGTTCGCTAGCTAAGTTTTTCCAGCCACATTGCCGCGCGGGTAATCCGAGCGCCGAGCCTGCTCAGGCAGGGCGCCAGCTCACCGCGTGAATGCCGAATTTCTCGGCCGAGGGCTGGCTGGTCTTGGTCACGTGCTCGCGGCCGAATCGACCGATGCGGCCAACGCCAGCATCACAGCTCGCCCAATGCCAGGCTTCGCTGTTGTCCATTTTCTCGGCTCTGATGACGAAGGATTTGGGATCGCCGTGAAGGGTATAGTCGATGACGAACAGTTTCGCGTTGTTCATGGGGCCGAGGTTCTTCCTTGTGATGAGCGGCGTGATGTGCGTCGGAGTATGGCCCGCCAGAAAAATTCCGTTGGATTGGCGCGCCCGCGCCAATCCGCAGATTGCCTGGTAGCTCGCTCAGCTCAGCTCAGCTCAGCTCAGCTCAGCCCAGGCCGGCCTGGCGGGCCAGCGCGGTTGCCAGGCTCGGAGCCAGCGGCAAGGTCGGCAACAAAGTTGCCTGGTAGGCATGGTAGAGATCAGGCTTGCCCGGCCAGATGGTCCCTGCCGGTCGATTGCGAGCGTCGAGTTCGTGGTGCCAGCTGCCGTGCTCGCGGTCGATCAGGTAGAGGTCGATGTAGTCCCAGAACTCGCGATACCAGCGCTCGTAAGCGGCATCCGCGGTGCGCTGGTGCAACGCCGCGGCGGCGGCCACTGCCTCGGCCAGCGTCCAATGCAGGCGCTGCGCGACCACTGGACGGTGCTGCCAGTCGATGGTGTAGACGATTCCCGGCTGCCCGTCCACAGCCCAGCCCAGGTCGCAGGCTGCGGCGAACAGACGCTGGGCGTCGTCGGCCAGCCAGCTCGGGTTGGTCAGGCCGATGCGGTGCCTGGCGGCCTCCAGGTGCAGGAGCAATCGCGCCCACTCGAATGCGTGCCCTGGGGTTTGCCCGTATGGGCGAAATTCGTCGGCGGGGCGCTCGTGGTTGTAGTCCGCCAGGGGTTGCCAGCAGGCGTCGAAATGTTCGACCGGCAGGTAGCTGGCCGCAGCCGCGTGGTGGTGAATCAGCCGTTCACTGATTGCCAGCGCGCGATCCAGCCATTTGTCGTTGTTGCAGACGTCGGCCAGCGCCAGGCACGCTTCCACGCCGTGCATGTTGCTGTTGCCACCGCGGTAGCTTTCCGGATCGCTCCAGTCCTGGGCGAAGGACTCCAGGAATGCCTGCTCCTCCTCGCACCAGAAGCGTCGTTCCAGCACATCGACCGCATCCGTCAGCAACGCTGTCGCGCCGGGCCGTCCGGCGGCAACCGCCGAGCTCGCCGCCAGGGCAACGAAGGCATGCAGGTAGGCTTGCTTGCGCTCTGCAGCCACGGGTTTCTCGCTGGCATGCCAGCCGCCATTTCGTGCATCACGCAGTGGGCCCTGCAGCGTGCGAATGCCGTGGTCGACCATGGCTGCGCTGCCCGGGATCCCCTGGAGGCAGGCGAGGGCGAAGCTGTGGGTCATGCGCGCGGTCTGAATGGTCAATGCGCCACTGGACAGCAGCGGTCGGCCACGGTGATCGAGGTCGGCGAAACCGTTCTCGATCCGCGCGGCCTTGGCAAATTCCAGCAATCGCTGCCCCTGCAGGGCCAGCCAGTGCCGGTGGGCGGGAAGGGTCAACCAGCTGTTTGCAGCGGGAGTAAGGGGCTCCATCTGTACCAATGCCTCGCTAGGGGATGCAGGAGGCATCCAGCATAGCGGCCAGTGTTCCGTCGTGGGGAGCACTGACCCGTACAGTCATGCTTGTGGCCGATTCGACCTATTCATAGGCGTCATCTTGATCATCTTCGTCTTCAAGCGGCACGGGGGCATTGCTCGTGCCCGATCCGGGGTCTTCGTTGCCTGGATCGTTGATGAAAGGCACGCCGTTCGGGCCTTTCTCTTCAGTACCTTCGGTTTCCGGTGTCATGGTCATTCTCCTGTAGAAGAAATACGTCGCGACCTGCGCGGGTCGCCTCAGACGTTGGACGCTCGGGCACGCACGACGTTCATGCTGACCATGGCCACCACCGCAACCAAGGCAACCAGCACGCTGAAAAATTCCGCCGAATGATGCAGGCCGAACTGTGGAATGCTCACGCCGACGGCAATCACCGGCACCGACATGGACAGGTAATAAACGATGAACAGCGCCGAGGTCACCCCGGCTTTCTGGCCGGCAGGCGCGGCATTGGCCACCGCGCCCATGCCGGCGCGGAAGGTCAGGCCCTGGCCGATGCCGCTCAAGGCGCCGCCCAGCACCAATAGCCACAGCTGCGCGCTGGCGATACTCATGCCCAAACAGGCCACGCCCACGATCAGCACGCTGCAACCGATGCTCATCTGTGCACTGTCGCGGATCCGCCGAACCCAGGCCTGGCCGACGACCGAGCCTGCGAACAGCACGAAGATCACCGCGCCGATCACCACCCCTCCGTCGTGACCCATGACCTGACGCATGATCGACGGCACCAGCGAGGTGAACAGCCCCGTCACGCTGAAACCGGCGAGGCCGGCAATGGCCGCAGGAATGAACGGTCCGCGCACCGCCGCTGGCAGGCTGGGACGTTGGAAGGCAAGCCGCGGCTTGGCCGGGCGTTGGACGGTTTCACCGACAGACAGAATGGCTGCGGTAGCCGCCAACAGCAGCACCAGGTGGACGACGAACGCCAGGTGTACCGGCCACGGCAGGAATTGCGAAGTCAGCCCGGCCAGCAATGGCCCGAGGCCCAGGCCCAGCATGTTGGCCGCGGTGGCGACCAGGGTGGCATTGCCCTGCCAGCGCTTGGGCGCCGCCTCGATCACCGCCACCGTGCCGGTACCGGTCATGATGCCGGCCGAGAACCCCGAGATCAGCCGACCGACCAGCAGCCCGCCGATGGAGTCGGTGCAGAGGAAGATCAGCGCACTGAGCGCGCCCATGGCCAGGCCGGCCAGCAGCATCGGTCGCCGGCCCAGTTGATCGGACCAGCTGCCGACCGCCAGCAACGCAAAGATCACGCCGGCGGCATAGATGGCGAAAATCAAGGTCACCCAGGTCGGACCGAAACCCAGGTGCTGTTGATACAAGGCATACAGCGGTGTTGGCAGAGTGGTGCCGATCATGGTGATCAGAAACGCCAGGGCGATCAGCCAGAAGCGAGTCCGGGCACGCCGGTCGTTGCAGGTGTCGTCGGTGACGCCAGGGTCTTGCGCAGGTGTTCGAGTCATCGGTTTCAGCCAGATCGGAGAAGGCAGTCGGAGTACCCGTCGGTGGCATTTGGCCGGACGCCCGTCAGCAGCGGCGGCCGGCCATGCATCACGGGTGCTTGAAGTGCGCGCCGCGGCGCAGCCGGATCGGCCCCTCGGCTTCAGTGTCCGGGTCGAGCCGCACATCGCCTTGAGTCACGTCGATGATGCGAGCGGCGGCCAGGGCCCTGGCCACCCGGCGAACCTCGGGCATCAGCGCGCGCCACTGCGGTTCATCCTGCTCCAGCGAGCGAGCCACCTCGGAGGGGCAGATCGAAGCGCCGGGAGCGCGCTGTTCCAGCAGTTGCAGGACGCGGCTGGCGATGACGTCGTCGGGATGGGTCATGGAGGGCGTTCGTCCTTGCAGGCAACATGGCGAATATGAAAACAACTTCAGCCATGTTACCTGCAACGTCTCGCACTGGACATATCGACCCGTTGCCGGCTCAGGCGCTGGCGGCCTCGTCCGGAGTGAATTCCTTCTCCATGTGCCGTTCGATCTGCTCCAGCGACTTGCCCCGGGTTTCCGGCACGCAAGTCATCACGAAGATCAGCGACATGACGTTGATCACCGCGAACAACATGAAGGTATAAGGGCCGAAGCCGGCCAGGGCGATCGGGAACATGAACGCCACCGACGCATTGCACAGCCACTGGAAGCACACCGCAGTGCCGGTCATCAGGCCACGCAGGTGCGAGGGAAACAGCTCGGACATCAGCAGCCAGTAGACCGGAGCGATGAAGGTCTGCATGAACAGCAGGAACATCAGGATGCAGGCCAGTGCCAGGTAGCTCTGCAGCAGCGAGGCGGGCAGCATGGTCAGCACGCAGCAGAGCAGCACCTGCGCGAGGATCACGAAGCACAGGCCGGTCATCAGCATCGGCCGACGGCCATGGCGCCCGACCAGCCAGATGCCGATCAGGGTGGCGATCACCGAAGCCACGCCGTTGCCGATGGTGGCGGTGAGTGCCGCGTTGGTACCCAGCCCGGTGGACTTGAGGATGACCGGCGTGAAATACATGAACGCATTCACCCCCGTCAGCTGAGCCACGAAGCCCAGCCCCATGCCCACCAGCAGCAGGCGACGCAGCCAGGGCTCGGCCCAGATCGAGGACCAACTGACATCGGCACGCTGCTCTTCGTTCTGAGCAATGATCTCCTTCATTTCCTTGTCGACCTGCTTCTTGCTCGAACGCAGCCTTTCCAGCACTTCGCGTGCCTCGTCCATGCGGCCCTTGCTGGCGAGCCAGCGCGGTGAGGTGGGCACGAAGTGCATGCCGATCCACAGCAGGGCAGCCGGAATCACCGCGATGGCGAGCATCCAGCGCCATACATCGGGGGTGTGGGCAAAATGCGCGAGCAGGGCGTTGGAGACATAGGCCACCAACTGCCCGGTGACGATCATCAACTCATTCTGGCTCACCAGCCGCGCCCGCTTGTTGGGGCCGGCGATTTCGGCAATGAACATCGGCACGATCGCCGATGCCCCACCGACTGCCAACCCCAGCACGAAGCGAGTGGCGATCATGATCGCCACCGTCGGCGCGAGGGCGGAACCCAGGGCGCCGATCATGAACAGGATGGCCAGGCCTTTGAGCGCCGTCAGGCGTCCGTATTTGTCAGCCAGATGGCCGGCGAACAATGAGCCGAAGGCGGCACCCAGAATCAGCGAGGAAGCCACCAGGCCCTCGGTGAACGGAGTGAGGCCCAGGCCACCTTGATCCGGCCCCTGGGTCATGAAGGGCAGGGCGCCGGAAATCACCCCCGTGTCGTAGCCGAAAGCCAGCGCGCCCATGGTGGCGATGATCGCCACACGCACCACTATCTGGCCGGGAGAGGTGCGTGTGGCGTCGTTTTCCTCGCCTGCAGGCGAAGTGTCGGGTGTTGTGGTGTTGGAACTGGACAAGGCTCATTCCTTTCATTGCGCGCAGGCAATGCGTCGTGATGCGCCACGCAGGATCGCGCACGAAAGGGGCAAGGCAGGTATCAGCGTTCGGTGTTGCGATGCCGGCCCGGGAAGGGAACACTCCCAAAGGCCGTCGGCTCCAGCGGATATTATGATTATGTCGAACTGCTTGAATGTTGAAGTCTTCGGACCGCATTCGGTCATGCTGCCGAAGACACTGCCTGTGCGCTTTTCGCGACCATCTGCCGGTATGGCGCTGGGCTGTGAGTCTTATGAACGAAGTGGTTACAAAAAGTTTTGTATCGTTTGAAATTAAATGATGTCGGCGTGCGCCGCCCAGGCACGGCAGCGGCGCTCTGCTAGCATAGAGGCTTGAATCCCAGGAGAAACCCGTGAGCCGCAAGAATCTGAACCGCACCCCCGAGCAAGTCGCCTTGGCCCGCCGCGCAGGGGCGCTTGCCGCTGACGTACTGCGGATGATTGCACCGCACGTACAGGCCGGCGTCACCACCCAGTACCTGGATGAGCTGTGCAATGCCTACATCGTGAACGAATTGAAAGTAATCCCGGCCAACGTTGGCTATCACGGGTTTACCAAGACGGTGTGCATATCGGTCAACGAAGTGGTTTGCCACGGTGTGCCCAGCAACGAAGTGGTGCTGGCCGACGGCGACATCGTCAACATCGATGTGGCCGTCATAAAAGACGGCTGGTTCGGCGACACCAGCCGCATGTACTACGTCGGTGAGCCGAGCGCGCTGGCAAAGCGACTGGTGGACACCACCCACGAGGCGATGCTGGCCGGTATCGAAGTGGTCAAGCCGGGAGCGACGTTGGGCGATATCGGCCACGCCATCCAGAGCGTGGCGCACCGCGAAGGGTTCAGCGTTGTACGCGAATACTGCGGGCACGGCATCGGGCAGATCTACCACGACGATCCGCAAGTCTTGCACTACGGCCGCAAGGGCGAGGGGATGCGTTTGAGCCAGGGCATGATTTTCACCATCGAGCCGATGATCAACGCCGGCAAGGCTGGAACCCGCCAGTTGGCCGATGGCTGGACCGTGGTGACCCGCGATCGGTCATTGTCCGCGCAATGGGAGCATATGGTGGCAGTGACTGCCGATGGCTACGAAATCCTCACGCTGTAACGCGCGAGCGGCGGCTTTTGCGCCTAGGCCGGATCCAGCGGCACCAATTCGCGCACGCGTGCTACCACTTCGTTGATGTCGAAGGGCTTGTCGTATACGGCGTTGAAAAGTTCGGGCGTTGCCCGGCCGACGTTGCCTTGGGCGCCACTCATCAAAAGAATGGGCACAGACTCGAACGAAGCGTGACTACGGATCTTCTGCGCCAGTTCGAGGCCGTTCATCCCAGGCATCATGAAGTCGGTAATGACCAATGCCGGACGCTCGCGATCGAGGATCTCAAGCGCACGCTTGCCATTACCGGCCTTGACGGCCATATAGCCTTCGTCTTCCAACGCGTAACCAAGAATGTCGGCGATGAGATACTCATCGTCGACGATCAGGATAGTGGGCATGTCAGTTCGACCCCGGCAACATCACGGATTCGAAATCGTGGAGGCACTACCCGATAACACTGCCTCTGCATTTGTGAACGCCTTTCTCAGGTCGATTCCATGACCATGGATGACCAGCTCCAATAGCGACGGATCATAATAACTGTCTCTGATTTTAAGAATGGAAAGCAGGCGTTTTAGTTCAGACTCATGTTCGACGAATCGCGTCAGCAGGATGTTGTCGACGATGCTGGAGAGGTCTGGCGCCGGCGAGGTGATCTCCGGACCGAACAGGCCGCGAACCTCCCACGTGGCGAACACCGTGACGCCACGGGCGCGCAGCTCGCTCATCAGGGTACTGAAGAACTCGGTCAGGCGTACGGTGCTGGTCGCCGTGCGGGCCATGCCGCCCAGGCTGTCGATGAGCAGTCGCTTGATGCCATGGAACTCGACATGGCGCAGCAGCCTTGCCCCCAGACCGTCGAGCAGCCCTTCGGTGGTTGGCTGCCAACACACGTGCAAAGCGCCGCTGGCTTGCAGCGCCTCGAAATCATGGCCAAGCGATCGCGCCTTGACCTGCAGGCGGCGCTCGGACTCGTACATGCCAAACAGCATGCCCGGCTGTTCGGGCGTGGACGCCGACAGGAAGCTGATTCCCATGCTGGTCTTGCCGATGCCCGACGGGCCCATTACCAGCGTCACCGAGGAACGCGGCAGACCGCCGCCAATCAGGTTGTCGAGCGCCGGAATGCCGCTGGGTATGCGGGTAAGATCGGTGGGGTCGGGGCACGAGGGGTGGCTGTACAGGCTTTCCAGGCGCGGGTACACCACCAGCCCATCGTCGGTGATCTCGCATTCGTGCAACCCTGACAGCGCGCCGCTGCCACGGGTCTTGCGCAGTTGGATGCGGCGCACCGAACGGGTGTTGAACAGCTCCTCGCCCAGTTCGATCACGCCATCGACCATGGTGTGCTCTGGGCTGCCGTCGTCCAGTCGCGAGCTGGTCAGGAACAGCACCGTACACCCGGCGAACGCCGCATGGCCCTGCAGCTCGGAGATGAATTTCTTGGTGTCGATCTGTGAATCGGCCTTGGAGCGGGCATTGAGCACGCCATCGACGATCAATACCGTCGCTTTCTGCCGACTGATCTCGCGGCGCAGCAGCTTGACCACTTCGTCCAGGCCTTCGTTTTCCAGGGTGTCGAATGCGCTGACGAACTGGATCTCGTTGCCGATTTTCGAGGCATCGAAAAAGCTCAGCGTGGACAGGTACTGGAACAGCCGCTCATGGGATTCCGCAAGCAGGGTGGCGACCAGTACGCGGCCACCCTGGCTCACGTGATTGAAGCCCAACTGGTTGGCCAGGATGGTCTTGCCCGAACCCGGACGGCCCTGCACGATGTATGACGCACCGGCCACCAGCCCACCCTTGAGCAACAAATCGAGCCCTTCAATCCCGCTTGCGAGGCGCTTTAGCTGTTCCAATATCCGATCTGCCTGTATGGGTTGTACGCGATCGGCCATGTCTGCACGACAGTGACCGATCCATCAAATGCTGGGGATTCTATACCTTTTTGACCAAGCCAGTGCATCCAAACCCATGCCCCTGTAGCAGCGGCTTGCGCCAACGGTATGGCAGGTGTTCGCACTCCCTGTAGCAGCGGCGCAAGCCGCGTCCGGCAGCACCGCGGAGCCCCTGATCCACCTCAACCACCGCTAGACGGATTTCCGCCGACGTTCGTAATGCTCCAGCAACGGCTGGGTGCTGATGCCATGCACCAGAATGCTCAAGGCCACCACCGACAACGTCAGGCTGATACACACCTGCTCGACCGACTCAGGCAGTTCGTGGGCCAGTGCGTAGCACAGGTAGTAGATGGAGCCGATCCCGCGGATGCCGAACCAGCCCAGCAATGCTCGCTGATGGCCATCGAGCAGGCGGCGGCTGACCAGCAGCCATACGCTCAGCGGGCGGATCACGCAGAACAGTGCCGCCGCCAGGCCGACCGCACGCCAGTCCCAGTAGGCAGAAAGCGTTGCCCCCAGAATGGTGATCAGCAGGACTTCCATGGATCGTTCCACCAGATTGCCGAACACCAGGATGTCGCCCATCATCACCCCAGCGGCCAATTGCCCGTCCTCCAGATCCTTGGGGTGGGTGACGGTACCTTCCTCGGGCGCCAGGTCGCGGTGACCCACGATCGGCTTGGCCAGATGCTCCGAAGGAACCTCGGATCTCGACGTACGCACTTCTGCCTGACGCAGCCCCAGGCCGGCCGCGAACACTGCGAGAAATCCGAAAGCGCCCAGGGATGCGGCGCCAAAGTACGACAGGGCAATCAGCGCCAACGCCAGAAAGTCGTTGGGCGAGTTGGTACTGTCGGCATTGCGCACGCGCAGGTAGATCATCAGATGACCGATGGCCCGGCCCATCCCGTAACCGACCAAGAGCCCGACCGGCACGCCCCACAGCAGATTCTCCAAGGCCCACTGGCCCAGCCAGTGGCTGTCCAGGCTGCCATGGTGCAGCATCAGCAGGCTGAGGATCACGAAGGGAAAGGCCGTACCGTCGTTGAGCCCGGCCTCACCCGACAGCCCGAAGCGCACACGGTCGAAGTCCTGCGCGCTATTCACCTGGACCATGGATGCCAGCACCGGATCGGTCGGCGCCAGCATCGCCCCGAGCAAGGTACTCACGCCCCAGGACAAGCCCAGGCCGTAGTGCGCCACCAGGCACACGCCCAGAATCGACACCAGCATGACCGGACCAGACAGCATATAGGCCGCTCGCCACGCGCTGCGCCCCAGGCCAAGTCGCAGCTTGATCCCGGTGCTGAACAGCGAGAACAGCACGGCAGCCTCCGCCAGGCGCTCGAGCCACGAGGCGGTGTCCTTGAAATCGGTGGTGAACAGACCCAGCCCCATGGGACCGATGGCCACGCCGAATGCCAGGCACACCGCAGAGGTCGTCACCGGCAGCCAGCGCAAGTAGGACGCCGTCAGCGCCAGCATCAACAGCAGGACGCCAAGAACGGCCATCCACAAAATAAAGCTCATCAGGCCTCGCCGGGCTTGCGCCCATGAAATGGCTACAAAATGTAACCGCTTCAGCTGTGACTGCCAGGGAGAGCGTTAGTTGAGTGGCAAAACGTCGCGGCCAGTGGCTACTGGCACAGGCGGCGAGCTGGCGTTATGGATTGCCCGAGAGACCATAGCTCTGCTTGACGCGGTCCATGATGCCCGTGCGATTCGACGCATTGACTGTCTTCATCTGCCCCATGAGGTTTTCACCGGTCTTGCTCGCAAGCAGATCCTCATGAGTCTTGGCAATTTCTCCAAGCTCCTCCGCGCCATGCACCACACCGGTCACGGTCCACGCCGTCGACAACACCTTGAGTCCGAACTTCGCTACTGGATGCGGCACCACCGCAGCAGCGCCGTCCAGGCCTGCCTTGACCGTAGCGCCGAACGACAGCCCGGTGATCAGCTTGTCTTGCGTCAGCTCCTGCAGGTCGTGCAGAGATGCTTGCAGTTCCTCGGCCTTGGTTTCGGACAAGGTTGCCAGCTCGGCGGTGCCTTGCACGGCTTTCTGGGTATTCTTGATAGTGGCCTTGATGCTGTGCGCAACGCCGTTCACCGCATCCGTGGCAATAGCCCCCGCCAGAGGTGCCTTGTTGATCTGCGAGAGATCGCCGGTCTGGCTGAACTCGACCACGGTGCCAACGCTTTCAGCACCCTTGAGCACTGCACCGACGCCCGGCACTTGCCCATGCGCGAGGTGATCTGCCGTCTGCGCACGGCCCTTGGCACTGTTCAGAATCTGCTGCCCCGGGCTGAATTGGTCCTTCATGCGCTGAACCTTGCCCATGGCGTTGTCCGCCCGCTGGTCGCCCATCGAGGTGCTTGGCGGAGCAGCAGCTGGCTGTGCTGGCGCTTGCGACTGACGTTCGTGGTACTTGTACGCCTCATAGCCGATACCCGCTGCGCCGACGCCGCCCTTGAACAAGGCACGCATCATCCGGCCATCGTCATCCACTGCAGACGACGGCGAGTTGCGCACCATGGCATACAGATTGAGCCCATCCACCGTCCCCGCCGGATCGGCGCTCAGCCAGCGTCCGGCCCAGGGCTGATAGTAGCGGTAGCCATAGTAGTAGAGCCCGGTGTCGTCGCGTTCCTTGCCCGAGTAACGGACGGTCTTGTAGCTCGCCTCGACCTGGTGGCGGCAGGCCCAGACCGAGGTGGCGCCGAACGGAAAGAATTCCTCGCGGCTGATGACTTGACCGTCGCCGTCGAGTTCCAGGCCATGACTGCCCAGCAGGTCGGTGTAGCTGTAGCGCAACTGATCGTTGGCCAGGCCCTCGGGACTGCCGTCTGGCCAGTGCAACAGGCGAATATGTTCGGCTACCTTGAGGCAATGCAGGGTCTGGCCGTCATGCTGGCGCAACTCCAGCCCCGGCAGGTAGCAAGTGCTTCCCTGCGCGTGGGTCTTGCGCAGTCGCTGGTGCTGCTGGCCGTAGAGGTAGTGCTCGGTGCCGGCCTCGGCGCGCGTCACGCTGGCCAGCTGCATGCGACTGTTCCAGGCAACAGATTGGGAGCCGTCCAGCCCGCGTTGTTGCCCGGCGGCATCGAACTGGCTGTCGACCAGTGCAGGGTCATCGCACACGCTGCTCAACACGGCCCGGTTGCTGCACGCCGAGGTCGTCAGCCTGACCGTGTAGCCGGAATCGGTGGCTGGCACGGTGTGCCGAATGCTCTGCAGGTTGCCGGCCTCGTCGTACGCGTAGCGACGCTGGTACAGCGCATGGGCGTGGGTATCGATGGGGAGTGCAGATGGCAGGCTGCTGCTCATCTGGCCGAGTGCAGCCATCTGCCGACCGCTGGCCAGGATCAACTGCGACAGCGAGTCGTAACGGTAGTCCTGCTGCGGATCGATTTTCTGATTGCGCCAGAAGCGTGTCTGCTCCGCTTGGTTGCGCACCTGGGTCACCCGGCCGGTGGGGTCATAGCGGTAGCGCAGGTCCTGCAAGGTCTGGCGGTCGCTGGCGCGCTGGGTACGCATGCCGACCAGGCGTTGGGTGTCGGCTGCATAGGTATGGGTGATGACGACACCGTTGGCATGCCGCTCGACTTCTTTCTGCCCCCCGGCTGTGTAGGTCACGTCCAGCACCACCGGCGTCTCCAAGCCGCCATTGCGAGTGACCCAACTGGCCCGGTACTGCCCGCAACGGTCATGGCCATGGCGTTGCCGATGGCCCCTGGCATCCTCGCTGGCGATGATTGCGCCGCAGGCATCGAAGCTCACCGTACTGGTCAGGCTTTGCGGTTCCAGGCACCGCGCCTCGCCTTGGGCATCGTCCTGCGCCCAGTCGCATTCGGTGTGGCCAGCTAGCAGTTGCAGGGTCTCGCCTGCGATTGCACCGAGCAGGCTGCGCGCTTGCACGACGTGTCTGCCGGCGCTGTCGAAACGTGTCTGGCAATGGCCGGCCAGGTTGAACGCCTTGGCCTCTGCGTCAACGCCCGCCCATTGCCAGCGCTCGGCGGTGCGAAAGGCACGTTGGGCAGAGCGTTCCCGGATCGACAGCAGCCGGCCGGGCAGCGCCGCAGGTTCGTAGCAGCGCGTCTGCTCGACACCGTTCGCCAGCCATGTCATCGCCTCGCGGCCACACGCGTCGTACAGCGTTCGCGTGTTGCCGGCATCGACACTGCGGGTGTACAGGCATCGACCGCTCAAGCTGCGCACCTGTGCCAGGTTGGCGGCCACTTCGGGACGCTCGGCCTGGGCCGCGTGAAGGCGCGGATCGATACTGCTGATCAATTGCCCGCTGGCGTCATGGCCGTAGCGGGTGATGCGGGCCTGCGCAGAACCCGCTTGGTCGCGGTGGTAGGCAATCTCGCGCAGCACCCGCGCCCGGCCGTCGAAGCAGCGCAGGGCAGGGGTTGCAGCATGGATGGTGTGAGCAGCAGCGTCAGTCATGGCAGTACCGATAAACAGGAATCAGGGATAGGTTTCCCGCTGTTGTAACCTGCCGTGTTTCGGCCCGCCTCGAGTGGGCGCTGTGATGACCCGTGCTACAGCCCGCGGCACCGATTGACAATTCTCCGATCCCTGACCATAGTTCCTGTCACGCAAACGTTTGCGGGTTTCCGCAAGCTGCGCTCGATAACAATCATAAGATCGGAGTAAACCCATGAAGCTGCCCTTCGCCGGACGCCTGCTCGCTGTCTCCCTGATGGCTGCCATCGGCGCCATCGCCCCGTTGCAATCCTCTTTCGCCGATACCCAGAAGCCCAAGGTCGCGCTGGTCATGAAGTCCCTGGCCAACGAATTCTTCCTGACCATGGAAGACGGCGCCAAAAGCTACCAGAAAGAGCACGCTGCCGATTTCGACCTGGTGTCCAACGGCATCAAGGACGAGTCCGACACCGCCAACCAGATCCGTATCGTCGAGCAGATGATCGTCGCCAAGGTCGACGCGCTGGTCATTGCCCCGGCGGACTCCAAGGCACTGGTACCCATCATCAAGAAAGCCATGGATGCAGGCATCAAGGTCGTCAATATCGACAACCAGCTCGATGCCGGGGTGCTTGAGAGCAAAGGAATCCAGGTGCCGTTCGTGGGCCCCGACAACCGCAAGGGCGCCAAGCTGGTGGGTGACTACCTGGCTACGCGCCTGAGCGCTGGCGACCAGGTGGGGATCATCGAAGGTGTACCGACCACCACCAACGCGCAGATGCGCACTGCCGGTTTCAAGGACGCCATGCAAGCGGCGCAGATGAACATCGTCTCGGTGCAGTCGGGTAACTGGGAAATCGACAAGGGCAATGCCGTCGCTTCGGCCATGCTCAACGAGTACCCGGACCTCAAGGCGCTGCTGGCCGGCAACGACAGCATGGCGCTGGGCGCAGTGTCTGCAGTGCGCGCCGCCGGCAAGGCGGGCAAGGTCCAGGTGGTCGGCTACGACAACATCAATGCCATCAAGCCGATGCTCAAGGACGGCCGCATACTGGCCACGGCCGACCAGTTCGCCGCCCGCCAGGCAGTGTTCGGCATCCAGAACGCCTTGGCCCTGGTCAAGGGCGACAAGCTCGACGTCGACGCCAACGGTGTCATCCAGACCCCGGTCGAGCTCGTCACCCAGCCTTGATGCAGTGCACCTCGCGGCAGGTCTGGCCAGTGCCGGCCTGTCGCCTGCAGGTGTGCCTGGAGAAACCTATGACATCCAACGTTGTGCTGTCGGTAAGTGGCATCGGCAAGACCTATGCCCAGCCGGTGCTGTGGGACATCGACCTTGAGTTGCACCGCGGCGAAGTGCTGGCCTTGACCGGGGAGAACGGCGCAGGCAAAAGCACGCTGTCGAAGATAATCGGTGGCCTGGAAGCACCCACCACCGGCCAGATGCAGTTCCAGGGCCAGCCATGGCTGCCGGGCAGTCGCACTGCAGCCGAGCGCGGCGGGGTGCGCATGGTCATGCAGGAACTCAACCTGTTGCCTACCCTGACCGTCGCGGAAAACCTGTTCCTCCATGATCTGCCCAGCCGTGCTGGCTGGATCGACCGTCGCCGCCTGCGCGAACAGGCCCGCCAGGCCATGGCGCAGGTGGGCCTGGATGCCATCGACCCAGATACCCTGGTCAGCGACCTTGGCATCGGCCATCAGCAGATGGTCGAAATCGCCCGTAACCTGATCGGCGACTGTCAGGTGCTGGTGCTCGACGAACCTACCGCCATGCTCACCGCACGCGAGGTCGACATGCTGTTCGCGCAGATCCTGCGGCTGCGCGAACGCGGGGTGTCGATCATCTACATTTCCCACCGGCTGGAAGAACTGGCGCAGGTCGCGCAACGCATCGCCGTGCTGCGCGACGGACGCCTGGTGTGCGTCGAACCGATGGCGCGCTACGACAGCGAACAGCTGGTGAACCTCATGGTCGGGCGCGAACTGGGCGAGCGTATCGACCTGGGCGAGCGACGCATCGGCGCGCCGATGTTCAAGGTGCAGGGCATGACCCGTGGCGACAAGGTCAAGGACGTGTCCTTCGAGGTGCGCCAGGGCGAGATTTTCGGTATTTCCGGATTGATCGGGGCTGGGCGTACCGAGCTGCTGCGGCTGATCTTCGGCGCCGATGCCAGCGATGCCGGTACCGTTGCGATCGGTCAACCACCCAAACCGGTGAGCATTCGCAGCCCGGCCGACGCCGTTGCTCATGGTATCGCCCTGATCACCGAAGACCGCAAGGGCGAGGGCCTGCTGCTGTCGCAGTCGATCAGCGCCAATATCGCCTTGGGCAACATGCCGGCCATTTCCGCGGCCGGCATCGTCGACAACAAGGCCGAGCGAGCCTTGGCCCAGCGCCAGATCGAGGCCATGCGCATTCGCAGTTCCAGCCCGGCGCAGACGGTGGCCGAGCTTTCCGGCGGCAATCAGCAGAAGGTGGTGATCGGCCGCTGGCTGGAGCGTGACTGCAACGTGCTGCTGTTCGACGAGCCCACCCGTGGCATCGACGTGGGCGCCAAATTCGACATCTATGCCCTGCTGGGCGAGCTCACCCGCCAGGGCAAGGCGCTGGTGGTGGTGTCCAGCGACCTGCGCGAGCTGATGCTGATCTGCGATCGTATCGCGGTGCTCTCGGCCGGCCGCCTGATCGACACCTTCGAGCGCGAACACTGGAGCCAGGATGAACTGCTGGCAGCCGCGTTCGCCGGTTATCAAAAACGCGATGCGCTGCTGGCCGAGCCTGCAGCAAGGACCCCTGCATGAAAACTTCGACACTGCCCAAAGACACTCCCGGCGCAAAAACCGGCGGCACTTATCTGGGCCTCGGCACCTACCTGGGTCTGGCTGGCGCATTGCTGGCCATGATCGTCCTGTTCTCCCTGCTCAGCAGCCATTTCCTTTCGTACAGCACGTTCAGCACCATCGCCAACCAGATTCCCGATCTCATGGTGCTGGCGGTCGGCATGACCTTCGTGCTGATCATCGGCGGCATCGACCTGTCGGTGGGTTCGGTGCTGGCGCTGGCGGCCTCGGCGGTCAGTGTGGCAATCCTCGGCTGGGGCTGGAGCGTATTGCCCGCAGCCCTGCTCGGCATGGGTTGCGCAGCGCTCGCCGGCACCATCACCGGCTCGATTACCGTGGCCTGGCGGATTCCTTCGTTCATCGTCTCCCTGGGTGTGCTGGAAATGGCCCGCGGGGTTGCCTACCAGATGACCGATTCGCGCACCGCCTATATCGGCGATGCCTTCGCCTGGCTGTCCGACCCGGTAGCGTTCGGCATCGCGCCCTCGTTCCTGATCGCCCTCGGCGTCATCGCCATTGCCCACCTGACCCTGACTCGCACCGTGTTTGGCCGCTACCTGATCGGCATCGGTACCAACGAAGAAGCCGTGCGCCTGGCCGGCATCAACCCCAAGCCCTACAAGGTGCTGGTGTTCTCCCTCATGGGCCTGCTGGCAGGCGTGGCCGCGTTGTTCCAGATATCCCGGCTGGAGGCGGCCGACCCGAATGCCGGTGCTGGCCTGGAACTGCAGGTGATCGCCGCCGTGGTGATCGGCGGCACCAGCCTGATGGGCGGGCGCGGCTCGGTCATCAGCACCTTCTTTGGCGTGCTGATCATTTCCGTGCTGGCGGCCGGCCTGGCGCAGATCGGCGCGACCGAGCCGACCAAGCGCATCATCACCGGCGCGGTGATCGTCATCGCCGTGGTGCTCGACACCTACCGCAGCCAACGCGCACGCAAGCGGGGCTAGCATGGCGACCATCAAGGACGTGGCGGCGCGAGCCGGTATCTCCTACACCACCGTCTCGCACGTCGTGAACAACAGCCGGCCGGTCAGCGCGCACGTGCGGCGCAAGGTCGAGTCGGCGATCGCCGAGCTCAACTACGTTCCCAGTGCGGTGGCGCGCTCCTTGAAAGCGCGCAGCACTGCGACCATCGGCTTGTTGGTGCCCAACAGCGTCAACCCGTATTTCGCCGAGCTGGCGCGTGGTATCGAAGACTGCTGCGAGCGCAACGGCTACTGCGTGATCCTCTGCAACTGCGACGACGACCCGCAGAAGCAGCGCAACTACCTGCGCGTGCTGCTGGAGAAGCGCGTCGACGGTATCGTATTCGCCTCGGTGGGTGGCGATGCCGCGCTGACCGACATGCTCGCGGCGGTGCGCACGCCCATGGTCATCGTCGACCGCGGCCTGCAGCAGGTGGCAGCCGACCTGGTGTGCATCGATCACGAACAGGGTGGCTACCTGGCCACCCGGCATCTGCTCGAACTGGGCCATCGCGCCATCGCCTGCATCAGTGGCCCGCAACATACCCACGTGGCGCAGCTGCGCCTGGACGGCTATCGTCGTGCGCTCGCCGAGTACGCCGTGCAGCCCGCGCCCGAGCATGTCCTGCACAGCGATTTCACCAGTCCGGGTGGCTACCGTGCGGCAGTCGAGCTGCTCGCGGGGCCGGTGCCCACGGCGATCTTTGCGGCCAACGACATGATCGGCCTGGGCGTGCTGCGCGCGGCCGCCGAGCGCGGCGTCCGCGTGCCCGAACAGCTGTCGGTCATCGGTTTCGACGATATCCAGCTCAGTCGCTATGTGTACCCGGCCCTGACCACCGTCGGCCAGCGCATCGGCGAATTGGGTGAAGTGGCTGCCGAGCGGCTTCTGGCGCGCATCGCCGGAGCGGCCGGTGCGGCTGCGACGCAACACGTCATCGCGCCACAGATCGTGGTGCGCGAGTCCACGGCGCGATACGCCGGTCTTTCCCATGAATTGCGCTGAGAGTGGTAGATGATGCAAGCAAACGTATTGGTAATAGGCAGTCTGAACATGGACCTGGTGGCACAGGCCGAGCGTTTGCCGCAGGCGGGAGAAACCCTGCTGGGCCAGTCCTTCGCGACCGTGCCGGGCGGCAAGGGCGCCAACCAGGCGGTCGCTGCCGCGCGGCTGGGCGGGCAAGTGGCGATGATCGGCTGCGTCGGCGCCGACGCCTATGGCCAGGCGCTGCGCCAGGCGTTGGCCGATGAAGGCATCGACTGCCAGGGCGTACGGGTGGCTGAAGCGGTAGCGACCGGGATCGCGATGATCGTGGTCGATGCCAACAGCCAGAATGCGATCGTCATCGTGGCGGGCGGCAATGGCCAGCTCGAATGCGCCGACATCGAGCGTTTCGACCGCCTGCTGCTGGCCGCCGATGTGGTGGTGTGCCAGCTGGAAATTCCTCATGCGGTGGTGGCTTTCGCCTTGCAGCGCGCTCACCAGGCTGGCAAGACGGTCATTCTCAATCCGGCGCCGGTCAGCGGGCCGTTACCGCAGCAATGGCTGGGCTGGGTCGATTATTTGATCCCCAACGAAACCGAAACTCAGGCGCTCACCGGCCTGAGCGTCAGCTCGGTGGCCGAGGCAGAGCAGGCGGCCAGTCTTCTGCGCCAGGCCGGCGCCGGCAAGGTGCTCATCACCCTGGGTGAGCAGGGCCTGCTGTTTGCCGGCGGCGCGCAGCCCCGGCATTATCCTGGACGCAAGGTGCAGGCGGTGGATACCACGGCGGCCGGCGATACGTTCGTCGGTGGCTTTGCCGCGGCGCTGGCCAGAGGCCTGGACGAGTCACAGGCCATTGCGTTCGGCCAGGCCGCCGCTGCACTGTCGGTCACTCGCGCCGGCGCCCAGCCTTCCATCCCGACCCTGGCGCAAGTGGAGCAGGTTGCATCGTGAAAAAGACCGCCTTGTTGAACATATCGCTTTCGCAACTGGTTGCGTCCCTTGGCCATGGCGATATCGTCGTGATCGGCGATGCCGGTTTGCCGGTACCCCCGGGCGTGCCCTTGATCGATCTGGCCTTGACGCCAGGCATTCCTAGCTTCATCAGCACGCTGGACGTGCTGCTCAGCGAAATGCAGGTGGAAAGCCACGTTATCGCCGAGGAGATGCTGCAGGTGCTGCCGCCGGCGTCGGCGCGAATCCAGCAGTTGCACGAGCAGGGCGCCCTCGGTGTGCGCCAGTCGGTCAGCCATGCGCGGTTCAAGGAGCTGTCGCGGAACGCTCGCGCCATCGTGCGCACTGGCGAATGCCAGCCCTACAGCAATATCGCCCTGTTGGCGGGCGTCACTTTCTAGACTTACCACTGAGCACAAGGAGTGCAACATGCAACGTTCCCTGCTGACCCTGCTTCGAGGATTTTCATTGATGGCCCTGCTGACCAGCGCTGCCGCCACGGCGGCCGACAAGATCGATCTGATCATCGACACCGACCCCGGCGCCGACGATGTCGTCGCCTTGCTGCTGGCCCTGGCTTCGCCCGAGGAGATCAACGTCCGCGCCCTCACGACCGTGGCCGGCAACGTGCGCCTCGACAAGACCTCGCGAAACGCACGCCTGGCCCGTGAGTGGGCGGGTCGCGAAGATGTGCCGGTCTATGCCGGTGCACCCAAGCCGCTGGTCCGCGAGCCGATCTATGCCGCCAACGTGCATGGCGAGGAGGGCGTGCCTGGTATCGCCGTGCATGAGCCGAGCAAAGGGCTGGCCGAGGGCAACGCGGTGCAGTATTTGATCGACACCCTGAGCAATGCCGAACCCCACAGCATCACCCTGGCAATGTTGGGGCCACAGACCAACCTGGCGCTGGCATTGATCCAGGCGCCCGGCATCACCCAGGGCATCAAGGAAGTGATCGTCATGGGGGGCGCGCACTTCAATGGCGGCAATATCACCCCGGTGGCCGAGTTCAACCTGTTCGCAGACCCTCACGCCGCCCAGGTGGTACTGGCCAGCGGCGTCAAGCTCACCTACGTGCCACTGGATGTCACCCACAAGGTTCTGACCAGCCCGGCGCGCCTGCAGCAGTTGGCTGCCTTGCAGAACAAGGCCGGGCCGCGGGTGGTGGATATCCTGCAGGCGTACGTCAAGGCCGACATGGAGCACTACGGACTGCCCGGTGGCCCGGTTCACGATGCCAGCGTGATTGCCTATCTGCTGGCGCCGGAGCTGTTCAGCGGGCGCAAGGTCAACCTGACCATCGACAGCCGGGAAGGCCCGAGCTTCGGCCAGACCGTGGCCGACTGGTACGGTACGCTCGACCAGCCGGCCAACGTGTTCTGGGTGAACGAGGGGAATGCACAGGGCTTTTTCGATCTGCTGACCCAACGCCTGCAGCGTCTGCCCTGACCGGCCGAAGCGCCGGTGCGTCACGGGCTATGGCGTGGGCACGTTCTTCAAGGGATGCGCCACGGTATTGCCCGTCGCTGCCACGTGTTCGTGGGCGTAACGCTCGAACACCTGCATGACGAAGCTGCGCGCCGCATCGGTGCCCAGTGCCTTGACCAGCACGTCGACGCCGATGATCGCCAGCTCCTCGGGCGTACCGGGGCTGAAGGAGCTCTGGCCCTGAGGCCACTGGACCTTGATGTCCGCCTTGATTGATACGTTTGCCATGTTGCTCTCGCCAACGGTCACGAGCGAACGACGTTCGCTCCACGTGGCCAAGTAAAGCATTTTCGCCAACGCTTTACACCGGCCCTTGGGCAGATGGCAGGGCGCGTGTCAAACTTCGGTCAAATCTTCGGCATGGAGGCTCATGTGCACATCGACCTCAAGCAAAGCGACTCACTCACCCTGGATGCGGTCCGTGCGCTGATCGCCTCGGGCAATCCGGCCATCCACACCCAGCTGCGCGTGACCCGCGACGGCATCGCCTTCCTCTCCACCGAGGCGGTCGGCGGCACGGATATCCAGGGCCTGTGCTTCCGTCTGGAAACCTGGGCCGCCGGATCCGGTTACGTTGGCGCTGCTGCGGCATCCGACGCCACCTGGGTGAAGCAGATTCACACGGCCCTGCAGACACACTGGCCCATGCCCCTATCCGACTACATTGACTTGTACTGATCCGCAGACACACATCCAGTGACGATTTCTCTGACACCGCGTAACGATGCGCTCGGGCAGACTAGGCCAATGTGCAACCAAATCGGCCAGAGGCGGTCGCACAACCTTACCTACCAGAAAAACCCACTGAAAAGAGGAGGCTGCATGCCTTTCCCGCGCAAGACCTTGTTGATCCTGATGGCAGCCCTGGCTGTAACTGGCTGTTCTACATCCGGAACCTCGACCGGACAGTCTGCCGCTGCCGCCCCTGCATTCGATGGGCGCTGCAACGCTGACGGCGCACGCTACACCGTTGGCAAGCCGGTTTCCGCAGACCTGCTCGAGCAGGCGAGGGTCAAGGCAGGCGCACAGGTCGCCCGCGTCCTGCGCCCGCACGACATGGTGACCCTGGAATACCGTTCCGACCGTCTCAACCTCAACGCCGATGACAGCGGCCAGATCACCCGTGTCAACTGTGGCTGAGTGATCGTCGCACTCGACACGAATCGCAGGCGAAAAAAAACCCGTCACATGGACGGGTTTTTTTCAGTTGCCGAGATTACTCTGGGCGAACTTGAGCAGCTTGCATGCCCTTTTGGCCTTTCTCAGCCACGAACGAAACGGTCTGGCCTTCTTTCAGGCTTTTGAAACCGTCGGATTCGATAGCTTTGAAGTGTACGAACAGGTCGTCACCGCCACCTGAAGGAGTGATGAAGCCGAAGCCTTTCTCATCGTTGAACCATTTTACGGTGCCGGTCTGGCGATTAGACATGGTGAATCTCCAAGAAACATAATATTCAGTAGTGCTGTGCTGCTCAGGCCAACTGGGCACACGGGGCCTATCATAGTCCAAAACCTGGACTGTGAACCCCCTTTGATTGGCGCAAGAACCAAAGTTGTCGCAAATTGGCCTGTCCAAAACTGCTAAGCCCCTTATTTCATTGAGGTTTGCAGCTGAAAAATGTTTTAAAAAAAAACCGCATCAAGTCGCACTTGATTCGATTGACCGCAGCCGTCGACCCCCAGTAGCGCCGTTGGCGTCTCTCGGGGCCGTCCTGCGGTGCTGCTGAAAGCGCTACTGGTTATTGCAAACCAGCACTTCCTTCATCAGCTTCTGGCGCAGCGCCATTGGCGGTTCGACCTGCTTGTTGGTGAGCTGGTCGATCTCGGCCTTGCTGAATTTCTCCTCGATCACTTTCGCGCCACAGCTGCAGTGCGCCTGCGCCTTGGCGGCGTCCACGCCTTGCTGCACGGCTGCGGCCTGGCACTGCGCGGTATATTCGGCCTTGGCATCGGCGGACAGCGCGGCAGCCTGGGCCGCGAATGGAAGCACCAGGGCCAGGCAGGCACTCAGGGGAAGAAGTCGTTTGAGACCCATAATGAATAGCTCCTTGTTCTCAGGCGGTTTTGACTCATGTCATCTGAGGGGTGAAGAGGGCAGCAAGTTCAGCGACGGGCCCAGTTGCCGTATCGTGCATATGACGCAGCAAGTCGACGCATCTTCTGTGCTAGGATGTTCGGCCCTGCGTTCGGCACTGCCTTGAGTAGGCGCCGAGGCGCGGGATTCACCTTTTTCGATTGCTCCAGTCACTCTGGTTCGTGCTCCGGTCGGCCGCAAGGCTCCTGCCAATGTAAGGCGGGCATACCGGGCGAATCGCGTACTGGCTCATCCCAACCCATGTGACCTTTGGTAGGGGTCACCACTAGGAGAGGAGGCGCCATGCCCACCATTACTCTTCCCGACGGCAGTCAGCGTTCGTTCGATCACCCGGTTTCCGTCGCCGAGGTCGCCGCGTCCATCGGCGCCGGTCTGGCCAAGGCCACCGTTGCCGGCAAGGTCAACGGCCAGCTGGTCGATGCCTGTGACCTGATCACCGCCGACGCTACCTTGCAGATCATCACGCCAAAGGACGAAGAGGGGCTGGAGATCATTCGTCACTCCTGCGCCCACCTCGTCGGCCATGCGGTCAAGCAGCTGTACCCCACTGCCCGCATGGTGATCGGTCCGGTCATCGAAGAAGGCTTCTACTACGACATCGCCTACGAGCGGCCTTTCACGCCAGACGACATGGCGGCGATCGAGCAGCGCATGCAGCAACTGATCGACACCGAATACGACGTGGTCAAGAAGGTCACGCCGCGTGCCGAAGTCATCGACGTGTTCACCGCTCGCGGTGAGGACTACAAGCTGCGTCTGGTCGAAGACATGCCGGATGAGCAGGCCATGGGCCTGTACTATCACGAAGAATACGTCGACATGTGCCGTGGTCCGCACGTGCCGAACACGCGTTTCCTGAAATCCTTCAAGCTCACCAAGCTGTCGGGCGCCTACTGGCGCGGCGATGCCAAGAACGAGCAGCTGCAGCGCGTCTATGGCACCGCGTGGGCCGACAAGAAGCAGCTGGCGGCCTACGTCAAGCGCATCGAGGAAGCCGAGAAGCGCGATCACCGCAAGATCGGCAAGCGCCTGGGCCTGTTCCATCTCCAGGAAGAAGCTCCGGGCATGGTCTTCTGGCACCCCAACGGCTGGACCGTGTACCAGGTGCTCGAGCAGTACATGCGCAAGATCCAGCAGCAGAACGGCTACCTGGAAATCAAGACGCCCCAGGTAGTCGACCGCAGCCTCTGGGAGAAATCAGGGCACTGGGCCAACTACGCCGAGAACATGTTCACCACCGAGTCGGAAAACCGCGACTACGCCATCAAGCCGATGAACTGCCCGTGCCATGTGCAGGTGTTCAACCAGGGCTTGAAAAGCTACCGCGAGTTGCCGCTGCGCCTGGCCGAGTTCGGTGCCTGCCATCGCAACGAGCCTTCGGGCGCGCTGCACGGCATCATGCGCGTGCGTGGCTTCGTGCAGGACGATGCGCACATCTTCTGCACCGAAGAGCAGATGCAGTCCGAGTCGGCGGCCTTCATCAAGCTGACCATGGACGTCTACGCCGACTTCGGCTTCAAGGACATCCAGCTCAAGCTGTCGACGCGTCCTGAAAAGCGTGTCGGTTCCGACGAGCTGTGGGATCGCGCCGAGTCAGCCCTGGCTGCCGCACTCGACGCGGCCGGGCTTCCCTACGATCTGCAGCCGGGCGAGGGCGCCTTCTACGGCCCCAAGATCGAATTCTCGTTGAAGGATTGTCTGGGTCGCGTCTGGCAATGCGGTACACTGCAGCTCGATTTCAACCTGCCGATCCGCCTGGGCGCCGAATACGTCACCGAAGACAACGGTCGCAAGCATCCCGTGATGCTGCACCGGGCGATCCTGGGTTCGTTCGAGCGATTCGTCGGGATCCTGATCGAGCACTACGAGGGCGCATTCCCGGCCTGGCTGGCGCCGACACAGGCAGTGGTGATGAATATCACTGATAAACAAGCCGATTTTGTACAGCTTGTCGAAAAAAATCTGACGGAAAGCGGGTTTCGTGCCAAGTCCGACTTGAGAAATGAAAAGATCGGCTTTAAAATCCGTGAGCATACTTTGCTCAAGGTTCCTTATCTCCTGGTCATCGGGGACAAGGAAGTTGAAACGCAAACTGTCGCTGTGCGTACCCGTGAAGGCGCTGACCTGGGCTCCATGCCCATCGCGCAATTCACCGAGTACCTTGCACAAGCGGTTTCCCGGCGTGGTCGCCCAGATTCGGAGTAATTATTATTAAGCGTGAAATGAGACAAGATAAACGAGCTGCACCGAAAGCCCCGATCAACGAGAATATCTCGGCACGCGAGGTTCGGTTAATTGGCGCTGACGGCGAGCAGATTGGCATCGTCTCTATCGATGAAGCGCTTCGTATCGCTGAAGAATCGAAGCTGGATCTGGTGGAAATCTCCGCTGACGCCATCCCGCCCGTATGCCGGGTGATGGACTACGGCAAATCGATCTTCGAGAAGAAGAAGCAGGTTGCCGCAGCGAAGAAGAACCAGAAACAGATTCAGGTTAAAGAAATCAAGTTTCGTCCAGGGACGGAAGAAGGGGATTACCAGGTAAAACTCCGCAACCTGGTACGTTTCCTGAGTGATGGGGACAGGGCCAAGGTATCCTTGCGATTCCGCGGCCGTGAGATGGCGCATCAGGAGCTGGGTATGGAGCTGTTGAAGCGGGTCGAAGGTGACCTGCTCGAATACGGTTCCGTCGAACAGCATCCGAAGATGGAAGGACGCCAGCTGATCATGGTCATCGCCCCCAAGAAAAAGAAGTAACCACCAGGGCACGGCAGGCCTTGCGGTTATGTTTATCAATTGAATGTGGAGTACCCGAACATGCCAAAGATGAAAACCAAAAGTGGTGCAGCTAAGCGGTTCTTGAAAACCGCTAACGGCATCAAGCACAAGCACGCTTTCAAGAGCCACATCCTGACCAAAATGTCGACCAAGCGTAAGCGTCAACTGCGCGGTAGCAGCTTGCTGCATCCGTCTGACGTGGCAAAAGTCGAGCGCATGCTGCGCCTTCGTTAATTTCGGTCAAAGATAGAGGACTAACTCATGGCTCGTGTTAAGCGTGGCGTCATTGCCCGTAAGCGTCACAAGAAAATTCTGAAACTGGCTAAAGGCTACTACGGCGCTCGTTCGCGCGTATTCCGTGTTGCCAAGCAAGCGGTAATCAAGGCAGGCCAATACGCCTACCGTGACCGTCGTCAGAAAAAACGTCAGTTCCGCGCCCTGTGGATCGCTCGTATCAACGCCGGTGCTCGTGTAAACGGTCTGTCCTACAGCCGTTTCATTGCTGGCCTGAAGAAAGCGTCCATCGAGATCGACCGTAAGGTTCTGGCTGATCTGGCAGTGAACGAAAAAGCGGCGTTTGCTGCGATTGTCGAGAAAGCTAAAGCCTCGCTGGCCTAAGTACCCCGACAATCACTCCAGCCTGCCGTCGGCGGGCTTGGGTGTTAAACGTCATGAATAGGGGAAGAGCCTTCAAGCTCTTCCCCTATTTCGTATCTGGAGTCTGTACATGGAAAACCTGGATGCGCTGGTCTCTCAAGCTTTGGAGGCCGTGCAACACGCTGAAGACATCAATGCCCTGGAGCAGATCCGGGTTCAATTCCTTGGCAAGAAAGGCGAACTGACCCAGGTGATGAAGACCTTGGGCAACATGCCTGCCGATGAGCGGCCCAAGGTGGGCGCGCTGATCAACGAAGCCAAGGAACGTGTCACAGATGTCCTCAATGCGCGCAAGACGGCATTCGAAGAAGCCGAACTGAGCGCCAAGCTCGCCGCCGAGCAGATCGACGTCACCTTGCCTGGCCGTGGCCAGACCACTGGCGGCCTGCATCCGGTTACCCGGACGCTGGAGCGTATCGAGCAGTTTTTCACCCACATAGGCTACGGCATCGCCGAAGGCCCCGAGGTGGAAGACGACTACCACAACTTCGAAGCGCTCAACATCCCAGGCCATCACCCGGCCCGTGCGATGCATGACACCTTCTATTTCAATGCCAACATGTTGCTGCGTACCCACACCTCACCGGTGCAGGCGCGGACCATGGAGTCGCAAAAGCCGCCGATTCGGGTCGTCTGCCCGGGACGGGTCTATCGCTGCGACTCGGATATCACCCACTCGCCGATGTTTCATCAGGTCGAGGGGTTGCTGATCGACCGGGACATCAACTTCGCGGACCTGAAAGGCACCATCGAGGAATTCCTGCGCGTGTTCTTCGAAAAAGAGCTGGCAGTACGCTTCCGGCCCTCGTTCTTCCCCTTCACCGAGCCTTCGGCTGAAGTCGATATCCAATGCGTGATGTGCAGCGGCAAGGGCTGCCGGGTCTGCAAGCAGACCGGCTGGCTGGAAGTGCTGGGCTGCGGCATGGTGCACCCGAACGTGCTGCGCATGTCGGGTATCGACCCCGAAGAGTTCCAGGGTTTTGCTTTCGGCATGGGCGCAGAACGTCTGGCCATGCTGCGTTACGGCGTCAACGACTTGCGCCTGTTCTTCGACAACGACTTGCGGTTCCTCGCGCAATTTCGCTAGCCGTAACGAATCTTTCAGGAGAGCAGGATGAAATTCAGTGAACAATGGCTGCGCGGCTGGGTAAGCCCGCAGGCCTCGCGAGACGAGCTGGTTGCACGTCTGTCGATGGCAGGTCTGGAAGTGGACAGTGTGACCCTGGCCGCAGGTGAGTTCAGCGGCGTGGTGGTGGGTGAAGTGCTTGCCACGGAGCAACACCCGGACGCCGACAAACTGCGTGTGTGTCAGGTCAGCGATGGCAGCGAAACCTTTCAGGTGGTTTGCGGTGCGCCAAACGTGCGCCCCGGCCTGAAGATTCCGTTCGCCAAGATCGGCGCCCAGTTGCCGGGCGATTTCAAGATCAAGAAAGCCAAGCTGCGCGGCGTCGAGTCCAACGGCATGCTCTGCTCGCAGTCCGAGCTGCAGGTCGGCGAGGGCAACGACGGCCTGATGGAGCTGCCGGCCGATGCCCCTGCGGGTGAGGATTTCCGGGTTTACCTGGGCTTGGACGATGCCAGCATCGAGGTCGACCTGACGCCCAACCGCGGCGACTGCCTGTCGCTGGCGGGCCTGGCGCGGGAAGTGGGCGCGCTGTATGCAGCCCCAGTGACCCGTCCGGTCATCGCTGCGGTAGCCCCGGTCAGCGAAGACGTGCTGGCAGTGGAGGTGTTGGCGCCTGCCGCCTGTCCGCGCTTCCTCGGCCGAGTGGTGCGCAACGTCGACCTGTCCAGGGCCACTCCGTTATGGATAGTCGAGCGTCTGCGTCGCAGCGAAGTGCGCAGCATCGATGCCGCGGTAGACATCACCAACTACGTGATGATCGAGCTGGGCCAGCCGATGCATGCCTACGACCTTGCCGAAATCGACGGCGGCATCCGCGTGCGCATGGCCGAGGAGGGCGAGAAGATCACCCTGCTCGACGGTCAGGAAGTAGCACTGCGCGGCGACACGCTGGTCATTGCCGACCACGCGCGCCTGCTGGGCATCGCTGGCGTGATGGGTGGCGAGAACAGCGGCGTGACCGCCAGGACCCGCGACGTGTTCCTCGAGGCGGCGTTTTTCGAACCGATCTCGGTGGCCGGCAAGGCCCGCTCGTACGGGCTGCACACCGATGCGTCGCACCGTTTCGAGCGCGGTGTCGATTCGAATCTGGCCCGTGAAGCCATGGAGCGTGCGACCGCACTGTTGCTGGAAATCGCCGGCGGCGAACCGGGTCCGATCGTCGAACACGTCAGCCAGGAGCATCTTCCGCAGATTGCGCCGATCACCTTGCGAGCCGATCGGGTCAGCCAGATGCTGGGCCTGGAAATGGGCGCCAGCGAAATTGAAGGGTTGCTGACCGGCTTGGGCCTGGGTGTCACGGCCGGCGGGGAAGGGCAGTGGTCCGTGGAGGTGCCGAGCCATCGCTTCGATATCAGCCTGGAAGTCGATCTGATCGAAGAGCTGGCACGGCTCTATGGCTACAACCGCCTGCCCGTGCGCTACCCGCAAGCGCGGCTGGCGCCGCAGGCCGCCCCGGAGGCACGTTCCGACCTGCCGGCCTTGCGCCGCCTGTTGGTTGCACGTGGTTACCAGGAGGCTATCACCTACAGCTTCATCGATCCCAAGCTGTTCGAACTGTTCAGCCCCGGCGTCGAGCCGCTGCTGCTGGCCAACCCGATCTCGGCCGACATGGCGGCCATGCGCTCGTCGCTGTGGCCAGGCCTGGTCAAGGCTCTGCAGTACAACCTCAATCGCCAGCAGGATCGCGTACGCCTGTTCGAGAGCGGCCTGCGTTTTGTCGGTCAGCTCGATGGCTTGAAACAAGAGCCCATGCTGGCTGGCGTGGTCTGCGGCAGTCGTCTGCCCGAAGGCTGGGCGCAGGGTCGCGAGACGGTGGACTTCTTCGACGTCAAGGCCGACGTGGAAGCCGTGCTTGGCTTCGCCGGTGCGCTGGATGCCTTCACCTTCGTTCCGGGGCAGCATCCTGCTCTGCATCCGGGCCAGACCGCGCGCATCGAGCGCGAGGGTCAGCTGGTCGGTTATCTGGGCGCATTGCACCCGGAACTGGTGAAGTCGCTGGGTCTGGATCGCGCTGTCTTCGTTTTCGAGCTGGTGCTTGCGCAGGTGTCCGAAGGCCGTCTGCCGAAGTTCCAGGAGTTGTCGCGCTTCCCCGAAGTGCGCCGCGACCTGGCACTGCTGGCCGATCGTGATGTGGCTGCCAGTGCAGTGCTCGCGGTCATTCGCGAGAATGCAGGGGAATGGCTCACGGACCTCAGGCTGTTTGACGTCTACCAGGGTAAAGGCATTGATCCTCATAGAAAAAGCCTGGCTGTTGGCTTGACCTGGCAGCATCCATCGCGCACTCTTAATGACGATGAGGTGAATGCCACGACTCAAACAATCCTCACCTCGCTCGAACAAAGGTTGAACGCCACGTTAAGGAAGTAGCGCATGGGGGCTTTGACGAAAGCTGAAATGGCGGAACGTCTTTATGAAGAGTTGGGCCTGAACAAACGAGAGGCCAAGGAATTGGTCGAGCTTTTCTTCGAAGAAATCAGGCACGCTCTTGAAGACAACGAGCAGGTCAAATTGTCCGGTTTCGGCAATTTCGACCTTCGGGACAAACGCCAGCGGCCTGGCCGCAATCCGAAAACCGGTGAAGAAATCCCGATCACGGCTCGCCGCGTGGTCACCTTTCGTCCAGGGCAGAAGTTGAAAGCCCGAGTTGAGGCCTATGCTGGAACCAAGTCATAACGACGAACTCCCGCCCATTCCCGGCAAGCGCTACTTCACCATTGGTGAAGTCAGCGACTTGTGTGCCGTCAAGCCACATGTGCTGCGGTATTGGGAGCAGGAGTTTCCTCAGCTCAACCCCGTGAAGCGTCGCGGAAACCGTCGGTATTACCAGCGCCAGGATGTGCTGATGATTCGCCAGATCCGCGCGCTGCTGTATGACCAGGGCTTCACCATCGGCGGCGCGCGTCTGCGCCTGTCCGGCGACGAGGCCAAGGATGACACTACGCAGTACAAGCAACTGATCCGCCAGACGATCTCCGAGCTCGAAGATGTGCTGAGTGTCCTCAAGAAGTGAATTTCTGGAAAAGAATACTTCCATAATTCAAATGCTTAAGGTATATTCCTCGACGTTCTCAGAGGTTCTGGAACAGCTTTACGCTCGGTCGGGGCGTAGCGCAGCCCGGTAGCGCACTTGCATGGGGTGCAAGGGGTCGAGTGTTCGAATCACTCCGTCCCGACCATTTATTCCTGAGTAAAATCAGACAAGAAAGCCACTTCTCGAAGGTGGCTTTTTTTTGTCTTCATTTTCACACGAGCCGTTATACCGACAGCAGGGCGAGCGGCAGGGGTGCTGGTTGTGCTCCTGATTCAACGCTGGCCAAAACCGTCTCGATAGAGTGATGGCGCAAGCCCGACTGCCTTGCGAAAGGCCACCCTGAAGCTTTCCACCGAGGCGAATCCGCATCGCTCGGCGATTTGCTCGGTATTGAGAACTGTGCTCTCAAGCAGCGAGCGAGCCTGAGTCATGCGTGCATGTTGCAGCCTGTGCCGGCCCTCACTGTAACGGTGTGCACCGGGCAGCTGCACGAATAGCTCAGCTCGGTTATGCGGTGAAGGAAATGATCGGTGGTGTCACCGGCTGGCTCGATGAAGGCCTTAGCCTCTCGAATACCGACATTGTGCAGGGCACCTCCACTTCGATCTCTTGCGCGTGCTGACCTCAGGCTCGGCAGTTCGCGCAGCCGCTGCGACCGATGTCCCTGTACTGATCGAACTGATGCGCGCTTTGGCAGCATTCGAAGACCACCTGGATGATTTCAGAGTGGATGAGCAAAGCCTGCTGGCGCGCACCTTTGGGCGCGAGGTGGTCGGCGAACTTCGCCACTATCACCGGATGAGTGTGTCATCCATCCTCATCTGATCGCCAGGTCAGTACCTTCCGGGTTCGCGGCAATGATTGCCCGGTTCGACGAGCTCGCAGCATCGCGCTTGGTTTAGCCTCGAGGTCGCAAGAAATAGGCAATAACCCGCGCGGATCGGGCAACTTTGGAAAGTCGCTCCAACACATACTGAATCGGGTATTCCCAGCCCACCTCATCGCTCGGGTTTCTGCAAACACAGTGGACCGTAAGCCCCATGAACAACCTTGACCTCCAAGTAGTCCAGCAAGGGCAGCAGTGGCTTGAACAGGGGCAGTGCGTGTGGCTTTGCACTGTTCTTTCTACGTTTGGCTCTGCGCCACGGGGGCCAGGGGCAATGCTGGTTGCGCTGGCCAGTGGAAGTTTTTGCGGGTCCCTTTCAGGCGGTTGTGTCGAGGACGACTTCCTCGAGCGTCTTGCGCGTGACGAGTTCGGGCCCGACAACCAAATCGTCCGATATGGCGAAGGAGGTCTGGCGCCTTCAATGGAGCTGCCGTGTGGAGGCGTCCTTGACGTACTCGTTGAGCAGTTCGGCCCCGGCTGTCAGTCACTCGAGCACTTTTCCTCGATGTTGCACGCGCTGCAAGGCCAGCAACGGATCATCCGTAACGTTTCTCTGGTCAGCGACGACCGTGCACTCGACACCTCTTCTGCGCAGGGTCAAACCGTCGAAGTATTCGACCAGCAGGTCGCCATTCGCATTGGCGCAGCGCGGCGGCTATTGATAGCGGGGCTGTCGCCTGTGGCAGAATTTTGCGCAAGTTTCGCCGTGTCATTGGGCTATGAAGTCATTGTCTGTGATCCGCGCACCGAGCTGCTCCACAGGTTTCACGTGGAAGGGGTGAAAGTCATCGAGCAACTACCCGCGGTCTTCATCGCCAAGGGTGGCTGCCACGCGGGCACCGCCGTTGTCGCGCTCACCCACGACCCACGCCTGGATGATCTGACGTTACTTGAAGCGGTGCGAACGCCCGCGTTCTACATCGGCGCCATGGGCTCACGACGTACCAGTGAAAAGCGCCTTGAACGCGTTCGCCGCATCGGCGCTCTGGACGATCGGGCAATTAGCCGTATCAGCGCACCGGTAGGCTTGAGCCTGGGAAGCAAGACACCGGCGGAGATTGCCCTGGCTGTAATGGCTGACATCGTTCGTGTGAGTAATGGGATCTCCCGGGACTCGCTCTGAGCCATTATCCCTGCCGTGCAGCGACTGATGATCCCCGAGCGTTTGCAGGCGAGTGGGTCAGGAGTTTTCAGCGGCGCAACAGGAGCGCCAGAGCCTGCGCCTGTCTGAAGCCCGCCCTTGGCGGGCATCTGGATTCATTTCAAGCAACCAGGTGCTGTACCGCTGCAATCGCATCTCCATGCTCCAGCTCTGCCTTGCGTAACTCGTACGCTGTTTGCAGGTTGAGCCAGAACTCTGCAGTGGTATCCAGGCAGGCGGCCAAGCGCAAGGCCATGTCAGCCGATACGCCACCACGCTCAAGCAGAATGTTATTCACGGTCGGCGTAGATACGCCTAAAGCACGGGCCAGAGCAGCGGCACTGAAGCCCATTTCGTGCTGGAAATCCTCGCGAAGAATCTCGCCGGGATGTATGGGACGCATGCCATTCTTGAACATGATGCACCTCAGTGATAGTCGACAATCTCAACGTGTTCAGGGCCGTTCTGGGTCCATATGAAGCATACCCGCCACTGCATGTTGATGCTGATGCTGATGCTATGCTGGCCGGCTCTGTCACCTTCCAAGGTGTGAAGCCGGTTTCCGGGCGGTGAGCGCAAGTCTCGAAGCTCCTTCGCAGCATGCAGTGCGGCCAGTTTACGCTCCGCGACTGACTTGATGTCTGCCCAGCGCCTTATCCTGCCGGTGGTGAAAAGTGCTTCCGTATCGGCGCATGCAAAGCTTCGAATCATGGATTGAACGCTTAACGTTATTCGTTAAGAGCGAGCATACGCCTTTCAACGCCGTATTCAACTCATTGTTGAACAGGGTGTCCGGCAATCATTCGAGCAACTATTTCGAGATGGGTTTCGGCGATACTTTCTAGCGAGGTGGCGATGAAACAGCTCCGCTCATGCTCACTGAGCCATTACCTAACCACGACAAACCCTCTCAAAACCTGTTCAAAGGAATCTTCAGGCTGCACAACCCGCTTTCATCGGCAGGGGGCAGATTCCCGGCGCGGATATTCACCTGGATCGCCGGCAGCAACAGCGCCGGGACCGACAGGCTGACATCGCGGGCTGTGCGCATGCGTACGAACGATTCAAGATCGGACGCGTCACCGACATGAATGTTGTTCGCGCGCTGCTCGGCAACGGTGGTGATCCAGGACGCTTCCCTGTCGGCAGGAGGATAGTCGTGGCACATGAACAGTGTGGTCTGGGGGGGTAGGCTCAGCAGCCGTTTGATCGAGCCATACATCTGTACGGCGTCCCCGCCGGGGAAATCGCATCGGGCAGTGCCGACATCCGGCATGAACAGCGTATCGCCGACGAAGACCTGCGTATCCCCAACTCGATAGGCGACGTCCGCAGGCGTATGGCCAGGCACGTGCATAACCTGCACCGGTATGTTGCCGATGTGGAAGATCTCATCCGCTTCGAACAATGTGTCGAACTGCGAGCCATCCAGCAGGAAGTCGGGCTCGAGATTGTAGATATCCCGAAACGCGCCCTGCACGACGGTGATCTGCGCACCGATGCCGATCTTGCCGCCGCGCTTGCCTTTGAGGTAGGCACTGGCCGACAGGTGATCGGCATGCGCGTGTGTTTCCAGCAGCCACTGTACCTGCAACCCGTGGCTGTCCACGAAGGCGATGATACGGTCGGCGTTATCGGTGCCGATCCGCCCGGCTTTGGCATCGTAATCCAGCACTGGATCCACGATTGCACATGGCCCTCCTGACGCTTCGAAAATGACATAGCTCACCGTGGAGGTGGCGGTGTCGTAGAAACCTTCTATCTGAGCCGTCATCGGGCAACCTCTTCGATTCACGTCATTACACTATATTGAAACATATACTATTCAATCGTAGACTGTCGACCGGTCAACCATCGGGGCTTTCCATGACTGCTCAATTGTCCACCGAAGAAATCGGTCTGTTGCGCGATTCCGCGTCCAAGGCGTGTGCCTTGCTCAAGGCCTTGGCGAACGAAGACCGTCTGTTGCTGCTGTGCCAATTGACCCAGGGCGAGCGAAACGTAGGGGAATTGGAGGCACTGTCCGGGATCAGGCAGCCGACGCTGTCGCAGCAGTTGGGTGTGCTGCGCGACGAAGGAATGGTCAACACCCGCAGAATGGGCAAGTACATCTACTACTCGTTGGCCAGCTTCGAGGTGGTCTCGCTGATGCAGACCCTGTCGGGACTTTACTGTGGCCAGGCGCTGAAGAAGTAAGCCTCTGCATGACCCGTTGCTCGTCGCTGCGCCATCGCACCTCGCGTGGCTCGGCCGGGGCGCGTTGTTGGAACTCTCACACGTTGGCTATGCCCGGGGTTTGTAATGGAGCAAGTGATAAAGCGAATAGACGCATCGTTCTCGGTGGCGGGCCAACTTGATCCGCAGGATGTGCCTGAGGTGCGGGCTCAAGGGTTCGCCAGCCTGATCTGCAATCGCCCTGACGATGAAGGTGGGGCTGAGCAACCCAGCCACCAGGCCATGCAACGAGCGGCTGTCGCGTCGGGGCTGGAGTTCCGATATCTACCCGTAGCGAGCTCCGGTGCTACGCCAGCACAGGCTCAAGCGCTGAACGCGCTTCTGGAGCAGTTGCCCAAGCCGGTGCTTGCCTACTGCCGCACCGGCAATCGGTCCGCCAAGCTGTACGAGGCGGCAACCAAAGGCAGCCCCCCGACCCAGCAGTACGATGTAGTGGTCATGGGCGCAGGCTCTGCCGGTATCACCGTTGCGGCCGGTCTGCTCAAGCGAGATTCGTCTTTGCGCGTTGCGATCGTCGAACCTGGCACCGAACATTACTATCAGCCCGCCTGGACGCTCGTGGGCGGGGGCGCTTACCCCATCGATGCCACCGTCCGCCCCATGCAAAGCGTCATTCCTCAAGGTGCATGCTGGATCAAAGCGTCGGTGTCGGCCTTCGCCCCAGACCGCAAGCTGGTGTTGCTCAGCGACGGCAGCGAGCTGGCGTACCAGCAACTCATCGTCTGCCCGGGTCTGCAACTGGCCTGGGAAGAAATCCAAGGGCTTGAAGACACCCTCGGCAAGAACGGCGTGACGTCGAACTACCGTCACGACCTGGCCCCTTATACCTGGGAACTGGTTCGCTCGCTGCGCAGTGGGAAGGTCTTGTTCAGCCAGCCTCCCATGCCGATCAAATGCGCGGGCGCGCCGCAGAAGGCGATGTACCTGTCCTGTGATCACTGGCGCAAGGAGGGCGTGCTGCAGTCGATTTCGGTCGAGTTCAACCTGGCAGCTCCCGTGCTGTTCGGGGTTGCCACGTTCGTCGCCCCGCTGATGAAGTATGTCGAAGCCTACGGCGCAAAACTCGCCTTCCAGTCCAATCTGGTCAGGGTCGATGGCCCGAGCAAGACCGCATGGTTCGATGTGACAGACACGGCCGGAAACGTGACGCGCGTGGAAAAACACTTCGATGTACTGCACGTCGTGCCACCGCAGCAAGCGCCGGATGTGATTCGCCGCAGCGAGCTTGCCGACAAGGCCGGATGGCTGGAGGTCGATCCAGCCACGTTGCAGCACCCGCGCTACCCTGAAATATTTGCCCTGGGGGATGTCTGCGGCACCAGTAACGCCAAAACCGCAGCGGCTGCGCGCAAGCAGGCAGTCGTGGTCGCAGACAACCTCATCGCACTGCGCAAAGGCCGTGAGCTGCCTCGACGTTATGACGGCTACGGTTCGTGTCCGCTCACCGTCGAGAACGGCAAGGTCATATTGGCCGAGTTTGGCTATGGCGGAAAATTGCTACCTACGTTCCCGATGGATCCGACCATCGCGCGCAGGTCGGCCTGGTTCCTCAAGGTCCGATTGCTACCGTGGTTCTATTGGAACGGCATGCTCAAGGGGCGTGAGTGGCTCACCGCCTGCTCTTCGAAGTGACCTGATGCTGACATTCATATTGGGGGCCTGTGTCGGTCTGGTGCTGGGGCTCACCGGGGCAGGTGGTGGCATTCTGGCGATTCCGGCCCTGACCCTCGGACTGGGTTGGTCGATTACCCAAGCCACGCCCATCGCGTTGCTGGCGGTTGGCAGCGCCGCCTCGATCGGCGCGCTGCAGGGGTTGCGCCAGGGCCTGGTACGCTACAAGGCAGCAGCCACCATGGCAGCCGCCGGATGGGTGGCAGCTCCTCTGGGGATTCACGTGGCCGCGCGCGTACCCGGTACAGCATTGACGACAGTGTTTGCGCTGGTCATGTTGGTTGTAGCGTGTCGAATGTACCTGCAGTCCAGACGCGACGATGAGGCCCAGGGCGCGCTGCAGCGCAACTGTATGCTCGACCCTGCAACGGGCAAACTCGATTGGAATGCCCGCTGCCTGGCGACGCTGGCATCGATTGGCGCGACTTCGGGGTTCCTGACCGGCTTGCTGGGAGTCGGGGGAGGGTTTTTCATCGTTCCCGCCTTTCGAACGTTCAGCGACGTGCGCATGCATGGCGTCGTGGCCACTTCACTGATGGTGGTTGCACTGGTGTCACTGGGTACCTTGGGCCATCTGTTCAGCCAGGGTATGAAGTTTTCCTCGGCAGGCGCCGTGTTCACCGTATCGGCACTGGTCGGCATGATTGGCGGCCGCCTTGTGGCGCCGACCCTACCTGCACGGCTTTTGCAGCAGATGTTCTCTGTGCTCTGTGTTTGCGTAAGCCTGCTGATGCTGGGCAAGATTTTCTTTCGCATTGGTTGAGCGGTCAATACAGGGAATGCAGCAGCGGTGTCCAAGTGGATGCCCCTCGAGTGCACATGGGCGAGTGCATATATTCGGCCCCGTGTTCTGCACTACCTGCCCCAGGACGCACTTGGCGTTTTACCGACGTTCAACGCGTCGCGCAAAGATCGCCGATCACCTCGGCGCGGGGCAATTGCTCCATGCGCATGAGGGTATCGCTCAAGGTTGCAACGGCTTGCGTATCCAAGGCCTTGGCCGCGTTGTGGTTGAACTTGGTCATGATGCTCTCCAGAGGGGCTGGCTGGTCGGCGGTCCTGCCGGCCGGACTGTGCGCTCGCACGGTCAGCCGCGTCCCATCGTGCAATCGAATGTGCAAGTCGGTCAGGTAGTTGCCCCGTCTGGCCAGAGACGGGGTGGGGTGAGGCAGGGCATGTATGCGTTGCATGAGCGCCAGCGCTTCGGCGTCGTTGAAGGCGTTTTCGCTGAAGCTGTCAAGTACGATGCGGCCGTCGATCAGGGCGCGGGCCAGGCAATATTGCACGCTGAATTTGGCATCCAGGCTGGTCCGTAGCAGAGAGCGGTCGACATGGGTCAGACGCAGTGGATGCAGGTAAACCTCGATGCCTGCAACGTCGCGAACCTCGAAAGGGTGGTCACGGCGCAGCGTGAACAAGGCATCGAGGCTGGTGTGTGTGCTGTCGCAGCAGGGGTAGAGCTTGATGCCGATACCTGGCTCCACGATGTCCAGGGGAGCAGCCCAATTCTGCAATGCCAGTGCTGGCGTATAGTTTCCGGGGCCGTTGAACACTTCGAAGAAACCTTGGCGATGTTCGAAGGCATCCAGGCTTGCGGTGAAACCGTTGCGGGTCAAAAGCGCTGCCATCAAGCCGTTCCTGGCGGCATGGCCGACGTGGTAGGGCTTGGCCATGGTGCCGAAGTTGGCCTTGACACCCGAGGCCAACGACACACACAGCGCCAAGGCCATCGAGGTCTGCTGTTCATCGAGGCCAAGCAACCGAGCACTGGCCGCAGCTGCGCCGAACACGCCTAAGGTGGCAGTTGGGTGCCAGCCCTTGTCGTAGTGATGAAAATTGACGCTCTGTGCCAGGCGTGCCTGCGTTTCGAAGCCGGCCACGTAAGCCAGCAACAGCTGGCGGCCGGTGTGTCCCCCTTCTGCAGCCAAGGCCAACAAGGCCGGCAGGATCGGCGCGGTAGGGTGCCCGCCCATGGCGATGTTCACGTCGTCGAAATCCAGCGCATGGGCCGCAGCACCGTTGACCAGGGCCGCGCACAGCGGGTCCAGTCGTTCGTGTCTGCCCAGTACCGGTACTGCGCCGAAGGTGTTCAGTCCCCCGGTCTGCAGCAGCGTGTGCACCACGGGTTCACGTGCGCCTGCCAAGGCACAGCCCACGGTGTCGAGGATGGCGAGCTTGGCATTCCATAAGGCCTGTGGGGATAAGTGCTCGAAGGTCAGACTGCAGGTGCGTGCTGCGATGGCAGAGGTCAGTTTCATTGTGAGTCCAATCGTGAAGGGAGGTATCGACCAGGCGTGTCGGTACCTCGTTCAAGGCCGCATTGCCGGGATGGAGTCAAATTCGCCATGCAGAGCGGGATCTACCTGGAGACGGAGATTGCCCCGGTCAGGACGGCAAAAGTCATGTAGGCCAGCGATGCCAGCAGCACCCATTTCCAGGCAAATTTCTGGAAGTCGCCCAGGTCTGCCTTGATGATGCCGAGCAAGGCCCACAAGGGCGCCGAGGCCGGGCCTATCGAATGGGCCATCTGGCCGATGACGGCGGCACGAGCGATCTCCATGGCAGGGATGTCGTAGCGCGCGGCCATTTCCGCCAGTACCGGCACGATGCCAAAGAAGTACGCGTCGTTGGCCATGAAGAAGCTCAGGGGGATGCCGATCAGCGCGGTGGCCAGTGGGATCAATGAGCCGAGGTGGCTGGGCAGACTGCCCACGAAGGCTTCGGCCATCGCCGTGGTCATGCCGGTTTGAGTCAAAATCCCCGTGAAGACCCCTGCGCCTAATACCAGCATCACCACAGGCACGGCACTTGCTGCATGCCGCTGAATGACAGCGCCTTGGTCGGCAGCTTGTGGCACATTGACGAACAGTGCGATGACGAAACCGGCGATGAACAACACCATGAGGTTGGCTACACCCAAGACCAGGCACACCAGCAGCAGGACGGTCAGTGCAGCGTTCAATGCCGTCCGCCAGTTGGCGGCGTGCTCGACCTGGCAGCTCTCGGCGATGATCTGCGCTGAAACCTGCGCACTGTGCTGCGGATCGATTGCCTTGCGCGCTTTGCGCCCCAGCACGTAGGCAATGAGGCAGACGAAGGCGCAGGACAGGATCATCGGGCCGAGCATTGCCGCGAAATACTCGCTGGCGTCCAGGTGCAGGATACTGACGGCCCGTGTTGCAGCACCGCCCCAAGGGGTCGTCCCGGACACGGTACCCAGCGCCATGGTGGCGATGGTCGCGATGATCAACGGGTTGATGTGAAGCCTTTTGTAGAGCGGCAGGAAAGCCGAGCAGATGATCATGTAGCTGGTGGTTCCGTCGCCATCCAGGGCGACCAGACAGGCGAGGACGGCGGTGCCCACGCAGATATTGACTGGGTCGCCTTTGGATATGCGGATGATCAGTCGCGATAGCGGATCGAACAAGCGCGCATCCATCATCAAGCCGAAATACAGCACGGCGAACAACAGCAACACGGCAGTGGGTGCTACCGTCTTGATGCCGGCGGCGATCATTTCGCCCAGCTGTGCGCCCTGGCCGGTAAACAGCAGGAAAAATGCTGGCACGACTATGATCGCAACGAAGGCCGTCATCCATTTGCGGATGACGCACAGCATGAACACACCCAAGGTGGCAAAACCGAGGAGAGCCAACATGTTGGTGCTCCTCAGCAGGCGTCGAATGGGACAGGAACAACAAAGGGGACGGGCGGATGGGGCAGGCAGTGATCTGTCTGCGAGACCAGGTTGTGTCGTGGGTTCATGAGCGGTGCCTTTTGTTTTTATTGTGTCTGGGTAGTGCTGCTGACGAGAACTGCAGCGCTTGATAAAAAGATATCAACGCCAGGTCGTTAAGCCTAACGACAAATGCTAAACACAGATTGAAGTCTGGCTTAATAGCTAATAGGCTCTTTCCATGAAGCTCGATATCGAAAAACTCAGAGTGGTGGCACAAGTCGGCAGAGTCGGCTCGATGACCGCTGCCGCACGCAGCTTGCACCTGACCCCCTCCGCGGTTTCTCAAACGGTACAGCGTGTGGAAAGCGTCATCGGGCTGCCACTGTTCGAGCGTCGACCCCATGGCATGGCGCTTACCGATGCCGGGGAGCGGGTCATGCGCCGGGTCAACCTGATCGAGGCACAGATGGCGCAGCTCGAGACGGAACTGCGCAGTGTTGCCGAAGGCCGCGCCGGCCACCTGTCGCTGGGGGTGTTTCCGACGCTGGGGTCTTCATTGTTGCCGCGAATTGTCATGCAGTTCAGGGCGCGGCATCCGACCATCACCCTGGATGTGCGCAGCACGCGTCTGGTGGCGTTGCGTCAACTCATCGGCTCGGGTGAGCTCGATCTGGCCATTACCTGGACATACCCGTGGCTGAACGAACCTGGGTCGACCTTGCAGCTACGCACGGACCCTACGGTGGTATTGCTGCCAGCAGGGCACGCAATGGCGCAGGAGGCAGGACCTCTGAACCTGGCTCAGCTCGCCAAGGAGGCTTGGGTGTGCCGGTCCGATGGTCATGAAATCACCGAGCTGCTGCACCGCACCGCTGCCCAGTGCAAGTTCACGCCACGCATCGCCCTGTTGGCCAACGACTATCAGGAAACCCAGGCAATGGTCGCTGCAGGGTTGGGCGTGGCGCTTGCACCGAAACTGTCCACCACCACCTGCAGGGCGGATATAGTCGTTCGCGATCTGGATGATTCCGTGGCGTCAAGGCAATTGCATCTGGTGCAGGCACCCAATCGAAGCAGCCCGGCGGTCGAGCCTATGATCGAGCTGCTGCGCACGCTCTTGAGTGAATAGACACCCGACACCAATCGATGGGCCACACCATGGTAGGGGCCTCACGGCCCTGACAGGCTCAGCACCGCCCGGGCGAATGCCTCCGGTGCCTCCTGCGGGACGTTGTGGCCCACGCCTTCGAGGATTGATCGACGAACAGGGGCGCTGAATCGGCGTAGCGCCTGCTGCTCATCCTGAACCGGGGTGACACCGTCGCAAGCACCGGCCAGGATGACCGTTGGCACGGCAATGACGGGTTGCTTCGCCAGCCTCTGTTCGATGGCCGCGTACTGCGCATCGCCGTCGACCAGTCCGAAGCGATGGCGATAGGAGTGCGTGACCACGTCGACGAAGTCGGGAGTGTGGAACGACTGCGCCGAGGCTAAAAACACCTCATCGGTGAATGCCCAGGTCGGCGACCATAGTTGCCACAGCAGCTTGCAGAAGGCATCCCGGTCGGCTTCAAGGCCTGCGTAGCCACGGGCGCCGTGCAGGTAGTACTGATACCACAAGCGCTGTTCGGCTTGCGGGGCGGCGGGGCGGGTCGCATGGGCAATGTCCTGGATGTTGTAGCCCGGCTCGCAACTGACCAGTCCCACGACGCGCTCGGGCCACAGGGCGGACACCACGCACGCTGCGCGGCCACCCCAGTCGTAGCCGGCAAGTACGGCCTGGGGAATTTTCAAAGCATCCAATAATGCCAGCAGGTCCGACCCCAAGGCTGCTTGCTCACCCGAGCGAGGCGTGTTTGCGTCGATGAAATGCGTGCCCCCGTATCCGCGCAGGTAGGGGACGATGCATCGGCAACCGGCAGCGGTGATCCGTTCGGCCACCGCGTCGTAGGCGCGGATGTCGTAGGGGAAGCCATGCAACAGCACGACCGCAGGCCCATCGGCTGGGCCAAGGTCCCGGTACGCGACGTTGAGCACGCCTGCTTGAATCTGTTTCACTTGCTCATCCTTCTTTGGGTGATAAAGCTGTGACAACGGCGCGACTGTCACATCTCGTTGGATCATGGGCGTGGTTATTGATATGTTATGTTATATCCATTCATATCCTCCACTGATGCGATGTATGCCATGCCCGCCACCCCCCATTACATTCAGTCGCCCGAGCCCGCCGTGCTGGCGGAGATCCTGCGCGACGACATAAACCTGGCCATCTGGACGCGGCAATTTTCGCCCGCGATCGCGAGTTTCACTGATGCGTTGTTGTGCCGTGACGATCCACTATCGGAGTCGCGAGTGATTGAGTTACAGGGGGAAGAGCCCCCGGATCTGGTCGGGCTGGCTGCCGCTTTCGCTCAGTGTGAGGGTTACGCCGAGTTCGTCGAGGATGTTGCCTGGTTGATCCAGGCCTACGGTTGCCTATTGGGCGCCGAGCGTATCGGCCTGCGTCTGCGCATTCTGGACAAGGCGATGTGTCCGCGTTATCACGTCGATCGGGTCTCCGTGCGCTTGATCACGACGTACGCTGGCCGGGGCAGCGAATGGCTCGAAGAGGGTGCGATGCGCAGGGCGGGGCTGGGGCAGGCCGGGTCCGAACCGGTGGATGCACCGCACAAGCTGCTGGCGGCTGACGTGGCCTTGTTCAAGGGTGAGCGATGGATGAGCAACGAAGGGCGCGGAATCATTCATCGCTCGCCGCAGGCACGGGCTGGCGAGCGCCGCCTGATCATGACGCTGGATTGGTTGAAATGAAGGGCGGCTCGCGGACTCAGTGTTGGTGTGCCTTGCCGACAAAGGTCAGCGAGGTGAAGAGGCTGCGCTCTGAAACGTCCTTGCGATCGACCGCGGCTACCTTGGCTTGAGCCGCGATGACGTTCAACCCGGCGTTGCGCACGGTGACGGTGGCGCGACCTCGTGCATCGGTGACGACGCTACTGGCGTCCGACATGCCTCGGTAGTCATCGAGCAGGGCGATGCCACCGGCCGGCTTGCCATCGATCGTCAGTTCAACGGGTAATGGATTACCGACGCCTACTTCGCTCGGATCTTTCAACGGCCGAATGACCATGGCCAATTTCAGCGCGTCGGGCACCTGCGCGTGTGCTTTCAGGATCGCCAGGCTGTACTTGTAGCTGTGACTGGCGCTGACGGCGCCAGGCACGTCAGCCATGGGCTTGTTCACCGATTCTCCCTGAGCGTTCTTGCTCCAGACACCGTTGTCCAGGGCAACGGCGAGCACGGCGGGCTGCGCGGCTGGATGCAGGCGCGCGTGGTCGCCGAGCTTCTCGACCGTCACCGGGATCATTTGTCCGCGTTCATCGTAGGCCCATGCGCCTTTGACCTTATCCGCGGCATAGGCCTGGTCTTCTGCGCCGTGCCCGTAGACGACGTCCAACTGGCCGTAGCGTTGTTCGGTCCAGATACCATGGGCATACGCACCTTGGGCGCTGAGAAGGGTTGCAGCGGCAAGCAATGACAAAGCAATTTTCATGGGTTTTCCCAAGTGTTCTGCAGGGGTTGAACCGTGCGCATCGAACGATGCCGATAGGCATCGCGGGTGCAGCACGGCAATCGTGTAGGGCGCTTCTGGTCAACAGACATTTTCGGTTGTAAGCTTGTCACGTTATATCATAACGTAAGCAGAATTATTCATGTACGGATATGCGAATCACTTCAGGCGCCTGGCATTCGCTGGCGCGGCGCTGACTGGCAGCGTTGGTTTCTACACGCCGCTGGCGGCACAGGAGTCGGAACCACCAGGGCCTACCGAGTTGGGCCTTGTCGAGATTTCAGGCGATCGATACGGCACGGGTATAGCGCAACCGCTGGTGCGCAATCGGATCAGCACGGCCTCGCAAAGCCTGCCGACTGCCGTCTCGACGATAACCGAAGAAGAGATCCGCACTTTCAACGTGGATCGCGATATCTCCAACATCTACCGACGGGTGCCGGGCGTGGTAGCCAACAACATCGATCAGGGGGACACCGGTAACGGTTTTCGCATGCGCGGGTTCGCCACCAATGGCACCCACGGGGCCGACGTGGCGGTGTCGGTGGACGGGGTGCCGCAGAACATTCCCTCAAGTCAGGGCGGGGCAGGGCATGGTCCCGTATTTCTGGAATGGCTCACGCCGCAGATGATCAAGCGTGTGGACGTCATCAAAGGCCCGGTGTCGGCACTGTACGGCGATCAGAATCGGGCAGGCGCGGTGAACATCGAAACCTTGGACGGCAGTGACGTCGCGTCCAGCATCGGGGTGGATGTCGCCAGCTTCGATGGCCAGCGGACTAACGTGGTACTAGGCGGTGAACATGAAGGCCTCGAGTCACTGTTGGTGACTGACCTCTACAGGACCAACGGATACCGCAAGGCCGCCGAAAACCAGCGCGACAACTATTTCTGGAAGCTTTCCAAAGTCATTGGCGATGCGAAATACTCGGCGCGGTTCAGCCATTACGAATCGGACTTCAGGAATGACGGCTATCTGAGCCTGCCCGCATTGAAGGCGGGCACCGTCGGCCGCCGCGATACCGACAACCTGTATGGCTTCGGCAACGCCAATCGCAATACCTACGTGTTCAATCGGTCGCCGGCCGAGGGCGAAGCGGGCCTGTACTACACGGCCTATTACGAAGACTTCAGGCGCGTACGCGCCATCTCCAACGGTACGAACACACATAACTATGGCAAGGATGATCGTGACATCTACGGTGGTCGCCTGGCCTATAACTTCGTGTATGAAGACACGGCATCGCTCATGGTCGGTACGGACGTGCGTCGCGACAAAGGCGATGCCTTTCGCCAGCAGTACCGCAACTTCCAGCCCACGCAAAACTTCTACTACGACTTCGACATGGACCTCATCACCTATGGGGTCTTCGCGCAGGGCCAGTACAAGCCCATCGATTCGCTCAAGTTGCTCGCCGGTATCCGTCACGATCGGTTCGACTACGATATCGACAACCTGAAGTTTCGAGACGCCAGTACCGGCTACAACAGCTCGGTGACAACGCCCAGGTTCGGCGTGGCATGGACACCGATCGATCAGCTCGAACTGTTCACCAATGTGGCTCAGGGTTTCCGCTCCCCAGCGGCGGAGTACATCAGTTCAGGCAGCAGCAGTGCGCTTCCGCTCAGGGACACGGGTGGACAGATAAACGGCAGCGTGCGCCCCAGCAAGGTCAAGTCCTACGACGTGGGTTTTACCCTGCGGCCTACCGATAGCCTGTCCAGTACCACCGAGTTCTATTACATCCAGAACGACAGCGAGACCGTGCAAACCTCGCCGGGTGTGTACGAGCAAGTAGGTGACACCACGCGCAAAGGGCTGGAGACCAGTGTCAACTATCAAGCCACGTCGACCGTCAGTACCTACATCAGTTATGGCCGGATCATCGATGCGGTCATCACCAACCCGGCGCCGGGTATCGGTGCGCGACTGGTCGTGCCGGAGCACACCTACAAGGCGGGCGTTCAGTATCGAGACGGGTTCATGGGTGGGCAAGTTACATTGAATGCCGATGCTCATCATCTGGGCGGCATTCCCTATTACGTCGGCACTGGCAGGAAGACCATGCCTGCCTACACGCGCTATGACCTGCGCGCCAGCTACGACTACAGCGATTACCAGTTCAGTGTCTACGGCACTTTTCAGCCCCACCGGTATGGCAGCGAAGTGGCCTATGGCACCAACAGCGGCCTGGTGATCGTGCCTCAGCCATCAACCACCCTGGGCGCATCGGTAAGGTACTTTTTCTGACGGCCAGGGTCGGCCCAAGCGATGCGAGGCTACCACAGCTCGGCTTGTCCGATATGCCGCCGCGCCTTGTCCCGATACTCCAGCAATACTTCGTAATCGGCGAAGGCCGTTTCCTGCACGGTCGTTATAGCCAACACTGCCGCAACCTCTGGCAGATTTGCCAGTGCCGCATTCATGGCCTCGCGCAGCAAGCCTGGCTCTGGCCCGTGGAGGCTGGTGATATAGGGCAATGTCGGCGCATTGGCCGTGCGTTCCACGACCCGCACGCCGGCGACTTCATTCGGGGCATGGCGAGCCAAGTAGGCAAAGGTAACGCTGTCGATGGCCGCCAGGTCGGCGATGCCTGTGGCGACGTGGGCAATGCTCTGGCGATGACTGCCGGTCGCTTGAACGCTTTTGAAGAACCGACCTTCCCGCACATGGGGGATCAGCGCATGGCGTAGCAGGTTCATGCCACTGTTGGAGTCGAGGCTGTTGTAGGCGCCCCGGCAATCGAAGAATTCGGCGAGGGTCTGCCGTGGGTCATCGAGGCGAGCGATCAGCAGGCTGCAATGTTGTCCGGCCTGTGCCTCGGGTAGCGCGAAATGAGGTCGGCCGACGATACGGACCCGATGCTTGAGTTCAGTGATCAAAGGCAAGCCGCAGGTCTGCGCCAACAACAGTCGTGGATGCAGCCACAGCTCCGCGAGTGAACCCGGCCAGGGCTTGGGGCGGTCGGTGCCCAGCAACTGCAGGGTTTCCTCCAGCCAGCGCTGGTACGCCTCACCGATTACGGCGGGCGTGGGATACATGGGCAGTGCAGCGATCACATCGGCGCTCATGGCTGGGTGCCTCGACCTAGAGGATGCAGAGGACTGTCGACGGGGGACACGGCATAACGCCGAAACAGCTCGCTGTAGCCATTGACCAAAAAATGTCCGCTGCGTTGCAGCCAGTCCGTGCGGCGCTCGCGGTACACGCGGGGCAGGTAGTACCAAGGCAACCCCGGCAGGTCGTGATGCACCAGGTGCAGGTTGAGGTTGAGAAACAGCCAGCGCCAGGGCCAGCCCGCCTCGTTGAGCACCGAGCGCTGCTCTGGCGCGTCGGCAGGGCGATGTTCGTAATAGGAGCGGACCATGGACAGCGCCAGCGCCAGAACGCTCGCCAGCAGGTAATCGATGACAGCCACGCCGTGGGCGGTGATGAACCCGCACAGCGCCAGCACGCAGAGCAGATGAGTGCCCCACATCAGCCACGCTTGCGCCTCGCCGCGGACCAAGCGTGCGCACTGCTCTTGAACAAGGCCGGCAAGCGCCAGGGCCGGGCCTACGCAGAGACGGCCCAGCAGGGTCTTGTTCAGCCAGTGCAGCGTCCGGCCGGGCCCCGCGCTGCCTGACCAGGCCCGGGCATCGAGGTATCGGCTTTCCGGGTCGTGGCGCGGCAGCGTGATCGTCTCGTCGCGGTGATGGGCCAGATGGCTGTCGCGGTACAGGGTGTAGGGATACCAGACGGCCAGCGGGGCATAGCCCAAGACCTTGTTGACGCTGCGCCAGCGGGTAGGGTGGCCATGCAGAAGCTCATGCTGCAGCGACATCCACAAGGTAAGCAGCGGCACCAGCAGCAATACGGTGAGCGGTCGCCCGATGGCCGAACCGAATTCGATCAGCGCCCACCAGGCGCCATAGGTGCAGAGCAGCAGCAGCCAGGTTGGCCAGTCGCTGCGCGCGGTCCAGGTATTCTGCAGTTTCAGGATCGATTGGCGGTGACGGGAATCGAGATAATTGGGCATAAGGACGACACGAATGCTGATCGGTATGTCGTCGACACTAGCATTGGTGCTTATGCCTGGATAATCACTAAACGGTTTCAGTAAATTCCTGAATGGAATAAGAGGCTTGTATACTGGACTTTGTGGGATACGAGGCTTTTCGAGCTACGCCGCCTTGGCCATCCTGGACGCGGCCCCTTTTAGATCTTGAATGGACAAGGCCAGAGCGCCCGCCTGGTTTTCAACGAGCAAGACATCATCTATGAGATGGTCGATGTTTCTGCTGCGCAGAAACAGGGCGTGGCCGCGGAGCATTTGGTAGATCATTTCCAACTGACGTGCCGCGTCATGGACGTCTTCCTGCATTTCCGTAATGTGGGTGGTGGGCATGCGGTGCTCCGAGGGCTCTATCTTGGTGTAGGCGTCCTGGCCACGGGATGAGCGTTGTTTCATTTGAGTGTGATCAGTCTATCGGCCATGGCCCGCGTAGCTTAAATAGTCTTTTCCGATAGAGGCTATAGGCCATCATGTTGCTGGATGGGATCGGATACGCCAGCATCGAAGAACAGGGCCTTGCATGGCCGGCTGTTTTGCTAAAAGAGGACTTTCCGATGAGCGACGTCAGATACCGCCGCCTGGGCCGCCATGGCCTGCAGGTTTCCGAAATCACCCTGGGTACGATGATGTTCGGCGGCCAGACCGACGACGCCACCGCCAAGCGTATCGTCGACGATGCCTTGGAGCAGGGCATCAATGCCATCGACACGGCGAACAACTACAACGACGGCGCTTCGGAAATCGCGGTGGGCAAGCTGATCGCCGGCCAGCGCTCGCGCTGGGTGCTGTCGAGCAAGTTCGTCAACCCCAACCCAGGCGTGCAAGGGCCGAATGGGCGCGGGGCTTCGCGCCACAGCGTGATCGAGTCGGTGGAAGGCAGTCTGCGCCGCTTGCAGACCGATTACCTCGACCTCTACTACGTGCACCGTGAAGACCCTTTCACGCCGGTGGAAGAGACCGTGCGCGCCTTGGCCGATCTGATTCGCGCCGGCAAGATCCGCGGCTACGGGCTGTCGAACCACAGCAGTTGGAAGCTTGCCGAATTCTGCCGGGTGGCAGACCTGCTGGGGGTCGAGCGGCCGACCGTGAGCCAGCCACTGTACAACCTGGCCAATCGGCAGATCGAAGCCGAGCATCTGCCGGCAGCCGAGCATTATGGCATCGGCGTGGTGTCCTACAGCCCGCTGGCGCGAGGCGTGCTGACCGCCAAGTACGACCCCGGTGCCGAACCGGGTGTCGACACGCGGGCGGGGCGCAGCGACCCGCGCCTGCAGCAGACCGAGTGGCGCCCAGAGTCGCTGAACCTGGCGCAACGCATCAAGGATCACGCCCAGGCCCGCGGCATCACCTCGGGGCAGTTCGCGCTGGCCTGGGTGCTCAACAACCCATTGATCAGCTCGGCCATCGCCGGGCCTCGCACCGAACAGCAATGGCGCGACTATGTACCGGCGTTGCAGTACCGGTTCACCGCAGAGGACGAGGCGTTCATCGACGCCCTGGTGGTGGCGGGCCATAGCTCGACGCCTGGCTACACCGACCCGAGCTACCCGGTGACCGGGCGTCGGGTTCAGTTCTGAGCTGCGGCGCAGACCGTCAATGGGGCATGGACGGCGGCGGCGATGGTGCTCCCTGCCTGTGGGCGGCCATATAGATAGCCCTGGGCATAGTGGCAACCATTTTCCGCCAGCCATTTCGGCAGGTAGGGCAGGTGGAAGTCCTCGATGCCTTCGGCCGTGACCTTCATTTTCAGGCTGCGTGCCATCCCCAGGATGGCTTCCACCATGGGCAGGTGGTCAATGCTGCCGGCCTCGAAGAAGGACCGGTCTATCTTGATCTTGTCGATGGACAGCCGCGTCAGATGGTACAGGCCCGAATAGCCAATGCCGAAGTCGTCCAGCGCCACGCTGATGCCGTAGGCGTGCAGCTTGCTCAGGTTCCGCTGGGCGGCGTCGAGGTTGCCCACCAGCGCTTCTTCAGTGATCTCCACTTCGAAGCGCTCGTAGGGGAAGCGTTCATGCCTGAGTTGCTCGGCCAGACGATCGGGGAACAGCTCGTCGGTGATCATGGTGGCGCTGACATTGAGCGACAGGTGCAGTGTGTCGTCCCAGAAGCTGGCCGCCCTGCAGGCCTGCTTGACCAGTGAGCGGGTCATGGCCGGAATCAGGCCAAGGCGCTCCAGTATCGGGATGAAGTCGGTAGGCATGCCGGTGCTGCCGTCGGGCCGGGCCCAGCGTGCGAGCACCTCGAAGCCTACGATCGTCTGCGACGGAAGGGTGACGATGGGTTGGAAGAACGGCACGATTTCCTCGCGCTCCACCGCGTGCCTGAGGGCTTGGTCGAGGTCGGCTTGGGCCCGCAGCTGCCGCTCGTATTCATTGTCGTAGAAATTGAACATGGAGCGGCCAGCGTTCTTTCCCCGGTACATCGCCGTATCGGCGCAGTGCAGCAGTGCGGACGCCTCGGTGGCATCGATCCAGGAACGCGATATGCCAATGGTCGCGCCCAGCCGCACGGGGGTGGAGGGTTCGACAAAGGCCTCGCTGACCCGCTGGATGGTGGTTGCGGCAATGTCGCTCAACTCGCGCGCATCCCTGTAGTCCAGAAACAGCAGGCAGAATTCATCCCCACCCAGTCGGGCGGCGGTGCCACCGTGCAAGCGTGCGATGTGCTTGAGCCGGTCGGCCACCTCGACCAGCACGCTGTCTCCGCCAGAGTGGCCATGCTGGTCGTTTATGGCTTTGAAGTGGTCCAGGTCGATCAGCATGATCGATACGCAACGGTGCTGTGCAAGCCGTTCGCACAGCAGGTCCATGAAGCCGCGACGGTTGATCAAGGCGCTGAGGGAGTCGTACTTGGCCAGGGTTTCGGTTTGAAACTGGATCCGCTGCAGACGCCGGTAGCTGAGTTGAGTACTGGTGACCATGCGCTTGAGCACGATGGTCGGCACGATCAGCGAAATCATCGAGAACCCCGAAGATGTCAGCACGAAACGCCAGCGTTCGGCATCTTCGAAATCACCGTCGTAGGGCAGGTTCAGCCAGTGCATCACATAGGCTTCGAGGTGGAACTCCCACAGGATGGAGAGCCCCACGATCGTGAGCAGCGTCAGCGTCAGCAGCATCGGCAAGCGGCATGGATTACGGCGGTTGAGATCGTTCATGGGCGGCATCGCAAGGTCATGCGGATAGAGTGATGTCAGACAGCCATCATCGCATAAGCGTTCATACCGCTGATCGTATGGCAGGTGCATTTGGTCGCCACGACAGATGGTAGGGCCAAGTGGCCACACGGCCTGCGAACACTATTCAAGCTTCCTGCGGCAATGCCGATAGCGGGTTCATACCGCCCACGACGCTAAGGAAAGTGCCGAACCCGGGGCTTTTTTTGGTGGACCTGACAGGATACCTGTATGACGTGGCTTCGCGATGCAAAGTTATCTTCCAAACTGATTGCGGCCTTCGGGTTGTGTGCGTTCATTACCCTCGGCGTCGGCCTGCTGGGGGGCCGCGGCGTCAGTCAGCTGTCGGACAGCCTCAAAGGCGTGTTCTCTAACAACCTGGTGTCGGTTGCCAAGACGGCCGAAGCCAAGAGCAAGGCGATTGCCCAGCTCAAGGACCTGTACGCCCTGATCGCCGCCCATGCGGAGAACGATTCGCAGGGTGTCAAGGACTCGATTCGCCAGAGCATGAACACAAACCTGGCGGACAGCGAGAAGGCTTTTGCGGCGTACCGCAAGACGCCACTGGCCGACGACGAGCGTGCCGCCGGCGACAAGATGGAACGTGACTGGCCGCTGTATCAGGCGCAGCTGCAGAAGGTCCTGTCGGTGCTGGACACCGGCGATGTTTCAGCGGCGCGCTCGCTCATGTCGGGGGAGATCCAGCCGGCCTATCGCACCGTCATGGACGAGTTGACCGTGATGGTCGAGTCGAACAACCGGCAGATCCAGGAAGGCGCGCGTGACGCCGACGAGCAGGAACAGGCGGCAATCACCGTGCTCTACATCGGCATCGCACTGGCCTTTCTGGCAGCACTGGCACTGGGGCTGTTCATGAGCCGCCTGATCAGCAGGCCCATCGCCACCGCGGTGGCCAGCGCGAAATTGATCGCCAAGGGTGATCTGACCCACAGCATTGGCAGCTCGGCCCGTGACGAGACCGGGCAGCTGCTTGCCGCACTCGGCGAAATGCAGGAAGGCCTAAAGGCCACCATCCACCAGATTGCCGACGCCTCGAACCAACTCGCTTCGGCAGCCGAAGAGTTGAACGCGGTCACTGAAGACGGCAGCCGTGGGCTGCTGCGTCAGAACGACGAGATTCAGCAGGCGGCCACGGCCGTCACCGAGATGACGTCGGCCGTGGAAGAGGTCGCGCGCAACGCCATCTCCACCTCGGAAGCCTCGAAGACTGCCAGCAGCCAGGCCACCGATGGCCTGACGCAGGCGCGCAATGCCGTGGAAGCGGTGAACAATGCCACCATCGAAATCCAGTCCTCGACCACCATCGTGGAAGACCTGGCGGTTCAGGTGCGCGATATCGGCAAGGTGCTCGACGTGATTCGCGGTATCGCCGAACAGACCAATCTGCTGGCCCTCAACGCGGCCATCGAAGCGGCCCGCGCCGGCGAACAGGGGCGTGGTTTCGCGGTGGTTGCCGACGAGGTCAGGGCACTGGCGGCGCGTACCCAGTCGTCCACGGGCGAGATCGAAAGCATGATCGGCGCGGTGCGTTCGCGGGCAGACCAGGCAGTCGCTGCCATGGGCAAGAGCCAGGGGCTGGTAGGGGACACTCAGGTATTGGCCAAAGCCACCGGGGATGCGCTGCAATCCATCGCCACCGGGATCGCGCAGATCAACGACCGCAACCTGGTCATCGCCAGCGCCTGCGAAGAGCAGGCCCACGTGGCCCGTGAGGTCGACCGGAATCTGATCAACATCCAGGACCTGTCGACGCAGACGGCCGCAGGCGCTCACCAGACCAGCGCATCGACCCAGGATCTGTCGCGCCTGGCCATCTCGTTCAACGATCTGGTGGGTCGCTTCCGTCTCTGAATTCGTCTCTCAGGTAGTAAAAAATCGTACAGCCGATTCAGCAAATGACCGCAATAGTCCGTACAATTGAGATGGGACGCATTCGCGTCTTCTATCCAGTACGGAGTTACACGCGTGGTCAAGTCGTTGAATCGGGCCCATTCCTGGGTGCTGTTGTGCTCAGTCCTGCCTTGCCTGGCCATGGCGGCCACCGAGCTGCCATCCAGTGTCATCCAGGCCACCGGCGAAGGTGAGGGCGATGACGGCTACGCCCGCGCGCGCGGCGAAACCGCCAGCAAGAGCGCCACGCAGAACCGTGATGAAGCGCAGACCATCAATTCGGTGACGGCACGCACGCTGGACGACTACCAGGTCAAGGATTTGAACGACGCGATGCGCTTCGTCAGCGGTGTCACCCAGACCAACACCCTGGGCGGCACCAAGGATGCGCTGATCAAGCGCGGGTTTGGCAGCAACGACGACAACTCGATCCTGCGCGACGGCATCCGCTCGGCCATCGGTCGCAACCTGGGGGCGACCACCGATCATGTGGAAGTGCTCAAGGGGCCGGCCTCGCTGATGTATGGCGCGCTCGAACCGGGCGGGGTCATCAACGTCGTCAGCAAGCAGCCGCAGTTCACCCGCAGCACCACCCTCGGCGCATCCGGCTTCAGCGAGGGTGGCGGTTCGCTGTCGCTGGACACCACCGGCCCGCTGGGCGATACCGATCTGGCCTACCGGCTGGTGGCCGAGCGCAGCCACGAGGATTACTGGCGCAACTATGGGACCGACGAGCACACCCTGATCGCTCCGTCGATTGCCTGGGTCGGTGAGCGGGCCAGTGCTTCGCTGGCCTATACCTACAACGACTACGCCAGCCCGTTCGACCGTGGCACCGTGTTCGTCGCTGGGCGACCCGCCGACATCAGCTACCGCGACCGCCTCGACGAGCGCTGGGCCAAGACCGTGGGCATCAGCCAGAGCACCACAGCGAAGTTCGAATACCAGCTGGGGGACGCCTGGCGCAGTCGCCTGACCTACGGTTGGACCCAGGATCGCTACAGCCTGGCCATCGCTCAACCCAACACGCTCACCGGCAACACGCTGCGGCGCATCGCCAATGGCGGTCACTACGATTACGAAAGCCGCTACACCGCGCTGGACCTGATCGGCGACCAGCAGCTGTTCGGCCAGCGGCATGAAATCGTGGTGGGCCTGGACAACGAGTCGCTGGACAAATACCGCGGCAAGACCTACCGCAACGCCAATACCGCCGCCGGCAATATCGACATCCGCAACCCGGTCTATGGCCGTCTGGCCGAGCCGGTCACGGTCAGCGCGGCGCAGAGCAATGCCGAGAACAACCTGGTCACCACATCCATGTACTTCAAGGATAACTGGCACCTCAACGATCGCTGGATCCTGGTGTTCGGTGGGCGTCAGGCGCATTGGGACCAATACAGCGATCAGGGCCTGGGCCGCTCGTACGCGCCCGGTGCCGATTCCAACGGCGACGAATTCATTCCCTTTGGCGGGATCGTCTACCAGCCCAGCGAAACGGTGGCACTGTATGCCAACTACAGCCGCTCGTTCGTGCCCAACGACGCCGACGATGCAGGCAACAGCTTCAAGCCCACCGAGGGTCGCAGCTACGAAGCCGGAGTCAAATACACGCCAACCGCTGCGCTGAACGTGAACCTGGCGGTGTATGACATCGAGAAGAAGAACCTGGTCAACAGCGTGCTGCAGAGCAATGGCGACAGCCTCGACGAGGCGGTCGGCAAGGCGCGCTCGCGCGGTGTCGAGCTGGATGTCACCGGTCGGATAGCCGAGAATTGGAGTGTGATCGGCACCTATGCCTACAGCCATACCGAAGTGCTGAAGAACGCCGAAGCGCCCGAGCAGGAAGGCAATCGTCTGCCCAACGCGCCGATGCACACGGCCAGCCTGTACCTGACCCATCATCTGGCCTTGCCCGCGCAGACCGGCCAGTGGCATGTGGGCGCAGGCGCGCGCTACGTGGGCGAGCGGCCGGGCGACAGCGCCAACAGTTTCTGGATGGACAGCTACACCCTGGCCGACGCTTTCGTGCGCTGGGACCTGCCCACCCAGGGTTACGAAACGCGCCTGCAGCTGAACATCGACAACCTGTTCAACAAGCAGTATTACCCAGCTACCACCGGCAGCAGCACGCTGCAGGTGGAAGAGGGCGCGTTGCGCACGGCGCGTCTGACCGCGACCGTGAAGTTCTGAGACGCGAATGCGCCTGCGGCCTCAAAGCAGCCACAGGGCGGCGATCAGGGCCGGCGGCATGACCACGGCGCCAAGCTTGAGGAACGTCCAGGCGCTGATTTCGACCCCTTCGCGGCGCACCGCGATCAACCACAGCAAGGTCGCCAGGGAGCCGGTGACCGAGAGGTTGGGGCCCAGGTCGACGCCGACCACCAGCGCGCCGGTGACAGTGGGCGGCAGGTGCGCCAGTTCGTTGATGGACCCGCTGAGCAGGCCGATCGGCAGGTTGTTGCCGATGTTGCAGGCCAGCGCCACCAGGCCTCCTGCCCACCAGTGCGCCTGGGCCGGCGCGTGCCTTGCGGCCTGTTCCAGCCAGTTGGCCAACTGACCGGTCACGCCGGTCTGGCCAATGCCTTCCACCAGCACGAACAGCCCCGCTACCAGCGGCAGCACGCCCCAGGCCACGCCCTTGCACACCGGCCAGGGATTGCTTCTCTGGTACAGGTGGACGACGGCGAGGGTGCTGACGGCGGCGAGGAACGTCGGCAGGCCCAGCGCTTCGTCCAGGGCCGATACGGTCAACAGCAACACCGCCGTGACGGCCAGCCCGCAGGCGGTGAGTCGAGCACCTGCGCTCAGGCGGGGCAGTTGCTCGACGAGTTGCAGGCGCTGCTGCAGATGGCGACGCTGGGTCAGGCGCAAAACCAGATAGGTCATGGCGATGGCCGCCACGGACGGCAGGCTGAACATGGCCAGCCAATCGAGCAGCGGCGGCATGTGCTTGCCGAATATCACCAGATTGGCCGGGTTTGAAATCGGCAGGACGAAACTGGCAGCGTTGGCAATGAACGCGCAGACGAACAGATACGGCAACGGGTTGACGCGTGCTGCCCGGGTGGCCGCGTACACGGCCGGGGTCAGCACCACGGCCGTGGCATCGTTGGACAGGAAAACAGTCACCACGGTGCCGACCACGAACACCAGATCGAACAGCCGTTGCGCACTGCCGCGGGCCTGGCGGGCAGCGACGGTCGCCAGCCAATCGAACAACCCTTCACGGCGGGCCAGTTCGGCCAGCAGCATCATGCCCACCAGAAACAGATAGACATCGGTACCTTTAAGTACCGCTGCCAGTGCCGAAGACCAGGCGATCAAACCGCCAGCGACCAGACCGATCGCTGCCGCCAGCGCCCAGACGTATTCGGGGATGCGCAATGGCCTGGTGATGATGCCCAACGTCGCGAGGAGGCTGACGCCCCAGATGATCAAGCTGGCGTGGGGCAAGGCGTGGCATCCTGTTCAGTGGCGCGGCGCAGGGTTTCCGGCATGGCAGTGAGCAGCAGGACGAAGGCCACCGCGGCGACCCCGGCCAGGGTCAGGAAGGCTGCGCTGTAGCCGGCCTCCTGCACGACCAGGCCGGCCAGGCCGTTGCTCAGCGCAGCGCCCAGGCCGAACGCCGTGGTCAGGGCGCCCAGGCTGACGTTGAAACGCCCGGTACCGTGGGTGAGGTCTTTGACCACCAGCGGAAACAGTGCACCGAACAGGCCGGCGCCGATGCCGTCGAGCAGTTGCACGCCCACCAGCCAGTACGGATCATTGGAAAACGTATAGAGCACACCGCGAATCGGCAGGATCAGGAAGCCGGCCAGCAGCAGGGGCTTGCGCCCCCATTGATCGGCACGCGCACCCACCAGCAGGGCGGCTGGCACCATCACCAGTTGCGCGGCGACGATGCAGGCCGAGGTCAATGGGGTAGCCATGCTCAGGTCGATCTGCGACAGCTTCTGGCTCACCAGCGGCAGCATCGCCGCGTTGGCCAGGTGGAACAGCGCACAACACACCGCGAACACCAGCAGCGCCCGGTTGCCCAGCAGCACCTTGAAGCCGGAGGGCTGTTCGTGACCGTCCTTGTGGTGTGCCTCCAGCCCGCGGGCGACGTCGTGGTCGATGGCATCGGCCTTCACGCAGCTCACTGCCAGTACGCTGGCCAAGGCCATGGCGGCCATCAGGTAGAACACCGCGACCGGTCCGAACAGGTAGGCAAACCCGCCCGCCAGCAGGGCGGCGAAGGCGTTGCCTGCATGGTTGTAGGTTTCGTTGCGACCGGTACGCCGGGTGAAGGCCTTGGGCCCGGTGATGCCCAGGGAGATGGCGGCGATGGCCGGAGCGAACACCGAGCCGGCGATGGCGCCAAGTGCCTGGGTAGCGGCCACCAGGCCGAACGAAGTAATGAAAGGCAGTACCACGCAACTGGCAGTGACCAGCAAGGCGGCAACCACCACCACCGCACGTTTGTGCCGGGTCTTGTCGATCAGGGCACCGGCGGGAGTCTGGGTGAGCAGCGCCGCCAGCCCGGCCAGGGTCATCACCAGGCCGATACTGCCGGGGTCCCATTTGTGCACCGCCAGCAGGTAGATTGCCAGATAGGGTCCGAGCCCGTCACGGACATCGGCCAGGAAGAAATTCAGGCCGTCGAGAGACAGCGCGTTACGCCGCGAAGTGGCAGATGTGGCCAAGGCAGTGGTCTCGAATGAGGGCAGGCAGGTACAGAACTGAGTGGGCGGATCGAGCGTAAGTTCCGGGCTCCACAGCGCAATCGAATGAAGATTCTGCTAGCGGGTTTTGGGCCTGAGAAATATCGCCAGAAAGGCAGGCAGGGCAAAGGCGAAAAGGGCAGCGGTGACACCCATGGCGCCCATGGCTGCACCGAACAACGGCGCGCCGGCCGTCTGCCCGAGTGCCAGGCACAGGAACGGAAAACCCAGGCCCAGGTCGGGTCGATCCGGCAGCAGTGCAGTGCCCTGGATCAGGTACGCACCCGAGGACATGATGTAGGCCGCGCCGAACAGGCCCATGGCGACGAAGCCATAGGCGATGCTGAACTCGCTAGCGGCCAGGGTCAGGATCGCTGTGACGATGGCCAACAGCGAGCCGCCATGGATGACGGCCGTACCGAAGCGGTCGATCAGCACGCCGGTGGCGGCGCCGCTGACCCCGGCCGCTCCCAGCACGATCCAGGCCCAGGCGATGCCGCTGTCGCTGACCCCGAACGCGCCGCGCAGGATGTCGGCGCCGAAGGTCCAGATGGCAGTGCTCGACAGGCCCATGGCGAAGGCACTCAGGCAGAGCAGAGCCAGCCCCGGTCGGCCAATCAGTTTCAGGGACATGCCAGCGCCGGTGTCACTGCCACCACCCTGCGGCAGGGCCCGCCACAGCCAGACGGTGATCGCAGCGCCGATCAGGGCGAACAGGGCATACAGCTCACGCCAGGCGTCCACGGTCATGGCCGCAGCGGCACCCGAGAAGACGATGCCGGCAGCCGTGCCGGCGTTGATCGCCGCATTGGCCTTTGCGCGGCCGGCAGCGTTGAACCGAGCGGCGACTGCACTCGCCAACGGTGGTGAGGTCAATCCGGTGCTCAGCCCGGCAAGTGCCACACCGGCACCCAGCATCCACCCCGATGAAGCGACCACGATACAGGCCATTCCCACCGTGGCGGCCAGACCCGCGAGCACCGCAAGGGTGCGTGGCGTGAACGTGCCGTTGAGTACGAACGTCAAGACGATGCCGGCGCAGTAGGCCGCGAAGGCGCCGCTGCCGATCCAGCCTGCGGCCGTGGCGTCCAGCGACAGCTCTACGCGCATCTGCGGCAACAGCAGGCCATAGGCGAAACGCGCCAGCCCGTACGAGAGCGCGGTGAGGGCAAATGCCGCCGCTACCAGGTTACGACCGGCGTTCATGATTCCCGGACCTTTGCGTAAACCGTGAGGGTCAGCGTGGCCTGCCTGGCCTCATCGGCAGCGACCACGGCGACCTCCCTGGCGGCAGCTGGCGCACCGTCGAAAACCGCTGGAATTTCTGAGTGGTTGTCCATCAGGCGACTGTAGAGCGATCGTTTTGCGTGTCAACCGAATGCTACAACTCACAGCGGAATTAGTTTGATAGCGTTTAGCTATCATTGCTCCGCGAAATGCCAATTGGCTTCCTTGCCAGCAGCGCCGTAACGTCCGCCGCTTCGGCGCGACTGCACCTTCGGATCGCGCGCCTTTTCCGTCCTCATCGGGCGAACTTTCGAGCCTGCCATGAAAAAACCTCTGTCTCTGGCCACGCGCATAGCCCTGAGCTTCGCGGCCATTCTCGCCTTGTTGGTGATGATCACCGCCATCGGCATTCAGCGCGTTGCGTTCATCGATTCCACGTTGAGTGACGTGAGCGAGAACGCGGCAAAGATCCAGCGTTACGCCATCAATTTTCGTGGCAGTGTGCACAACCGTGCCATCGCCATCCGTGACGCGGTGTTGGTGGACAATGATCGCGACCTGGAAAAACACCTGGCGCAGGTGGCCTCGCTGGAAAAAGACTATGTCGATTCCGCCGCGCCGATGGAGCAGCTGTTTCAGAGCGCTGGCGTAACAGGCGAGGAGCGTCAGTTGCTGGGGGCCATCAAGGGCATCGAGCGGCAGACCCTGGAATCGACCCGCACGCTCATCGAGCTGCGGCGGGGCGGTGATGTGCAAGGTGCCCAGGCCTTGCTGCTGCGCCAGACTTCGGATGACTACAGCGAATGGCTCAAGCGCATCAACGCACTGATCGACTACGAGGAAGCCGCGATCAAGGCCAAGTTGGGTGATGTGCAGGCTACCGCCAGCCAGTTCAGCACGCTGATGCTGGTGGCCACCGGTATCGCGCTGCTGCTGAGCATCGTGCTGTCGATCGTGATCATCCGCTTCGTCAAGTCGACGCTGGGCGCCGAGCCGGCCGAAGTGGCCCTGGCAATCGAGCAACTCGCCGCAGGCAACCTGAACCAGACCATCGTGACCGATTACCCCGGTAGCGTGATGGGGGTATTGCAAACCGCCTTGGGCCATTTGCGCGAGACCATCGAGCAGGTGCGTACGGCGGCGCGGGAAGTCACTCACTCTTCGGCGCAGCTGTCGGCGACCTCCACCGCCAACGACGCGCATATTCGCCTGCAGACCCGTGAGGCCGAACAGGTGGCCACCGCCATCACGCAGATGGCGGCGACCGTGGGCGAAGTCTCCGGTTACGCTGCCCAGGCTGCGGATGCGTCGCGCCTGGCGGATATCGAAGTGGAAAGCGGCAATCGGCTGGTGGCCAGCACCACGCAGGCTATCGAGCAGTTGGCGCTCACCTTGGAGCAGACCACCGACACCGTCGACCAGGTGTCGCGCCACAGCGAAAAGATCGAATCGGTCATCGACGTGATCAACTCGATTGCCGCGCAGACCAACCTGCTGGCGCTCAATGCCGCCATCGAGGCCGCCCGCGCCGGTGAGCACGGGCGTGGCTTTGCCGTGGTCGCCGACGAAGTGCGCTCGCTGGCCAATCGCACCCAGCAGTCGACCGAAGAAATTCGCGAGATGATCAGTACCTTGCAATCGGGCACCGAGGCGGCCGCGCAGACCATGCGCAACAGCTGCGAACTGGTGGGGCAGACCGTCACCCAGACGCGCAGTGCGCAGGAGGCCCTGGCCAAGATCAGCGAGCAGGTGGGTGCGATCAACCTGATGAACGCGCAGATCGCCAGCGCGTCCGTGCAGCAGAGCGCGGTCGCCGACGACGTCTCGCAGAACATCACGCGCATCCATGGCTCGACGGTGCAGTCGGCGACCGGCTCGCAGCAGGTCGCGACCGCCAGCACCGAGCTTGCGCGTCTGGCGGACCGCCTTTCGCAGAAGGTGGCTTTCTTCGGGGTTGTCTAGGCAGACGAAGGGCAGTGGTGCACTCGGAGCAAAGCTGTATACAGTTCCTGGCAAGGCTGCCGATACAACGATGCAGCCTTGTCTTGAGTGACTCCCTTTGCGACTGACCATCGGGCAATGAATACCGTGATGACCCATTTCGCTCCACCTTTCCCGGCCAACGAGCGCGAGCGCGTTGCCCGCGTAGCCGAGCTCTGCTACCGCGATGCGGTCGACGACGAGGTGCTGGACCGAATCGTGGCGCTGGCTGCTGAAGTCTTCGGCACGCCGATAGCGCTCATTTCCATTCTCGAAGAACAGCAGCAGTGGTTTCGGGCGAAGGTCGGCATCACCGTTTCATCCACGCCACGGGATGTGTCCTTCTGCGGTCACACCATTTTGGTCGACGACTTCTTCGAAGTGCCGGACACCCACCGCGACCCGCGGTTTCGGCACAACGTGCTGGTCACCGGTGCACCAGGCATACGCTATTACGCCGGCGTGCCGCTGCTGACCGATGACGGTCATGCTTTGGGCAGCCTGTGCGTCATCGACAAGCAGCCGCGCGCGCCGATGTCCACCGGCCAGCGGGCGAGCCTGCGGCACCTGGCGCAGTTGGTGGTGCACCGGCTCCACGACCTGCGCGCCGACTCGTTCATCGACCGGCCCACCCGCCTGATGAACCGTATTCGCCTGGAAGACGACATCCATCGGCATCTGAGCGCTAGGGAAGAGCCGTTGCTGGTCGCGGTCGATTTCCTCTCGCCCAGTTTCGTCAACGATATCGTCAAGGCGCTGGGCTATTCGTTTTCCCAACGTCTGGTCAGCAAAATCAGCCGTCGGGTGGCGGGCTTGATCGGCCACGACTGCGTGCTGTACCGGATCGGTCTCACCCGTTTCGCATTCATCAAGCCGCGCGACGAATGCCTGGCGACCTTGTACGCGAGGTTTTCCACAGCCTTCTCCACGCCGGTCGAGCATGACGGGATTCCCATTCGCACGCAGATCGGCATGGGTGCGCTGGAGCTGGACTGCCACACGATCAACGACCGCGACTGGGTGCGTCTGGTGGTCAGTGCCGCCGATTACGCGCGTGATCGCGGCATCGGCTGGGCCAGGTACCAGGCCGAACTGGACATCGCCCAGCAACGTGCCTTCGTGCTGCTCAGTTCATTGTCGTACGCCCTGGAAGAGTCCGAGCAACTGGGCCTGGTGTTCCAGCCGCGCATCGACTTCGCCAGCGGACGCTGCTGCGCGGTCGAGGCGCTGTTGCGTTGGACCCACCCGACTTTGGGGCCGATAGGACCGGACGAATTCATCCCGCTGGCGGAGAAAACCGACCTGATCCGGCTGTTGAGCGTGTGGGTGGTCGAGGCGGCCATCAAGCAGACCCGGCATTGGCGGGAAGCAGGCTACGATTTCAAGGTCGCGATCAATATCAGCCCCTGCGATCTCGAGGGGCCGGCCTTCACCGACCGGCTGATCCAGACCCTGGAACGCTATGGCGTCGAGGCTGCGACCCTGGAGATCGAGTTCACCGAAGGCGCGTTGATCAAGAATCCCGCCGAATGCCGGAACCAGCTGACCCGCCTGCGTGCGCTGGGCATCGAGATCTCCATCGATGACTTCGGCACCGGCTACAGCAACTGGACCTATCTGCGCGAACTGCCTGCCACCTCGGTAAAGCTCGACCGTTCGCTGCTCAAGGACATCGAAAACCAGGAGAAGGACCGGCGCCTGGTCACCACACTCATTGATCTGGCGCAGCGTCTGGGCTACAAGGTGGTGGCCGAGGGCATCGAGAACCAGGCCAGTTTCGACGCAGTGAAAGGCTGGGGTTGCGACGAGGGGCAGGGTTACTTCATTGCTGCGCCGATGGCCAGCGGACGACTGATCGAGTGGATCGAGCGCGAAGGCGGTGCCGCTGCCGTCGCACAGGCCGCACGCGAAGTGTCTTGCTGAGGCCTGAGATCATACCCAGCCGAGGAACCTGAATGCCTTTCCCGAGTGCAAGCCAAGCGTTCATGCAGGGCATCCGTGCACTGCTGCCGTTGACCCCTGGGGTGATTCCGTTCGGCCTGGTCACAGGGGTGATGGCGGTCGAGCTGGGTCTGTCGCCGGGCACCAGTATCGGCATGACGTTGCTCTTCTACTCGGGTTCAGCGCAGATGGTCGCCTTGCAGCTGCTGCACGTCGGTGTCCTGCCCGTGGCGATCGTCGCTACGGCATTGATCATCAACCTGCGCTTCATCATGTACAGCGCGTCGCTGGCCCCGCATTTTCACGGCCTGCCGCGGCGCTGGACCTGGCCGCTGTGCTACCTGCTGTCGGACCAGGCCTACGCGCTGTGCACGCTGAAGTTCGACAGCGGCGAACTGGGCCGCCATGCTCACCATTACTACGCTGGCACCGCAGTGGGCATGTGGCTGGCGTGGCAGGTGTCGGTACTGGCAGGCGTGTACCTGGGGGCGAGCATCCCGCAGAGCTGGTCATTGAGCTTCGCCATACCCTTGTCCTTCCTGGCGCTTCTGGTGCCTGGCATCCGCAGTCCGGCGACCTTGGGCGCGGCCGTGGTAGGCGGGGTGCTCGCCGTGCTGGCGGTGAACCTGCCTTACAACCTTGGACTGGTGATCGCTGCGGTGGGTGGCATCGCTGCGGGCCTCGTCATCGAAACCTGGCGCGACCGGGTCGCCTTGCGCACTGGCGCCGAGCCTGAGGAGCGAGCCTCATGAGCGACTGGGGCCTGTGGGCACTGTTCGTTGCCGTGGGCGTGGGGACCTTTGCCATGCGTCTGTGCTTCGTCGAGCTGCACGGCCGCTGGCGCATGCCCGAGCTGCTCAGTCGCGCCTTGCGCTACGTGCCGGCCAGCGTCCTGGCCGCGCTGGTGCTGCCGGCGGTGATCTACCCGAACGGACAGGGTGCACCGGTGCTGGATAACCCGCAGATTCCGGCGGCGATCGCCGCCGCGGTGGTCGCCTGGAAGTTCAAGAGCACGGTGCTGACCCTGGCCGTCGGAATGGCCGTGCTCTGGGGATTGAAGGCCCTGGCGAGCTAGTGGATTGCACCCCGCGCGCGCTTGCCGAATGCACCGTTCTTCGCAAAGCCGCCCATCGCGACCCACGAGTGCGCCATTAAGTGGCAGAATCTGCGCCACTTGATTCCGATGGAGACCCCCATGCTTCGTGCATTCGAACGAAGGCTCGACCCTTTCCCACCCGATGAAGTACCGCCGCCACCCGATGGCCTGGCCCGTTTTCTCTGGGCCTGCACGCGCGGCGCGCGCGGCTATATCCTGGCATTTGCGGTGCTCAGCGCTGCGGTGTCGGTCTATGAAGCCTGGCTGTTTTCCTTTCTTGGCCAGGTCGTCGACCTGCTCACCACCTGGCAGCAGGGCGGCGATGCCGCTGCCCAGGAAAGCCGCGTGTTGTGGGGCATGGGCCTGGTCATGGTGGGCAGCATTGCCCTGGTCGCCTTGCGCACCATGGTCCAGCACCAGATTCTGGCGATCAACCTGCCGCTCAGGCTGCGTTGGGACTTCCACCGGCTGATGCTGCGGCAAAGCCTGTCGTTCTTCTCCGACGAGTTTTCCGGGCGGGTCACCACCAAGGTGATGCAGACCGCCCTGGCCGTGCGCGACGTGCTGTTCACCCTGATCGAGATCCTGCCGGGCATCGGCGTGTATTTCATCGCCATCATCGCTCTGGCCGGTGGTTTCGCACCCAAGCTGATGCTGCCGTTCGTGGCCTGGCTGGTGCTGTTCGGCCTGGCGATGCTGTATTTCGTGCCGCGCCTGGGCAAGGTCGGGCAAGAACAGGCCCATGCGCGTTCGTCGATGACCGGACGCATCTCCGATGCCTACACCAACATCGCCACGGTCAAGCTGTTCTCCCACTCCAACCGCGAGGCGCACTTCGCCCGCGCGGCCATGGAAGACTTCAAGAACACCGGCTTCCGCCAGATGCGTCTGGTCAGCCAGTTCGAGATCGTCAACCAGGCACTGGTGGTCGGCCTGCTGATGGCGGCCGGTGGCTACGCGCTGTGGCTGTGGCACCTGGGCGAGATCGGGACCGGCGCCGTCGCGGCGATCACGGCCATGGCGCTGCGTATCAACGGCATGTCGCACTGGATCATGTGGCAGATGACCTCGTTGTTCGAAAACATCGGCACGCTGCAGGATGGCATGGGCACGCTGACCCGCGGGGCGAAGGTGCAGGACGCGCCTGACGCAGGTGCGCTGACGACTTCCGGCGGGGCGGTGACGTTCGACAACGTGAGCTTCAACTACAACGGCGAACGCCAGGTGCTCGACGGTTTGAGCCTGGACATCCGCCCGGGCGAGAAGATCGGCCTGGTCGGGCGCTCGGGTGCGGGCAAATCGACGCTGATCAACCTGCTGCTGCGTTTTTACGATGTCGACAGTGGCGAGATCCGCATCGATGGGCAGAACATCGCCCATGTAACCCAGGACAGCCTGCGCAGCGCCATCGGCATGGTGACCCAGGACACCTCGCTGCTGCACCGCTCCATTCGCGACAACATCGCCTATGGGCGTCCCGATGCCACTGATGAGCAGGTGCGCAGTGCGGCCGCCAGCGCTCAGGCCGATGAGTTCATCAGCCAGCTGAGCGACCGTCAGGGCCACAGCGGCTACGACACCCTGGTGGGCGAACGGGGCATCAAGCTGTCCGGCGGCCAGCGCCAACGCGTGGCGATTGCGCGGGTGATGCTCAAGAACGCGCCGATCCTGTTGCTCGACGAGGCCACCAGCGCGCTGGACTCGGAAGTCGAAGTGGCCATCCAGGAAAGCCTCGATCACATGATGCAGGGCAAGACCGTGATCGCCATTGCCCACCGCCTGTCGACCATCGCCGCCATGGACCGGCTCATCGTCATGGACCAGGGGCGCATTCTCGAACAGGGCACCCATGCCCAGCTGCTGGCGAAAAACGGTATCTATGCACGGCTCTGGCAGCACCAGAGCGGCGGTTTCCTCGGCGAGGACCAGCAACTGACCGAGGGCGTCAATCAGGACTGAGTGGCGCGCCATGTCCCCTGCGCCGCGTCGCAGATCATCCTTTTTTCAACAGACATCGAGGCTGCCCATGACTGCTCTTAGCGGAATCCGTGTCATCGAGATCGGAACCCTCATCGCTGCGCCGTTCGCTGCGCGCATGATGGGCGAGTTCGGTGCCGAGGTGATCAAGATCGAAACCCTGGGGCAGGGCGACCCCCTTCGCAAGTGGCGAAAACTCCACGAAGGCACTTCGTTGTGGTGGTACCTGCAATCGCGCAACAAGAAATCTCTGGCGCTGAACCTCAAGTCTGCCGAAGGCATCGAGATCGTCAAGCAACTGGCCGAAAGCGCCGACGTACTGATCGAGAACCTGCGTCCCGGCGCCCTGGAGAAACTCGGCCTGGGCTGGGACGTCTTGCATGCGCTGAACCCCAAGCTGACGCTGGTGCGCATCTCCGGCTATGGCCAGTCTGGCCCTTATCGCGACCGGCCAGGTTTCGGCGCGATCGGCGAGGCCATGGGCGGCATTCGCTACACCACCGGCCACCCGGACTCACCGCCGGCACGGGTGGGGGTCAGCCTGGGTGATTCGCTGGCGTCCATGCATGCGGTGATGGGCGCGCTGATGTCGTTGCTGCGGGTCAAGACCGGTCAGGGTGACGGTCAGGTGGTCGATGTCTCCCTGGCCGAAAGCGTCTTCAACGTGATGGAAAGCCTGGTGCCCGAGTATGCCATGCTCGGTCATGTGCGCGAGCGCAGCGGCGGTGCTTTGCCCGGTATCGCCCCATCCAATACCTATCCCACTGTCGATGGCGGTTATGTGGTGATCGCGGGCAACAGCGATCCCATTTTCAAGCGCCTGATGAACGCCATCGGTCGAGCCGATCTGGGCGATGACCCGGCGTTCGCTCACAACGACGGCCGAGCTGCGCAGAGCGACCTGCTCGATGGCGCCATCAGTGCCTGGAGCGCCCAGCGCCCTATCGAGGATGTGTTACAGGCACTGGAAAGCGCCGAGGTGCCTGCCGGGCGCATCTACTCGGTCGCCGATATCGTCGCCGACCCGCACTATCAGGCCCGCGGCATGATTCTCGATGCGCAGCTGCCCGGTGGCGTGGCAACGAAAATGCCCGGCATCGTGCCCAAGCTCTCCGCCACGCCGGGTGTGGTCAATTGGCAGGGGCCCAGCCTGGGGCAGCACACCCAGGCCGTGCTGACCGAGCTGGGCCTGAGCGAGAGCGCTATCCAGCGCCTGAAGGATGAGGGGATCGTGCAGTGATCAACGACTACTCGCAACGTCTCATCGTTCAGGAAGTGGCGCCCCGTGATGGTCTGCAGATCGAGCCGATCTGGGTTGCCACCGCAGACAAGATTGCCTTGATCGACCAGCTTTCGCTGGCGGGCTTCAGCCGCATCGAGGCCGGTTCCTTCGTTTCGCCCAAGGCCATTCCAGCCCTGCGCGATGGCGAACAGGTGTTCCATGGCATCGCCCGCCAGCCGGGTGTGACCTACGTGGCGCTGATTCCCAATCTCAAGGGGGCGCAGCGCGCGCTCGCCGCCAAGGCGGATGAACTCAACCTGGTGTTGTCGGCCAGCCAAAGCCACAACCGCGCCAACATGCGCATGACCCGTGAACAATCCCTGGCAGGCTTCACCGAAGTGCTCGAGCTGGCCCGCGGTACGTCGGTCAGCCTTAATGGCACCATCGCCACGACCTTCGGCTGCCCGTTCGAAGGCGCCATCGATGAACGCGTGGTGATGGACCTGGTCGATGCCTATCAGCGGCTCGGCATGCAGGGCGTGACCCTGGCCGACACCACGGGCATGGCCAACCCGCGCCAGGTCTACGCATTGGTCCGGCGGGTGCTGGAACAGTTGCCCGCCGAAGCGCTGACCCTGCATTTCCACAATACCCGCGGGCTGGGATTGAGCAACGTCCTGGCTGCCTACGAAGCCGGTGCGCGGCGCTTCGATGCGTCGCTCGGGGGGTTGGGCGGATGCCCGTTCGCGCCGGGCGCCTCGGGCAACATCTGCACCGAAGATCTGGTGAACCTGTGTGAGGAGATGGGCATTCCCACCGGCATCGATCTGCCCCGTCTGCTCGACCTTTCCCGCACGTTGCCAGCGCTGCTGGGGCATGAAATGCCGGGGCAGGTGGCGAAGGCGGGGCGCAACGCAGACCTTCATCCGCTGCCGCCGGGACTTGGCTGAGCAGCACCGCAGCATCGTCGTTCGTTACCCAGACAACAACGAAAAAGCATCCCGCTCAGGGGTTCGCCTGGAGAAAAACAGACCGCGATCGAACGTAGGAGCGGTCCGTGGCCGCGAAAGGCGCACCGCGTTGCATCAGGCATACCGCGTCACGGCTTTCGCGGCCGATGAACCGCTCCTACAGTGGGGCGCGATCGAACGTAGGAGCGGTCCGTGGCCGCGAAAGGCGCACCGCGTTGCATCAGGCATACCGTGTCACGGCATTCGCGGCCGGTGACCGCTCCTACAGTGGGGACGCGATCGAACGTAGGAGCGGTCCGTGGCCGCGAAAGGCGCACCGCGTTGCATCAGGCATACCGCGTCACGGCATTCGCGGCCGGTGACCGCTCCTACAGTGGGGGCGCGATCGAGTGTAGGAGCGGTCCGTGGCCGCGAAGGGGGTGCTGCTGTGCATCAGGCATACCGCATAACGGCTTTCGCGGCCGGTGACCGCTCCTACGGGTTGCGCAGGGGCGGTCGGTGCGCGATTAGCCTACGCGGTCCAGGCGGGTGTCGAGGTTTTCGCCGTCGCCCTTGTAGTCGTCATGCTTGACGTCGTCGAAGCCTTCTTCCGGCAGATGACCTTCCTCGGCGTAGAACTCGTACTCGCCGTCGCGATACTCGAAGATGCTTTTATCGTCGGGCGCGTCGCGCTGGCCGTAGTTGTACATGTAGGTGTCGAGGAATTCGAAGCGCTTGTCGCCGTCTTCGGTCAGCAAGCCCTGCTCGGACAGGTCGGCAAACAACCCTTGCAGGTCATCGCGGTGGTCATCCATGCGGTTGTTGTGCTTGATGTCTTCGACGATCAGGAACGGCGTCAGCGCCAGGGTAAGGGCAGCACCGGCCCACAACAGTGGCCCGGTCAACGCCCTGGCCACGTTGGAACCCACCAGCGCGGCCATCTGCGCACCCCCGCCGGCTACGTTGAAGGCCCCGGCGGCCACGGTGATCGCGCCCTGTGCGACGACCGTCTGGTCGTTGCTGTTGAGCCCGCTCTTGATCTTCAGGCCGCCCAGCACCAGATCGGCCACACCGGTGAAGGTATTGGCGCCGGCGTCCATGATCCGCAGGAATGCCGAAACCGCGCGGGTGCTGGGCGTGCTGCCATTGAGCCCGGGATTCTTGGCGAAGCCGTCGCGGAAGCCCTCGGTCAAGGTCTTCATGTTGTCTTCGGAAAGGTTGAGCTTTTCCGCCAGCTTCTTCTTGTCGTCGATCGGCGCTGCATCGACGGCTGCATTGAAGTCCTCGAACAGCTTCTTCAGATCGCCTTCCACCACACTGAACGGCCGCCCGCCACCCTGAGGCTGGTCCTTACCGAAGATCTGCGGCAGCGACTTGTCCAGGCCTAGCATCTGGTTGACCTGAGTGCCACGCACGCTGTCGACGATATTGGAACCCAGATTGACGAAGTGCTGGCCGGCGCCGAGCACACTGACCATGTCCTTGGCGATGGCTAGCCGCTCTTCCGGGGTATCGGCCAGGCTGCCGCCCTTGCCGACCAGCTGATAGATACCCGAGGCCAGCGAGATCAGTCCGCCGGCCGATCCCAGCACGCCGTTGCCGTTGAGCTCGCTCAGGGTGCGCAGCATGCTGCCATGGGCGCCTTCGCCGAGGGTCTTGTAGACGTCCTTGCCCATGACCTTCTCGATATCGGTCTGGGTCACCGTGCCGTTCTGGCTGAACGTGGCACCCAGTTCCTTCAAGGCACTGGCGAAGGTTTTGGCGGTTTGCTTGTTGCCGAGAAATTCCTGGACGAAACGTTCGGTTTCCACGGTACGTCGAGGGATGTCCACGCCGCCTTTCTTCAAGGCCGTCAGCAGCGTCTTGATCGTATCCTGGGTGGCCAGCGCCGTGTTCTGGTCGTTGATTCCCGACGGATCGGCCAGCAGCTTGTCCAGGTCCATGGTGGTCGCGTCGATCATCATGTGCTGGGAAAACTGGGCGGCCTTTTCTGGATCGAAGGCGGCCAGGGCGGCGTAGGTCTTGCTGATGTCGGCTTCGGCCAGGCCTTCCTTGCCGCTGTTCTTCAGGTCGGCGATGTAGCGCGAGTAGTCTTCGGAGAACGCCATGCTTTCAAGCTTTTCACGCACCGCGGTCTTGTCCGGCAGGGCGTCGAGGGACTTGGCCTGCTGCGCCTGGAAATCCTTCTGCACGCTTTCGGCGCCGAACAGTTCGGCCGTGCGTTCGTCGACCTTGACCCGGTCGATGATCGACGACAGATCGTCGCCGCTGACCTTGGCGGTACTCTGGCCCATGGACATGTCCAGCACCACCATGTCCAGCCCGCCGTCACTGGCGGCCTGCGCGCGCAACGCCGTGTAGAGTTTGGCGCGGTCGTCATCCTTGCCGATGCTGCCGTCCTCCACGCCGGTTTTCCATTGCGCGATCAGGTTCTGCCAGGTCTGCTCACTGACGGTGAGCTTGCGGTTCGCATCGTTGGGGTCGACCGTGCCGGTCTCCAGATTGCCCACATCCAGTTCGCTCATGGCCGGCAGGTCGGCTTCCTTGCGCGCATCGTCTATCTTGCCGTCGTCGTTGCGGCGGCCTTCATCCACGGCCACGAAGCGTTCATACAGCTGCGGATTGCTCTCCTTGGAAACGATGACCTTGCGACTGCCGCCGTCGGCATCGAACACCTCGGCGCGAACCAGGCCCGGACCGACCTCGTCCTTGACCCCGATGGTCGCGCCGTCGATGTCGGCGTCGGTGAACGGGTTGTCCTTGACCTGCTGGTAACCTTCGTCTTCGCTGGTCTTGATACCGTCCAGGGTCTTGCCCATGTCGTCCAGGGTATCGAACGCCTCTGGAGTCAACTCGCGGGTAACCACCACCACGCTGTCGTCATTCTTGTACACCATCAGCACGTCCGGGTTGCTGGGGTCACGTTCGATGGTGCGTACCTGATCCAGGCTCGGCGCCTCTTCAGTGCGCAGCACGCTGGCGTCGTGCAGTTTTTCCTGCAGCTCGATCATCTCCCGGGTTGCGGGGTTCTCGATGGGCAGGGGCTTGGGCTGCTGCTGGGCGATGCTCTTGGCGATCGCGATCAAGGCATCGAAGGTCAGCTCGGGACTGGTTTGCGGTGCGACCGGATCGGTCGACGTGGCAGGCTGAAGGGTATCGGTCATCGGCTTGCTTCCTTGTGAGGTGAATGAGCGCGGCGCGACAGCGAGACAGCCGCCGAATGTCCACCGTACAGCCCGAGTGTTTAACTTTTGGGTCACCGCCTAGATCAACCGTGCACCGACCAGGATGTCGGCCACTTCCTGGAACGTGGCATCCGGTACCGCGTCGCCGGCCGCGCGCACGGCAATGCGACGCGCCAGCAGCGCGTTCACAGCATGGGCGATGCCCAGCGCGCGTGCCTGTTCCAGCATCGCCGCCGATTCCTGCCCATCGGCCCTGCTGACGATCACCGGCACCGGTGTCTCGCCGCGGATGTAGCGCAGGCCCACCGCCCATTGGCCCGCTTCGCCGATCACCAGCGTGGCGTTGTGCACACCGCGCTTGGTGGCCAGCGCATGCATCTGCTTGCGCTGGCGCTGGCGTGCCTGGCGGATCAGTGGGTCACCGTCGCTGTCCTTGGTCTCGCGCTTGCGGTCGCTCTTGGTCATGCGCATCTCCCGGCCGAACAGCCACCGCTGCATGAGCACGTCCAGCCCGCCCACCAACAGGAAGGCGATGATCAGGGTGGCCAGCAGCGGCTGGAACATTTGCAAAAACGAGGCCCGTACGCATTCGGCGCCGCAGCCGGAGGACTGCATCAGGCTCTGCATGCCGGCGCGATATACCAGGACGAAGGCGACGGTCAAAGCGCCGAGCTTGAACAGCCCCTTGAGCAACTCGATGAGGCTGCGCAGCGAAAAAATGCGCTTGAACCCCGCGACCGGGCTGATGCGCTCGAACTCGGGCTTGATCGGGTCGGCGCTGAACACCGGGCCGCCCATGGTCACCAGGTTGCTCAGCACCACGGTCACCACCGTCACCGCCAGCAGCGGCAGGGTGACGCTCAGCAGCAGGTCCACCGCAGTGCTTTGCACCCGCGGCCAGAGGCTGGCGAACGGTTCGCTCCAGACCTGGGCAACCAGCTCGACGAAGGCCATGCAACGTTGCTGCAGGCCTTCGGCGACGCTGATCAGGTACAGGCTGCAGGTCAGGATGACCATGGCGGTAACCATGTCCTGGCTCTTCGGCAGTTGGCCTTTGTTGCGCGCATCGCGCAGTTTCTTCTGCGAGGCGGGCAGTGACTTCTCTTCACTGGGTTGCTCGCTCACGGCGCACCTGTCTGCAGGCCGGCCTGCACCGTCGACTCGACCACATCGAACCAGCCGCGCATCGCGCCCAGCTGGCTGAGCATGTAGGGAATCATGAAGCTGACATAGACGACCATCAGGAACGAGAACAGAAGGTTCTTCACCGACAGCGACAGGTCGAACACATGCAGCTGCGGCGCCATGCGTGCCAGGTAGGCCAGCAGCAGGTCGGCGGTGAGGATGGCGATCACCACCGGGGCGATCATCAGCACGCCGGTCTGCATGACCTTGTCCAGCACGCCCACGATCTCCATGACACTGTTCACGCCCAGTGCCGGCGCCGCTGCCAGTGCCGGCCACAACTGGTAGCTGCGGTACAGCCCGTCGAGCATCAGGGTGAACCCCCCGGACATGAAGAACAGCGTGATCAAAGTGATGCTCAGCAGGGTCGAGGTGACGCTCGATTCGCCCGAGCTCAGCGGGTCGAGCAGCTGCGCCATGGTCGAGCCACGTTGCAGGTCGATCAGCTCGCCAGCGACTTCGGCGGCCCAGAAAGGGATACCGAAGATCAACCCGATGACCACGCCGATCACCATTTCCTTGATCAGCAGCGCCATCAACATCAGGGTCGACGGTGCCTGCTCGCCTGCCAGGGCGATGAAGATGTCCGGGGCGATCGGAATCGACACCACCACCGCGACCGCGCTGCGGATCATGCCGGTCAGGCCCAGCCGATTGAACGCCGGGGTGATGATGATCATGCCCAGGGCGCGGGCCACGGCCATGCCGAAGGCGCTGAGCAGGGGGTAGGCGAGGTCGAAGAACCCTGCCAGTTGCTCACCGAGCATGGGCCACCGTCAGCGTGTCCACGCGGGAAAGTTGTCGAGCATCTGCCCGGCCAGGTTGACCACCTGGCTCGCCAGCAGTGGACCGAGCACCAGCAGCACCAGCATGACCGCGACCAGCTTGATCGCCTGCGGCAGGGTCTGGTCCTGGATCTGGGTCAGCGCCTGCACCAGGCCGACGCCGAAGCCGACCACGATGGCCACTAGCAAGGCTGGCGCCGACAGCAGCAATACGGTCATCAGCGCGTCTTTCATCACTGTCAGGAAGATATCCTGGCCCATGACTGCTACCTCGCGAGGGGTGGGTGGTCGACGTTCATGCGCCGTAGCTCATGATCAGTCCGTGCATGAGGCGCGACCAACCGCTGACGGCCACGAACAGAAAGATCTTCAACGGGATCGAGATCAGCGTCGGCGATACCATCATCATGCCCATCGCCATGAGGATGTTGGAGACGATCAGGTCGATCACCAGGAACGGGATATAGAGCAGAAAGCCGATCTCGAAGGCACGGGTCAGCTCGGAGCTGACGAACGCCGGGATCAATACCACCAGATCGTCTTCGCGAAGATCGGCGCGGGCTTCCTCCGACCAGATGCTCTCGGTCGCCTGCAGAAAGAACGCGCGCTCATCCGGATTGGCGTAGCGCGACAGGTGCGCCTGCAACGGTGCGCGCAGCACGTCGCCGGCTTCGCGAATGCCGTCCACGCTCTGCAGGCTGATGGGCTGGGCTTCGAGGCGGTGGAGCATTTCCCCCACCAGCGGCGTGGTGATGTAGACGGTGAGAATCAGCGCGATGCCGTACAGCACCAGGTTGGGCGGCGTCTGCTGCACGCCCAAAGCGTTGCGGATGAGAAACAGCACCACGGAGATCTTCAGGAAGCCGGTCATGGTGACCACCACCAACGGCACCAGGCCGATGGTGGAGACCACGATGATGATTTCGATCAGGTTGGGTTGCAGCTCATTCATGGGCTGCACGGCTCGTCAGGCGCACCCCCAGGCCTTCGCCCAAGGTGACCAGTTCGCCTTGGCCGAAGGCTTTGCCATTGGCATGCAGCATGACGTGCTGACCCTCTCGGTCCGGCAGGGGCAACACGCTGCCGCAGACCAGTGCGCCAAGGGTCTGCACCGTCACCTCGAGGTGCCCGACTTCGCAGACCAGGGTGACGGGCAAATGCGCTGCAAGGTGTTCGGGGGATTGCGCCATGGTGGATTCTCCTGAGGAAGGCGAAAGGAACGGAAAGGAAGCCGGCGACGGTGAATCGTCCAGGCGCAGGCCGCCGGGGATGAGCGTGGCAAACGCGTGCAGGCGCTCGGCGATGCTTACCAGCACGCCTTCGCAAGGTCGATCGAGCATGACCACATCGCCCGGCGCCAGGCTGTGCAGTTCGTCCAGGGACAGCCGCTGCCAGCCGCAGGCGACCGACACCGGCAGGGGTAGCCAGCCAGGGTGCTCCGGCACGCGTGGTACCTGGGTATCGAGCAGAGCCAACAGACGTTGGGCGGCGCCCGGGTCGAGCGCCAGACCCAGGGTGGCGTGCCACGCTCCTTGGCTGACGGCCAATCCCAGGCGCACCGGCAACGTATTCTCCGCGGTCGGTTCAGGAACGCACTGCAGGGGCTGGGTGGTCAGTTTTTCCAAGGCTTCGACGAGGTCGAGCAGCAGGTACTCGAGCAGCAGGCAACGCTGTTCCGGGGAGGCCTGTTGCAGGCTGGTGCTCGTTTCGGTACCAAACGCACTGTCCAGCAAGCCCATGGGCAGGTACAGGGCGCCCGCGTCCTGGCCGAGGCTGAAGGCGACGTCGAGGCGGTCGTCGAGCGCCTCGGGCCAGGCGCGCACGGCCAGTTGGCAGGCGTGACCGCCCAGCGCGAACTCGATGACGGCGCGCGGGTGCAACCATTGATTGATCAGTTCCCAGGCAGTGGCATCGACCCGGGGGAAATGCGCAAGCACCTGTTGTGGCAACACCGGCGCTGGCGACGCCTGCGCGGGGCGGATCGGGCGGACGTCACCCATGGGGCACGCGCCCGGGCCGATCTTCTGCTTCCGCTTCGGCGTGCCCCTGCGCGCGCAGGCGGACCTGGCGAACTTCCTGTGCCAGCAGTTGGGCCATGGCCTCACACTGTCGCTGGTGCTGTTGACGCTGCTGCCGCAGGGCTTCCAGCTGAGCGTGCGCCTGGGTCCGTTCCTCGCTGAGGGCTTGCAGCTGCTGTGCGAACTGCTGATCCAGGTGAACCCGCTCGGATGCCTGCTGCTGGTAGCGCTGGACCTGCCAATGATCGACGACTTCACCCAGCAGCGCCGCGCCGTTGCGTGCGTCGCGGCGGGCCAGGGCTTCGCTGTGCAGGCAGTGCGCCTGGGTCAGGGTGTCTATCCGCTGCTCCAACTCGTCGCGGCTGCGCGCCTGTCGGGCGGCAGCCATCCGTGCCTTGCGTTCGCGCAACTCGCGCAGTCGCAGCAGCGCCTGCAAGCGCTCGGCGCCGGTCACTCGAGCAACTCGAACAGCGCACGCACGGTTTGTTCATAGTCGCTGCAACTGTCGGCCTGCTGGCACAGGAATCGCTCGATAGCCCCCTGCCGCGCGATGGCGGCATCGGTCTGCGGATCGCTGCCAGCGCTGTACTCGCCCACCTGCAACAACAGCTGGACATCGGCGTACAGCGCCATGGACTGACGAATCTGCGCCGCGCTCTGGCGTTGCAGCGGCCGCACCACGGCGTCCATCAGGCGGCTGCGACTGCGCAGTATGTCGATGGCCGGGAAGTGGTTCTTCTGCGCCAGGGCGGCGCTGAGCACGATGTGCCCGTCCAGGATCGAGGTGACTTCTTCGGCCACCGGATCCTGGCTGCCGTCGCCTTCGGTAAGGATCGTGTACAGGCCGGTGATGCTGCCGCGTGCGGCCGGTCCCGCGCGCTCCAGCAGGCGCGGCAGGGCGGCGAAGAACGAAGGTGGAAAGCCGCGCCGGGTCGGTGGTTCACCCGCTGCCAGGCCGACCTCGCGCTGCGCGCGGGCGAAGCGCGTGATGCTGTCCATCAACAGCAGCACATGCAGGCCTTGGTCGCGAAAGTATTCGGCGATGCTGGTTGCCACGTGGGCCGCCTGGACCCGCTCCATGGCTGGACGGTCGGAGGTAGCGACCACGGCGACGGTGCGTGCGCGGGCCTGCGCGCCGAGCTGGACGTCGAGCAATTCGCGTACTTCGCGTCCACGTTCGCCGATCAATCCCAGCACGATGACGTCGGCGGCGGTGCCGCGCACGATGCTGGTCAGCAGCGACGACTTGCCCACCCCCGGCTCGCCGAATATGCCCACCCGCTGGCCACGGGCGACAGTCAGCAGGCCGTCTATGGCGCGGATGCCCAGGGCCAGCGGCTGCTCGATCAGGCTGCGCGAGAACGCCGCCGGCGGCTCGCCATGCACCGGGTAGTGACGTGCCGGCCCCGGCGCCCGAGGCGGCGCCGGGCCGTCGAGAAAGTGGCCCAGCGGGTCGATGACCCGTCCCAGCAGATGCTCACCCACGCTGACCTTCAGGGGCGCGCCGGTGGGGATCACTTCGCAGCGGGTGGACATGCCTTGCAGCTCGCCGATCGGCGTGAGCAAGGCTTCGTCGCCTTCGAAACCGATGACCTGGGCCGCGACCAGACGCTGGTCGAGGGGATCGCGCAGGTAACACAGCTCACCGATGCGGGCCATTGGCAGGCTGGCGTAGACCATGATTCCGCGAATCCGCCGGACCTTGCCGCGCACCGGTCTTGGTATGGCAGTCGTGGCCCGCGCGAGCAATTCTGGCAGCACGGTGTCGAGTACCGCGCTCACTGGGCAGCTCCGCTGCTGTCGGGGGCGGCTGGCAGACCCAGGGCGAAGCGCAGGCCGCGCAACTGCTCGTCGACGTCCAGGTCGACCAGCGCGGCCGGGCTCGACAGCGTGGCCTGCCGCGGCCCCAGGCTGGCATCGCCCTGAACCTGAATCTGCACCTGCACCACGCCGAGCAGCCCGTCCAGCAAACTCGTGACCGGCGCCAATTGAGCCGGCGGCACGCGCAGGGTCAGTTGCTGCTGGTCGCGGAAGTCGTGCAGGGCGCGCTGGCACAACTGCGCGATCAGGGGCGCGGCGTCGAGGTCGTCGAGTACCTGGCGAACCAATGTCAGGCTCAGCTCGGCCAGTTGCACCTGCACCGTGGCCAGATAGCGCTCCATGGCTACAGCGGTCTCGACCAGCTGTCGACCCGCCGCCGCCTGGCCCTCGGCAAGTCCTTCGGCGCGGGCGGCAGTGCGCAGGTCCTGGGCCTGCCGCTCGGCCAGCTCGAGCAGCTGTCGAGCCTGCTCGCGTGCATTCTGCAGATATTCCTGACCGTCGATCCAGTGCGCGGCTTCATCGGCACGCACGATGCGCCTGCCAGGCGTTGGCAATGGGCTGGCTTCACTCATGCATGGGCCCCTGGGTCGGCGGATCGCTGCGCACTACCCGCCGCACGATCATTGGCCCGTACTGTTCGATGCGCGGAGTAATCGGCGTGGCGGCGGCCGGGTCATCGATTTTCAATCGGTACCAGGCGGCCAGTGCGCGAGGTTGTTCGGCCAGCCAGGCGTTGACGCAGGCCTGCCCATCTCGTTCGACCACAGCGTCCAGTTCCTCGAGAGAAGCCGGCAGCTCGTGGCTGGCCAGCGGGCAAGCCAAGGCATGTTCGGCCAGCGCCAATTCGAACAGCGCATCACCAAAGTGCTCGCGCAGCGCACGTACTGCCGGTGCGCGAATTTCCCGAACCAGCGCCTCGGCCCAGAACACCACCCCGCAGCGACGCGCCAGTTGCCTGAGTTGCGCGCTGTCCAGGGTGGCCACCGGGACATCCTCGGCCGCCGGGGCGTGCAGCGCCTCGAGGGGTTGCAAGGCAAAGCGTCGCTCCAGCATGCGCGTCAGCCGCTCGCGCAGGCGTGGTTGGGCCAGCATCGCGTCCAGGGTGGCGGCGGGCAGGTCGAGGTTGTCGAAGCAGGCCTGCAGACGTGCCCGGTGCACGTTGTGCAGGGGGCGGGCGGTAAAGGTTTGCCAGCGGCGTTCATGCTCGGCTGCGGCGATCGTGCGTTCCGCTGCGTTCATGTGGCGTCCACCAAGGCGTAGCTGCGCGGCTGACGTGCTTGCCACAGCACATAACCCAGCACCCCAGCCAGCGCCACGATGGCCAGCAACATCACGCCGAACAGGGTTGCAGCGCGGGTCTGGCTGCTGTCCAGCACCCAGATACCCATGACCGAGGAAAACGCGGGTGCCTGGCGTGCGCGCTCGCGGGCGGCGGCCTGCACGGGAATGACCGAGACGCCGTCGTAGCCCAACCCGGAAATGCCATTGGCGACCAACGTCTTGATCTGCGGTATCAGTGCATTGATGTCCAGCCCGGCTTCGTAGCGTACGAACACCGAGGCCGAAGAGGGGGTGATGTTGCGCTTGAGCAGGTCGTTGTCCGGCAGCACCACGTGGACTCGGGCCGAGACCACGCCGTCGACCTGCGATACGGTGTGCGCCAGTTCCTCGCTCAACGCGTAGATCAGCTGGGCGCGTTCCTGGGTAGGCGACGAAACCAGACCGTTGCTCTTGAACACCTCGCCCATGCTGGCGAAGGTCTGCTCCGGCAGGCCGGCCTGTTCCAGGATCGCCATGGCTTCGGCAAAGCGCTCCTGCGCCACGTTGACGGTCAAGCGCCCGTCCTTCTGCACCACGCGGTCGGCGGGGATGCCTTCGTGCAACAGCGCAGCGACCATGGTGTTGGCCTCGCGCTCGCTGAGATTGGTGTACAGCTGGGTCTTGCAGCCCTGCATCAGGCAGGCGAGCAGGACGATGGCCAGCAGGCGGCGTGTCGTGCGCTGCAGTATCGGGAGAGGCATAAGGTTCATCATTGACCCTTGAGCAAAGTGTTGGCGGCGCCGGACACCTGGGTGGCACCGCGCACCACCATCTGCGTCTCGATGGAGTGATCGAACATCAGGCTCAACGATTCCACGACTTTTTGCAGTTGCGGGTCGGCAGCGGCCTGCGCCGGGGTCGGGTGACCGGCCGCCGCAGGGTCGCTCTGTCTGGCGCCGAGGTCGGCGGCGCGCTCGGCGAAGCGCTGTGTGCGATTAAAGAAGCCGTCGAGGTTGTCCAGAACACCGGCCCCCAACTGCGCGGGGCTGGTGCCGGTGGGTGCGACGGCGGGTTGCCGGGCCATGTGCTCGAAAAGGTTCTGCGATACCTGGCCGGTGCCCACTGCATCGGCGATGGGTGGCTGTGCCGGTACGGCGGTGGCGGCAATGGGCAGCATGGTCAGGCTCCTGTTCGACGATGGGAAGGTTCAGCGCGACGCAATCACTCGTCGGACATCGCTTCATTCAGCATTTCGTTGGCCTTGGGCATGATGATCATCTGGCCGGCCACGGTGACCGCGCCGCTGACCAACTGATCGGTGAACTCGGCGTCGCTCAGTTCCGTGGAGCTGTCCAGCGCGGCGTTGAATTGCGCTTCGCCGTCCGTGCCGGCAGAGGGATCGAGGTTCGGATCGATAGCGTTTGTAGCCATGGTCGTTCTCCTTGCATGTGAGCCCGAAGGCGGGGTGAACTCAGTTGAGGCCCGAGACCACCTGGGTCTCGGCGCCGCCACGAAAGATCCGCACACTGCCGGCCGCAGGTTGGGTAGCGGCCGTGCGGCGCAGGGGCGGTCGCAGGGCGGCGAGTTGCCCGTCGATCAGGCTCAGGTAGCCTGGCGAGCCGGCCGCGCGCACCGTGCGCGCGTTGGCATCGACGCTCAGCCGGGCGCGCGGG
>NZ_JACYVT010000006.1:0-399502 GCF_014842725.1 Pseudomonas sp. CFBP 13602 | reverse complement strand
GCCGCTGCTACGGGAGCGCGGTGCTGCCGGACGCGGCTTGCGCCGCTGCTACGGGAGCGCGGTGTCGCCGGACGCGGCTTGCGCCGCTGCTACGGGAGCGCGGTGTCGCCGGACGCGGCTTGCGCCGCTGCTACAGAAACATCGCAATTTTTGTAGCAGCGGCGCGAGCCGCGTCCGGGGTCACTGCGGGCTGTCAGATACTGCGACGGATCACTTCAGTACAGCGAGGGCGGCTGCGTAGTCAGGTTCCTGGCCGATTTCCGGTACCAGCTCGCTGTGCAGCACCTTGTCGTTCTCGTCGAGTACCACGACTGCACGCGCGGTCAGCCCCTTGAGGGCACCGTCGGCAATGTCGACGCCATAGGCGTGATGAAAATCATGGGCGCGGAAAGTCGACAGGTTCTGGACGTTTTCCAGGCCTTCGGCGCCGCAGAAACGGGCCTGGGCGAACGGCAGATCGGCGGAGATGCAGAGGATGGCCGTATTGGCCACGTCGTTGGCCTGGGCATTGAACTTGCGCACGGAAGTGGCGCAAGTCGGGGTATCGATGCTTGGGAAAATGTTCAGCACCTTGCGCTTGCCGGCCAGGCTTTGCAGCGACACCTCGGCCAGGCCACCGCCGACCAGGGTGAACGCCGGCGCCTGGGCACCGACCTGGGGAAGCTCGCCACTGACGTTGATCGCGTTGCCTTTGTGCGTCACTTGAGCCATGAGCCTTGTCCTTTTTCGGGATTGAGAAAGGGCAAAGTTAACCATGAAAAGTGACGCACGGCCTATGCGTAGATTGAAAATAAGTGTTCCAGCCACACAGACGCCCTGGCACTCCTGAAACGAGGCTCAACCAGCTCTGGCACGGGCATGGACAGTGGTGGCAGGTTGCGGCTTTTCCAGTTCCAGAACGAGCCGTGCCCGTTCGACAGCGCTGACCACTCGTTGAAAGGGAATATCCGCCTTGAAGAGCTCGACCTCATCGGTCTGCTCGTTCAACAGCTTGATACACAGCGATTCATCGCCGATCACTGTGCACACGCATTTGCGTGGCAAAAACGCCAGTTCGACGATATTGCGCAGCTCCAGCGCGCTGAGTCCGGGGGGAAGCATGGTCTATCTCCTGTAGAGCCTGTGATCGGCGTCCTACCCGCGGCGGACTAGGCCTCGGGACTACAGAACAGTTTCGTTCCAAGAGATATATACCTGCGCTCGAACAGGTGCAACGAGAGTTTGCGGCTCAGCGAAAAATCAGCGCAACCCACTGAAATCAATAGAAATAAAATACTTGTACAGAAATTTCAAAGAAGCGTTTCAGCACCGTGAAAGCCCTACAATGCTTGCAGTCGGCGGCGTCGCGCTGCTCAGTCGCGCGGCTTTGGAATCAGCCCCTGAAGCTGCTGGGCGAAGAAATCGGCATCCAGCACATTGGACTCCGCTTCCTTGGTGCCACGTTCCTTGCGCCAGTACCAGGCACCATCCGCCGAGTCCTTGACGATGGAAATGCTGCCGTGACGATCCGAAGTCAGACCCGCGACGGCTATCACCATCGCCCCACCCTGCCCCATCACCTGCGGCACCAGTTCGACCCGGCGCTGGGCGAGAATGATTGCCAGCGATTCACTGATGAAAGGCGAGTGCTCGCTGGGGTAATTGCTGCTGGTGGCGACCCAGGGCGAACGTTCGATCGCCAGCAGTTGCCGATCGGTAAGGGGCGCCAGCCAGGTTTCGATTTGACCGAACAGTGCCTGGATGCTGGCTTGCCAGTGCTGGCACTGGTCCTTGAACGCCTGCTGCAGGCGTTGCTGGGCTGCGGCGTGTTCCTTGAGCATGTCAGCCAGTTGCTGTACTTCGTCCATCGCGACCACCTCGGTGCGCGCCCGCCCTGGGCATGCCGCAAATCGGCGGCCGCAGGTCGGGCATCGAGGGTCAGTGTAACAGGCTTGCTCAGGCGCTCAGCGAATAGACCAGCGCCGAAATCGCCACCAGGCCTACCAGCGTCACGAATACGTTGGACACGTGCCCGGCGTACTTGCGCATGGCCGGCACACGCCGGATCGCGTACATCGGCATGAGGAACAGCAGCGCGGCAATGACCGGCCCGCCGAAGCTTTCGATCATGCGCACAATGTTCGGATTGAGCGTGGCGACGAGCCAGCAGACCAACAACATGAACAGTGCGGTGAAACGATCCAGGGCCTTGGCATTGGGCCGACGGCCGGATTTCAGAACCAGACCCTTGATGCCTTCGCTGGCACCGATGTAGTGGCCCAGGAACGATTTGGCGATGGCCACGATCGCAATCAGCGGTGCGGCGAACGCTATCACCGGATTGCTGAAGTGGTTGGCCAGGTAGGACAGGATCGACAGGTTCTGCGCCTTGGCTTCGGCAAGCTGCTCAGGCGACAGGGTCAGCACGCAACTGAACACGAAGAACAGCACCAGCACCACCATCAAGCCATGGGCGCGCGCCAGGATCTGGCTGCTGCGCTGGTCGGCGTGCTCGCCGTAGCGACGCTTCTGGTCCACGGCGAAGGCCGAGATGATCGGCGAATGGTTGAAGGAAAACACCATTACCGGGATCGCCAGCCACAGGGTATGGATCAGCGCACCGGGCGCGGGCAGGTCCCCGGCGGTCGCCAGGATGCCACCATTCCAGTGCGGAATCAGGTACAGCGCGAGCAACACCAGCGCGACGATGAACGGATAGACCATCAGGCTCATCGCCTTGACGATGAACTGTTCGCCGCAGCGCACCACGATCAACAGACCGAGAATCAGTACCAGCGCCAGCACCGCCCGTGGCGGCGTATCCATGTGCAACTGATGCTCCATGAAACTGCCGACGGTGTTGGTCAGGCCCACGCTGTAGATCAGCAGGATCGGAAAGATGGCGAAGAAGTACAGCAGCGTTATCAACGCCCCCGCCTTGAGGCCGAAGTGCTCCTCCACGACATCGGTGATGTCCGTGCCGGCGCGGCCGGAAAGCACGAAGCGGGTCAGGCCCTGGTGCGCGTAGTAGGTCATCGGGAACGCCAGCACGGCCAGGATGACCAGCGGCCAGAAACCACCAAGGCCGGCGTTGATCGGCAGGAACAAGGTGCCGGCGCCGATCGCAGTGCCGAACAGGCCGAGCATCCAGGTGGTGTCGTGGCGGCTCCAGGGGCTCAGGGCGGCGGGCGCCTGGGCGTAGCGTGGGTCGAGGCTGTTGGCCTGCTCGTTCATCCGGTCGAATCTCCGCTTGCCTGTGTTCAACTGATGGCCGGAAGCGGGAAAAACGTGCAGCTGGCAGCGCCCCGGCCTTGAAAAGGGGCGTGATTGTCCAAGATTGTGCAAGGAAAGCAAAGGGTTAGTCGAGCAACGGTCCGTCGGTGCACGGCCATCCGGCCCGACAACGGCGCGTTTAGGTCGAGGTTGCCAGCCATTTCTCCGGTACGAGGCTCTGCACCAGCCAGGTCGCGGTAGTGTCCGCGGGCATGGGCCTGGCGAAGTAATAGCCCTGGACATAGCGACAACCCAGCAATGCCAGCGCCTGCGCCTCCTCGCGGGTTTCCACCCCTTCGAAGATGCAATCCAGATCCATGTCCTGGGTCAAGGCCAGCAGCGATTTGACGATCTTGTAGCTGGCCGGTTTCTCGTGCAGGCGGGCGACGAAACTGCGGTCCACCTTGAGCTTGGTCAGGGCCAGCGCGTGTAGATGGCTCAGGCTCGAATATCCGGTACCGAAGTCGTCGAGCGAAATACCGCAGCCCAGGGCCCGCAGGGATGCGATCGCTTCCTGAACCAGGTCCAGATCCTGCAGGGTCGCCGTTTCGGTGATTTCCAGGTCGACTCGGCTGGGGTCGAATGGGCCGTTGGCCAGGAGTTTGACGATGGCCTGCACGGCTTCGGGGGAGCCGCAGTCGTGGGCCGACAGGTTGAAGGACAAACGGATCGGCGCCGGCCAGGTGCATGCACCCTGCAGGGCCTTGGCCAACAGTGGCAGGGTCAGACGATTTATCATGCCGCTGCGCTCGGCGACCGGAATGAACTGGCCGGGCGGCACGGGCCCCAGCTCCACGCTCTGCCACCGAGCCAAGGCTTCGAACGCCACGGTGGCGCCTGTCTGCAACTCGACGATGGGCTGGAAGGCGACGCTGAACTCGCGATCCAGATCGGCACGACGCAGCGCCTGCTCGGTGAGGATCGCGCTCTGCAACTGCTTCCTGTGCAGCGCCGAGAACAGCGACATGTGACCGACGACATGGCGCTTGCTGTGGTACAGCGCGTAGTCGGCGTACTCGAACAGCTCGTGCGCATCGGTGGCAAGGTCCGGGAAGGTCGCCAGGCCCATCGAAGCACCGACCTGGATGGGCACATCGACCAACAGGTAGGGCTTGCCCAGTTCGATGCAGATGCGTTCGGCAAAGGCTGCAATCTGCGCGTTGTCGCCGCAATCGGGCAGGATCAGTGCAAACTCGTCGCCACCCAGACGCGCAACGTGAACGCCATCCGGCAGCAGCGCAGCGAGGCGCGTGCCGACCTCGGCCAACAGGCGGTCGCCGACACTGTGCCCGTACAGGTCGTTGACCGGCTTGAATCCGTCCAGATCGAGAATGCCCACGCCCAGTCTGTGCCCCTGCTCCCCTGCCTGGGCCAGACAGGTGTCCAGGCAGTTGAAGAACCAGCGGCGATTGGGTAGCCCGGTCAGGCTGTCCTTGTTGGCCAGCAGGAAGTTCTCGTCGCTCAGCGCTTCGCTGTGCGCCTGGGCGTTCACCAGGCCGGTGAAGTTGCGGTAGTTGTTCTGCAACACCACCAGCATGATGCCCGTGACCAGCATCACGTTGACGCTGGTGGCGATGAACGTCGGGTTATCGGTGGAGGCGAAAAAGGCAATGAAGGCCACGTTGACCACGGCGGCCGTCATCAGGGCGGCGGAGCGCAGGTGCATCAGGCAGAAAATGCAGCCGATCACCGTGATGGCCATGTAGAACGCCACATGGGCCTTGGCGTAGCTGTCGCCATAGGGAAACAGGGCCAGCGCCCACACAGTGAAACCGATGGCTACCACGCAACAGATGCGGTTGGTCCGTGCCAGCGCCTGGGCGACTTCGACATCGTCTGGCTGGTGCTGCCAACCGCGGCGCCAGGCCAGCGCTCGTACCAGGCTGATGAGGGTCAGTACCAGCGGTATGTGCACGGTCATCCACACGGGCGAGCTGGCCATGTGGGTGAAGGCCAGCGCCCAGCTGTTGATGAGCAGGATGAAGTACATCAGGGGAATCTGCCTGGCCAGGGCCTGGTACTGGGCCGCCAGCAGACGCGAATTGCCTTGAGGTACGCTGCACAACCGTTTGATCAGCGCGAACAGGCCGGTGCAGGTGAAGCGTCTGGTCGTAGACATCATGTCCGAACGTATGGGTGTAATCAGAAGTTGTCGGCCGAACTCAGCTTTACTGTAGCCAACCGTGGGTCATCCAGGCAGTTTATTTGCGAGCGTCCGAATGTTCTGCAGAGGCTGCATCCGCTTTGCCACCCAAGTACCAGCCCACCGCTCCCCACAGCGCCGCGCAGGCAGCGCCCACCAGGGCGATCAGCAACACGCCGTGTCCGAGCAGGTCGAGCAGGCTCTTCACCCAGCCACTGAAGGCATCGCCGCCGCGGTAGACCACCGTGTCGATGAAGTTCTTCGCCTTGTATTTGGTTTCGGCGTCCAATGGGGCGAAGAGCATTTCGCGACCGGGACGTACGAAGGCGTATTCGCCGATGCGGCGCACGATCATCAGCCCAGCCAGCATGGCGAAAGTGGGTGCCAGCGCCAGGCCGACGAAGCCCAGGCAGACCAGCGCCGGCACCAGCGCCAGCAAGGTCTTCACTCCCAGCCGTTGCGCCAGCCGGCCGGTGATGAACAACTGCGCGATGAGCGCACCGGCCTGGACCACGAAATCGATGATGCCGAATACCCGCACCTGTTCCTCGCGACCGGGGAAGCGTTCGGCGACCAGACGGGCCTGTTCGAAATAAAGAAAGGTGCTGACCGTGGCCAACAGCACGACGAAGGCGCAAATGCCCAGCAGGTAGCGCGATTGCAGCACACGCGTCAGCCCACTGAACGGGTTGCCGGCCACCGGCTTGCGCGGGCTTTCGGCGTGCGCGGCACCCGGCCGCCCTGCCCCGTGCTCGGCACGCCAGCTCATCAATCGGTGTTTCAGCAAGATCGCGACGCCAAGCAATGCTGCCGCCAGTATCGACAGCCCGCTGGCGCCGATGGCGCCGACCAGCAGCGCGCTCGTGGCCGGCCCCGCCAGGCCGCCGACGCTGGCTCCGGCGGCGATGAACGCGAACAGGCGCTTGGCCTGGGCGACATCGAACACATCGGCCATCAGGCTCCATGCCACCGAGATGACGAACAGGTTGTAGACCGAGATCCATACGTAGAAGACTCGCGCCAGCCAGATGCCCTGCTCGGCAGCAGCGAAGGCGGCGGCGAACAGCAACAGGTTGCCGCCGAAGAATCCGTATACCCAGTCGATGTAGTGAAGCCTGGGCACCCTGGAGTTGAGCCAGCCGAACAGCGGCACGGCCACCAGCATTGCGACGAAGGTGGCCGTGAACAACCATTGCAGGTTTTCCACACCGCCCTGGATGCCCATGGATTCGCGGATCGGCCGCAGCATGAAATAGCCGCAGAACAGGCAGAAAAACAACGCGAACGCGGCCAGCGCTGCCCGCCCTTCATCGGCTCGGGCATTGATCGCCTGACGCAGACGCGCACTGACGCTGATCATAGGTAGCGCACCTCAGGCGAATTCGGCGGCGATGCGTTGCAACTGGCCGGCATCGGGCAGGCGGCCCTGGCCGGCCAACAGGTTGTCGAGGACATAGCGCGGCTGCGAGGTGGCTGGAATCACCGTGGTGACCGCAGGGTTGGCCAGCACGAACTTGAGCATCAACTGGGCCCATGAACTGGCATCCAGCTCGGCCGCAGCCCACTCGGGAAGAGCGCGGCCTTTGACCTTGGCGAACAGCCGGCCAGCTTCGAACGTGCGGTTGATCAAGGTGGCTATGCCGTGATCGGCGCAGTACGGCAACAGGGTACGCTCGGCGTTGCGCGCGCCTATCGAGTAGTTGACCTGGACGAAATCGACCGGCTCTTTCTTCAGCACGGCCAGCAGCTCGTCGTGAGCCGATTCCACGTAATGCGTCACGCCTATGTAGCGAATACGGCCTTGGGCCTTGAGTTCACGCAGCAATGCCAACTGGGTACGGGTGTCCTGCAGGTTATGAACCTGGATGAGGTCGATCCTGTCGGTCTGCAGGGCCTTGAAGCTGGCTTCGATCTGGCGCATGCCGGCCTCGCGTCCGGTCGCAGATACCTTGCTTGCGAGAAACACCTTGTCGCGCGCGCCGGCCTGGTTCACCAGGTCGCCGGTCACCTGCTCGGCGCGACCATAGCTGGGCGCCGTGTCGATCACCCTGGCGCCACCGTCGACGAAGGCCCTGAGCACATCGCGCAGCGGCGCCATGTCTGCCGAAGCAGGGTCGACGTTGAATGTCTGCGAGGTACCCAGGCCGATGGCCGGAAGCTGTTCCCCGGAGGCGGGAATTTTGCGCTGCAACAAGGGTTGTGCGGCGAATGCCAGGGGTGACATGAGCGAGCCCCAGCTGGCGGCTGCGCTCAACATGGCAGTGTACTGAACGAATTGGCGGCGGGTCGGCATGGAGTAGCCCCTCAGGGTTTTCACGCGAGTCGGGAAGACATTTCCCACGAAGATGGCAGACCCCAGTATGGCCAAGCACACAGGACTCGGGGCGCCATCCATGACAAATGAAACATCAGGACAACAAATTTTCGACCGCGCGATTGCATTACAGCAGGCCCAAACGACACGCCCCCGGGCAATGTAATTGCGCCGGGGGCGTTTTTTGTCATGCAACTGCTGGATGAATCAGTGCATGAACAGCGCGATCAAGATGATGATCGGGATAGGCACACCGAGGAAAAACAAGAGAATCGAGCGCATGGCATTACTCCTTGATCAGCGAATCGAAGTGGGTGTGTGAGTGCGAGTGCGGTCGCGTTCATGCCAGACCACGGCATCCCGGCTGCGGCCACCGAAGGTCGCCGCGAAGCTGGCGAAGAACGCGCCGCAGAGCAAGGCGACGAACGTCCACAGCGCCGTGGCGGCAGCAACTTTCTTGGCGGTATCGGCAGCCTGGCGGGCGGCCATTTCAGCGTCTTCGACCGACTTCAACGCCTGACCGTAGACCTGATCAACGCGCTGCTCGGCCTGAGCCTGGGTCAAGTTGGTACGCTGGCTGACCAGTTGCGCCAGGTAGGCGCGGTCTTCACCGGCGAGCTGGCCATCGTTGCTCACAGTCCGGGCGAAGATGCGGGTCACCACGGCATGTGCCGCGTCGTCGCTGACCGCTACCGGGCGGTTGTCGCGAAACAGCATGTCGACGAAGTAGCCGTACGGGTCGCTGGCGTTGTCATTCGCGGAACTGCCCGCTGCCACGGCGGCACCGGAGGCAACGCTGGCGCCGGCCTGCACGCCGCCGCCGATCGCACTGCCGACCGAACCCAACACCAGCATCGCAGTGACCAGCGAGGCCACTGCCCACGCCAGGAAGCCGTGCGCGGTATCGCGGAAGTACACTTCATCGCCGTGCATGTTGGCCCACTTCACCCGCAGGCGACCGGCAATGTAGCCGCCCATTCCGGAGGCGACGATTTGCGTGAACGTCAGCCAGATTACCGTAGAGACGCCGAGCGTAGTGGCGCTCACACCCTTGTCGGCCCAAGGCGATATGGCCGAAAAGCCAAGACCGAAGCCGAGCACCACCAGGATCATGGACAAGGCGGCGGCACCCGCTGCGCCGGCGAAGATCGCGGCCCAGGAAACACCAGAGTGATTGGAACTGTCCGTCGAAGCGGATAGCGCGGCAGAAGGAAGGTGGTCGGCAGGGGTCATCATTATTGTCGTGCTCCTAGCAGGTTCAACGTGTGTGATCGCTCACGAAATGCTTGCGGGAAGAACACTGCACCACACGTGCCACGCAGAATAAAAATAATAGCTTTTGAAATCATAAATTTAGGTAACTAACCTAAACGTGGACTCATGCAATTTGCCCGAACCGTCAACGCTTGACCGGGCTTTCTGCATTGTTCTGTAACGCAAACGAGCCTGACTACTGACGAGTGGTATTTTTCTGCTCCGCAGGATAGAACTCACCTTCCATGTTCTGCTTGTCCAGCGCAGTACGCAGCCTGGCCTCGACTGCCGCAACGGCAGGGTTGTCGCAAATGTCAGCGACGACCAGCCACAGCCGCTGCAGGTTCTGCTCGTGAGTGCCCTCACTGAGCATTTCGTGGCTGACAACGGGCCTTCCACGCCAGAAACACAGGGTGTCGACCTCGCTTTCTGCACTGAACGTACACGCCGGGCCCGCTAACCAGACTTCACTGACGGTGCGCAGATTGGTTTGTTCTATATCGTGTTGCTGGATTCTAAGTGGCATTGCATTACCCATTGCGCAGGAACGATACGGCTTGGAACCCACCGCACATGCCCAAGTTCTACCGGGAATGCCATTGTCGAGAATGCCCCTGTCGGGCCAGACCCCGCTCGTTGAAAGGAGATGGAACATGAAAAACCTGATCACAGCCCTGGCGCTGGGCGCGTCGCTGGCCCATGCCAGCGACGCCAACCCGCTGGTTGCCGAACGTTGGCAGAGTCGTCCACTGATCGTCATTGCGCCTGATGCACGCGATGCCACCCTGGTCGACCTGCGCACCGCGCTGGCCAGGCCGGTCAACCGCGAGGCGTTCGTCGAACGTGAGATGGTGCTCTACGAAATCGTCGGCGGCCGGGCCAGCCGCAATGGCCAGCCGTTGGGCAATGAGGCAAGCGCGGCGCTGCTCAAGGCGCTCAGGCACCCGGCCGATGCCCAGGCCCGGGTCTTGCTGGTGGGCAAGGACGGCGGCATCAAGGTCGACCAACCGGGGCCCGTCGATCCGCAGGCTTTGTTCAGCACCATCGACCGCATGCCGATGCGCCAGGGCGAGTGAATCGACGAGTCAGATGCCTTCGCGGGCGATGTCCATGGCGAAGTAAGTGAAGATCAGGTCGGCACCGGCGCGCTTGATCGCGCCCAGGCTCTCGCGCACGATACGCTGCTCGTCCACCGCGCCTGCCTGGCCGGCAAACTTGATCATCGCGTATTCGCCACTGACCTGGTACGCAGCCAGCGGCAGGCGCGACGCCTCGCGGATATCGCGAATGATGTCTAGGTAGGCCCCTGCAGGCTTGACCATCAAGGCGTCCGCGCCCTCCTGCTCGTCGAGCAGCGATTCGCGCACGGCTTCGCGACGGTTCATGGGGTTCATCTGGTAGGTCTTGCGATCACCCTTGAGGGCCGTGCCACCGGCTTCGCGGAACGGGCCGTAGAACGACGACGCGAATTTGGTCGAATAGGCCATGATCGACGTGTCGAAGAAACCGGCTTCGTCCAGCGCGGCACGGATCGCCTGGACCTGGCCGTCCATGGCCGCCGACGGCGAAATGAAGTCGGCCCCGGCGCGGGCCGCGACCACGGCCTGCTTGCCGAGGTTGATCAAGGTGGCGTCGTTGTCGACATGGTCACCGTGCAGAACCCCGCAATGGCCATGGGAGGTGTACTCGCAGAAACAGGTGTCGGCCATGACCACCATCTCGGGAACGGTGTCCTTGCAGATACGGGCAATGCGCGCCACTAGACCGTTTTCGTTCCAGGTGTCGCTGCCATCGGCATCGAGGTGGTGAGACACGCCGAACGTCATCACCGATTTGATGCCGGCACGCGCGTAGCGCTCGATCTCGCCCGCAAGCTTCGACTCGGGAATGCGCATGACTCCCGGCATGCTGTTGATGGGCACGAAGTCGTCGATCTCTTCTTCGACGAAAATCGGCAGCACCAGGTCGCCAAGATTGAATTCGGCTTCCTGGAACAGGTCGCGGAAAGAAGCGTTGCGGCGCAGGCGGCGCGGCCTGGCGGAAGGAAACTGGCTGGGCATCATGGATTCCACTGATAAGGGCGTACGGCATCGAACGGGCAAGCTTAGGCCGGGAGACAGGCGCCGGGCAAACCGGATTTCGATAAAGCTGAGTTGCACGGCAGGTAACAATTGGTTGAAGTGCAGAGCACGGCCTTGCAACGCAACTTACCCGGCCGCTCAAGGGTCAACCCTGACGACATCTTCACCGCGATTTCCTCGCGAACTCAATGTGGGATCGAATCAATATGACAAATCAGGTTTCCAACCCAGCCAGTTCCACCGCCACCGACCAGCTGTGCATCAATACCTTGCGCACGTTGGCCATGGATGCCGTGCAGAAAGCCAATTCCGGGCATCCCGGCACACCCATGGCCATGGCGCCGGTGGGCTATACCCTGTGGAGCCGCTTCCTGCGCTACCACCCCGAGCATCCCGACTGGCCCAACCGCGACCGGTTCGTGCTCTCCGCCGGCCATGCTTCCATGCTGCTCTACGGCCTGCTGCACCTGGCGGGGGTCGAAGAAATCGACTCCCACGGAACCAAGACCGCCCAGCCTGCAGTCAGCCTGGACGACATCAAGCAGTTTCGCCAGATGGACTCCAAGACTCCCGGGCATCCCGAATACCGTTTCACTACCGGTGTCGAGACCACCACCGGGCCGCTGGGCCAAGGTTGCGCCAACAGCGTTGGCATGGCCATGGCTCAGCACTGGCTTGCGTCGCGCTTCAACCGCGACGACCTGAAGCTGTTCGACTACAACGTCTACGCGATCTGCGGCGATGGTGACATGATGGAAGGCGTCAGCAGCGAGGCCGCGTCGATGGCCGGCCATTTGAAGCTGGCCAACCTGTGCTGGATCTACGACAACAACACGATCAGCATCGAAGGCCACACAGAACTGGCGTTCAGCGAAGACGTGCTGACCCGATTCAAGGGCTACGGCTGGAACACCTTGCACGTCACCGACGCCAACGACACCGAAGCGTTGGCCAAAGCCTTCGAGCAGTTCACCCAGAACCGCGACGCGCCGACCTTGATCATGGTCGACAGCGTGATCGGCTACGGCGCGCCGAACAAACAGAACACCGCCGCTGCCCACGGTGAAGCGCTGGGTGACGATGAAATCAAGCTGGCCAAGAAAGCCTACGGCTGGGATGAGAACAGCAGCTTCTCGGTGCCTGACAGCGTGGCCCATCATCTGCGTGACACTTTGCTGAACAGCCATGGTGAACGCCATGCGCAGTGGGAACGGCAGTTGCAGACACTGGCAGAACGCGAACCCGACCTGGCCGAGGAACTGCGGCGCATGCGCGCTGGGGAAATGCCCGAAGGTTGGCACGCCGAACTGGAAGCCTTCGACACCGACGCCAAGGGTGTGGCGACGCGTGCCGCAGGCGGCAAGGTGCTGAACGCGTTCGCCAAGAAGATTCCCTGGTTGCTGGGCGGTTCGGCCGACCTGTCGCCGTCGACCAAGACCAACCTGACGTTCGACGGTGCAGGCAGTTTTTCGGCAACCCAGCCTGGGGGGCGCAATCTGCACTTCGGCATCCGCGAGCACGCCATGGGCGCGATCGCCAATGGCCTGGCGCTGTGCTACATCCGTCCGTACACCTCGACCTTTCTGGTGTTCAGCGACTACATGAAACCGCCGATTCGCCTGGCGGCGATCATGGAGTTGCCGGTGGTGTTCGTCTTTACCCACGATTCCATCGGTGTCGGTGAAGACGGCCCTACCCATCAGCCCATCGAGCACCTGACCCAGCTACGTGCCACCCCAGGGCTGCTGACGTTGCGCCCAGGCGATGCCAACGAAACCACCCAGGCTTGGAAGATTGCCTTGGCGCAGACTGATCGGCCGTCGTGCATCGTGTTGTCGCGTCAGCCTATGGCGACCTTGGATCGCGAACGCTTCGGCAGTGCCGAGGGCGTCGCCCGTGGCGGCTATGTGTTGGCCGACAGCGAGAATCCGCAGGTGATTCTGATCGCCACTGGCAGTGAAGTGGGCCTTGCCGTGCAGGCTTATGAGCAGTTGCACGAGCAAGGTATCGCGGCCCGCGTGGTCAGCCTGCCGTGCTGGGAGTTGTTCGAGGAGCAGGATGCGCAGTATCGCGAACAGGTGCTGCCGGCTGCGGTGACTGCGCGCGTGGCCATCGAGCAGGCCGGACCGCTGGGTTGGGATCGCTACGTGGGTGCCACCGGTGCGAAGGTGGTGATGAACAGCTTCGGGGCCTCGGCGCCGATCGACAAGCTGCAGGCCAAGTTCGGGTTCACCGTGGACAATGTGGTGAAGCTGGCGAAAGAGCAGATTGGCTAGCCCTATCTCGGCGGCGCGGCCGGACACCCTGTAGGAGCGGTCCGTGGCCGCGAAATGAGCGGCGCGGCGAGTCTGGAACCCCGCGGCGTTGCTTTCGCGGCCGCTGACCGCTCCTACGGTATCAGGCTCCTGTGTAGGAGCGGTCTTTGGCCGCGAAACGGGCGGCGCGGTCCATCGGCGGCTCCGCGGCGTCCCATTCGCGGCCAAAGACCGCTCCTACGGATGCATGCAGCGCCGCGCACCGGCTAGAATGGCTGCATTCGCCTGCGCCTTTCGCATGCACCCTGCCGTGAAGCCGACCCCATGTCTTTCGATCTTCTGTCCAATCTCAGCGTCACGCCGAGCGTCCTGCTCATTCTCGTGCTGGTCGCATTCGTGGCCGGGTTCATCGACGCCATCGCTGGCGGTGGTGGCCTGCTCACCACGCCGGCCCTGCTCACTGCAGGCTTGCCACCGCACCTGGTGCTGGGCACCAACAAGCTCAGCTCGACCTTTGGCGCCGCGACTGCAAGCTATACCTTCTACAAACGCAAGCTGTTCCATCCGCGGCAATGGAAGAATGCCCTGCTGGGCACCCTGGTCGGCGGATTTCTCGGTGCAGGTGCGGCGCACTACATGCCCGCCGAATGGCTGAACCGGATGCTGCCGGTGATCGTCTTCGCTTGCGGCCTGTACCTGCTGTTCGGCGGCACACCCAAGGCGCCGCTGGACAGCCACGCGCCGATCAAGCGCAAATGGCAATTGCCTCAAGGCTTGACGCTGGGCTTCTACGATGGCGTGGCAGGCCCCGGCACCGGGGCCTTCTGGACCGTCAGCACGATGCTGCTGTACCCACTGGACCTGGTCCGCGCCAGCGGCGTGGCGCGCAGCATGAACTTCGTCAGCAACATCGCCGCACTCACGGTGTTCATCATCAGCGGTCAGGTCGACTGGCTGATCGGCCTGAGCATGGGCCTGGCAGTGACGGTGGGTGCGTTCTTCGGCGCACGCACGGCGATCGGCGGCGGCGCCAAGTTCATCCGCCCGGTGTTCATTACCATCGTGCTGGCCCTGACCGTGCGGCTAGCCTGGCAGCACTGGTTCGGGCAGGCCTGAGCGGCGCGCCACGTACAGGTCGATGAGGTGCCGGGCAATCGAGCGCCCGGCCGGCAGGGCCGGCAATGCATCAATGCGAAACCACTGGGCGTCTTCGATTTCGTCGAGCTGCGGCACGATCTCGCCGGCGGCGTATTCGGCATGGAAACCCAGCATCATCGAATGCGGAAACGGCCAGCACTGGCTGCCGATGTACTGGATGTTGCGTACGCTCACCTGCACCTCTTCCATCACCTCACGGCGCAGGCAGTCTTCGGCAGACTCGCCCGGCTCGGCAAAGCCGGCCAACGTGCTGTAGACACCCGGCACGAACCGTGGAGAGCGAGCCAGCAAGACTTCATCGCCGCGCGTGACCAGTACGATCATGCTCGGCGAGATCCGCGGATAGCTGCGCAACTCGCAGCGCGCGCAATGCATCGCACGTTCACCTGGCACCTGCAACGTCGAGCCGCCGCAACTGCCGCAAAACCGATGCTCACGCGCCCAGGTGCCGATCTGCGCGGCATAGCCGAGCATGCGGTAGACCTGGAAATCGCCTTCGAGCATGAACTGCCGCAGGCCCTGCCAGTGGCAGCCGTCCGGTGCGTCCGGGCTGCGCAGCTCCAGAAGGTAAACCGGCCGGCCGTCGAAATGCCCGATGCCGTGTTCGGTCAGGACATCGATGGGTCGCTGCTTGAGCCAGTCACGCTCGAACAGTACGCCTTGGGCGTTGCAGAGAAATCCCTGGCTGCTGCGAGCCACGGCCCAGCCACCGGGTTGTGCGGTATCGAGCACCGCTGTGGTCCAGCGTTCACTCATCGAATCGAATCCTCGTCTTGCAGCCGCGCGATCATTCCACGCGCGCGCCCACGGCGGCGGCAGCGCGGGCCTGGGCCGGGTTCTGCGCGCGGTACAGGTTGAGCGCGGTATTGATGATGCCCAACTGGCTGAACGCCTGGGGAAAATTTCCCAGCATGCGCCCCGCCTGTGGGTCGTACTGCTCGGCCAGCAGGCCAACGTCGTTGCACAGACCGGCCAGGCGCTCGAACAGCCGTTCGGCGTCGGCCATGCGGCCTTGCAGCACATAGACATCGGCCAGCCAGAAAGAGCACACCAGAAAAGTCCCTTCGCCAGGGTCCAGGCCATCGACCCCGTGGGCGGTGTCGTAACGCAGCAGCAGACCGTCGCGCATCAACGTGCTCTCGATACGTGCCACGGTCGCCACCACCCGCGGATCGTCCGGCGGCAGGAAACCGGTCAAGGCAATCTGCAGCAGGCTGGCATCGGTATGGGTCGAACCATAGGCCTGAACGAAATGCCCCAGCTGCGCATCGATGCCCCGGCTGCAGACCTGGGCATGGATGCGGTCGGCGACGGCGCGGTAACGCGCGGCCTGTTCCCGCCCCTCTTCTGTGGGCTCGGCGAGGTTCGCCGCACGGTCGAAAGCCACCCAGGCCATGACCTTGGAATGGGTGAAGTGCTGCGGCGCACCGCGAATCTCCCAGATTCCCTCGTCCGGCTGCTCCCAGATGCTTTCCAGGTACGGCAGTATGACGCGGAAAATCGCAGCGCCACGCGGGTGTCGCGGCAGCCCGGCGCGGATGGCCTGGCTCATGGCGTCGGCCACTTCGCCGTAGACATCCAGCTGCCGCTGGGTCGCGGCGCCGTTGCCGATGCGCACCGGCGCCGAACCCTCGTAGCCCGCCAGCCATGGCAGGGTCTGCTCGGGCAATCGGCGCTCACCGGCCAGGCCGTACATGATCTGCATCTGCTCGGGGTTGCCGGCAACCGAACGCATCAACCACTTGCGCCAGGCAGCGGCTTCTTCGTAGTAGCCCAGGTTCATGAAGGCCAGCAAGGTCATGGTGGCATCGCGCAGCCAGCAGTAACGATAATCCCAGTTGCGCTCGCCGCCCAATTGCTCGGGCAGCGAGGTGGTGACCGCAGCGACGATGCCGCCCGTGGGGGCATAGGTCATGGCCTTGAGGGTCAACAGCGAGCGCTTGACCAGCGGCGTCCATGCCCCCACGTCGGGGCAGCGCTCGGCGAACTCATGCCAGTAGCGCTCGGTTTCGGCCAGGCAGCGGTCGGCATCCACGGCCGGTTGCAGCGGCAGGTGCGAGGCCTGGAAACTCAGGCGATAGCACAGCCGCTCGCCGGCGGCGACCGTGAAGCGGCTGCCGGTGCGGTGGTCCACCGCGTGCAGGTCGGACGCGCTGCGCAACACCAGCATGTCGGGGCCGGCCACCGCAGTGAGGGTCCGGGGATGGGCCTGCTCGACCCAGGGCACGCTGCTGCCGTAGTCGAAGCGCATGACCAGCTCCATGTCGAAAGCGACCTTCCCGCTCAGCCCGACGACCGTGCGCACTACGCAGTCCTGGTCACCCAACGGCATCCAGTCGACGAGCATGGCGCTGCCGTGCTCGGTATGGAACACCGTCTCCAGGATCATCGTGCTGTCGCGGTAGCGGCGCTCGGTAGCGGTCAAGGCATCGCTGGGGCAGATACGCCAGCGGCCGTTTTCGCTGTCACCCAGCAGGGCCGAGAAACAGGCAGGGGAATCGAAACGAGGAAAGCACAACCAATCCAGCGAACCCGACTTGTCAACCAGAGCAGCGGTACGGCAGTTGCCCAACAGGGCATAGTCTTCGATCAGTGCCGGCATGGAACCCTCATGACCACTGGCGCGGACCGGAAGTCGGTGCCACGCCGGAAAACTGTATCAACGTCGAGCGCGGGGCAATATCAGCTCATGAATGGCTTGCGCCACGCCGTCCGCCGCATTGCTGGCGGTCACTGCATCGGCCTGGTCGCGCACCGCCTGCTCGCCCTGGCCCATGGCCACGGAAAAACCGGCCCGCTTGAACATGGCCACATCGTTGGCGCCGTCACCCAATACGGCGGTGTTGGCCAGGTCAATGCTCAAACCGGCAGCCAAGGTTGCCAGGGCTTCGCCTTTGTTGGCCAACACCGCGGTGATGTCCAGGTAATACTGCTGCGAGCGTGCCGCAATCGCCTTGCCGCTCAGCGGCCCCTGCAGCTGCCGTTCCAGATCGATCAGCAGTTGGAAGTCGCTGGAGGTGGCGACCATCTTGTGCACGCGGTCCAGATAGGGCGTGAAATCGTCGACGATCAACGGCTCGTAACCCAGAGCGTGCAGCTCCTTGGGAAAATAGTGAGCGTCGCGGTCGCGTGCCAGCCACTGGTCGTCGGCGAACACCCAGACGTCCAGCCGGTGCTCGGCAAACAACGCCAGGCAAATATCGACCGCCGCGCGCTCCACCCAGTGGGATTGCAGCTCACTGCCGTCGGGATTGACCAGTACGCCACCGTTGAATGCAGCGGTCGGCAGGTCGATTCCCAAGGTCTGGATCTGTTGGCGCATGGCCCGCGGCGGGCGGCTGCTCGCCAGGGTAAACCGCACCCCTGCCTCGCGCAGCTGCGCCACCGCCTCGATAACCGCTGGGCTCAGGCTGTGATCGGGCATCAGCAGGGTGCCGTCCATGTCGCTGAGGACGAACTGGATGAGGTGTTCCGAAGCCGCACTCATCCCAGTCGATGCCAGTGGTGGCCATCGCGTGCCAACAATTCGTCGGCCGCCTCCGGACCGTCTTCGCCCGCCGCGTAGGCGGCAATGCTGCCACCCTCGCGCCAGGCGTCGAGGAACGGCTGCACGGCGCGCCAACCATTTTCGATGTTGTCGGCGCGCTGGAACAGGGTCTGGTCGCCGATGAGGCAGTCGTAGATCAACGTCTCGTAGCCCGTGGACGGCTGCATCTGGAAGAAGTCCTTGTAGGCGAAGCCCAGCTTGACGTTCTCCAGCTCCATTGCCGGCCCAGGGCGTTTGGCCTGCAGGTCGAACCACATGCCCTCGTCGGGCTGGATCTGGATCTTCAGGTAGTTGGATTTGAGCCGGTCTACTTCGGTGTCGCGGAACTGCGCATAGGGCGCTGGCTTGAAGCAGATGGCGATCTCGGTGTCGCGCACGCTCATGCGCTTGCCGGTCCGCAGATAGAAGGGCACACCGACCCAGCGCCAGTTGTCGACCATGACCTTGAGCGCCACGTAGGTTTCGGTGCTGCTCTGCGGGTCGACCTTGGGCTCCTCGCGATAGCCGGGCTTGTCGCCCTGCCCCGCGGTGTACTGGCCACGGACCGAATTCTTCAAGGCATCGGCCTTGGACCAGGGGCGAATGGCGCCGATCACCTTGGCCTTCTCGCCGCGGACCGCGTCGGCGCCGAAGGCCGCCGGGGGCTCCATGGCAATCATCGCCAACAGCTGGAAAAGGTGATTGGGGACCATGTCGCGCAACGCGCCGGTCTGGTCGTAGAAATTGCCACGGGTTTCAACCCCGACCGTTTCGGCGGCAGTGATCTGCACGTGGTCGATGTAGTGGTTGTTCCAGAACGCTTCGAAAATACCGTTGGAGAAACGGCTGACCAGAATGTTCTGCACCGTCTCCTTGCCCAGGTAATGATCGATGCGATAGATCTGCTTCTCGCTCATCACGCTCAACAGGCAGGCGTTGAGCGCTTCGGCGGACGCCAGGTCGTGACCGAAGGGTTTTTCGATCACCACCCGGCGAAAGGCGTCGGGCTGCTCCTTGAGCAACCCGCTGCTGCCCAGTCGCTGCGCCACTTCACTGAAGAAGCGCGGCGAGGTGGCCAGGTAGAACATGGCATTGCCGGTACCGTTGACTTCGATGCGCTCGGCAATCGCCTGGTAGGTGGCGTCGTCGAGGAAGTCGCCGGAAATGTAGCTGATGCGCTTGCGCAGCTTGGCCCAGAGCGCCGGATCCAGCACTTTGTCCGGCTCGTCGATGCCCTTGGCGCGCGCCTGTTCGATGATAAAGGCTTCGAGCTTGGCGGCGAAATCCGCGTCGCTCACCTCGTTGTGATCGACCCCGACAATGTGCAGGCCGTTGTCCAGCAGTCCATCCCGGCTCAGGTTGTACAAGGCCGGCATCAGCAAGCGTTTGACAAGGTCGCCGTGGGCGCCGAACAGAAACAGGGTTGACGGTGGAGCGGCATCTACTTTCGAGGTCGCTCTACTCATTTGGGAACCTCGACGTGACCGCCGAAGCCGAAGCGCATCGCCGAGAGGATCTTGTCACCGTAGGTCGCGTCCTGACGCGAGCGGAAGCGCGCAAACAAGGCGCTGGACAACACCGGTACCGGCACGGCCTGCTCAACCGCCGCGTCGATGGTCCAGCGGCCTTCACCACTGTCCGACACGACGCCGGAATATTGGCTCAGCTGCTGATCGCTGGCCAGAGCATCGGCCGTCAGGTCGAGCAACCACGACGACACCACGCTGCCGCGACGCCAGACTTCGGCGATGTCGGCCAGGTTGAGGTCGAAACGCTGATCTTCCGGCAGCTCGCTGCTGGACTTGGTCTTGAGGATATCGAAGCCCTCGGCGAAGGCCTGCATCATGCCGTACTCGATGCCATTGTGGATCATCTTGACGAAATGCCCGGAACCGGCCGGACCTGCATGGATGTAGCCACGCTCGGCACGATCGTCCGAACTGTTGCGATCACGGGTACGCGGGATGTCGCCCATGCCCGGCGCCAGGCAGTCGAACAGTGGGTCGAGGCGTTCGAAGATGTCCGGCTCGCCGCCGATCATCATGCAATAGCCACGGTCCAGGCCCCACACGCCGCCAGAGGTGCCGACGTCGACGTAGTGCAACTGGCGGGCAGCCAGCTCGCGTGCGCGACGGATGTCATCCTTGTAGAAGGTGTTGCCCCCGTCGATGATCACGTCGCCCGGCTCGAGCAGATCGCCCAGCTGGGCGATGGTCGCCTCGGTCGGAGCGCCGGCGGGCAGCATGACCCAGACCGCGCGCGGCGTGTCCATCTTGCTCACCAGATCGGCTAGATCGGCGGCCCCGATGGCGCCCTCACCGGCCAGGCCATGCACTGAATCCTGATTGCGATCGAAGACCACCGTTTGATGACCCGCGCGCATCAACCTTCTGGCGATGTTGCCGCCCATGCGGCCCAGCCCAATGATTCCCAGTTGCATGCGAGAGCTCCACTCTATGTTGCTTGAAGAAGATATTTCTTGAACGGTGTTGTCCTGAAAGCCTGTACGGGTATTGCCCGATCGAGCTTCCAAGTTAGTCCCGGACGATACCGGTAAGTTTCCGAGTATACCTTTGGTCGATTGCGACGCTGGGCAAAACTTGGCTTTTTTTGTCGATTTCATCAACGTTCATACCTGGGATCCGACACAAATCGCAACGGTTTGCGAGGCAGGCATGGACGACCGCGCAAAAGCGCTTTCGGCGCACAGCCAAAGTGCGCTGGAAGCCCTCTGGCAGAGGCCTGTAGTACGAGTGTGCCAATAATTATCGGCCGTCAGTCGCGCGCCTGGCCCAAAAAAATGGCGGATCTCCTACACTCAGGCCACAGGCGATGTATCGCTTGGAAATCCGATGCAAAAAACTCGAAACTTTTTGCAAATCAGACAGGTCAGGATAGGGAGCAGGTTATTTGATGTTTCTTGTCCGCCAAGCCTGCCATCCCGTGAATCATTGCAGCCTGCGGCAGGAACGCCGTTGCCTGCGGCGCCTGTGCGTGTGTCAGCGGGAAGCGCTAATCGATCAGCGCTTTTTTTAGAGTCAGGATCTGCCATACAAGTACGTAATGCACGGGAGAGAACAATGATCAGTGCCGCTGTCGAAAACCACGGAGAGCGTTTCAACAGGCAAGCGGCGGAACCCGCCCACTTGCAGGTTCCCACGCCTACCAGCAAAGCACTGCAGACGCCGTCTGGCGTCCACAAACAAAAAGTTCTTTTCGTGACATCGGAAATTGCCGACCTGGTCAAGACCGGCGGCCTGGGTGACGTGTCGGCGGCGCTGCCACGCGCCATGAGTCAGGTACATGACGTTCGCGTACTGATTCCCGGCTACCCGCAAGTGCTCAACAGCGACAACCCGATCCACGTGGTCGGCGAACTCAGCGGCCATGCCGCCCTGCCACCGTGCAAGATCGGCCGCATGGACATGCCCGACGGGCTGGTCATCTACGTGTTGCTCTGCCCAGAACTGTATGAGCGCGATGGCACCCCCTACGGCGCCAACAACGGTCGCGACTGGCCGGACAACCATATCCGCTTCGCCCGCCTGGGCCTGGCAGCTGCCGATATCGCCGCAGGCCAGGGCATGGTGCACTGGAAGCCCGACCTGGTTCACGCCCACGATTGGCCTGCCGGCCTAGCGCCTGCCTACATGCACTGGCGTGGTCTGCGTACCCCTACCCTGTTCACCATCCACAACCTGGCCTACCAGGGTGTGTTCAGCCGCGGCTGCTGCCCGGAGCTGGGCGTTCCCAACCATGCGATGCAGCAGGACGGCATGGAGTTCTTCGGCAAGCTGTCGTTTCTCAAGGCCGGCATGGCCTACGCGAACCACATCACCACGGTGAGCGCCACCTATGCCGAAGAGATCACCACACCCGAATTCGGTTGCGGCCTGGAAGGCTTCCTCAGCAGCAAGGCGCAGCAAGGCAAACTCAGCGGCATTCCCAACGGCATCGACGCCAGCTGGGAGTCGGCCACCGACCCGCACCTGGTCTGCCCGTTCAGCCTGAACGACTGGGAAGGCAAGGCGGTCAATGCGGCCCACGTGCGCAAGCTGTTCGAAATCGAAGAATCTGATGGTCCCCTGTTCGCGGTGGTGTCCCGCCTGGTCTACCAGAAAGGCCTGGACCTTACCGAAGGCGTGACACAGTTCATCGTCGAAAACGGCGGCCAGGTGATCATCATCGGCCGCGGCGAGCCCGAGGAAGAGCAGGCCATGCGCGAGCTCGCCCTGCGCTTCCCGGGTCGCGTGGGTGTACGCATCGGCTTCAACGAAACCGATGCCCGGCGCATGTTCGCCGGCAGCGACTTCCTGCTGATGCCGTCACGCTACGAGCCCTGCGGCCTGAGCCAGATGTATGCACAACGCTTCGGCTCGCTGCCCGTGGCGCGCAACACCGGCGGCCTGGCCGACACCATCGAGGACGGGGTAACCGGTTTTCTGTTCGGCGAGTCGACCATCGAAAGCTACAAGGCCGCCCTGGCGCGCGCCTTCTATGTCTTCGGCAAGCCTGAACTGTTGAATGCCATGCGCTGCCGCGCGATGACCCAGCCTTTCAACTGGAGCGAGGCGGTGGAACCTTACGCCGAGCTTTATCAGGCGCTGGTTCATGGCAGCAAGACTTCTGCGAATCATAAATAACGGCGATCAATCAATAAATGGAAGAGGTTTCATCGATGCCTTCACGGAAAACTGAAACCTGGTCCCACGGTGCAGTAATGCAGGACTCCGGGCTCACTCACTTTGCATTGTGGGCACCGGACGCTTTCTCGGTCGGGCTGCAGATCGCCGACGGCGAATCGTTGCCCATGCTCGCCGGCAACGACGGCTGGTTCACCCTGGAACACAAGTGCGCGGCCGGTACCGCCTACCGTTTCGATATCGATGGCGAGATGGCAGTGCCTGACCCGGCGTCCCGCGCCCAGCAGGACGACGTGCATTCAGCCAGCCTTGTAGTCGACCCGCTGGCCTACAGTTGGCAGAACACCAGCTGGCTGGGCCGACCATGGTCCCAGGCCGTCATCTATGAACTGCACGTGGGTGCGCTGGGCGGCTACGCCGGTGTCGAGTCCCACCTGGCACGCCTTGCAGCCCTGGGCGTCACCGCGATCGAGTTGATGCCCATCGCCGAATTCCCCGGCGAACGCAATTGGGGGTACGACGGCGTCCTGCCGTATGCTCCGGAAGCCTCCTACGGCACACCCGAACAGCTCAAGCATTTGATCGATTGCGCCCATGGCCATGGCCTGATGGTGATCCTCGATGTGGTCTACAACCACTTCGGCCCCGATGGCAATTACCTCGGCCGCTACGCCAAGGGCTTCTTCCGCCACGACAAGAAAACTCCGTGGGGCGATGCCATCGACTTCCGTCGCGATGAGGTAAGAAGTTTCTTCATCGATAACGCGGCCATGTGGCTGCTCGAATACCGTTTCGACGGCCTGCGCTTCGACGCCGTGCATGCCATTCAAGACCCGACCTTCCTGCAGGAGATGGCCACCATCCTGCGCGAGCAGGTCGGCGCCGATCGACACGTCTGGCTGATGCTGGAGAACGAGCACAACCAGGCTCATCTGCTCGAGCAAGGTTACGACGCGCAGTGGAACGACGACGGTCATAACGTGCTGCATGCACTGCTCACCGGTGAAGACGAGGCGTACTACGCCGACTTCAGCGAACAGTCGACCGAAAAGCTGGCGCGTTGCCTGAGTCAGGGTTTCATCTATCAGGGCGATACCAACCAGAAGGGCGAATCGCGTGGCGAACCCAGCGGTCATCTGCCGCCCACTGCCTTCGTGCTGTTTCTGCAGAACCACGACCAGATCGGCAACCGCGCCATGGGTGAGCGCCTGAGTCTGCTGTGCGGCGAACCGGCCCTGCGCGCCGCCACTGCCTTGCTGTTGCTGTCGCCGATGATTCCCATGCTGTTCATGGGCGACGAGTGGGCCGCCGACGAGCCGTTCCTGTTTTTCACCGATCACCACGGCGAATTGGCCGAAGCGGTCCGCGAGGGGCGTCGCGCCGAGTTTGCCGCGTTCGACGCCTTCGCCAACGAAGCAACCCGGGCGAAGATTCCCGATCCGAACGCTGCCAGCACGTTCGAAGCGTCGCGGCCGGACTTCGCCGAATTCCAGTTCCGCCAGGACGGGGCCTGGGTGCAGTTGTATCGCCAGTTGCTGGCCTTGCGCCGCGACGAGATCGTGCCGCGGCTCGATGGTGCCCAGTCACTGGGTGCGCAGGTATTGGCCGACAAGGCGGTGACGGCAAAATGGCGAATGGGCGATGGCAGCGTGTTGCGCATCGATCTGAACCTGAGCGAGGCGACCGTGCCGGCCCATCTGCAGACCGAACACCTGCTGTTCGACAGCCGGCCCCAGAACGACACCACCACCGTACTGAACCAAGGACTGCCCGCCTTTACCGCTCTGGTCAGCTTGATTCCGGCGGGTGACTCGGAGACAGCGGTATGACCGAACAACGCCAACTCCACGATCTTGCCGAGCGCGCCGGCATCGCCGTTGACTGGACCGATGCCAATGGCAAGCCGCAGACGGTTGCCGACGGTGTCCTGCGCAAGGTGCTGCGTGGCCTGGGCCATCCTGCCGATTCAGTGCAAGAGGTCGAGCAAAGCCTGGACGAGTTGCGCAAGACGGCACAGTCGCATCGCCTGCCCCCACTGTTGACGGTCGAACACGGCCAGCCGCTCGATCTTGCGCGGTTCTTCGAGCCGGGTACGGCCTGCGAAGTCAAGCTGGAAGACGGCAGTACGCTGTCGCTGAGCCTGGACAAAAACGGCGCCCTGCCCGGCCTGTTGCCCGTCGGTTATCAGGACGTGCACATCGAGCAGCAGCATTTCACCCTGGCTGTAGCGCCACCACGCTGCTTCAGCGTAGCCGACGCCTATGGCCAGGACACGGCCCACGCCTGGGGGCTGAGTGTTCAGTTGTACGCAGTGCGCCGCAGCGGTGATGGCGGCTTCGGCGACACCCAAGCCCTGGAAACGCTGGTGCGCAGTGCCGGCGAGCGCGGTGCCGATGCCTTGGCGATCAGCCCCATGCACGCCATGAGCAGCAGCGACAACACGCGCTACAGCCCCTACTCGCCTTCGAGCCGGCTGTTTCTCAACAGCCTGTACGCGGCACCTGCCGCGGTGCTCGGTGAAGACGCCGTGCGCACCGCTATCGAAACTTCCGGGTTGGGCGATACCCTGCACGCGCTGGAAGCGTTGCCTTTGGTGGACTGGCCAGCTGCCGCCGGGGCCAAGCAGCGCTTGCTGCGTGCGCTCTATGACAGCTTCTGCCAGAACGAACACCCCCTCAATGCGGATTTCAACGCGTTCCGCCACACCGGTGGCGAAGCGCTGGAGAATCACTGCCGCTACGAGGCCTTGCAGGCCGACTTCAAGGCTCGCGGTGAAAGCCTGGACTGGCGCCAGTGGCCCCAGCAGTGGCATGACCCGCGCGGCACGGCCGTAGCCGAGTTCGCTGCAGCCCACGGCGATGAGATCGCCTTTCATGCATTCTGCCAATGGCTGATCGACCGCTGCTTGGCCAAGGTGCAGCAAGCGGCGCGCAGCAGCGGCATGAAGATCGGTCTGATCGCCGACCTTGCCGTGGGTGCCGACGGCGCCGGTAGCCAGGCCTGGAGCCGTCAGGACGAGTTGCTCGCCGACCTGACCGTGGGCGCGCCGCCTGACATTCTGAATCGCTCGGGGCAAAGCTGGGGCATCTCGGCATTCTCGCCCGAGGGACTGCAGCGCAATGGCTTCCGCGCATTCATCGAGATGCTGCGGGCTAATTTCGCCCACGCCGGTGGCCTGCGCATCGATCACATCATGGGCCTGCAGCGCCTGTGGCTGATTCCGGCCGACGCCAAGCCCGGCGAAGGTGCCTACCTGCAGTTTCCCATCGACGACATGCTGCGCCTGCTCGCGCTCGAATCCCACCGTCACCAGGCCGTGGTGCTGGGCGAAGACCTCGGCACGGTGCCCGATGGCTTGCGTGAGAAGCTGGCAGCCCGGCAGATGCTGGGGATGCGCGTGCTGCTGTTCGAACAGAACGACGGCGTGTTCATCGAGAATCAAGCGTGGCCAGATAACGCCCTGGCCACCTCGACCACCCACGACCTGCCGACCCTCAACGGTTGGTGGCGCGGGCGTGACATCGATTGGAACCGCGACCTGGAACTGATCGACGAGCCGACCGAGAAACACTGGCGCGAGACCCGCGAGCACGAGCGTCGCGCGTTGCGCCAGGTGCTTGCACACGAGCTGCAGCAGAGTCAGGTGGAGGGCGTGGACGACATCGATGCGATGATCGACGCCAGTACCCGCTTCCTTGGCCAGACCCCTGCTCCGCTGGTATTGCTGCCGATCGACGATGCCTTGGGTATCGAGGAACAGGCCAACCTGCCGGGCACCATAGACAGTCATCCCAATTGGCGCCGCCGCTACAGCGCCCATGCCCAGAATCTTCTCGACGATGAAGACGCTGCCAGACGCCTAGAGCTGCTGGCCTGCGCCCGCCAACAAGCCAGTGAGCGTTACCGATGAAAAAAATGACGGCCAGCGTTCGGCTGCAGTTGCACAAGGATTTCACCCTGGATGATGCCGCTCGCCTGGTGCCGTATTTTTCCCGGCTCGGCATCAGCCATGTGTACGCGTCTCCCATTCTCAAGGCCCGCCCCGGCTCGATGCACGGCTACGACGTCGTCGACCCGACCCAGGTCAACCCCGAACTGGGTGGCCAGCCCGCGCTGGAGCGGCTGATCGCAGCGCTGCGCGAGCAGGACATGGGTTTCATCCTCGACATCGTGTCCAATCACATGGCCGTGGGGGGTGCGCACAACCCGTGGTGGCTCGACCTGCTCGAGTGGGGGCGTCGCAGCCCGTATTCGGAGTTCTTCGACATTCAGTGGCACTCGCCCGACCCGTTGCTCGAAGGCCAGTTGCTGTTGCCCTTTCTCGGCAGTGACTACGGCGCAGCCCTGCAGGGCGGTGAACTGGTGCTCAAGTTCGACGCCGAGCAAGGCAGCTTTTTCGTTGAGCACTACGAGCATCGCTTTCCGATCTGTCCGATCGACTACCCGCACATCCTGGCGGCGTCGGGCAATGCACCGGTCAGCGAGTTGGGCGCGCGCTTCGCCAACCTGCATGGCAGCGACGACGCGTACGGCGAGGCTCGCGCGCTGCAAGCCGATCTGGCGACCCGTGTTGCCAGCGGCGGCCTGAACGATGGCATTAAAGCCTCCCTCGCCCAGTTCGATGCCACCAGCGACGAAGGCTTCAACCGCCTGCACGAGCTGCTGGAGCGACAATCCTATCGCCTGGCAAGCTGGCGCACCGCCGGTGACGACATCAACTGGCGGCGCTTCTTCGACGTCAACGAGTTGGGCGGCCTGCGTGTCGAGCGGCCGGCGGTGTTCGAAGCGACCCATGCGAAGATCTTCGAACTGATCGGCGCAGGCCTGGTGGACGGCTTGCGTATCGACCATATCGACGGCCTGGCCGACCCACGTGGCTACTCGCGCAAACTGCGACGTCGGGTCAACGCCCTGTTGCAGCAGCGCCCGGCGTCCGCGCGCATCGATCACGTACCGATCTACGTCGAGAAGATTCTGGGCGCAGGCGAAACACTGCACCGTGACTGGCAGGTCGATGGCACCACCGGCTACGAGTTCATGAACCAGGTGTCGTTGCTGCAACATGATCCTGACGGCGAGCAGCCACTGGGCGAGCTGTGGAGCCGCGTCAGTGGCCGCCCCAGCGAGTTCATCGAAGAAGCCCACGTAGCTCGCAACCTGGTACTCAACGGTTCCCTCGCCGGCGATTTCGAGTCCGTGGCCCAGGCCTTGCTGCAAGTGGCCCGCGGCGACTTGATGAGCCGCGACCTGACCCTGGGCGCCATCCGCCGAGCGCTGCAAGAGCTGATCGTGCACTTCCCGGTGTACCGTACCTATATCAACCCGTGCGGACGCCCGGCTGAAGACGAAGCCTTCTTCCAGAAGGCCATGGACGGCGCACGCGGTACCTTGGGCGAGGCCGACTGGCCGGTACTCGATTACCTGCAGCGCTGGCTGGGTGGCGAACGCTGGCGCGCGCTGCCTATCGGGCGTCGACGCAAGCTGATTCGTCACGCCTGCGTGCGCTTCCAGCAACTGACATCGCCGGCGGCGGCCAAGGCTGTCGAGGACACTGCATTCTACCGCTCTGCCGTATTGCTTTCGCGCAACGACGTCGGTTTCGAGACCGAACTGTTCGCCGGCACCCCGGAAGCGTTCGACCAGGCCTGTCAGCAGCGCCTCGAGCATTTCCCGGACAATCTGCTGGCCACTGCCACCCACGACCACAAGCGGGGCGAAGACACCCGTACGCGCCTGGCCGTGCTCAGCGAGCGCGCACCCTGGTACGTCGAGCAAGTGCAGCAATGGCTGGAGCTGGCTGCGCCCTTGCGCAGTGCCTTCGGCGACGGCCATGCACCGAGTGGTGGCGACGAGCTGATGCTTTACCAGGCACTGCTGGGCAGCTGGCCGCTGGACCTGCGCAGTGACGACGTCGAAGGCCTGACCGCCTACGCCGAGCGCCTGTACCAATGGCAGCAGAAGGCGTTGCGCGAAGCCAAGCTGATCAGCAGCTGGAGTGCGCCGAACGAAGCCTACGAAACAGCCTGCCGCGACTTTCTCGAGCAATTGCTGCTGGGCGACAAGGGTCGCCCGCTGCGCGATGCCATTGCCGCCGCCAGTCGCACCATTGCGCCCAGCGGCGCGCTGTACAGCCTGGTGCAAACCCTGCTGCGCATGACCGTGCCCGGCATCCCCGATCTGTATCAGGGTGCCGAGTACTGGGATTTCAGCCTGGTCGATCCGGACAACCGTCGTCCGGTGGATTACGCCGCACGCGAACATTCGCTCGATGCTCGCCCTGCGGTCAGCGAATTGCTGCAAGACTGGCACGATGGTCGCATCAAGCAGGCCATGATCCAGCGCACGCTTCAGGCGCGTGCCTCACACCCGGCGCTATTCCGGGACGGCAGCTACCAGAAGCTCGACGTCCAGGGTGTGCATGCCGATCGCATTCACGCGTTCGCTCGCGTACTGGACGGCACGACGGCCATAGTGATCGTGCCCCGTCTGGCCAGCGGCCTTTTGGCCGATGCCCAGACGCCTTTGATCGATGCCAGCGCTTGGGGCGACACCCGTGTCGTTTTGCCATCGGTGCAATCCGGGGCTACATTGAAGGGACTTTTCTCCGACCACGCAGTCACAGCAGAGAAGGAATTGTTGGTGAGCACTGCGCTGAAAGAGTTTCCCGTCAATCTCTTCCTACAAAGTGAGCTGTAATAAGGAGCGTTGAAATGAGTGCCGACGATAAACGAGTCCGCGAATTCGCCTATCAGATCTGGGAATCCGAAGGTCAGCCCGAAGGGCAGGACGAGCGCCATTGGGAGATGGCACGCAAACTGGCCGAGGCCGAGGCGCTAGCGCCTTCCAAGCCGGCCAAGGGCAAAGCTGCGGCCAAGCCCAAGGCAGCCGCTCAGCCCAAACCCAAGCCAGCTGGCGAGGGTCCTGCTGCCAAACCCAAGACCCCGGGCAAGGCTGCTGACCCAGCCGATGCAGCAGCGGATCCCGCCGTCAAGGCTGACGGTGCTGGTAAGCCACCGGCACCGAAGAAGCCGCGTCCACCGAAAAAGCCCACTGCAAAGTGACATCCGCCCGCGTACTGCCGCTACCTGGCACGCGGGCACATCTTCCGTCGGTCCAGCCCCAGGGCTGGATGGCTGCAGTTACCGAACTTCACGTGCCCGTCACCCGGACGGCACGTTCACCGACCCGTTGCCTGCCTCAGCACCTCCCGACTCTGAAGACACCGATGATGCTATGACATCTGCCTGCGCCGTATGCGTGCAAACCAAGAGCAAGGATCGACCATGAGTCCGCACAAGAAAGCTGCACCCGCGCCAGAACCGACCGAACCGTCGCGTATTCGCGAAGGCCTGCCCTTCCCGCTTGGCGCTACCTGGACCGGTCTGGGTGTGAATTTCGCACTGTTTTCCGCCAATGCCACCAAGGTCGAACTTTGCATCTTCGATGCCAGTGGCGAAGAGGAAATCGAGCGCATCGAGTTGCCCGAGTACACCGACGAGATCTACCACGGCTACTTGCCCGACGCCCACCCAGGGCTGATCTACGGCTACCGTGTGCATGGCCCTTACGACCCCGAGAACGGCCACCGTTTCAACCCCAACAAGCTGCTGATCGACCCCTACGCCAAGCAGCTGGTAGGCGAACTCAAGTGGTCCGAGGCCCTGTTCGGCTATACCATCGGCCATCCCGATGGTGACCTCAGTTTCGATGAACGCGACAGCGCTCCGTTCGTGCCGAAGAGCAAAGTCATCGACCCGGCCTACACCTGGGGCCGCGACCATCGCGTCAGTGTGCCGTGGGACAAGACCATCTTCTACGAGGCCCATGTGCGCGGCCTGACCATGCAGCACCCTGCCGTGCCGGAGTCCCTGCGCGGGACCTTCGCCGGCCTCGCCGTGCCGGAAGTGGTCGACCACCTGAAGAACCTGGGGGTGACGTCGATCGAGTTGCTGCCGATCCATGGCTTCGTCAACGACCAGCACCTGTTGCAGAAAGGCCTCAACAACTACTGGGGCTACAACAGCATTGCGTTCTTCGCGCCGCATTCGCGCTACATCGCCAGCGGCAAGATCGCCGAGTTCAAGGAGATGATCGCGCACCTGCACGACGCCGGCCTGGAAGTCATTCTCGACGTGGTCTACAACCACACCGCCGAAGGCAACGAGCAAGGGCCGACGCTGTCGATGCGCGGCATCGACAACGCCTCCTACTATCGCTTGATGCCCGAGAACAAGCGCTATTACATCAACGACTCAGGCACCGGCAACACGCTGGACCTGAGCCATCCCTGCGTGTTGCAGATGGTCACCGACTCGCTGCGCTACTGGGCCTCGGAAATGCACGTCGACGGTTTCCGCTTCGACCTGGCAACCATCCTCGGCCGCTACCACGACGGCTTCTCGGAACGTCACAGCTTCCTCGTTGCCTGTCGCCAGGACCCGGTGCTGCGCTCGGTGAAGCTCATCGCCGAGCCGTGGGACTGTGGCCCCGGTGGTTATCAGGTGGGCGGCTTCGCGCCGGGTTGGGCCGAATGGAACGATCGCTTCCGCGACACCGTACGGGCGTTCTGGAAAGGTGACGACGGCCAGCTTGCCGACTTCGCCGCGCGCATGACCGGCTCGGGCGACATGTTCAACCAGCGCGGTCGCCGGCCCTATTCTTCGGTCAACTTCATCACCGCGCACGATGGCTTTACCCTGCGCGATTTGGTGTCGTACAACGACAAGCACAACGAAGACAACGACGAAGACAACCAGGACGGCACCAGTAACAACGTCTCCTGGAACCACGGTGTCGAAGGCCCCAGTGACGATCCGGAAATCATCGAACTGCGCCTGCGCCAGATGCGCAACTTCTTTACCACCCTGTTGTTCTCCCAGGGTACGCCGATGATCGTCGCCGGCGACGAGTTCTCGCGCACGCAGGGTGGCAACAACAATGCCTACTGCCAGGACAGCGAGATCGGCTGGGTCAACTGGGAGCTCGACGAAGACGGCAAGAGCCTGCTGCGTTTCGTCAAACGCCTGATCAAGCTGCGCAACAGCTACCCGATCCTGCGCCGCAATCGCTTTCTGGTCGGCGAGTACAACGAAGCCATCGGCGTCAAGGACGTGACCTGGCTTGACCCGCTGGGCAACGAGATGACCGCCGAGCAATGGGAAGACGCCCATGGCCGCTGCCTGGGGATGATGCTCGATGGCCGCGCGCAGCCCAGTGGCATTCGCAAACCGGGCGCCGATGCGACCCTGCTGCTGATCGTCAATGCTCACCATGACGTCGTCAACTTCACCCTTCCCGAAGTACCGGAAGGTGAATACTGGAATTGCCGCATCGACACCAACCGCCCGGACCTGGGTGAGCATGAGCGTCTGGAATTCGGCAGCGAATTCCAGGTGACCGGTCGCTCGATGCTGATGTTCGAACTGCACCGGGATGTCGAAGAATGAAACCGACCCTGACCGAGGCTCTGACCTGGCCGGCGCAGGGTTACGCCGACACTGCAGCGCTGGGCAAGGAACTGCGGCGGCTGTGCGCCTCGGGCCTGGACAGCCTGCCGCTGCCCGCCGGTGGCGACACTTTGCAGCGCTGGCAGTGCCTGGCGGCCGTGGCCGGGCATGATCTGGGCCTGTGCAAACTGTACGAAGGCCACACTGACGCGTTGGCCATCATGCAGGAACTGGGCGCCGATCCCGCGCCCGAGGGCTCGATCTGGGGCACTTGGGCCTCGGAGCCGCCCCAGGCACGGGTGATGGTTCGCCACGAAGGTGAGCGCGTGCTGCTCAGCGGCCGCAAGGCCTGGTGTTCGGGCGCCAGCGTCGTCACCCATGGCCTGCTCACGGCCTGGGATGACGATGGCCAGCAACAACTGGTCGCGGTGCCGATGGACCAGGCCAACCTGTGCGTCACCGACGACGGCTGGAACGCCGTGGGCATGGCCAACACCGGCAGCGTCGAGATCCTGCTGGAAAACGCCGAGGGCTGGTGCGTCGGAACCGCAGGAAGCTACCTCAACCGCCCCGGTTTCTGGCTGGGCGGCATCGGCATCGCCGCGTGCTGGTTCGGTGCCGCCCGTGAGCTTGGGCGCTATCTGGCCCAGCACTGCCATGCCCGGCCCGAACCTCATGCACTGGCGCACCTGGGCGCAGTGGATCGAGCATTGGCGGCCTGCATTGCCGTCCTGCGCTCGGCCGCGATTGCTGCCGACCAGCAGCCCGATGGCCATTTCGAGCATTCGGCGCGACTGTGCCGCGCGGTGGCTGAACACACCGCCGACACCGTCATCAGCCATGTCGGCCGAGCCCTGGGCGCGGGCCCGTACTGCAAGGATCCTCATTTCGCCCGGTTGATCGCCGATCTGCCGGTATACCTGCGACAGAGCCATGCCGAGCGCGACCTCGCTGCGCTGGGCCAGTTGCTCGGCGCCCCCACGACGCGGACCTGGAGTTTATGAAAGAAAACCCTATCGTAGGCCAGGGCACGCCCCTGCAGGCCTGGCGCGGCTCGCGGCACTTGGCCGAACTGCCATTGATCGACGCCCAGACTCTGGTACCGGCCGGCTCGCGGGCGGTGATCATCGCCCCGCATCCGGACGATGAAGTGCTCGGTTGTGGTGGGCTTTTGCAATTGCTGGCAGGGCTGGATCGGCAGATCCTGATCATCTCCGTCACCGACGGCAGCGCCAGCCATCCGGGCTCGCAGACGTGGCCGGCCGAACGCCTCAGTGCAGTGCGCCCGCAGGAGAGCGCCGAGGCGCTGCACCGGTTGGGCCTGCCGTTGCACAGCCTGCAATGGATTCGCGGAGGCTTTGCCGACAGCGGTGTGGCGCACGAGGAGCAACGCCTGACCGAGTTCATTCAGCGTTACCTCAAGCCCACCGATGTGGTGTTCAGCACCTGGTGCAACGATGGCCACACCGACCATGAGGCGGTAGGCCGTGCGGGCGCAACGGCGGCCGCGGCTGCTGGCGCGAGCCATCATGAACTGCCGATCTGGACCTGGCACTGGGCGCAGCCCGAAGACGATCGGATCCCGTGGTCGCGCGCGCGCAAGCTGCCGCTGGACAAGGTGATGGTGGCGCGCAAGAGCCATGCGGTGCATGCCTTCGCCAGTCAGCTGGAAGGCGATCCACAGATAGGCTTGGCGCCTGTGCTGCCCCCCTACGTACTGGAGCGGTTGCTGCAGCCGTTCGAGGTGGTGTTTCTATGAGCGGACAAAGCGTCGACAACCAGTATTTCGACAAGCTCTACGAGGGCAACGACGACCCCTGGGCCATGCGGCATCGCTGGTACGAGCGGCGCAAGCGGGCATTGCTGCTCGCCTGCCTGCCGCAGGAGCGCTATGGCGCGATCTTCGAGCCCGGTTGTGCCAACGGCGAGACCAGCCTGGCACTGGCCACGCGCTGCGACGCCCTGCTCAGCTGCGACATGAACACCCGCGCGGTGGGCCTGACCCAGGCGCGCCTGAGCGACATCGCCCACGCCCAGGCGCGACAGGCCGCCCTGCCCGCCGACTGGCCAGGCGAACGCTTCGACCTCATCGTCCTCAATGAACTGGGTTACTACCTGAGTCGCGCCGACCTCAGCCAGGTCATCGAGAAAGCTCGTGCTTGCTTGAACCCCGGAGGCCAAGTGGTTGCTTGTCACTGGCTGGCGAGCATCGAGGGTGCGCCGCAGACGGCCACGCAGGTCCACAAACAGCTGCACGCGGAATTGGGCATGCACCGGCTGGTGGAACACAGGGAGGGTGATTTTCTACTGGAACTGTGGAGCTGCGAGTCGACGACCGTCGCTCAGCACGAGGGATTGCGCTGACCCTTGGAACACCCAGACTTGATACTCAGTCGAAAAAAAGGGGCTCCGTGAAGGAGCCCCTTTTCATTACCGTCAGCCCTGGATATCGGCCCGCGTAGGACGCAGGATCAATACACCCAGCGGTGGCAGGTTGAGGCTGATGGCGTGAGGTTGGCCATGGCTGCCCTCCTCTTCGGCGAAGACCTTGCCGCCGTTGCCGTAGTTGGAGCCAGCGTACTGCTCGGCGTCGCTGTTGAGCAGCTCTTCCCACTCGCCACCGAACGGCACGCCTACGCGGTAGGCCTCGCGCGGAACCGGCGTGAAGTTGGCCACCACCAGCACCGGCTCGTTATTGGCACTCCAGCGCAGCCAGGCAAAGACACTGTTGGTGGCGTCGTCGCCGATCAACCACTGGAAGCCCTCGGGCTGGCAGTCCTGCTGGTGCAGTGCCGGTACTTCGCGGTACAGCCTGTTGAGGTCGGCGACCAACTGCTGAACACCCTTGTGTTCGGAGTACTCGGTGAGGTACCAATCCAGCTGATGATCGTGGTTCCACTCCCGCCACTGGCCGAACTCGCAACCCATGAACAACAGCTTCTTGCCCGGATGAGTCCACATGAAACTCAGGTAGGCACGCAGGTTGGCAAACTTCTGCCAGCGATCACCGGGCATCTTGTCGATCAGCGAGTGTTTGCCATGCACAACCTCATCATGGGAAATCGGCAGCACGAAATGTTCTGAATAGGCATACACCAAACCAAAACTGAGCTGCCCGTGATGATGCGGCCTGTGGACCGGATCGTTCTGGACGTAGTTGAGCGTGTCATGCATCCAGCCCATGTTCCACTTGTAGTCGAAGCCCAGGCCGCCTTCCTGTGTGGGCTGAGTCACGCCCGGCCATGCGGTGGACTCTTCGGCTATCACCATGGCCCCCGGTGCTTCCTGTTTCACCACGTCATTGAGGTGACGCAGGAACGCGATGGTTTCCAGGTTCTCCCGGCCGCCATACTCGTTGGGCACCCATTCCCCTGCCTTGCGCGAATAGTCGCGGTACAGCATCGACGCCACGGCATCGACGCGCAGGCCGTCGATATGGAACTGCTTGAGCCAGTGAACCGCGGAGGCAATCATGAAGCCATGCACTTCAGTGCGGCCCAGGTTGTAGATCAGCGTGTTCCAGTCTTGATGGAAGCCCTCCAGCGGGTTGTCGTATTCGTACAGCGCAGTGCCGTCGAAACGCGCCAGGCCATGCTCGTCGGTGGGGAAATGCGCCGGGACCCAGTCCAGGATCACACCGATTTCGGCTTTGTGGCAGGCATTGACGAACGCCGCGAAGTCTTCCGGCGTGCCATAGCGGGCCGACGGCGCGAACTGCGACAACGGCTGATAACCCCACGAACCGCCGAATGGGTGCTCCATGATCGGCAGCAACTCGATGTGGGTGAAGCCCATCTTCTGCACGTACGGAATCAGGCGCTCGGCCAGTTCATGCCAGTTGTAGGGACGAACCACCTCGCCTGCTTCGTCGAGCTCGCACATCCATGAACCGGCGTGCAGTTCGTAGATCGACTGTGGTGCACCCAGGGCGTGACGCTCGGCGCGGATATCCAGCCAAGCGTTGTCGTCCCAGGCGAACTGCATCGGCTTGGCCACCCGCGAGGCGGTGGACGGCGGCAACTCGGTGCACAGGGCAATGGGGTCGGCCTTGAGCGGCAGAATGCCGTGCTGGCCAAGAATCTCGTATTTATACGGTTCGCCAGGCTGCAGGCCGGGGATGAACAACTCCCAGACGCCGGCCGGGAAGCGTTGGCGCATTGGATGACGGCGACCGTCCCAGACGTTGAAGTCACCGACCACCGAAACCCGCTTGGCGTTCGGTGCCCAGACGGCGAAGCGCACACCCTGCACGCCTTCGATTTCGATGAACTGGGCGCCGAAGACGCTGCCCAGGTTGCGATGCTTGCCCTCTGCAAACAGGTAGATGTCCATGTCGCCGAGCAGATTGCCATAGCTGTACGGATCTTCGCTGACCTGCACCCCCCCCGCCCACTGCACGCGCAGCAGGTAGGGTTGGCTTTGCTCGATATGGCCGGTAAACAGCCCGGGCACGTCGCCCTGGTCGAGGGTCGTCAGTGGATGCCCCCCGTCCTTGGCCAATACCTGCACGCTCAGGGCCGTCGGCAGGTAGGCACGGATGTAGCTGCCTGTGCCGCCATCGCTATGGGCACCCAGAACCGAGAACGGATCGGAATGGTCGGCACGGATCAGCGCCTCGATATCGGCTTTTGCCGGCAACGCGCCGGAATCGCGCTTGCCATGTTCGCTGTGCGCACTCATTGCTTATTCTCCCTCGTACTCAAGAGCCCGAACAGTCCGTGCAAGGGCACGGCCAACCAGCTCGGGCGATTCTCCGCTTCATAAGCGATCTCGTAGGCAGCCTTTTCCAGGCTGAACAAATCCAGTGCCGCGCGCGCGCCGTCCGGGTCCTGCCACTGATGTGGCACGGCCTGGGTCGCCAGGTCGTAGGCGCCGATGAACGCATGGCGGGCCTCGGCCAGGTAGCGCTGGGCCACGCGCTGGCGCGCCGATGCCGCTTCCTCGGAGGCATCGGTGCTTTGTACATTGCGGATCGCCATGGCCGCAGCGTAGTCGAACGAACGCAATACGCCTCCTACATCCTTGTAAGGACTGTATTTGGCGCGGCGCTCTTCGAGTGGCCGTGCAGGCTCGCCCTCGAAGTCGATCAGGTAGGCATCACCCTGCACCACCAGCATCTGGCCCAGGTGCAGGTCACCATGGACCCGCATGATCAGACCGCCAGTGGCCTGCGCGCTGAGGCGCTCGACCTGGGCCAGCAACTCTTCGCGTCGGCCCAGCAGTTCGGCCACCAAAGCCTGGTCCTGCTCGGCAAATTCGGCGCGGCGCTGCTCGAGCAGGCCCAGCGCCCGCTCGACCTGGCTGGCGATGCTTGTAGCCCAGCCTTGGGCATCTTTCCGGTTGCTCACCCGGGCGAGGAAATCGGCCTGCGCACCGGACGCCGCCAGGGCGACGTGCATCTCGCCCAGGCGCTGGCCGAGCATGCCGGCAAAGTCTGCCAGCTCGCCCAGTGCGTCGTAGCGCTGGCCTTGTTCGGAATGGGCGAAGGCCATCTCGTCGCGAATCGCGCGCTCGAGGTTGTTCTGGGTCCATTCCCAGGCGTCGCCCTGATTGTTCAGGTAACCCTGGGCAATCATCAGCAAGTGCGGTGTTCCGCTGACATCCACACGGCTGACGGACCCCATCAGCGGCGAGATGTTGGCGTAGCCCGCGGCGGTCAGGTAGGCGCCCATTTCCAGCTCTGGATGGATGCCACCGCTGACGCGGCGAATCATCTTCAGCACCAGGCTGCCGCCAACCACGACCGAGCTGTTGGACTGCTCGGCCGAGAGGTAGCGGATCACCGAAGTCTGGTCGAGATTCAGGGCCGTCAGATGCTCGGTGGCCTGGAAGCGGATCTCGCCTTCGCCGGTCGCCAGGGTCTTCTCGACCTGAAGCCCTTCGATTACCGAGTGGATGAAGTTTTCCAGGACGAAGGCGTCGGTGATCAGGCCCACTTCACGGCCGCGCCGAACACGCGACAGCGCCAGTTGCAAGGGCAGCGGCGAGCCGCTGTGCTCCTCGGGAATGAAGCCGAACGGGAACTGGTAGCGGCTGGTCTGGCCACCAGCAGTGACCTCCAACTCGCTGAGCAGCACCGGGCTTTGCGGCGTGCCGAAGCGCACGCCATAGGCGATGCGCAGGTTGTCGATGGCCACGTCCTTACCGCCGAACCAGCGCCGCTTGGGCAGGTACTGCAGCAGAGAAATGTGTTCCAGAGTGCTGCGCGACGGCTCGTCGAGCAACTCCTCCATCCGTTGTTTCAAAACCAGGGTCTGGAAGTCAGGCATGCTTTGGGCCGGTTCGACGTGCCAACTCGGCATCTGGGTTTCGCTGGCCAGCAGGAACCAATAGAAGCCGTAGGGTGGCAAGGTCAGCAGAAAATTCAGCTGACCGATGGGTGGGAAGGCGCTGCCGCCGAGCATCTCTACCGGCACCATGCCGGCGTACGGGGACAGATCCAATTCAGCCGCTTGGGCGGCACGCGAGACGTTGGCGACACACAACACGATCTCGGTCTTGCCATCGCTGCCGGTGTATTCACGCACGTAGGCCAGGATGCGGCGGTTGGTCGGCGTGAGCATGGTCAGGGTACCGCGGCCGAACGCTTTCTGCTGACGGCGCACGGCGAGCATGCGCCGGGTCCAGTTCAGCAGCGAGTGCGGGTCGTTGGCCTGGGTTTCGACGTTGACCGACTGGTAGCCATAGAGCGGATCCATGATCGGCGGCAGCACCAGGCTGGCCGGGTCGGCGCGCGAGAAGCCGCCGTTTCGGTCGATCGACCACTGCATGGGCGTGCGCACACCGTCGCGGTCACCCAGGTAGATATTGTCGCCCATGCCGATTTCGTCACCGTAATACAGGGTCGGTGTGCCGGGCATGGACAGCAGCAGGCTGTTGAGCAATTCGACCCGGCGGCGATCACGTTCGAGCAGCGGCGCCAGGCGACGACGAATGCCGAGGTTGATCCGCGCGCGGCTGTCGGCCGCGTAGTAGTTCCACAGGTAGTCGCGTTCACGATCGGTGACCATTTCCAGGGTCAGTTCATCGTGGTTGCGCAGGAAGATCGCCCACTGGCAGTTGGCTGGGATAGCAGGCGTCTGGCGCAGAATGTCGGTGACTGGAAAGCGGTCTTCCTGCGCCAGTGCCATATACATGCGCGGCATCAACGGGAAATGGAACGCCATGTGGCATTCGTCGCCGTTGTCGCCGTGGGCATCGCCGAAGTACAGCTGGGTATCCTCGGGCCACTGGTTGGCCTCGGCCAGCAGCATGCGGTCCGGGTAGTTGGCGTCGATCTCGGCACGGATCTGCTTGAGCACCTGGTGGGTTTCGGGCAGGTTCTCGTTGTTGGTGCCGTCACGCTCGATCAAATACGGAATGGCATCCAGGCGCAGACCGTCGATGCCCATGTCCAGCCAGTAGCGCATGACGTCAATGACCGCTTTCATCACTTGCGGGTTGTCGAAATTCAAATCCGGCTGGTGCGAATAGAAACGGTGCCAGAAGTATTGGCCTGCGACGGGGTCCCAGGTCCAGTTGGACTTCTCGGTATCGAGAAAGATGATTCGCGTGCCGTCGTATTTCTCGTCGCTGTCGGACCACACATAGAAATCGCGAGCCTTGGAGCCCTTCTTGGCCTTGCGCGCGCGCTGAAACCAGGGGTGCTGGTCGGAAGTGTGGTTGATCACCAGCTCGGTGATCACACGCAAGCCGCGCTTGTGCGCCTCGCTGATGAAACGTCGCACATCGGCCAACGTGCCGTAGTCCGAGTGCACCGCCTTGTACTCGGCGATGTCGTAGCCGTCGTCGCGACGCGGCGACGGGTAGAACGGCAGCAGCCAAATGGTATTGACGCCCAGATCGGCGATGTAATCGAGTTTGGCGATCAACCCCGGAAAGTCACCGATGCCGTCGTTGTCGGAGTCGAAGAACGACTTGACGTGGACCTGATAGATAACCGCATCCTTGTACCAGAGCGGATCATCGATGAACGCTTGCGACCGAGGCTTTTTCGCCATTGTTGATTCCCTGTAGTGAGCAGCGTGTCTGGAGCGGCTGGACATCGCCTGGAGCAGCGTAAGACACCGAGTGCGGCGTACGACGTCGCGCTTGCCTACGGCTGTACGCGTGTGATCCTCCAGATGCCGAATGGTTGATAGGCAGGGTCGATCCGCATGAACTGACTCTTGCCGTGCCACGTCCAGCGATGCCCGGTCATCAGGTCTTCGCCGTTGGTGGCCGCATCGTCGTCCAGGCCCAACTCCCACAGCGGCAGCTCGAAATGGGCTTCCTGGACGTTGTGTGGATCGAGGCTCACGGCGACCAGCACATAGTTGCTGCGGTCAGCGGTCCGCTTGCCGAAATACAGGACGTTATCGTTGTAGCACTGAAAGAACTCGACGCCCAGATGAGTTTGCAGCGCCGGGTTCTGACGGCGAATTCGGTTGAGCTGGGCGATCTCGGCAATGATGTTGCCGGGGGCGGTGAAGTCACGCGGGCGGATCTCGTACTTCTCCGAGTCCAGATACTCTTCCTTGCCAGGGATGGGCGCCGATTCACACAGTTCGAAACCCGAATACATGCCCCACAGACCGGAGCCCATGGTCGCCAGCGCGGCGCGGATGAGGAACCCGGCGCGGCCGTTGTCATGCAGGAAGAACGGGTTGATGTCCGGCGTGTTGACGAAGAAGTTCGGCCGGTAGCAGTGCGCCCACGGTGCCTGGTTGAGCTGGGTGAAATAGGTGGTCAGCTCCGGCTTGGTATTGCGCCAGGTGAAGTAGGTGTAGCTCTGCGAGTAACCGACCTTGCCAAGGCGCGCCATCATGGCTGGCTTAGTGAACGCCTCTGCAAGGAACATCACGCTTGGGTCTTTGCTGCGGATATCGGCGATCAGCCATTGCCAGAATGGCAGCGGCTTGGTGTGCGGGTTGTCGACGCGAAAGATCTTCACGCCTTCCTCGACCCAGCCCCACACCACGTCGCGCAGCTCGGTCCACAGGCCCGGCACTGCGTCGGCAGCGTAGAAGTCGACGTTGACGATGTCCTGGTATTTCTTCGGCGGGTTTTCCGCATAGCGGATGGTGCCGTCCGGGCGCCAGCTGAACCAGCCTGGATGCTCTTTGAGCCACAAGTGATCCTGGGAACACTGAATGGCGAAGTCCAGCGCGATTTCCAGACCGTGCTCGGCCGCCGCGGCCACCAGCCTGCGGAAGTCTTCCCGCGTGCCCAGCTGCGGGTGAATGGCCTCGTGCCCACCCTCGGCGCTGCCGATGGCATAAGGGCTGCCTGGATCGTCCGGGCCGGCGGTCAGGGAGTTGTTCGGGCCCTTGCGGTGAGCGCGTCCGATTGGATGGATCGGCGGGAAGTACAGCACGTCGAAGTTCATGTCGCGAATCATCGGCAGACGGCTGTGCACGTCATTGAAGGTGCCATGACGAGCTTTGTCATCGGTGATCGAGCGCGGAAACAACTCGTACCAGCTGGCGAACTGCGCGAGTTCGCGTTCTACGTCCAGGGCATATTCGACACTGGAGCAGAGGAACGCGCGCGAGTCCGCCAGGGACATCAGGGCCTGGGTGTCACGCTGCAACAGCAGCGCGACCTTGGCGTCCTGATCCAGCCCCTGCAATTCGTCGTGCAACTGGCGCAGTTGGCGTGCCAGGGTATCCTGGCTGCGGCTGGCGGCCTGCTCGAGGTGCACGCGGCCTTCTTCAAGTTCCAGGTCGATGGTCACGCCAGCGGCGTACTTCTTTTCCAGTTCGTAGCGGTAGCTGGCGAACTGGTCGATCCAGGCGTCGATGCAATAGGCATGGGTGCCGACGCTGTCGACGACCAGCTCGGCTTCCCAGCTGTCGTTGCCCAGCTCGCGCATGGCAGTGCTGTGCCAGGTGTCGGTGCCCGCCTCATGCCAGCGCAGGACCACGGCCAGCTTGTCATGACCGTCGGCGTAGACCTTGGTGCTGACCGTGACCGTCTGGCCGACGATGGCCTTGACGGCAAACTGACCACCGTCAATGACAGGCTGCGTGTCTTCGATCACGATCCGAGGCAGCAGCAGCGCCTGGGACAGGCTCAGCACGTGGTCTGGCGTCTGTTCGTCGGTCGCGTTCTGGTCCGCTTGGAAAGTCTGATCAGCCGTCATCGAGCCTCGCTCCTGTGCGTCACCTGGACGCTGTTGTGCTTGTGCAAGCGGTGAAGTGAACCGGGTTTGTCTTTCGCTTAGGTTCGGAGCCAAGCCTCGAGGGAAAGTTCATATGCTTTTACACGTTGCAACGCGCTTGGACGGACCGAAATCGTTGTAAACGATGTCTACCACAGGCATATGTCCATTACCTACCAGAGGCCGCCCCATGAACCTTCCTCTTCCGCCTGAATCAACGGATCCGAACATCGACAATTCTCCCCTGCCGGACGTGCCACCCACGGTGCCTCAAGACGATCCGGACGGTGTCCCGGTGCAACCGACCGTGCCACCCACCCCGATTGGCGACCCTCCCATCGACCCTGCGCCGATCCAGGCCTGAACCTGGCACGCATCACCGGCAAGCCATGTGCGCATGGCCTGCCGGCGGTGCGCACGGCTGTGGCATAGTGCGGCCCTCGCCCATGGACCCAGGCCGGTCATGAAACGCTACGAGCAGTTTGCCCACCACATCGCCGAGCTCATTCGCACCGGCGTGCTGAAGCCCGACGAGCGCGTGCCCTCCGTGCGGCATGCCAGCCAGACTCAGGGTGTCAGCCCCTCTACCGTGTTCCAGGCCTATTACCTGCTCGAGCGACGCGGAATGATCCGCGCCCGGCCGCGTTCCGGGTACTTCGTCAATGCGCTGGCCGAACGATCGCTGGAGGAGCCCTCGGCGACCTCGCAGGTGCTGGCCGAGTCGACCGATGTCGACGTCAGTGAGCTGGTGTTTTCCATCCTCGATTCGATCAAGGATCCGAACACGGTGCCACTGGGGTCTGCCTTTCCCAGCCCTGACCTGTTTCCATTGCCGCGCCTGGCGCGCTCGCTGGCCAGTACCAGCCGAGCCATGCACCCGCGCGAAACGGTCACCGATCTGTCGCCAGGCAGCCCCGAGCTGCGCCGGCAGATCGCCTTGCGCTACAACATCGCCGGCATCAACCTGCCGGTCGACGAACTGCTGATCACCAACGGTGCACTGGAAGCCCTGAACCTGTGCCTGCAGGCGGTGACCGAGCCAGGTGACATGGTGGCCATCGAGGCACCGGCGTTCTACGCCTGCCTGCAGGTGTTGGAGCGGCTCAAGCTCAAGGCGGTGGAGATTCCCACCCATCCGCGCGACGGGTTGGACGTGGATGCCTTGGCGAAGGCCCTGCAGCGCCTGCCGATCAAGGCGTGCTGGTGCATGCCGACGTTCCAGAACCCGATCGGTGCGAGCATGCCTGAGGCGCGCAAGCGTCAACTGGTAGCGCTGCTGCATGAACACCAGGTGCCCTTGATCGAAGACGACGTGTACGCCGAGCTGTATTTCGGCCAACACGCGCCGCGTCCGGCCAAGGCCTATGACAGCGATGGCTGGGTGCTGCATTGCGGATCGTTCGCCAAAAGCCTGGCACCCGGGTACAGGATCGGCTGGGTCGCTGCCGGACGCTTTGCGCAGAAGGTCGAGCGCCTGAAGATCATGACCTCGATCTGCGCTTCGGTGCCGGGTCAGGCGGCCATTGCCGACTATCTTCAACACGGCGGCTATGATCGACACCTGCATCGGTTGCGCGGTGCACTGCAGGGCCAGCAGCACGCAATGATGGCAGCCATCGCGCGTTATTTTCCCGAGGACACCCGGGTGAGTCGTCCCGAGGGCGGGTACTTCCTGTGGCTCGAATTGCCGACGAGAGTCGATTCGCTGCAGCTGTTTCGCCTGGCGTTGGCGCAAGGCATCAGCATCGCGCCGGGCCCGATCTTTTCCGCCAGCGGCCGATTCGGCAACTGCATTCGTTTGAACTACGGCTCGCCGATGGGCAAGGTTCAGTTGGCCGCCATGCAGACGCTGGGCAATCTGGTCCGCGAGTTGGCCTGAGCCGGGCGCGCAAGCAGCTGCAGCGAATGACACACCGTGCATTGACAGATGCACCGCGGCGCTCTCTTCGCGGCCGCTGACCGCTCCTACGGGGGATTTGGGGTCTCGGCCTGACAGACGCACCGCGGCGCTCTCTTCGCGGCCAATGACCGCTCCTACGGGGGATTTGGGGTCTCGGCCTGACAGACGTACTGCGGCGCTCTCTTCGCGGCCGCTGACCGCTCCTACGGGGGATTCGGGTTCTTGGCCGATCGGGGATGCGGTGGAACCCGGATCCTGTAGCAGCGGCGCAAGCCGCGTCCGGGAGCACTGCAGATCGGGCTGAATCAAAACCAAATGTGTGCGATCAGCGGCTACAATAGCAAGCAAGCTAGGCAACGATCACGCCCGCGGGCAACCCGCTCCATGCGCCTGCGCAGCGCTCTATTCCGGCACTGTCGGTTGAAACCCGAACCCACTTGGGGCAGTCTTGCATGCACCCCGGCCCACGGACCGCTCCAACCCTGGCATGCAGCCGTATTGACACCCATTCGGCACCACTGCTAAACATTAACTACCCAGTTAGTTTTGCCTCACTCCAGCGCACGCAGCGTCGCCTGCAATGGGGTGAAAACGAAGCCAACGGTTCCAATGCTTCATAATAAAAACAACGGAGACACAGCATGGCGCATGCTCAGTCAGAATCGCACGGCTCGCAGCAAACCAAGAAGGCCACCGCCAGCGGTTGGGTCGGTTCCGCTCTGGAATACTACGACTTCTTCATCTATGCCCAGGCCGCGGCGTTGATCTTTCCGCAAATCTTCTTTCCCAACACCGACCCCAAGGTCGCCATCGTCGCCTCCCTGGCCACCTACGGCGTAGGCTACGTTGCACGCCCCATCGGCGCGTTCTTCCTCGGCCACTGGGGCGATACCCGCGGCCGCAAGAACGTATTGCTGTTGTGCATGTTCCTGATGGGCTTCGCCACCATGGCCGTCGGCCTGCTGCCGACCTACAGCCAGGTCGGCCTCTGGGCACCGGCCATGCTGGTGGTACTGCGCTTGATCCAGGGCTTCGCGGTCGCAGGGGAGATATCCGGAGCCAGTTCCATGGTCCTGGAACACGCGCCGTTCGGACGGCGAGGTTTCTACGCCAGTTTCACCTTGCAGGGCGTGCAGGCCGGACAAATCTTTGCCGCAGCGATTTTCCTGCCGTTGGCCTATTTCATGCCCGACGAAGCGTTCAACTCGTGGGGCTGGCGTATTCCGTTCCTGCTCAGTGCCGTGGTGCTGATCGCCGGCTACATCATTCGCCGCGAGGTCAATGAAACCCCAGCCTTCGAAACTCAGGAAGCGCGCGCCACCATCACCAAGTCGCCGGTCCTGGAGGCTTTCAAGCACAGCTGGCGGAACATGGGTCTGGTCATGTGCATGGCGCTGATGAACGTGATCCCGGTGGTCGCGACCATCTTCGGCGCCGCGTACGCGGTGCAACCGGCCTACGGCATCGGTTTCGCGAAGAGCGTGTACCTGTGGATCCCGGTGATCGGCAACATCGTGGCGGTATGCGTGATCCCGTTCGTGGGTAACCTCTCGGACCGGATCGGTCGCCGTCCGATGATCATCGGTGGCGCACTGAGCTCCGGCATCCTGTCGTTCTTCTACCTGTATGCGATCAGCGTGCATAACGTACCGCTGGCCATCGGCATGTCGATTCTGATGTGGGGCGTGTTCTACCAGGGCTACAACGCGGTGTTTCCAAGTTTCTACCCTGAGCTTTTCGAAACCCGCTACCGCGTCTCGGCCATGGCCATTTCGCAGAATGTCGGCACGCTGATCACCGCCATGCTTCCGGTGCTGTTCGCCGCGATGGCTCCACCGGGCTCCACCAACATCCCCATGGTAGTGGGTTCACTGGCCTTGGGTGTGTGCTGCATCGCAGCGTTGGCAGCGTTCTGTGCCAAGGAGACCTATCGCATCCCGTTGAACGAGCTGGGCAAGCCAGGCGCCGCTGCAGTGGACCCGCAGGCGTATGAGCGCAGTCGCCAGGAGGCTTTCAGTTCGGTGCGCTGATCTACCCCCGCATCACCCGAAGGCCCCTGCACATGCAGGGGCCTTTTTCGTTCTAACCGCCCGGATTGGTGTACTGCGCATACACCGCGAACACACCCAGCAACACCCACAGCACACTGAACAGGAACGGCGATCTCATGGAGAACAGCAACGCTCCGCGCCAGCGCTTTTCACTCGACTCGCGCTCGCTGAACAGGGGCGACTCGTCATAGGCCGCGCCCATCGCCGGCTCGCTGTCCAACAACTGGCTCTGCTTGAAATGCCAATGGTCGATGATGTCGTAGGCCGAGCGGATGCCCGGCCAGGCATGCAGCGAGCTGACCAGGCCGAACAGCGCCAGCAGCGGCGGCACGACCAGGGTGAACAGCTTGCCCCACTCCGGGTTCAGGTTGGCCATGGACGAGGCATAGGCAATGACCAGGAAAGACTGTGCGGACAGATAGGCGTCGGTGCGGTTGGAAAGAATGGAGGTTTCGTACTGGATCTCCTTGCGGTAGAAGTCCAGGCGATCCTTGGGGCTGCCGAACATCAGCACATCGGCTGCCGCGTCGGCTTTGGCAGGCGTCTGAGTGTCATCGACGATGATCTGCGACATGGCTGCATTCCTTTTGCGGTAAGGCTCATCGGAAAGCCTACGGCGGGATTGGTTCAGTGCAGCCGACCGGCGGGTACGGTCATTAAAATCGTAAAAATGTGAAATATCCCCTTACACCTTTTTGCAACTTGTCAGGTCATATGACATCCTAACTCATGATTGAATGACCCCCTGATCCATCCACAAAAACAACAAAGGGAATTCACCCAATGACGAGTACCCACTCGCTCGAAAAAAAGGCGGCCGCTCCCACGACTCGCATGGGCCGCCTTGCCAAGATCATCGGACCGGGCATTATCGCCGTGCTGTCATGGCTGGGCGCCGGTGACTTGATCACCTCCTCCGTGGCGGGCGCCAACTACGGCTATGCCATGATGTGGGTGCTGGCAGTATCGCTACTGCTCAGATTCCTCATCGTCAACATCATTGCCCGCTTCCAGCTGTGCAACAACCAGGGCATGACCATCCTGCAGGGCTATGCACAACTGCACCCTTTCTTCGCCTGGTTCATGCTGGGCTACGCATTGATCATGGGCCACTTGACCAACGCCTACATGATCAAGGGCGCCGGCGAGGCACTGGCCACGCTGCTCCACATCAATCAGCCACTGCTGGCATCCTTTGCCGTGGTCCTGGGTGTGTGGCTGCTGGTGGGGCGCAACATCTATTCGCTGATCGAAGGCGTGATGAAAGGGCTGCTGGCCTTGATGACCCTGGCTTTCATGGCCTTGGCGATCATGTCCAAACCGGACGTGGGCGGCATTCTGGCCGGGACCATCGGCTTCAGTATTCCGCCGGATGAAGGCGTGCATGGCGCGCTGCTGGTCGCGGTATCGGTGATCGGTGCGGTGGCCGGTTCCATCGCCAACTTCGTCCACCCCTACGTAATGCGCCAGAAAGGCTGGGTAGGCCCGGAACACAAACGCATCCAGCGTAACGACCTGCTGTTCGCGGTGTTCGTCGGCATCATCATCAACCTGGCCATCTGGGTGGTGGGTGCGGAAATCCTGCGTCCCAATGGCATCGAAGTGAAAACCCTGGACGACCTGGGCTCGGCACTGCAGATGTTCTTCGGCACTGGCGGCTGGCTGATCTTCTTCGTCGGCGTGTTCGCGACACTGTTCGCAAGCATCGCTGGCAAGACCACGGCCTTCCCGATGCTGATCACCGATGCCTTCCAGCACATCCGTCCCGAGCGTCGCGAGAAGTACGGCAAGGAATTCCACCATGACCCGATGCACAAATGGTTCATGCTGTTCATCCTGGTTACGCCGCTGGTGTGGTCGCTGCCAGGCATGCCCGACTTCGTGACCCTGACCATTGGCGTGAATGCGCTGAACATCATTGGCCTGCCAGTGATTTCCCTTGGCCTGCTGATCATGTCCAACCAGAAGAAGCTGCTCGGTAAATATCGCAACAACTGGTTCGAAAACATCGCGCTGGGCTTCGCCACCATCCTCGCCGTATGGGTCGCGTTCCAGCTGGGCATGCAATTGCTCGCTTGATCGCCCCTTCCCCCCTGTGAGCGGCCGACGGCCGCCCCCACCAAGTTTGCCCGCATGCCGTTCGTCGGCATGCGGGCACCTCCTGGCCTCCCTCATAGCCCAATGCATGAAGCATTCACGAACAAGGAGAGCTCCATGAAAAGCCAGAAATACATCACCACAGCGTTGCTCGCAGGCTTGTTGGCTGCTGCAGCCGTACCGGCCATGGCCGACAACAGCACCGGTCCGACCAACCCAGCCGCCAAGGGCACCGTACCTTCAGCGGTAGGCGTGCCGGCGGGGACCGATAGCGGTATGACCAATCGCAATACCGACGGCACTGCCGCGCCGCGAAACGGCACCAGCACCGACATCAAGCCGCAGAATACCGGCAACCCCGAAGGCAGTTCGATGGGCGGCGCGGTGACCAAGCCTGGTTCAGGCACCATGGACGGTGGCGACGGCACCGGGTCCGAAGGCGGCAAGCGCTGATCGGCCACGGATCCAGCCACCTCGGGAGAACACCATGAGCGAACACACACCTGCACCGAATACGGTCGAGCGTGATACCGACGATTCGCAGGGCAACCGCCCCAAAGAACCGCCACTCGACTCAAAGCCTGACGAGACCGGGGATCCAACCACCCCTGAAGGCAATCGCTTCAGTCCCGATTTCAAATCGGACCCTGAAGTCGACCCCGGCAGTGCGGACGACGAAGAAACCGACGCCGATATCGACACAGCAGGCGGCTGACCCACGCCGCCACCTCGGCTGACCGTTCGCTCAGCGGCTGATACGGCTGCGCTCGTTGCGCACGTCGAAGATCAGCTGCCGAGCGACCTCCGAACTGATCAGACCCTGCTCCCTGAAACCCTCGACCTTGCCAATGATCTGCACCGCTGCCTGATCCAGATCCCTGGACGCTGCGGTATGCAGGTTGCGTATTTCCTGGGAAATGATCCGACTGACCTGGTCACCCTGGTTCGGACCCCCGCCCGCGCCGTTATCAAGCATTTCAAGATCTCCCTTCATCGGTTCACGATGGGTGGGCGTCCAGCCCATATCCCATTCAACCTAGATGTGTACCCCGAGCGCTGGCTACTTCGCAATAGCCACTACGCAAACAATCGCTCGGCGGGAGCATATTCCCGATCAACGTCGCGCGCAGATCACGCCTGTCTCAGGGTGCAACGGGAGGCACATAGGCCAGGGTCGTGCCCAGCGCCCAAAGCAGGAACAGCACCAAAGGCGCATGCACCAGCAGCTGCACGAACGAGAAACCGATCAAATCGCGCGCCTTCAAGCCCAGCACGCCGAGCAGAGGCAGCATATAGAACGGATTGATCAGATTCGGCAAGGCTTCGGCAGCGTTGTAGATCTGCACGGCCCAGCCCAAGTGATATTGCAGCTCGTTGGCCACCTGCATGACGTAGGGCGCCTCGATGATCCACTTGCCACCGCCCGACGGAATGAAGAACCCGAGCACTGCCGAATAGACGCCCATCAACAGCGCATAGGTATCGTGCGAGGCGATCTGTACGAAGAAGGTGGAGATGTGGTGGGCCAGGGTCTGCGCATCGCCACCCTTGACCGTGGTCATGATCGCGGCGATCGAGCCGTACAGGGGAAACTGGATCAGCACCCCCGTGGTGGTCGGCACTGCACGCGCCACCGCATCCAGAAAGCTGCGCGGACGCCAATGCAGCAGCAGGCCCAGCATGATGAACAGGAAGTTGTAGGTATTGAGCCCAGAGATGGCGGTGATCGCCGGCTTGGTGGAAAACTCGTGGAACAGCCACCCCGCGGCCAGCAATACCAGAAAGATGGTGATCAGCGGGCTGTATTCCAGCCATTCGCCAGGTCGACTGCGCTTGTTCAGGGGCGGCAGACTGAAAGCCGGGTCGATGCCACAGGCCTCGGCGTCCCGGGCAGAGTTGGGGCCCGGGGCCGTGGCGTAGGCCACCACCAACGAAACCAGCACCAGTGCCAGCAGCAATACACCCGACTGCCAGAGGAAAATCGTCTGGGTGAACGGAATCACACCGGTGATCGACAGGATCGACGGTGGCAGGCTGGCAGGGTTGGCCTGTAACTGCGCCGCCGACGACGACAACCCGAGCGCCCATACCGCCCCCAACCCCAGGTAGGCCGCCGCACCGGCCGCACGGTAGTCCATGCGTAGGTCGGTCCGTCGTGCCAATGCCCGCACCAGCAGCCCGCCGAATACCAGCGACAGCCCCCAGTTGAGCAACGAAGCGACCATCGATATCAACGCCACCCAGGCCACGGCCGAGCGGCCATTGCGAGGGATGCGCGCGAGGCGATCAATCAGCTTCACCGCAGGTGGCGAGCTGGCAACCACGTAGCCACCAATCACCACGAAGGCCATCTGCATGGTGAACGGGATCAGGCTCCAGAATCCGTCGCCAAAGGCTGTTGCCGTTGCGGTCGGCGTGCCGCCGATGGCCAGTGCTCCCAGTGCCACCAGCAACACCGCAACGGCGGCGAATACGTAGGAATCAGGGAACCAGCGCTCGGCCCAGCTCGAACAGCGCAGGGCAAAGCGAGCGTAGCGGCTCTCTTCAAGTTGTGCAGACATGGTGGTGTTTCCCTTGTTCTTATAGGTATGAGATCGGCTGAAGGCAGTGGTGGAACGTAATCAGAAACTCATTTCAACGACGTCGTCGGCGATGATCAGCTTGCCGGCCGTCTTCGACTTGATCTCATCGATACTGACACCAGGCGCACGCTCCTTGAGAATGAACGCGCCGTCTTCGATCTCCAGGTAGGCCAGGTCCGTGAGTACCTTGCGAATACACCCGGCACCGGTCAGCGGCAGCGTGCACAACGGCAGCAGCTTCGACTCGCCATCCTTGGAGGCATGGGTCATGGTGACGATGATGTTCTCTGCGCCGGCCACCAGGTCCATCGCCCCCCCCATACCCTTGACCAGCTTGCCGGGGATCATCCACGAGGCAATGTTGCCCTGTACGTCCACTTCGAAAGCACCGAGCACGGTGAGGTCGACATGGCCGCCGCGGATCATCGCGAACGACTGCGCAGAGTCGAAGATGGACGCGCCGGCGCGGGCCGTCACGGTCTGTTTGCCGGCGTTGATCATGTCGGCGTCGACGGTAGCCTCGGTGGGAAATTCGCCCATGCCCAGCAGACCGTTTTCCGACTGCAGCATGACGTCGATGCCAGCCGGCACGTAGTTGGCCACCAGGGTAGGTATGCCGATCCCCAGGTTCACGTAGAAACCGTCTTGCAGTTCGCGCGCCACGCGCTGGGCCATCTGTTCGCGAGTAAGTGCCATTTGGAATACCTCTTGTGTAACAGAGCAGATGGGAGCAATCAGGCCTTGAGGGTGCGCTTTTCGATGCGCTTCTCGAAGGTGCCCTGGATCACTCGGTCGACGTAGATGCCTGGCGTGTGGATGTGCTCGGGCAGGAGCACGCCGGGTTCGACGATTTCTTCGACCTCGACCACGGTGATGCGCCCGGCGCTTGCCGCCAGCGGGTTGAAGTTCTGGGCGGTGTGACGATAGATGACGTTGCCGAAATGGTCGGCCTTCCAGCCCTTGACGATGGCGAAGTCGCCGGTAATGGCCTGCTCGAGAATGTACTGGCGGCCATTGAATTCACGTATTTCCTTGCCTTGCGCTATCGGTGTGCCGTAGCCGGTGGCGGTGAAGAACGCGGGGATGCCGGCGCCGCCGGCGCGCATCTTTTCCGCCAGGGTGCCTTGAGGGGTCAGTTCGACTTCCAGTTCGCCATCGAGCAACTGCCGCTCGAACAGGGCGTTCTCGCCGACATAGGAGGCGATCATCTTGCGGATCTGCCGGTCTTCGAGCAGCACGCCCAAGCCAAAACCATCAACCCCGCAGTTGTTCGACACCACCGTGAGCTCACGCACGCCCAGCCGCTTGATTTCGGCAATGAGGTTTTCCGGAATGCCGCACAGGCCGAACCCGCCGGCCAGTACGGTCATGCCATCGCGCAGGCCTTCGAGTGCCTGGGCATAGGTTGCCACTCGTTTATCGAGTCCAGCCATGATTGTTCGCCTTGTTTTGTTTGTTATGGCGCCGTCACGTCGGCAACGGCAAGCGTGACGGTATCTTCTCCCCACGATGGTAATTTGTTAATTTTGTTTTTCTTGGGGATTGATTGGTTTTGCAAATAGATGAACGTCAAACAGCTGCGCGCTTTTCTCGCTGTCGCCCAAGCCCTGAGCTTCGCCCAGGCTGGTGAAAAACTGCATCTCTCGCAGCCCGCCCTGAGCTTGACGATAAAAGGCCTGGAAGAAGACCTGGGCGGCGCGCTGCTGATCCGCACCACGCGCAGCGTCAGCCTGACGCCGGAAGGCGAGGTGCTGGTGGCTCTGGCCCGCCGCTTGCTGGCGGACTGGGACAATACCGAAGAGCTGCTGCGCCAGCACTTCACCCTGCAGTTGGGCAAAGTGTCCATCGCGGCCATGCCGTCGTTCGCCGGCAACCTGCTGCCGGCAGCACTGCGGATCTTTCGCGACCGGCACCCGAGGGTCAATGTTGCCGTGCATGATGTGATCAACGAGCACATGGTGGAGATGGTCCGCCATCGGCGGGTCGAACTGGGCATAGGCTTCGAGCCGGAAAGCACCTCGTCGCTGGTGTTCACCCCCTTCTACACCGATCGGTTCGTGGCGGTGGTGGCGGCCGATTCACCGCTGGCCGAGCAACCGATGCTCACCTGGGAGACCCTGCTCGCTCATGATTTCATTGCCCTGCAGCGCCCTTCTGCGGTTCGCCTGCTGCTGGAAAGCGCCATCAGCGAGCAGCACGGCAAGCTTGCGGTGGCATTCGAGAGCCACCAGTTGAGCACCATCGGCCGCATGGTTGCCCACGGCCTGGGGGTGAGCGCGGTGCCGGCATTGTGTGTCGAGCAGATGCATGAACTGGGTGCGCGCTGCGTGCCGTTGGAGTCACCGCGCATCGAACGGCGCATCGGCCTGATGCGCCTGCCCGATCACAAGCTGTCGGCCGCCGCGCACGCGTTGATGGAGGTGCTGCTGGAGCACACGGCGCAGCGCCGACTGGGTTGAACCGCAGCTTCATCGCACTGCCCAATCCTGCAGCGATGGCGCGTTTACCATGTTATCAACCACGGAGCATTGCGATGAACAGCATCAGCCTGGCCGGCAGGCCGGTCGCGAGAATCGGCCAAGGCACTTGGCGCATGGGCGAGGATCCTGCCCGTGCGCAACAGGAAATCGCCGCGCTGCAGCAAGGTATCGACCTGGGCATGACCCTGCTCGACACCGCTGAAATGTACGGCGAAGGCGGCGCCGAAAAAATCGTCGGGCAAGCCATCCAAGGGCGTCGTGACGAAGTCATGCTGGTCAGCAAGGTCTACCCGCACAACGCCAGCAGCCAGGGCGTGATCAAGGCGTGCGAGCGCAGCCTGCAGCGTCTGAACACCGAGCGCATCGACCTGTATCTGCTGCACTGGCGCGGCCAGTATCCCCTGAGCGAAACGGTGGAAGCGTTCGAGCGGCTGCAGGCCCAGGGCAAGATCGGCCGTTGGGGCGTGTCGAATTTCGATGTCGATGACATGACCGAACTGGACGACGCCGGATGCGCGACCAACCAGGTGCTGTACAATCTGGAAGAGCGCGGCATCGAGTTCGACCTGTTGCCGTGGTGCGCGAAGCAGGCGATGCCATTGATGGCTTATTGTCCGATTGCCCAGGGCGGTCGCCTACTCGACCAACCCGCCTTGCGCCAGGTAGCCGAGCGTCATGGCATCACGCCGGCCCAGGCATGCCTGGCCTGGGTGGTGCGCCACGACAACGTGATCGCGATCCCCAAGGCTTCCACGCCCGAGCATGTAAGGCTGAATGCCGGGGCACTGCAGGTGAAGCTCGACGAAGCAGATCTAGCCTCGCTGGATGCCGCTTACCCACCACCCCGGCGCAAGCAGCGCCTCAACATGGTTTGAACGCAGGAATCCGAGGCCGCAACGCGGCGTAGAGCGCTGACGGATCAATCGTCGAGCGGCTGCGGCGCCTTGCTCGGCTTGGCCGCCTTGCCGGGCTTGCTGGCGGGCTCCTGTGCAGCAGGCACTGCCGCTGCGGGTGCACTGGCGTCCTTTTCCGCTGCCGGCAACTGGTCGATGGTGCTGAACAGCTGTGAAGGCTCGACGTAACCCGCCTGTTCGAGCTTCTTCTCGCCATCCTTGCCCAACAGCACGAACTTCTGGCTGGACCCGGCACCCAGTTTCAAGTCGCGGATCAGCGACATGGTGGCCTGTGGGTCGAGATCCTTGCCGTCACGCTGGCCGATGGTATTGATCACGGTGTACAGGACCATGCCGCGCTGCTTGAAGCCGTCGCGGTTGGCGGGTTCTTCCAGCGCCTTGCGCAGCTTCAGCAGGTTGGGATCCACCGAGCTGGGAGCAATGACCACCAGCGGCCGGGCCCTCCCGCGGTCCTGGGCCAGAGGGCTGTCGCCATCGGCGGCCAGCAAGGGCGCCGCGAACGCGAACAGTGTGGCGAGGGTCAGCGACCGGATCATCATGCTGCATCTCCTTGACGTATCGATGGCCTCATCATTGCAGAGATTTCGCCTCGGTGCGACCCGTGCCCAGGCGGCTGAACAGGCTGCTGCCGAACACGTTGATCAACAGCCCGACCATGACCAGCGCTCCACCCCACCACTGCAGGGCACCCAGGCGCTCGCCAAGAATCCAGGCCGAAGAACTCAAGCCCACCACCGGCACCAGCAATGAAAACGGCGCTACCTTGCCGGCCGGATAGCGCGACAACAGCTTGCTCCACAAGCTGTAGCCAAGCACCGTAGCCACAGCAGCCAGATAGACCAGGCTACCGATGGATTTCCAGCCGATGCCCAACAGCGACTGCTGGATCAGTGCCGGACCTTCCAGCCACAGCGACAAGGCGAAGAACGGCAAGGGCGGAATCAATGCGCCCCAGATCACCAGCGCGACCAGGTCGATATTGCCGAAGCGGCGGGTGATGACATTGCCCATTGCCCACATCGACGCTGCGCACAGGGTCAGCAAGACCGCCATCAACGGCGTGGCCTGATCGCTTTCCAGGCCGATCATCGCCAGTCCTCCAGCCGCCACCAGCAAGCCCACCACGCTGGCGGCGCGCAGGCGCTCGCCAATGAACAGCGCAGCGAAGAACAAGGTGAAGAAGGCCTGGGATTGCAGCACCAGCGAGGCCAGGCCGGCGGGCATGCCATTGGCCATGGCCTCGAACAGAAACGCGAACTGGCCCAGGGAAATGGTCGCGCCATAGGCAATCAGCCAGCGCAGTGGCAGGTTCGGCCGGCGGATGAAGAACACCGCGGGAATCGCCACCAAAGTGAAGCGCAGGCCGCCCAGCAGCATCGGCGGCAAGCCATCGAGACCGTAGCGAATCACCACGAAATTCAAACCCCAGACAACGATCACGACCAGGGCCAACATCAGGTCTCTAGGTGCCACGGTACCTCCACAGGTTCAGGTCAGTCCGTTCGGATAAGCCCAACCATTCTTGCCCATCGCGGACCCTGGCGGGAACCTGTTTCAAAACTTTTCTAAAGCTGGCCACGTTGCGAGTGTTCGGCACCCCTTCTCGCTTGAGCTAGAGTGGGAGCACAGTGCCCTATGAGGAATCGAACGATGCGTGTGTTCTGGATGATGCTGGCCGCGGCAAGCCTGTCGGGTTGTACCTCGTTTCGCGCTGATTCGGAGCACCTGAAAGCCGTGCCGGCCGAACGGCTGTCGGCCTGGCAACAAACGCTGTCGCCATCGAGCGAGCTGGTGGTGGACCGTGATATCGGCATGCTGGGCGGCGGCTGCTACGTGGCACTGCTGATCGACCGTGAACCCGCCGCGCTGCTGGCCGTGGGTGAAGTGGCGACCTTTCACCTGCCACCGGGCGAACACATCGTCGGCATCACCACCGACAAGCAGGGTGGCCTGCTATGCAGCAAAGGCCGCCTGAACCGCGAACTGCGCCTGCAGGCGCAGCCCGGCGAGCGCCAGCACCTGCGTATCGTCAGCGAAGCCAAGACAGGCTTCGGCATCGTGCTGGATCCGCGCTGAGGTCGGTGCAACCTTATTGCCTCACTCTGCTCACGTCAGGAGTCGTCATGCCCAGCAACCAGAACAGCCGCAACGAGCACCACCAGCCTGTCGGTCACGCCCTTCCCGAGTGGAGCCCTCGCCCTCGCCCGGCCCACGACGTCATCGAAGGACGCTATTGCCGGCTCGAGCCACTGAACGCTGCGGCCCACGCCGAAGACCTGTTTAGCGGCTATTGCCAACAGACCGATGGCAGCGACTGGACCTACCTGCCGGTCGGCCCGTTTGCCGACCTGGACAGCTACCGCAGTCACCTGCAACACGCGGCAGCCAGCCAGGATCCGCAACACTGGGCGGTAATCGACCTGCGTACCCAGTGCGCGGTGGGCACCCTGGCCTTGATGCGCATGGACCCGGCCAATGGCGTCATCGAGGTCGGCCATGTGACGTTCTCGCCCCTGATGAAACGCACCCCGCTGTCGACCGAAGCGCAGTACCTATTGATGCGCCGGGTGTTCGACGAACTGGGTTACCGCCGCTACGAGTGGAAATGCGACGCCCTCAACGAGCCCTCGCGCAAGGCCGCGGCACGGCTGGGCTTCAGCTTCGAAGGCATCTTCCGCCAGGCGCTGGTGTACAAGGGTCGCAACCGCGATACGGCCTGGTTTTCCATCATCGACAGCGAATGGCCGGCGCTGCGCGCAGCCTTCGAGCGGTGGCTGGCGACGGATAACTTCGATGCTGCCGGCCAGCAGCTGACGGCGTTGACCGCCGGCCGCCAGCAACATTGAGAAACACGGCTATTCTTGCGATTGGCGAAGCCATTCGCTTTTTTGCTCCCCATCCGCAGAAGAAGAGAGCCACCTCTTGAAACTCGAACCCTTGCCCAAGTCGCTGATCGCCCTTGCGTTCGCGCTGGTGCCCGCCTGTACGTTCGCCGCCTCTCCCGCCCCCGTCGCTGCCGAAAACGGCATGGTGGTAACCGCGCAGCAACTGGCCACCCACATTGGCGTGGATGTGCTCAAGGACGGCGGCAATGCCGTCGATGCCGCCGTGGCCCTAGGCTATGCCCTGGCCGTGGTCTACCCGGCTGCGGGCAACATCGGCGGCGGTGGCTTCATGACCCTGCAGATGGCCGATGGCCGCAAGACCTTCCTCGACTTCCGCGAAAAGGCACCGCTGGCCGCCACCGCCGACATGTACCTGGACAAGGCCGGCAACGTCATCGAGGGCCTGAGCACCGATGGCCATTTGTCGGTAGGCATACCCGGCACAGTGTCGGGCATGGAGCTGGCGTTGCAGAAATACGGCACCTTCAAACGCGCCGATCTGCTGGCGCCGGCCATCAAGCTGGCAGACGAAGGTTTCACCCTGGCCCAGGGCGACGTCGATCTACTGGAAACTGCCACCGAGGACTTCCGCAAGGACAGCCAGGATTCGGCAAAGATCTTTCTCAAGCAGGGCCAGCCGTTCAAGGCCGGCGAGAAGCTGGTGCAGAAGGACCTGGCGCGCACGCTGCGGGAAATCTCCGAGAAGGGTAACGCCGGGTTCTACCAAGGCTGGGTGGCCAAGGCCATCGTCGATTCGAGCCAGGCAGGCAAAGGCATCATCACCCAGGCCGACCTCGACAAGTACAAGACCCGCGAACTGGACCCGATCGAGTGCGACTACCGTGGCTACCATGTGGTGTCCGCGCCACCGCCCAGTTCCGGCGGCGTGGTCATCTGCCAGATCATGAACATCCTCCAGGGCTACCCGATGGCCGAGCTGGGCTATGGCTCGGCGCAGGGCATGCACTACCAGATCGAAGCCATGCGCCACGCCTACGTGGACCGCAACAGCTACCTGGGCGACCCGGATTTCGTCAAGAACCCCATCGCGCACCTGCTCGACGCCAACTACGCGACCAAGCTGCGCGACAGCATCGCACCGAACAAGGCCGGCGTTTCCGCCGACATCAAGCCGGGTGTGGCACCCCATGAGGGCAGCAACACCACGCATTACTCCATCGTCGACAAATGGGGCAACGCGGTGTCGGTGACCTATACCCTCAACGGCTGGTTCGGCGCGCGGGTCATGGCCAGCGGTACCGGCATCCTGCTCAACGACGAAATGGACGACTTCACCTCCAAGGTCGGCGTGGCCAACATGTACGGGCTGGTTCAGGGCGAGGCCAACGCCATCGCGCCGTACAAGACGCCGCTGTCGTCCATGAGCCCGACCATCGTCACCAAGGACGGCAAGCCAGTCATGGTGCTCGGCACGCCCGGCGGCAGCAGAATCATCACCGCCACCTTGCTGACCATGCTCAACGTGATCGACTACGGTATGGACATTCAGCAGGCGGTCAATGCACCGCGCTTCCACCAGCAGTGGATGCCCGACGTCACCAATCTGGAAAACTTCGCCATCAGCCCCGACACACGCAAGATTCTCGAAAGCTGGGGGCACAAGTTCGGTGAGCCCCAGGACGCCAATCACCTGGCCGCGATCCTGGTAGGCGCGCCGGCACTGGGCGCCAAACCGGTGGCCAACAACCGTTTCTACGGCGCCAACGATCCCCGCCGCAACACTGGTCTTGCCGCAGGCTACTGAGCCGGCAAACGCAAAGGCAGGCCTGCAATCGGGCCTGCCCGCCCGCCGCACCGAAGAAGAATCCGCCTGAACTTTCCATTTTCCTCCGCGCTCAGATTTCCTGATCGCCTGGCGTGCCAGGCACCCACTGAGCCGAGGAAGACCTTCATGAGTACCCAACTGCAAGGCAAGAAAGTCCTGTTCATCACTGCCAACACCGGCATCGAACGCGATGAACTGCTCAAGCCTCTCGAAGCGCTGCGCGAAGCAGGCGCCACCGTGACCCACGCTTCGAGCGAAGGCGGCACCGTGCAGACCTTCCAGCAGGACACCGAGAAAGACCGTACCGTTGAATCCGACGGCAAGATCCAGGGCCTGAACGCCAGCGACTTCGACGCCCTGGTGATTCCCGGCGGCACCGTAAATGCCGACACCCTGCGCCAGGACACCGATGCCCAGCAACTGGTCAAGGCATTCGCCGATGCCGGCAAGGTCGTGGCCGCCATCTGCCATGGTCCATGGCTGCTGATCAATGCTGGCGTGATCCCCGGCAAAACCCTGACCTCGTACCCCAGCGTCAGCCTCGACCTGACCAACGCCGGTGCCGCTGGCTGGGTGGATCAAGAGGTCAAGCAGTGCGGGGCCAACGGCTGGACCTTGATCACCTCGCGCAACCCGAAGGATATCCCGGCCTTCAATGACGCCATCATCAAAGCCCTCGCCACCGCCTGAGCCGCCTTTCAACCCACAGACCAGGGAGACCAGATGCCTTCTTTATTCGACCCGATCCAGGTCGGCGCGCAGAAACTGCCCCACCGGATCCTGATGGCGCCGCTGACCCGCGGCCGTGCCACGCGCAACCATGTACCCACCGACTTGATGATCGAGTACTACACCCAGCGTGCGAGCGCCGGGTTGATCATCACCGAAGCCACCGGAATCACTCAGGAAGGCCTGGGCTGGCCATACGCGCCCGGCATCTGGAGCGACGAGCAGGTCGAGGGCTGGAAGAAGATCACCGCTGCGGTGCATGAGGTCGGTGGCCGCATCGACCTGCAGCTGTGGCATATGGGCCGCATTGTTCACCCCAGCTTCCTAGGTGGCGCGCAGCCGGTTTCCTCATCGGCAACCACTGCGCCAGGTCAGACCCATACCTACGATGGCAAGCAGCCCTATGTGCAGGCGCGTCCGTTGGGCATCCACGAAATTCCACGGTTGCTCGACGACTACGAGCATGCCGCGAAGAACGCCATGCGTGCCGGCTTCGATGGCGTGCAGATCCATGCGGCCAATGGTTATTTGATCGATCAGTTCCTGCGCGACAACAGCAACTTCCGTGACGATGCCTACGGCGGTTCGGTAGAAAACCGCATCCGCCTGCTGACAGAGGTCACACAGCGGGTTGTCGACACCATCGGTGCCGAACGTACCGGTGTGCGCCTGTCACCCAATGGTGATTCGCAAGGGGTCAACGACAGCGATCCGGAAACCCTGTTCTCCGCTGCTGCCGCTGCGCTGGACAAGATCGGCATCGCCTACCTGGAACTGCGTGAGCCACCGCTCGACGGTACCTTCGGCAAGGCCGACCGCCCGCCCGTGCATCCGGTCATCCGCAAGGCCTTCAGCCGCACACTGGTGCTCAACTCCGATTACACCCATGAGAAAGCGCAAGCCGCGCTGGACGCCGGTGAAGCAGACGCCATCGCTTTCGGCCGACCGTTCCTGGCCAACCCTGACCTGCCCCATCGGTTCGCCGAAGGCTTGCCGCTAAACAAGGACGTGATGGAAACCTGGTACAGCCAGGGGCCCGAAGGCTACGTGGACTACCCCACAGCCGAGTGAGCGCAACACGGTATCGGGGGCCAGTGCCCCCGGTCACTTCCACAGATTGTCGACACTTCGCCTATGACGTATTGACTAGTCACTTAAACGGGGCTATTTTTTTGTCACTACCTGCCCAGGTGTCGACAATATGTCTGCCACGTCTGTTTCATTACACGTCCTGCCCAACAACGACGCGCCGCACGTTTCCAGTGTTGCGGGTGAAACCGAGACGCTTTCGGAAAACGTCTTCCGACGTATCCAGGCGGCCATCGTCAACGGCGAAATAGCCCCTGGCAGCAAGATTTCCGAGCCCGAGCTGGCACGCACCTACGGCATCAGCCGCGGTCCCCTGCGTGAAGCCATCCACCGCCTCGAAGGCCAACGCTTGCTGGTGCGCATTCCGCACGTCGGTGCGCGGGTGGTATCGCTCAACCACGCCGAACTCATCGAACTCTACGAAATCCGCGAATCGCTTGAAGGCATGGCCTGCCGGCTGGCCGCCACGCGCATGAGCCAAGTGCAGATCGACGAACTGCGCGAGGTGCTGGCCACCCATGAGCGCGATGCCGCGTTCCAGGCCGGCGTCGGCTACTACCAACAGGAAGGCGATTTCGACTTCCACTACCGGATCATCCAGGGCAGCGGCAACAGCACGTTGGTGCAGATGCTGTGCGACGACCTCTACCAGTTGGTGCGCATGTACCGGATCCAGTTCTCGGCCACGCCCAACCGCCCCCATCAGGCCTTTGCCGAACACCACCGTATTCTCGACGCCATCGCCGAGCGCGATGGCGAATTGGCCGAGTTGCTCATGCGCAGGCACATCGCCGCGTCCAAGCGCAACATCGAGCGCCATTACCTGGAACCCAACCACAACAACACCCCAGGAGCCCAACCATGAATCAGCCGTCCAGCCCCGGCCAACGTTTCCGCCAGGCACTCGCCGAAGAGTCACCCCTGCAGGTGGTCGGCACCATCAACGCCAACCACGCACTGCTCGCGCAGCGGGCCGGCTTCAAGGCCATCTACCTCTCCGGAGGCGGCGTCGCGGCGGGTTCGCTGGGCCTGCCTGACCTGGGCATTACCGGCCTGGACGATGTGCTGACCGACGTGCGCCGCATCACCGACGTCTGCGAGCTGCCGTTGCTGGTCGATGTCGACACCGGTTTCGGCTCGTCGGCGTTCAACGTTGCGCGCACCGTCAAGTCGATGATCAAGTTCGGCGCGGCGGCCATGCACATCGAGGACCAGGTGGGCGCCAAACGCTGCGGCCATCGGCCAAACAAGGAAATCGTCTCACAGCAGGAAATGGTCGATCGTATCAAGGCGGCCGTGGACGCCCGCACTGACGACAGCTTCGTGATCATGGCGCGCACCGATGCCCTGGCGGTGGAAGGACTGGAGTCTGCCTTGGACCGCGCCGCCGCCTGCATCGAGGCGGGTGCGGACATGATCTTTCCCGAAGCCATCACCGAATTGCAGATGTACCAGCTGTTCGCCAGCCGGGTGAAGGCGCCGATTCTGGCCAACATCACCGAGTTCGGCGCCACCCCGCTGTTCACCACCGAGCAACTGGGTGGCGTTGGCGTGGGCCTGGTGCTTTACCCACTGTCTGCGTTCCGTGCCATGAACAAGGCGGCCGAGAACGTCTACACCGCGATACGCCGCGACGGCACTCAGCAGAATGTCATCGATACCATGCAGACTCGCATGGAGCTGTACGAGGCAATCGACTACCACGACTTCGAGCGCAAGCTGGACGCACTGTTTGCGCAGAAAAAATGATCACTGCATTCCAATAACAAATCCAAGATCGGAGAAAACCCATGGCCGAAGCAAAAGTACTCAGTGGCGCTGGCCTGCGTGGCCAAGTGGCCGGACAGACCGCCCTGTCGACCGTCGGCATGCCCGGTGCCGGGCTGACCTATCGTGGCTATGACGTGCGCGAACTGGCCGAACATGCCCTGTTCGAGGAAGTCGCCTACCTGCTGCTGCATGGCGAGCTGCCCACGCCTGCCGAACTGGCTGCCTACCAGGGCAAGCTGCGCAGCCTGCGCGACCTGCCGCAGCCGTTGAAGGAAGTGCTCGAACGCATTCCGTCGAGCACCCATCCGATGGACGTGATGCGCACCGGTTGTTCGTTCCTCGGCACGCTGGAGCCTGAGCGCAACTTCGGCCAGCAGGAACACGTGAGCGACCGCCTGCTGGCGGCGTTCCCGGCGATGATGTGCTACTGGTACCGCTACAGCCACCATGGCGTGCGTATCAGCTGCAGCAGCGACGAAGAGACGTTCGCCGGGCACTTCCTGTACCTGCTGCATGGCAAGTCGCCGAGTGAATTGCACAGCAAGGTGATGGACGTATCGCTGATTCTCTACGCCGAGCACGAATTCAACGCCTCGACCTTCACTGCCCGCGTCTGCGCATCGACCCTGTCGGACATGTATTCATGCGTGACCGCCGCCATCGGCTCGTTGCGCGGCCCGCTGCACGGCGGCGCCAACGAGGCGGCGATGGCGATGATCCAGAAGTTCGCTTCGCCCGAGGAGGCGGTGCGCGGCACCTTGGCCATGCTGGAGCGCAAGGACAAGATCATGGGTTTCGGCCATGCTGTGTACAAGGACAACGATCCGCGCAACGAGGTGATCAAGGGCTGGGCCAAGAAGCTGAGCGAAGAAGCCGGCGACAAGGTGCTCTACCCGGTGTCCGAGGCCATCGACAAGACCATGTGGGAACAGAAGAAGCTGTTTCCCAACGCCGACTTCTACCATGCCTCGGCGTACCACTTCATGGGCATCGCCACCGAACTGTTCACACCCATCTTCGTTTGCTCGCGGGTGACGGGCTGGGCTGCGCACGTATTCGAGCAGCGCGCGAACAACCGGATCATCCGGCCCAGCGCGGAGTATGTCGGCGTGGAACAGCGCGCATTCGTGCCCCTGGATCGTCGCTGACCTGGCGGGCCTCTTCGCGGGTAGATGGCTCGCCGCCCGCCCCGCTCCCACAATCCTCCGAATCTGGAGCTGGGTTTTATGTGGGAGCGGGCTCTGCCCGCGAAGGCCGCCCCGCCGAACTTTTGCCATGCCTGACCATGCCTTGCACCGTGAGCCGACCTGATGAACACACAACACCGCAAGTCCCTGCCGAACTCGCCACTGGACTATTACGACGCCCGAGAAGCCGTCGAAGCCCTCCAGCCCGGCGCCTACGCCACCCTGCCCTACACCTCCCGCGTACTCGCCGAAAACCTGGTGCGACGCTGCGACCCCACTACCCTGGACGCCTCGTTGCGCCAGCTGATCGAGCGCAAGCGCGACCTGGACTTCCCCTGGTACCCGGCGCGTGTGGTGTGCCATGACATCCTCGGCCAGACTGCGCTGGTCGACCTCGCCGGCCTGCGCGACGCGATTGCCTCCCAGGGCGGTGACCCGGCGCTGGTCAACCCAGTGGTCCCGACCCAATTGATTGTCGATCACTCGCTGGCGGTAGAAAGCGCCGGCTTCGACCCCCAGGCGTTCGAGAAGAACCGCGCCATCGAAGACCGTCGCAACGAAGACCGCTTCCATTTCATCGACTGGACGCGCAAGGCCTTCAAGAACGTCGATGTCATTCCACCGGGCAACGGCATCATGCACCAGATCAATCTGGAGAAGATGTCGCCGGTCATCCAGGTCCGTGAAGGTGTCGCTTTCCCCGACACCTGTGTCGGTACCGACAGCCACACGCCCCACGTCGACGCGCTGGGAGTGGTTGCCATCGGTGTCGGCGGCCTGGAAGCGGAAAGCGTCATGCTCGGTCGCGCCTCGTGGATGCGCCTGCCCGAGATCGTCGGCGTCGAGCTGACCGGGCAGCTGCAACCCGGCATCACCGCCACCGACATGGTGCTGGCCCTGACCCAATACCTGCGCCAGCAGAAAGTCGTCGGTGCCTACCTGGAATTCTTCGGCGAAGGCGCGCGCGAGCTGACTCTGGGCGACCGCGCCACCATCTCCAACATGGCCCCGGAATACGGCGCCACGGCGGCGATGTTCGCCATCGACCAGCAGACCATCGACTACCTGCGCCTCACGGGTCGCGAAGAGCAGCAAGTGCAGCTGGTCGAAGACTACGCGCGCCTTACCGGCCTGTGGGCCGATAGCCTGGACGCCGCCGTCTACGAACGCGACCTGAGCTTCGATCTGTCGGGCGTGGTGCGCAACATGGCCGGCCCCAGCAACCCCCACGCGCGGGTGGCGACCAGCGACCTGGCCGCCCAAGGTATCGCCGGCCCCTGGACCGACGTGCCAGGGCAGATGCCGGACGGCGCGGTGATCATCGCCGCCATCACCAGCTGCACCAACACCAGCAACCCGCGCAACGTGATCGCCGCCGGCCTCTTGGCGCGCAACGCCAACCGCCTGGGCCTGACCCGCAAGCCCTGGGTGAAGTCATCCCTGGCACCGGGCTCGAAAACCGTGGCGCTGTACCTGGACGAAGCCGGCCTGACCGAGGAACTGGAAACCCTGGGCTTCGGCATCGTGGCGTTCGCCTGCACCACCTGCAATGGCATGTCCGGCGCGCTGGACCCGTTGATCCAGCAGGAGATCATCGAACGCGACCTGTATGCCACGGCGGTGCTCTCGGGCAACCGCAACTTCGACGGGCGCATCCACCCGTATGCCCGGCAGGCCTTCCTCGCCTCACCGCCTTTGGTAGTCGCCTATGCCATCGCCGGCACCATCCGCTTCGACATCGAAAAAGACGTGCTTGGGTTCGACCCGCAGGGTCAGCCCATTCGGCTCAAGGACATCTGGCCCAGCGACGAAGAAGTCAACGCCGTGGTCAAGTCGTCGGTGAAACCGGAGCAGTTCCGCCAGGTGTACATCCCCATGTTCGCCATTCACGAGGACACCGGGCCGAAGGTCGCGCCCCTCTACGACTGGCGCCCGGCGAGCACCTACATCCGTCGTCCGCCCTACTGGGAAGGCGCCCTGGCCGGCGAGCGCACGCTCAAGGGCATGCGCCCCCTGGCCGTGCTGCCGGACAACATCACCACCGATCACCTGTCGCCATCCAACGCGATCATGCTCGACAGCGCTGCGGGCGAATACCTGGCCAAAATGGGCCTGCCCGAAGAAGACTTCAACTCCTACGCCACCCACCGCGGCGACCACCTGACTGCCCAGCGCGCGACGTTCGCCAACCCCAAGCTGTTCAATGAAATGGTGGTGGAAAACGGCAAGGTTCGCCAAGGTTCGCTGACCCGCCTGGAACCCGAAGGCCAGGTGATGCGCATGTGGGAAGCGATCGAAACCTACATGCTGCGCAAGCAGCCGCTGATCATCATTGCCGGGGCCGATTACGGCCAGGGTTCTTCGCGCGACTGGGCGGCCAAAGGCGTACGCCTGGCCGGGGTCGAGGCAATTGCCGCCGAGGGCTTCGAGCGCATCCATCGGACCAATCTGGTGGGCATGGGCGTGCTGCCGCTGCAGTTCGCCGCCGGCACCGACCGCAAGACCCTGGGTATCGACGGCACCGAGGTGTTCGACGTGATCGGCCGACTGACACCCCAGGCGCAGGTGACGCTGATCATCGAACGGCGCAATGGCGAGCGCCTGGAGGTGCCGGTGACCTGCCGACTGGACACTGCCGAAGAGGTCTCGATCTACGAAGCCGGTGGTGTGCTGCAGCGCTTCGCCCAGGATTTCCTGCAGGCCACCGCGCCTACTCCCCATGCCGCCGGCGCTCACTGAGGACAGCTCCATGACGCAGATTCGCATTCCCGCCACCTACATGCGCGGCGGCACCAGCAAGGGCGTGTTCTTCAACCTCGCCGACCTGCCCGAGCCGGCGCGCCAGCCAGGGCCACTGCGTGACGCCCTGCTGCTGCGGGTGATCGGCAGCCCGGACCCGTACGCCAAGCAGATCGACGGCATGGGCGGTGCCACCTCGAGCACCAGCAAGACGGTGATCGTCAGCCCGAGCAGCCAGCCGGGGCATGACGTCGACTATCTGTTCGGCCAGGTGTCCATCGACAGCGCGTTCGTCGACTGGAGCGGCAACTGTGGCAACCTGTCCGCCGCCGTCGGCCCCTTTGCCATCAGTACTGGCCTGCTCGATCCTTCCCGCGTCCCCCACGACGGCATCGCCACGGTTCGCGTGTGGCAGGCCAATATCGGCAAGACGATCATCGCCCATGTGCCCATGAGCGGCGGTATGGTGCAGGAAACCGGTGATTTCGAACTCGACGGCGTGACGTTCCCGGCCGCCGAGGTGCAACTGGAGTTCATCGATCCGGCTGCCGAGGCCGAGGGCGCGGCGGGGGCGATGTTTCCCACCGGTAACCTTATCGATGTGCTGGACGTGCCGAACGTGGGTCGTTTCGAGGCGACCCTGATCAATGCGGGGATCCCAACCATCTTCATCGACGCCGCCGCCCTGGGCTACAACGGCTGCGAACTGCAGGAGGCGATCAATGGCGATCCACAGGCCCTCGCTCGCTTCGAAACCATCCGCGCCCATGGCGCGCTGCGCATGGGCCTGATCAGTCGCCTTGAGGATGCAAAGACCCGCCAGCACACGCCGAAGGTCGCTTTCGTCGCGCCACCGGCCGACTACCTCGCGTCCAGCGGCAAACCCGTTGCCGCCGCCGATATCGACCTGACCGTACGCGCCATGTCGATGGGCAAGCTGCACCACGCGATGATGGGCACTGCGGCGGTGGCCATCGGTACCGCCGCGGCAATCCCCGGCACCGTGGTCAACCGCGCGGCCGGGGGTGGCGTGCGCAGTACGGTGTGTTTCGGCCATCCATCGGGCACCTTGCGTGTCGGCGCCCAGGCCAACGAAGTCGCGGGCCAGTGGCAAGTGACCAAGGCGATCATGAGCCGCAGCGCGCGAGTCCTGATGGAAGGCTGGGTACGCGTGCCCGCGCAGACCCTGGCCTAGCTACGCGCGTCCGGCCTTCAGCCCGGCAGTGCTTGCTGCCGGTAGCGCAGCCACACCGCACCGCCCTCCTGCACTTCGGCACTGTCCAGGGCCAGGTAAGTCGGCTGCTGCCATTGCCCGGCGTCGATCTCGAACGACGCCGGGTGCTCGCCGCGGCCGTCTACCAAAGGCAGCAGCAGGACACTGATTTCATCGACCAGCCCTGCGTTCACGAAGGAGCCACTGACGTGCGGTCCGCCTTCGACGACCAGGCGCTTGATGCCCAATTCACGGCCGAGAATGTCCAGCACTCGACTCAAGTCTAGGGTGTCCTGGCCGCCGAAAATGTAGGACACCTGGATCGACTGCAGATAGGCCAGGTAGTCGTCGCTGACGCCTTCGGTCAGTACTTCGACGATGTGCGAGTCCAGCGCCGTGTTGGATTTCCAACCGACCTTGCCCTTCGGGTCGATGGAAATGGCATAGGCGCTCGCCGCGCGATCGGCAAAGTACGGGATGCGCGCAATCGGCCCGGTGGCCAGGCCGGACGGATAACCCTCGTCGTGGGCGATCTCCTGCATGGTCACCCGGCCACAGGCCCAGGCATCGAACTCGAACTGTTTGGCCAACTGCTCGTACAGCTCACCTGCGGCGTTCTTGAACGGCCGCGCCCAACCGTCGGTCAGCGCATGACCATCGACGGAAGACATCATGTGGCAGATTACATAGGGCTTCATTGGCGGCTCCAGGGCGTTCGGTATGTCTATCACCGACCGACGCCCCTGGCCGTTGGTTCAGCCTGAAGCGGCGCAGCTCATGTGCGTCGTCTGCCAGATTGGATCGGACTCGACGTCGAGCACCTCGAACCCTTGTTTCTGCCAGAAGGCGATGGCTCCGGGCAGGAACGGGTGAGTGTGCAGGTACAGGGTTCGCACACCTGCCGCACGCGCCTGCGCCAGGAGCGCTGCATACAGCGCCTTGGCCACGCCGGCGCCACGACAGCTGGGCGAAACGAACAACCGGACGACTTCGACGGTGGCTTCGAGCGGCAGCTGCAGCTGATTGAAGCGCTGGTCGTAGGGCAGGTAACCGATGCTGCCTACGATCTGACCCGCCTGCCAGGCCAGCAGAAAACAGCCTTGGGCGGAGCCCTGGTAAACCTCGGCAAAGCGCGCCAGGTCATCCGGCACCTGCGTGGCATCCAGCTGCGGAAAGATCGAGGCCCGCGCAGCCATGACGTAATCCAGGGTTGCAGCGACCTGATCCGATCGCACTGGGCGAATGTCTATCGCGTTCATGGAATCTGCTCTGCACATGAGATAACCCGCGCCAGTGGGAGGGGCTCAGAAAGCAAGTTTGAAACCGATCAGCAGCAGCATCACTGCCAGGCAAGGCCGCAGGATGTCGTCCGACACCCGCCCGGACAGATGGCTGCCCAGCCAGATGCCCGGCAGCGAGCCAAGCAGCAAATGGCCAAGCAACGACCAGTCCATGTTGCCCATACTGGCGTGGCCCATGCCCGCCACCAGGGTCAGGGGTACGGCGTGGGCGATCTCGGTACCGACCAGGCGCCGCGTCGCCAGGAACGGATACAGCAGGAACAGGGCCACGGTGCCCAGCGCACCGGCGCCGATGGACGTGAGCGAAACCATCACACCAAGGACCACGCCGGTGATCACCGTCAGCCCGTTGAGGGTGCTGGCACTGAGGTTGTAGCGGTCGCCGGCATGGCGACTGGCGAAGGCCTGCAGGCGCTTCTTGAAGAGGATGGCGAACGCGGTCAGGAACAGCACCGCAGCCAATGCCTGCTTGATCACCGCGCCCATGGCCTGCGGTTCGGCATCCAGGCTTTTCAGATACCAGAGCACCAGCGCCGCTGCGGGCACGCTGCCCAGCGCCAGCCAGCCGGTGATCTTCCAGTCGATGTTCTTGTTGCGCCCATGCACCCAGACGCCACTGGCCTTGGTGATGGCGGCGTACAACAGGTCGGTGCCGACGGCCGTGGCCGGATTGATGCCGAACCAGAGCAGGATGGGCGTCATCAGCGAGCCGCCGCCCACACCCGTCATGCCGACGATGAAACCGACCACCAGCCCGGCCACGGTGAAACCCCAGGTACCTACGTCCATTCTTACGTCCTACACATCAGATTCAGCATCGCGGGAGCGGTAGCCGGGCGGCAGGATAACAATTTCTGATATAGCCAATTATAACTATGCAGCATTAGCTTATAACCACCACTCGATCACGCATAGCAAGCCTGCACTTCATGACTGTCAACCTGAGCGCGACAGTCCTGCGCTGCCGGAACGATTTATCCCGGCGCGGCGAACGCATAATCTTTACCCATCGCACAGCACCTCCAACGCTGCGCCCCCACCAGAATCGGGAGAACACCATGCTCGCACTTCGCAAAGCTTCGGACCGCGGTCTCGCCAACCATGGCTGGTTGCAATCCTTCCATACCTTTTCCTTCGGCCACTACCGCAACCCACAGGAGCAGGGCTTCTCCGACCTGTTGGTGATCAACGACGACCGGGTCAGCGCCGGCAAGGGCTTCGGTCAGCACCCGCACCGCGACATGGAGATCTTCTCCTACGTGCTGCAAGGCGCGCTGGCGCACAAGGACACCTTGGGCACCGGCTCGGTCATTCGCCCAGGGGACGTGCAGTTGATGAGTGCTGGCCATGGCGTGGCCCACAGCGAGTTCAACCACAGCGATGTCGACCCCGTGCATTTCCTGCAGATCTGGATCGTACCCGAGCAAGCAGGCGCCGAGCCTCGCTACCAGCAGGAACACTTCTCGCCCGAGCAGAAACGTGGCCGCCTGCAACTGATCATCTCGCCCGATGGCGCGCAAGGCTCGCTTGAAGTGCGCCAGGATGCGCGGGTCTACGCCGGCCTGTTCGACGGCGCGGAACAGGCCACGCTGACCCTGGCGGACAACCGCTACGCCTATGTGCACGTCGCCACGGGCAGCGTCGAACTCAACGGCCAGCGTCTGAATGAAGGGGATGGCGTGCGCCTGCGCGAGGAAACCGTGCTGCGGTTGACCAACGGGGTCGACGCCGAGGTGCTGGTATTCGACCTGCGCCCCAACGAGTTGCCGCAGATGCCATGATCGGGCAGTGCACCGGGGGCCGATCAATCCTGTCGATGACCGCATTGAAAAAAGCGATTGGCTTGACCCCGGTGTGGCGCGTACCTTCAAGGTCTGTATTTTTTTTGCAACGCCTGCATGGCGTTGGCAGTCGAAATGGTCATGCCCTTTACTGGTACCCCCGATGCACACCCCTGAGCGCACCCTGCACGATGGCTTCGCCCGCAAAGTCGATTACCTGAGGTTGTCGGTCACCGATCGCTGCGATTTTCGCTGCGTGTACTGCATGGCCGAAGACATGACGTTTCTGCCGCGCCAGCAGATTCTCAGCCTCGAGGAACTCGAGCAGGTGGCCGCAAGCTTCGTCGCCCTGGGGACTCGCAAGATTCGCCTGACCGGGGGTGAACCCTTGGTGCGCTCGGGCATCGTCGACCTGTGCCGACGCATCGCCGCCCTGCCCGGCCTGCAGGAACTGTGCATGACCACCAACGGCTCGCGCCTGGAAACCTTGGCCCAGCCGTTGTTCGACGCCGGCGTCAAGCGCCTGAACATCAGCCTGGACAGCCTCGATCCAGCGCGTTTTCGCGAGCTCACTCGTACCGGCGACCTGAACAAGGTAATTGCCGGCATCGACGCGGCCAACGCGGCCGGATTCCACCATACCAAGCTCAACTGCGTGGTCATGCAGGGTCGCAACGACGACGAAGTCGTCGACCTGGTGAGCTTTGCCATCGACCGCGGCCTGGACATTTCCTTCATCGAGGAGATGCCCCTGGGGGCCATCAGCGAGCACAGCCGCGCCGAAGCCTTCTACTCGAGTGATCAGGTACGCGCACGCATCGCCGAGCGTTACGAGCTGCTGCCGTCCGCCGACTCCACCCAAGGCCCGTCGCGCTACTGGCGCATCCCCCAGGCGCCGGGCACGCGCATCGGTTTCATTTCCCCGCACAGCCACAACTTCTGTGCGACCTGCAACCGCGTGCGCCTGACCGTCGAAGGGCGCCTTCTGCTGTGCCTGGGCAACGAGCATTCGGCGGACCTCAAGCAAGTCCTGCGTGATCATCCCGGCCAGCCGGAAGTGCTCGAACAGGCGATCATCCAGGCCATGCAGCTCAAGCCGTGGAGCCACAACTTCCGCCTCGACGATGACGTGCAGGTGGTGCGTTTCATGAACATGACCGGCGGCTGAGTGCGGGCGCTGGTCTGTGGCATTGTTCTGCTTTTCTTATAAACCTGTTTGAAAATGCAACTTATCAAATCAGTGCACAGGGCCGACAATCACTCTGTGCCGTCGCTGTGTGTCCGGTACGTTGAGCGGTGCCATCCGCTTCCTACAAGAACAAGGCCACCGGCCGCCCTACCGAGGACTCCTTCATGCAAGACGTCGTTATCGTTGCCGCCACACGCACCGCCGTCGGCAGTTTCCAGGGCTCGCTGGCGAGCGTACCCGCCGTCGAGCTGGGCGCTGCGGTGATTCGCCGACTGATCGCACAGACCGATCTGGATCCTGCACAGGTCGACGAGGTCATTCTTGGGCAGGTGCTTACCGCGGGCGCCGGGCAAAACCCCGCGCGCCAGGCGGCGATGTTCGCCGGCCTGCCCAGCGCCGTACCGGCCATGACGTTGAACAAGGTCTGCGGTTCAGGGCTCAAAGCCGTGCACCTGGCCGCCCAGGCCATCCGCTGCGGCGACGCCGAGGTGATCATCGCCGGCGGCATGGAGAACATGAGCCTGGCGCCCTACCTGCTGCCGGCCGCACGCACCGGTCTGCGCATGGGCAATGCCGCGCTGGTCGACAGCATGATCAAGGACGGCCTGTGGGATGTCTTCAACGACTATCACATGGGCATTACCGCAGAAAACCTGGCCGAACAGTACGGCATCAGCCGCGAAGCCCAGGATGCGTTCGCTGCGCAGTCCCAGCAAAAGGCCGTGGCGGCCATCGAAGCCGGTCGTTTCGTCGATGAAATCACCCCCATTGCCGTGCCCCAGCGCAAAGGCGAGCCCGTGCAGTTCGCTGTAGACGAGCAGCCCCGTGCCGACACCACGGCGCAAAGCCTGGGCAAGCTCAAGCCGGCCTTCAAAGCCGACGGCAGCGTCACCGCTGGCAATGCCTCGTCGCTCAACGATGGCGCTGCGGCCGTGCTGCTGATGAGTGCGACCAAGGCCCAGGCACTGGGCCTGCCGGTGCTGGCGCGCATTGCCGCCTATGCCAATGCCGGCGTGGATCCGGCGGTGATGGGCATCGCTCCGGTGTCGGCCACTCGCCGCTGCCTGGAGAAGGCCGGCTGGAGCCTCGAGCAACTGGACCTGATCGAAGCCAACGAAGCCTTCGCGGCGCAAGCGCTGTCGGTTGGCCAAGTGCTGGGCTGGGACGCCGACAAGGTCAACGTCAACGGCGGCGCCATTGCCCTGGGTCACCCGATAGGGGCTTCCGGCTGCCGGGTACTGGTCACCTTGCTGCACGAGATGCTGCGTCGCGATGCCAGCAAGGGGCTGGCCACCCTGTGCATTGGCGGTGGGCAAGGTGTAGCCCTGGCTCTGGCGCGAGACTGATCCGGCAGCAGGCAACACGCACTGGCCAGCGTGTGGTGAATGGATGGAGACTGGCACGCTCAGCTTCGGTGTAGTTCGACCTACCTAAAACCCGTAGGTCAAACTCACCTCGGCAACACTGTCACTGTAATTTCGGCCACCGAATCGATGGCCAACTGCCCCGCTCAGGCCAAGTCGAGAAGTTACCTCACCCTCCACACCCAGCTTTATTTCTCCGACATCCCGATACCCATCCTGGGAGATTTTTACACGATCCATATTGACACTATATACCTTGTCACTGTGAATCCATCCCGCCTCTACGTAGGGCTTGATCTCAGTCCCTGCTGATGAGTCGCGATCTATATTTTTCAGAAATGCTCTCACTGCCAAATGAGTGGAAATACCGCTTTCATTACCAAATCTCACCACGGTTCCATTCCGCTCAATGTGATCTTCAGCTTTTATGCTGGACCAAGCCAATTTCACCTTGGGCTGAATATAAAATGAAAAACCGCGAAACTTGGAAACTTCCATCACACGGCCAACTTCTACCGAAGCAACGGGACCACGAGACTTGTACTGCTCGCCACTTAGACCCTCACCTTTTACCGAATTATCGAACCAACTGTACTGAAATACACCGTCGATATAAGCACCCATTTCATCTACGGCATCTTCGTACCAAGTACTATAAACGCCTATTGAGTAGCCTGAAACTCGCCCTTTTGAGTCGTATGAATTAAGTTTATATGCAGTGTCGTTGGTGCCGCTGCCATAACCTGCCAATGCGCCTACTCGCCACCCTCCTCCTTTCCCTGTCGCGCCTGATGCAATATCACTACCTATCATCACAGCCTGACGGTCGGAGTGAGTACTCAGCTGACCGCTGACATCTACGCCATGGGCATACCCCCTGATAGTTTTCATCCACAAACGCGTTGTCTTTTGCTCGCCACTCAGTGGATCAGTGTAATCTCGCGAGCTGCGCCGATCCTCCAACCTGATTTCAAACAAAGCATTTGCCATCGCGAGATTTGCAGAGTAAGACCCCGCCTCAGGCCGAATAGTTTGCGACTGAGGTATTTCTGGCACCTCAGAAGTTCCACTGTCCAAATACCAATTCCCACTATTGGCGCCTTCCCCCCTTACGAGACGATAATCATAAGCCCCGGCTACGATTCGGCCGGCCTGCTCGAACTGAGCTAAAGAATTGCCCTGGACGGTGATAAGTTCTATCCCGTTCAGTGTCGAGGCACCTGATCCGCCCAAATTATTGACGCTAACTTTTGTAAGACCAGAAGTGTCCCCCAAGACTACCAAGCGATCCGTCACGGATTCATCGCCATTTAGCACTGAGTTGAAAATCAACAATCCATTGCCTCCTGTATAATCCCCATCAATTGTGAGTACCGCACCAGCACGCGGCCCTTGCAACGAAACAACACCACTATTGGCCAACCCTCCCAACGTTTGGCCGTATCCATTGAGCGATAAGGCCCCGCCTTCAAATACAGTGTAATCAGAGTTCTTACTGAAGACATTCATACCTCCTGCCTCAAGCACTCCACCCACTAATTTAGTCAACCCACTGTATGTGCTCTCACCGGTCAATATCGTTCGGCCATTTGCAATCAACGCTGAACCGCCTCCTTTAATAGCCGATGCAAACTCATAATCCGATGCAGTGTGGTTAAAAACAATACTGCCATCGCCGGCACCGAGCCAAACGCCCTCGGTTGAGTTCAGCGAACCCGCTTCGGCCGGAGCGTCAGTGTTTGAAGAACCTATGTAAAGCACTCCGCTTGAACCAGCGGCATCTGCCAAAACCAGCTTATTGGTGTTTAGCTCACCTTTATTCTGAAGCGTGAGCATGCCACTGCCACCTTTACCCACAACCGTAACTTCAGCCGCATTCACGGACGAGCCGCCCCCCGAAACAAGTAACTCCCCAGCCGAGTTGCTTGCTCTACCGAGCGTTATAGAGCCTACACCTGCCCCCACAACATTTATAACGCTCCCTCCAGTAACGCTTACGCTACCCTGCGAAAAGTCTTCCCCACCGACATCTAGCTTGTTCTCGACAGATAGAGAGCTGCCATTACTTACCACTACGCTACCGATCGAATTCCCTTCTACTCCGACCTCGAGCGACTGACCTACAGAAACACGCGCCGCGCTATCTACAACCAGGAGGCCTTTACCATTGACCCCCACTTTGGTGTCTCCTGTACTATTCCAGCGAGAACCTGATCCGGAAACAACCACCACTCCCTCAGAACCGGCGTCAACACCCAGCTGACCAGATCCAGCTCCCACTGAATGACTTGTCACTTTTGCGCCGTTTGTAATATTCACTCGTCCGTACCCATACGTACCGACATTCAACCCATTCCCGATAGTCGGACTAAAGGGAATATTAAAATTCAACGGATCAGGGCCATTGACAGATAGAGCAACAACATCCTGCGGCATCACAAACATCCACGCCAGCCCAGAGCATTGTAGAATTTTGTTTTTTATAGCCATTTCAACCGCCCACCAATATTTAAAACCGACGAAATTCAGCACTCACTGGCATCCTGTATTCCATACATGACACGCACTCAAAATGACGCATTTATTTTTCAACAACTTTAATCGTCGCAAGGCGGAGAAAAATAGAGGAAATTTCCCATGCTTCGCCAATGTAATGCAAAGTTACATTTTTGGAACAGATGGGAGCTTGCGTACGTTGCCTTTGCGCAGTTTCTTACTTGCCGTCGAAGCTTTTTCAAATACGCTTGGCATGCTGTACAATTGGCATACTACGGTCGATTCGGTTGAAAAAATCGAGATCTCAGACTGGCAGACGTCAAGCCTAGCCGTCTCTTCGGAACCTGTTCACCACATTGCGTGGCCTCTGGTTCCGCGTTGATCGTTGCAGCTTGGCCAATAGGTTGATTAAAGGAAGTTCCCCCATGACCCGCATGCTGTTCGCTTCGCTGTGCATCACCGGCGCGCTGTTGTCGGCCGCATCGCCTGTCACGCTTGCCATCGAGGTATTCCGCCCGCCCGGCGACGCCACCGAGCTGGTTTCCCTGGGCAAGGGCGACCGTGTTCCGGCAGCCTATGCCCAACCCGATTCAGCTTTCATCGGGTGGAAATCCTCGGGGCTCAAGCAACCCGACCCGGACAGCCAGTGGGTGCAGATCGGCGACAACTTCGTACTGGTCCGACGCAGCAACGCGGTGATTCAGGACATCCAGCCCATTCCCAAGTAATGGCTGTCGCCTGTCAGCGACAGCCGGCGCCGGTCTGTGCTCGTCAGCGATACTGCGCGCCGTCGAACCAGGCGAGCTTCTCGCGCAGCACTACCACTTCGCCAACGATGACCAGCGTAGGTGCATGCACCTCATGCTCGGCGACCATCCGCGGCAGGTCCGCCAGGGTGCCGGTGAACACCCGCTGGTTTACCGTGGTGCCCTGCTGGATCAACGCCGCCGGTGTATCCGCGCCGCGACCGTGGCGAATCAGCTGTTCGCAGATGATCGGCAGGCCGATCAGGCCCATGTAGAACACCAGCGTCTGCCCTGGGGACACCAGATCGTGCCACGGCAGATCACTGGTGTTGTTCTTCAAGTGCCCGGTGACGAAACGCACAGATTGCGCATAGTCGCGGTGGGTCAGGGGAATGCCGGCATACGCCGCACAGCCGCTGGCTGCGGTGATGCCCGGTACCACCTGGAATGGGATGCCGTGGGCCGCCAATTCCTCGATCTCTTCGCCGCCCCGGCCGAATATGAACGGATCGCCGCCCTTGAGACGCAGCACGCGCTTGCCCTGCTTGGCCAAGGCCACCAGTTGCTGGTTGATCTGGTCTTGCGGCAAGGCATGCTCGGCGCGACGCTTGCCGACATACACACGTTCGGCGTCCCGACGACACAGGTCGAGGATCGCCGGCGCGACGAGGCGGTCGTAGAGCACCACATCGGCCTGCTGCATCAAGCGCAGGGCGCGGAAGGTCAGCAAGTCCGGGTCACCGGGGCCAGCGCCCACCAGATAGACCTCACCGGGGGCATGGGGCGGTGCACCGTCGACCTTCGCCTGGAGCATGCGTTCGGCCTCGGCGCCCTGCCCGGCCAACTGGCGATCGGCGATCGGGCCCTGGAACACTTCCTCCCAGAACGCACGGCGCTGGGTGACATCCGGGTACAGCGCCTTGACCTTCTGCCGAAAGCGCGCTGCCAGGCCGGCCAGCTCGCCATAGGTGGATGGAATCCAGGTTTCCAGCTTGGCGCGGATCAGCCGCGCCAGGACCGGTGCGTCGCCGCCACTGGACACTGCCACCACCAAGGGTGAGCGGTCGACGATGGCCGGAAAGATCACCGTACACAGTGCTGGCGCATCGACCACATTGACCGGCACACAGCGCGCGCGGGCATCGGCCGACACCTGGGCGTTGAGCGGTTCGTCATCGGTGGCGGCGATCACCAGCACGCAGCCGTCCAGATCGCTGCTCAGGTAACCCCTGTCGAGCATCTGCCCGCCGCTGCCGCGCACCAGATCGGCAAGCTGCGGGTCGATGCTCGGAGCGACCACGCGCAACACCGCGCCAGCCTCGGCCAGCAGGCGCGATTTGCGCAGGGCGATCTCGCCCCCGCCTACCACCAGCACCTGGCTGTCGCGCAATTTGTGGAACAGCGGCAGAAACTCCATTTAGCCGATGACCTCGAGGCCGCCCATATAGGGCTTGAGTACTTCGGGCACGCGGACGCAGCCGTCGGCCTGCTGGTAGTTCTCCAGCACGGCCACCAAGGTGCGACCGACTGCCAGGCCCGAACCGTTCAAGGTATGAACCAGCTCGGGTTTGCCTGTCTCGGGGTTGCGGAAGCGTGCCTGCATGCGCCGCGCCTGGAAATCCCCGGTGTTGGAGCACGAGGATATCTCGCGGTACTTGTCCTGGCTCGGCACCCAGACTTCCAGGTCGTAGGTTTTCACCGCGCTGAAGCCCATGTCGCCGGTGCACAAGGCCAGTACGCGGTACGGCAGCTCCAGCGCCTGCAGGATGCGCTCGGCATTGGCAGTCAGGCTTTCGAGGGCTTCCATGGATTTCGACGGTTCGACCACCTGGACCATCTCGACCTTGTCGAACTGGTGCTGACGGATCATGCCGCGGGTATCGCGGCCCGACGCGCCGGCTTCGCTGCGGAAGCACGGCGTGTGGGCGACGAACTTGAGTGGCAGCAGCTTGGCATCGAGGATTTCGCCGGCCACGATGTTGGTCAGCGACACTTCGGCTGTGGGGATCAGGTACAGATCGGCTTCACCTTCACGGCTGATCTTGAACAGGTCTTCCTCGAACTTGGGCAACTGACCGGTGCCCTGCAAGGCCGGGGCCTGCACCAGGTACGGGGTGTAGGCTTCTTCGTAGCCGTGTTCGCTGACGTGCAGGTTGATCATGAACTGCGCCAGTGCGCGATGCAGGCGCGCAATCGGCCCACGCATGATGGCAAAACGTGCACCGGACAGCTTGGCAGCCGTCTCGAAATCCAGGCCACCCGACTTGCCACCGAGGGCAACGTGGTCCTGCACCGGAAAATCGAAGGTGGTCGGCGTTCCCCAGCGGCGGACCTCGACGTTGCCGTCTTCGTCCTTGCCGATCGGTACCGATTCGTGGGGCAGGTTGGGAATGCCCAGGGCAATACCGTCGAGCTCGCCCTGCAGCTGTTCCAGCTCCGCCTTGCCGCGCCCCAGCTCCTCGGCGATGGACTCGACCTGCGCTTTCAGCGCGTCGACATCGCCGCCGCTTTTCATCACCTGGCCAATGGACTTGGACAGCGCATTGCGCTCGGCCTGCAGCTGTTCGGTGCGGGTCTGCACGGTCTTGCGCTGGGCTTCCAGCGCCTCGAGGCGCGCCACATCCAGGACATAGCCACGGCTGGCAAGGCGATCCGCTACGTCCTGAAGCTGGCTACGTAACAGTTTGGAATCGAGCATGTCGGTCTCTCGTTTATCAGTATTGGTCAGATTTTAGTCAGTGCCAGGCCGGCCCAGGTGGCCAGCAGGCCGCCGAATACGCTCACAGCGCAGTAGCCCATGGCAACCAGTCCCTGGCCGCTTTCGAGCAGGCGCACGGTGTCCAGCGAAAATGACGAGAAGGTGGTCAGGCCACCCACGAACCCCACCATCAATCCCGAACGGATCTCGACCGGAATGTCCGGGCGAATCATGAACAGGCCATACAGGTAGCCGATGATCAGGCAACCGATGATATTGACGGCCAGCGTACCGGTATAGAACAGACGTGGCCAGTTCGCATTGATGTAGGTCGCGGTGAACAGGCGCAGCAGTGTGCCGACCACCCCACCCAGGGATACCGCGACAATGGTCGGGATCACGCCTTTCTCCGTCGCCGCGGACTGCTGTCGTCCAGACTGGCGAGGTGCTTGAGCTTTTCGCCTATCTTCAATTCCAGGCCGCGCGGCACGGGGCGATAGTAGTGGCGTGGACTCAGTTGCTCGGGGAAGTAGTCTTCGCCGGCCGCATAGGCGTCGGGTTCATCGTGGGCATAGCGGTACTCGTCGCCGTAGCCCAGCTGCTTCATCAGTTTGGTCGGGGCGTTGCGCAAATGCAGCGGCACTTCCAGCGAGCCATGTTCGGCCGCCTCGCGCATCGCCGCCTTGAAGCCCATGTAGACGGCATTGCTCTTGGGTGCACACGCCAGGTAAACGATGGCCTGGGCCACCGCCAGCTCGCCTTCGGGGCTGCCCAGGCGCTCCTGCACATCCCACGCCGACAGGCACAGCGGCAGCGCCCGCGGATCGGCATTGCCGATGTCTTCGCTGGCCATGCGCACCACCCGCCGCGCCAGATAGAGCGGGTCGCAACCGCCGTCGAGCATGCGTGCGAACCAGTACAGCGACGCATCCGGATCGGAGCCGCGCACCGATTTGTGCAAGGCCGATATCTGGTCGTAGAACGCCTCGCCGCCCTTGTCGAAGCGTCGGCGGGTATCGCCGAGCAGGCTCTGCAACAGCTCGACGCCTATTTCCTCGCCGTCCTCGGCAAGGTCGGAGGCATTCTCCAGCAGGTTGAGGATCCTGCGTCCGTCACCGTCGGCAGCGGCCATGAGCATGGCAAAGGCCTCGTCGCCCAGGCGCAGTCGGCGCTTGCCCAGGCCGCGTTCCTCGTTCAGCGCACGGTCGACCAGACGCCGCAGTGCCGCCTCGTCGAGACTCTTGAGCACATACACGCGGGCTCGCGAGAGCAAGGCGTTGTTGAGTTCGAACGAGGGGTTTTCGGTGGTGGCGCCGATGAAGATCAGCGTACCGTCTTCCACGTAGGGCAGGAACGCATCCTGCTGGGACTTGTTGAAACGGTGCACTTCATCGACGAACAGAATCGTGCGACGGCCATACTGGCCCGCCTGCTGCTTGGCCACCTCGACCGCCTGGCGAATCTCCTTGACCCCGGCGAGTACCGCCGACACGGTTTCGAAGTGAGCATCCGACACTTTCGCCAGCAGCCGTGCCAGGGTGGTCTTGCCCACGCCCGGTGGCCCCCAGAAGATCATCGAGTGCAGGGCGCCCTGCTCCAGTGCCTCGCGCAGCGGCTTGCCGCGGGCGAGCAGATGCTCCTGGCCGACGTATTCGTCCAGGTTGCTGGCGCGCAGACGCGCGGCCAGCGGCTGGGCAATGGGATCACTGCGAAACAGGTCCATGGGGCGACAATCGACCTCGAATTATTCCTGGATCACGTCCGCCCCTTTGGGGATGTCGAACTTGAATTTGTTCGCGGCGATCGGCTCGTTGGCCCGGACGTTCATGAACAGGATATTGGTGCGCTGGCCCACGCTGTCGATCAGTTGCATGTCGTTGATCACACCCTTGCGGAACGACAGGCGCAACGAATCGAACAAGGTGTCGCGGGTCTTGGGCTTGAGCACGAAATCGATCACGTCGCCGGCTTCCTTGGCACTGATGTCGAAGCTCTGGCTGATCTTCGACACGTCACCGGACAACAGCAGCGCCGGGGTCTGGGTCAGGCGCTGGTCGAGGGTCTTGATGGTGACCTGCTCCAGGTCCGGGTCCCACAGCGAAACCTTCTTGCCGTCGGAGACCATCAACTGCTCCTGCGGCGCGTCGGTGTGCCAGTTGAACAGGCCAGGCCGCTGCAGGGCCATCTGCCCGGCGGTCTCCTGCAACTGGGTACCGCTGCCGTCCAGGGTCAGCTGGGAAAAACGCGCGGTCAACGTCTGGGATTTCTCCAGCAATTGCGTCAAGCGCGCCACGTCCTTCTGGTCGGCGTGTACCGACAGGCTGGCCAGGGCCAGGGCAGAAACCAACAGCATGCGAATCAGGCGCATGGGAATCCTCGTTCTAGGGTAAGGCGCGAGCGTTGCATCAGTCGCGCATCGGGCCCGGCGCGATCACTTCGCGCGAGCCATTGGTGTTCATCGGCGTGACCACACCGGCCATTTCCATGGACTCGATCATGCGCGCCGCGCGGTTGTAGCCGATCTTGAGCTTGCGCTGTACCGCCGAGATGGACGCACGACGGCTTTCCAGCACGAAGTTCACCGCCTCGTCGTAGAGCGCGTCGCTTTCGCTGTCGTCGCCATCGCCGCCGCCACTGCTGCCCTCGAAGCCACTGCCGGCTTCCTCGACGCCGGCCAGAATGTCTTCGTTGTAGTCGGGCACGCCGCGCTGCTTCCACGCCTCGACCACGCGATGCACCTCTTCGTCGGAAACGAAGGCGCCGTGCACGCGAATCGGCAGGCTGGTGCCCGGCGGCATGTAGAGCATGTCACCGTGACCCAGCAGTTGTTCGGCACCGCCCTGGTCGATGATGGTACGCGAGTCGATCTTGCTCGATACCTGGAACGCCATGCGCGTGGGGATGTTGGCCTTGATCAGGCCGGTGATGACGTCCACCGAAGGTCGCTGGGTAGCGAGGATCAGGTGGATACCGGCGGCACGGGCCTTCTGCGCGATACGCGCGATGAGCTCTTCGACCTTCTTGCCGACGATCATCATCATGTCGGCGAATTCGTCCACGACTACCACGATGGTCGGCAGGGTCTTGAGCAGCGGCGCCTCGTCGTGAATGCTTTCGCGCTTGTAAAGCGGGTCGCTGAGGGGCGTCCCGGCCTCTTCGGCGTCCTTGATCTTGCGGTTGAAGCCCGCCAGGTTGCGCACGCCCATGGCCGCCATCAGCTTGTAGCGTCGCTCCATCTCGGCAACGCTCCAACGCAACGCGTTAGCGGCATCCTTCATGTCGGTGACCACGGGGCAAAGCAGGTGCGGAATGCCCTCGTAGATGGACAATTCGAGCATCTTCGGGTCGATCATGATCAGCTTGGCGTCTTCCGGGCCCGACTTGAACAGGATCGACAGGATCATCGCGTTGACCCCCACCGACTTGCCGGAACCGGTGGTACCGGCGACCAGCAGGTGAGGCATCTTGGCCAGGTCGGTGATCACCGGTTTGCCGCCGATATCGTGGCCTAGCGCCATGGTCACAGGCGACTTGGCCTCGTCGTACTGGGGCGAGGACAGCACTTCGGAGAAACGCACGATCTGCCGGTCTTCGTTGGGAATCTCGATACCGACGGTGGTCTTGCCGGGAATGACTTCGACCACACGGACACTGAGCACCGCCAGCGAACGCGCCAGGTCTTTGGCCAGGTTGGAGATGCGGCTGACCTTGACGCCGGCCGCCGGCTGGATCTCGTAACGGGTGATCACCGGGCCGGGGTGAATGGAATCGACGGTCACTTCCACGCCGAATTCCTTGAGTTTCACCTCCAGCAACTGGCCCACGGCCGCCAGCGACTCCGGCGAATAGTTGACCTTCTTCTCTTCGGCGGGATCGAGAATGGAAATCGGCGGCAAGGTGCCCTGCACGGCGCTATCGACGAACAATGCAGCCTGCTTCTCCTTCTGCACCCGCGCGCTCTGCTCGGGCGGCTTGCCGCTGGGCGCGCCCTGGGTACTTTCTTCGCTCAACGGCTTGATCGGTACTGCAGGCCGCACGGGCTGGCTGGCCGCGACCGGCGCCGCCATTGCGACCGGCGCGATGGGCGCCACCGGACGGCTCTGCAGGGTCGGTTCCACCGGCGCCGGCCGCACCGGCCTGGGCTTGGCGACATCGCGCGGCTCGCTGACCCTGGGCGCAGCATAGGCCGGTTCGTCCACTTCACGCAGTTGGGCAACCAGTTGCTTGCGTTCGGCACGCGCCGCCCACCAGCGGCTGGCCGAGCCCTGCATCAGCTCGAGCAGGTCGAGGGTGATCTTGCCGGTCATGTCCATGACCTTGAACCAGGACAGGTCGGTGAACACGGTCAGGCCGAACAGAAACAGTGCGATGAACAACAGGGTGCTGCCCTGGATGTTCAAGGCGTTGAGCGCCAGGTTGCCCAGGCTTTGGCCCAGCGCGCCGCCGGCGGACGCCGGCAGGCTGCCGGCGGAATGGAAATGGATATGAGCCAGGGCCGCGCCGGAGAGAATCAGGAACACCAGCCCGATGAGGCGCCAGGAAAACAGCCAGCCACTCCACTGCCAGGGTTCGTGGCGCTGACGGAAGATCTGCCAGGTCTTGACCGCCAGCAGCAGGGGAAAGATATAGGCGAAATAGCCCAGCACCATGAACAGAATATCGGCGGCGAACGCACCGGCACGGCCGGCCGCGTTCTGCACCTGGTCCATGTTGCTGCTGGTGTGGCTCCAGCCGGGATCGGTCTGATCGTAGGTCAACAACGCCATCCACAGATAAAGGCACAGCGCGCCCATGGCGATCAGTGCGCCTTCCTTGAGGCGATAATGCATTTGCTGGCGCCAGACGGGCACCGATGCGGGAGCGGATGAGGCAGTGGATTTCTTCAAAACGCTTGATTTCCTGCGCCTGTCGAAGCGCGCAACTGATGGATGACAAAAATACAGCAAATGGCCACTATCGGTGGACAACAGGCCCTGCAAAGATCGCATTGTACGGCTTTGTCGGCAATTCGCGCATCTGCAATATAAGCGTCGCTTGCCGTGCGCCATTCAGCTTCGGATCAGGCGACGCACGAAATGTGATTCAGCGGTGCTTTGTGTTTGCCGACAAGGCCTTACGAGCCAATCTTGAAGAACAGTGACATGGGACTGCAATTGCCTGAAAAAGTTACATGAAAGCTCGGTCGCCCTGACTGCCCAGCCTTGCTGCCGTGCATTGGCGTGCCGACCGGATCGTGGCAGGATGAACTCACTGCCCCCGGTACCACCCTCCCCTGCCGTAGCGAACAATCATGCTGACGTGGCTCAAACGAAACGAACTGGTCTTTCCTCCCCTGAGCAAGGCGATGCGCGAGCCCAATGGGCTGCTGGCAGCCGGTGGTGACCTCAGCCCCGAGCGGCTGGTGCAGGCCTACCGGCACGGCTGCTTCCCCTGGTTCGAGGACGGCCAGCCGATTCTCTGGTGGTCGCCGGATCCGCGTACCGTGCTGATGCCCGCCGAACTGCATGTGTCACGCAGCCTGCGCAAGGTACTGCGCCAGCAACGCTTCACGGTAACCTTCGACCAGGACTTTCCCGCTGTCATCGCTGCCTGCGCAGGGCCGCGCGATTACACCGACGGCACCTGGATAACCAGCGACATGCAACGCGCGTACCTCACCCTGCACGAGCAAGGGCACGCGCACTCGGTCGAGGTGTGGGACGGCGAGACGCTTGTAGGTGGGCTCTACGGCCTGGCCATGGGCCAACTGTTCTTCGGCGAATCCATGTTCAGCCGCACCGACAACGCCTCCAAGGTTGGCTTCGTGACTTTGGTCGAGCATCTGCAGCAGGCCGGTTTCGTGCTGATCGACTGCCAGATGCCCACCGAGCACTTGCACAGCTTGGGCGCACGAAGCATCGCCCGAGATCAGTTCGCCGGTTATCTGAGCCAATACCTCGACCAACCCAATAGCGCGACATGGCAGCGCTAGGCGAGTTCTCCGGCACTGGCTTACACTTGATGCAATGGTTTCATTCCGAGGGTTCATCATGACTGAGTTGGCGCGCCTGAAGTTCTATGCCACTCAACCCCATTCGTGCAGCTACCTGCCCGACGAGCAAGCCACGACCTTGTTTCTCGATCCGAGCCAGCCGATGGACGTCCACGTCTACGCCGACCTCTCGGAAATGGGTTTCCGCCGCAGCGGTGACCACCTCTACAGGCCGCACTGCCAGCGCTGCAACGCGTGCGTGCCGGCACGCATTCCCACGGCAGGCTTCACCCCCTCGCGCCAGCAGAAACGCATCGTCAAGCGCAATCACGACGTCCAGGTGACGAGTGCCACCCCCCGCTTCAGCGAAGAGTATTTCGACCTCTACCAGCGCTATATCGAACAGCGCCACGCCGATGGCGACATGTTTCCGCCCAGCCGTGATCAGTTTTCGACGTTTCTGGTCCGAGACCTGCCGTTTTCGCGCTTCTACGAATTTCGCCTGGAAGGCCGGCTGCTGGCGGTGGCCGTGACCGACCTGCTGCCCAACGGGCTGTCCGCCGTGTATACCTTCTACGAGCCGACCGAAGAGCGGCGCAGCCTGGGCCGTCTGGCGATCCTGTGGCAGATCGAGGAAGCACGGCGATTGAACCTGGATGCGGTCTATCTGGGCTACTGGATCAAGAACTGCCAGAAGATGAATTACAAGACCCAATATCGACCCATCGAGCTGCTTATCAATCAGAGATGGGTAACACTTAACTGAACCCCTTGGCTTGAGCCCCCTTTTTCGGGCACAATGCACGCCGCTTTTGCCTGGCGCAGTTGCACCGGGCCATCAACTGGATACCGAGGGTTTTACTGCATGTCGAAAGAAGACAGCTTCGAAATGGAAGGCACTGTCGTCGACACCCTGCCCAACACCATGTTTCGCGTGGAGTTGGAAAACGGGCACGTCGTAACCGCGCATATCTCCGGCAAGATGCGCAAGAACTACATTCGTATTCTCACCGGTGACAAGGTGCGTGTTGAACTGACGCCCTATGATTTGAGCAAAGGGCGCATCACCTACCGCGCTCGCTGAACCGAGACACATGAAAACGCCCGGCATTGCCGGGCGTTTTTGTGTGCGTGGTATTTGGACACCAAAAGCTACGCGGCTTGCGCCGCTGCTGCAGGGAGATTCACACAACCCCTGTAGCAGCGGCGCAAGCCGCGTCGAGCCGTTATGCCATCTCAGCCGTGGTTTCGAAATCGAAGGTCAGCTCGCCGTCCTTGATGTCGATGTGCACCACCCCGCCATGCTCGGCCAACTCGCCGAACAGGATCTCTTCCGCCAACGGCCGCTTGATCTTGTCCTGAATCAAGCGCGCCATGGGACGCGCGCCCATCTGCACATCGTAGCCACTTGCCGCCAGCCAGCCGCGCGCGGCATCGGTGACTTCAAGCTGCACACGCTTGTCTTCCAGCTGCGCCTGCAATTCGGTGAGGAACTTGTCGACCACGCTCTTGATGACTTCGTGGCTGAGGCGACCGAACTGGATGATGGTGTCCAGGCGGTTGCGGAATTCCGGCGTGAAGCTTTTCTTGATCACTTCCATGGCGTCGGATGAGTGGTCCTGATGGGTAAACCCGATCGAGGCCCGCGCAGCGGTTTCGGCACCAGCGTTGGTGGTCATGATGAGAATCACGTTGCGGAAATCCGCCTTGCGTCCGTTGTTGTCGGTCAGGGTGCCGTGATCCATGACCTGCAGCAGCAGGTTGAAGACCTCGGGGTGAGCCTTTTCGATTTCATCGAGCAGCAGTACGCAATGCGGCTGCTTGGTGATGGCTTCGGTCAACAGACCGCCCTGGTCGAACCCGACATAACCCGGTGGCGCACCGATCAGACGCGATACGGTGTGACGCTCCATGTACTCGGACATGTCGAAACGCACCAGCTCCACGCCGAGGGCCTTGGCCAGCTGGCGCGCAGCCTCGGTCTTGCCGACACCGGTAGGGCCGGCGAAGAGGAACGAGCCCACGGGCTTGTCCGGCGCCTTCAACCCGGCGCGCGACAGCTTGATGGCCGTGGCCAGCGAGTCGATGGCAGCGTCCTGGCCAAACACAGTGAGCTTGAGGTCACGCTCCAGGTTACGCAGCAGCTCCTTGTCGGAACTGGTTACGTGCTTCGGCGGAATCCGCGCGATCTTGGCCACGATGTCTTCGACCTGAGGCACTTCGATACGCTTGACTCGATTGGCTTCAGGCTGCAGGCGCTGGTAGGCACCTGCCTCGTCGATGACGTCGATGGCCTTGTCGGGCATGTGTCGGTCATTGATGTAGCGCGACGCCAGCTCGGCGGCCGCACGCAGTGCTTCGTCACTGTATTCGATGTTGTGGTGCTGCTCGAACCGCCCCTTGAGGCCACGCAGGATGCCGATGGTGTCTTCCACCGAAGGCTCGGACACGTCGACCTTCTGGAAACGACGTGCCAGGGCGCGGTCCTTCTCGAAGATGCCACGGAATTCCTGGAAGGTGGTCGAACCGATGCAGCGGATATCACCGGAGGACAACAGCGGCTTGAGCAGGTTGGACGCATCCATCACCCCGCCCGACGCAGCACCCGCACCGATGATGGTGTGGATCTCGTCGATGAACAGGATCGCCTGCGGACGCTTCTTCAGCTCGCCGAGCAATGCCTTGAAGCGCTTCTCGAAATCGCCGCGGTACTTGGTACCGGCCAGCAGCGCGCCCAGGTCGAGGGAATACACGACACTGTTCGCCAGCAGATCAGGCACCTGGCTATCGACGATGCGCTTGGCCAGGCCTTCGGCAATCGCCGTCTTGCCCACGCCTGCTTCGCCTACCAGCAACGGGTTGTTCTTGCGGCGACGAGCGAGAATCTGCGCGACGCGCTCGACTTCGCTCTCGCGACCGACCAGTGGATCAATGCGACCCTGGCGAGCCAGCTCGTTGAGGTTGCTGGCATAGGCATCCAGCGGGTTGCTCGACGAAGAGGTATCACCGCCTTCTTCGTCCTGCATTTCCTGCTCGCCTTCGGAGCTGTCACCGTGACCAGGGACCTTGGAAATACCGTGCGCGATGTAGTTGACCACATCGATGCGCGCCACGCTCTGCTGCTTGAGCAGGAACACGGCCTGGCTTTCCTGCTCGCTGAAGATCGCCACCAGCACGTTGGCGCCGGTGACTTCTCGCTTGCCCGAACTTTGTACATGGAACACGGCACGCTGCAGCACACGCTGGAAGCCCAGCGTCGGCTGGGTTTCACGATCCTCGTCATGCACGGGGATCAACGGCGTGGTGGAGTCGATGAACTCCTGCAGGTCGTGTTTGAGTTTTTCGAGATTGGCGCCGCACGCGCGCAATACGGTGGCGGCTGCCTCGTTGTCCAATAGCGCCAGAAGAAGGTGTTCCACGGTCATGAACTCATGACGCTTGGAGCGCGCTTCCTTGAAGGCAAGATTGAGCGTGACTTCGAGCTCGCGGTTTAACATAGCTTCACCTCATACCCAAGTGGTCGGCGTTAACCGTCCTTCTCGATTTCACAGAGTAGCGGATGCTGGCTTTCCCTGGCGTACTGGTTGACCTGCATGGCCTTGGTTTCGGCGATGTCTCGGGTAAACAATCCGCATACTGCCCGTCCTTCTGTATGGACGGCCAGCATGACCTTGGTCGCCAGCTCACGATTCAGATTGAAGAAAACCTCGAGGATCTCGACGACGAAATCCATCGGGGTGTAGTCGTCGTTGAACAGAACCACCTTATACATCGGTGGGGCCTGCAATGCAGGCTTGGATTCCTGGACGGCAATGCCTGCCGAATCGTCCTCGTGCGACTGCGGGCGGTCTTGATTGAAGGTTAGTCGAATCTGACTGAATGCATGCATGGAAAGAAGATTCATCGTTGAGCGAATAGAAGTGGTGGGTTGACCTTGTGACCGAATTTTGACTCGGTCGCCGCATGACCTTGACTATCGGCAAAACGGTGTTACAAACAATAGAACCCACATTGGGGAAGAAAGGTCCGCGCAGTCAACCAAATTTTTTCAATCGGTTGTGTTGCGCACGAAGTGGATGATACTCCAGAGCTGGAGTCCTTTGCAGAGGGATATGGGTATGCGCAGTGGTAAAGTCAAGTGGTTCAACAATGCCAAGGGCTACGGCTTCATTATCGAAGACGGTCAGACCGAGGATCTTTTCGCCCATTTCTCCGCCATCGCCATGGAGGGTTACAAGACGCTGAAGGCTGGCCAGGCCGTTTCCTTCGAGATCTCACAGGGACCCAAGGGGCTGCACGCCGTGGCCATCAAGACGGTAGAGGCCGAAGTCACGCAAGCAAGCACTGCGACGACCAAAGAAGAGGCAAGGGAGTCCGCGAACGCATGATCGCGTCGCAGGAACAGTGATCGCGAGCAAGCGTTCCTCGGGCGCATGCTGTGCAACGTGAGCGCTTGCTCGCCGTCATTGCTGCGAATGTGCACCCGGACAGGCCATCCACACGGATGGCCTGTTTCGTTTCCGGCAGCTGCCGACCCGCCCAGCTTTGTGCCCCCTACACAGTATTCATCGCCGCGACCAGTGGTATACTGCCGCAGTGACCGCAGGGTCACCTTGGTCGGACCGGTCCGCCCGCGTGCACTGCCCATGCGAGTCGCGAGAGGGCCGTTGTTGCCGGTCGACCGCTTGACGCTCTACTGATGCATCCCACATCACCGCGACCAATGCTCGATTTTTCGCCTCATTGATGACAACGAGCGAAAGCGCCTATCCTGCGCATCTCGAGATTCTGTGCACGCTCAGCAAAGAAGAGAGTTAATTCGATTATGCCCACCCGCTCAAAGATCATCTACACCTTCACCGACGAAGCGCCAGCCCTGGCCACCTATTCGCTGCTGCCGATCATCGAAGCCTTCACCGCTTCTTCGGACATCGCCGTCGAGACCCGCGACATCTCCCTGGCGGCGCGCATCCTTTCAAGCTTTCCCGAGCGTCTGCAGGCCGGCAAACCCGTGCCGGACGATCTCGCCGAGCTGGGCACCCTGGCCACCACGCCTGAAGCCAACATCATCAAACTGCCGAACATCAGCGCTTCGGTACCGCAACTGAAGGCGGCGATCAAAGAGCTGCAGGACCAAGGCTTCGACCTGCCCGACTACCCAGACAGCGCCGAGTCGGATGCCGACAAGGACACCCGCGCCCGCTACGACAAGGTCAAGGGCAGCGCCGTGAACCCGGTACTGCGTGAAGGCAACTCCGACCGCCGTGCACCACTGTCGGTCAAGAACTATGCGCGCAAGCACCCGCACAAGATGGGCGCCTGGGCCGCCGACTCGAAGTCCCACGTTGCGCACATGAGCAGCGGCGATTTCTACGGCAGCGAGAAAAGTGCCCTGATCGAAGCCGACGGCAGCGTCAAGATCGAACTGGTCGGCAGCGACGGCAGCACCACCGTATTGAAGGAAAAGACCAAGGTCCTGGCTGGCGAGATCATCGACTGCGCCGCGCTGAGCAAAAAAGCCCTGCGCGCCTTCGTGGCCGCCGAGATCGAGGACGCCAAGAAACAGGGCGTGCTGTTCTCCGTTCACCTCAAAGCCACCATGATGAAGGTCTCCGATCCGATCATGTTCGGCCAGATCGTCGCCGAGTTCTATCAGGAGGCGCTGGACAAGCACGCCGACGTGCTGGAGCAGGTAGGTTTCAACCTGAACAACGGCATCGGTGACCTGTACTCGCGCATCAAGTCGCTGCCCGCCGAGCAGCAGGCGCAGATCGAAGCCGACGTCCAGGCCGTCTATGCCACTCGCCCTGCCCTGGCCATGGTCAACTCCGACAAGGGCATCACCAACCTGCACGTGCCCAGCGACGTCATCGTCGATGCCTCGATGCCGGCCATGATCCGCGACTCGGGCAAGATGTGGAACACCGAAGGTGTGCTGCAGGATACCAAGGCCCTGATCCCGGATCGCTGCTACGCCAGCATCTACCAGGCCGCCATCGAAGACTGCAAGAAGCACGGTGCATTCGATCCGACCACCATGGGCAGCGTGCCCAACGTGGGCCTGATGGCGCAGAAAGCCGAGGAATACGGTTCCCACGACAAGACCTTCCAGATTGCCGCCGACGGCGTGGTCCGCGTCAGCGACAGCAATGGCCGCGTGCTCATGGAGCAGAAGGTCGAGACTGGTGACGTGTTCCGCATGTGCCAGACCAAGGACGCGCCGATCCAGGACTGGGTCAAGCTCGCCGTCAACCGCGCCCGTGCCAGCAGCACCCCTGCCGTGTTCTGGCTCGACCCGGCACGCGCCCACGACGCGGTGATGATCGACAAGGTGCAGAAATACCTGAAAGACCACGACACCAATGGCCTGGACATCCAGATCATGTCGCCGGTCGATGCCATGGCTTTCTCGCTCAAGCGCATTCGTGCCGGGCAAGACACCATTTCAGTGACCGGCAACGTGCTGCGCGACTACCTGACCGACCTGTTCCCGATCATGGAACTGGGCACCAGCGCCAAGATGCTTTCGATCGTGCCGCTGATGAATGGCGGCGGCCTGTTCGAAACCGGCGCTGGCGGTTCGGCGCCCAAGCACGTGCAGCAACTGGTCGAAGAAAACTTCCTGCGCTGGGATTCCCTGGGTGAGTTCCTGGCCCTGGCCGCTTCGCTGGAGCACCTGGGCAGCACCTACGACAACCCCAAGGCGCTGGTACTGGCCGCAACCCTGGACAAGGCCACTGGCCAATTCCTCGACAACAACAAGTCGCCATCGCGCAAGGTCGGCAACATCGACAACCGTGGCAGCCACTTCTACCTGGCACTGTACTGGGCCCAGGCCCTGGCCGAGCAGAACGACGACGCCGCCCTGCAAGCGCAGTTCGCGCCGCTGGCCAAGACCCTGGCCGAGAACGAGGCGAAGATCGTCGCCGAGCTCAACGCCGTGCAGGGCAAGCCAGTGGACATCGGCGGCTACTACCATGCCGATGCCGAACTGACCCGCAAGGCCATGCGCCCCAGCGAAACCCTGAACGCCGCGATCGCTTCGCTGGTGTAAGGTTTGAACCGGTAACACCCCCAGCCCTGGCCCTGTGCCGGGGCTGACTTTTTAAGCGCAGGCGATCTCCCGTAGGAGCGGTCATCGGCCCCGAAAGGAGCAACGCGAATTGTCTGATGCACCGCGGCGCCTCTGGTTCGCGGCCACGGACCGCTCCTACGGAAGATCGCATGCGCCCGTAGGAGCGGTCATCGGCCCCGAAAGGAGCAACGCGAACTGTCTGATGCACCGCGGCGCCTGGTTCGCGGCCACGGACCGCTCCTACGGAAGATCGCATGCGCCCGTAGGAGCGGTCATCGGCCGCGAAAGGAGCAACGCGTATTGTCTGATGCACCGCGGTGCCGGGTTCGCGGCCACGGACCGCTCCTACGAGGGGTCCATCAATGGGAGATTCCATCATGACCTGGCAACCGCATATCACTGTCGCCACTATCATCGAGGACAGCGGGCGTTTTCTGTTCGTCGAGGAAATGAAAGGCGGACGTTTGGTGCTCAACCAGCCTGCCGGCCATCTCGAGCCTGACGAAAACCTCATGCAAGCCGCCCTGCGCGAGACCCTCGAAGAAACTGCCTGGGACGTCGAGCTGACCGGCGTGGTCGGCATCTACCTGTACACGGCGCCCAGCAACGGCGTGACCTACCAGCGCATCTGCTTCAGTGCACGCCCCCTGCACCTCAACCCCGAGCTCGAACTGGATCCGGACATCAGCGGCACCACCTGGCTGACCCGCGACGAGCTGGCCGCACAGGGCCATCGACTGCGCAGCGAGCTGGTCATGCAATGCCTGGACGACTACCTGAACGGACCGCTGCACAGCCTGGGGCTGATTCGCACCTGAGCGTTTTGCAGCTTACCCTGTTAGAATCGCGTCCTTTTCAGAGACCCCATCGAATCCCATGCGTGAGCCAGCTCCCCGCCACTGCGCAAAACAGCGCGTCATCGTCGGCATGTCCGGCGGCGTCGACTCTTCCGTTTCCGCCCTACTGCTGATGGAGCAGGGCTACCACGTGGAAGGCCTGTTCATGAAGAACTGGGAGGAAGACGACGGAACCGAATACTGCACGGCGCGTGAGGACCTGGCGGATGCCCAGGCCGTTTGCGACAAGCTGGGCATCAAGCTGCACACCGCCAACTTCGCGGCTGAATACTGGGACAACGTCTTCGAGCACTTCCTCGAGGAGTACAAGGCCGGCCGTACGCCAAACCCGGACATCCTGTGCAACCGCGAGATCAAGTTCAAGGCATTCCTGGACTACGCACTGATGCTGGGCGCCGACCTGATTGCCACCGGCCACTACGTGCGTCGCCGCGACAGCGACGGGCAGACGCAACTGCTCAAGGGCCTGGACCCGAACAAGGACCAGAGCTACTTCCTGCACGCCGTCGGCGGTGAGCAGATCGCTCGCACGCTGTTTCCCGTAGGCGAACTGGAAAAGCCCGAAGTGCGCGCCATCGCCGAGATGCACGGTCTGGCGACCGCCAAGAAAAAGGATTCCACCGGTATCTGCTTCATCGGCGAACGCCGCTTCAGCGACTTTCTCAAGCAGTACCTGCCAGCGCAGCCAGGCGAGATCAAGACCACCAGCGGCGAGGTCATCGGCCGTCACCACGGCTTGATGTACCACACCATCGGACAGCGCCAGGGGCTGGGTATCGGCGGCCTCAAGGACGCCGGTGACGACCCGTGGTACGTGCTGGCCAAGGACCTGGTCGCCAACGAATTGATCGTGGGCCAGGGCAACGAGCATCCGCTGCTGTTTTCCGGCGCCCTGCTCGCTTCGGAAATCTACTGGGTGAACCCGGTGGACCTGGCCGAGCCGCGGCGCCTGACGGCCAAGGTTCGCTATCGTCAAAGCGACCAGGCATGCACCCTGGAACGCACCGCCGAGGGCTATCGCGCGGTATTCGACGAGCCGCAACGGGCTGTCACCCCAGGTCAGTCGGTGGTGTTCTACGACGGCGAAATCTGCCTGGGTGGCGGCGTCATCGAAGTCGCCGAGGCCTGGAGCCAGCCATGAACAACCTGCAGGAACAATTGGTAGCCCTGGGCGCGGTGTTCCAGGCGGCGGTGCTGGTCGACCGTATCGCCAAGACCGGTTCCGCCGCCGAGGCTGACGTCGCCTGCCTGCTGGGCAGCCTGCTGGTGGTCGATCCGCAGAACACGCTTGAAGTGTTCGGTGGCGACGACAGCCATCTGCGCGAAGGTTATGGCGCGCTGTCCAGCGCGCTGGAGCGAGACCCCGGCAGCCTGCAGCGCGAGCCGCTGCGCTACGCGCTGTCGATGCTGGGCCTGGAGCGGCAGCTGGCCAAGCGCGGCGAGATGCTGGAGATCATCGGCAAGCGCATTCCGCAGATCCAGAACCAGGTCGAGCACTTCGGCCAGGGCCATGAGAACGTCATCGCCGCTACTGGTGCGCTGTACCAGGACACCCTGAGCACGCTGCGCCAACGCATCCAGGTGCATGGCGATACGCGCCACCTGCAGCAGCCCAACAACGCTTCCAAGATTCGTGCCCTGCTGCTGGCCGGCATCCGTGCCGCACGCCTGTGGCGACAATTGGGCGGGCATCGCTGGCAGCTGGTGATCAGCCGCCGCAAGCTGTTGCGAGAGCTGTACCCCCTGATGCGCGGATGAACGACCGGAGGGTTGGCCCGGGCCGCCCAACCGGCTTTTTTCATGTATAATTCGCGCCCTTTTCAAAGCCCGACTGTCCGAGAATACCCATGCAGCTTTCTTCGCTCACTGCGGTTTCCCCTGTAGACGGCCGCTACGCCGGCAAAACCCAGGCCCTTCGCACCATTTTCAGCGAGTACGGCCTGATTCGCTTCCGCGCTCTGGTCGAAGTGCGCTGGTTGCAGCGCCTGGCCGCGCACCCGCAAATCGCCGAAGTACCGGCTTTCTCGGCAGAGGCCAACGCCGTACTGGATGTGCTTGCCAGTGATTTCGCCCTGGAGCACGCCGAGCGCGTCAAGGAAATCGAGCGCACCACCAACCACGACGTCAAGGCCATCGAGTACCTGCTCAAGGAGCAGGCTGCCAAGCTGCCGGAACTGGCCAAGGTCAGCGAGTTCATCCATTTCGCCTGCACCAGCGAAGACATCAACAACCTGTCCCACGCGCTGATGCTGCGCGAAGGCCGCGACGATGTGATGCTGCCGCTGATGCGCCAGATCGCCGGGTCGATCCGCGAGCTGGCCCATCGCTTCGCCGACGTGCCGATGCTGTCGCGCACCCATGGCCAGCCGGCTTCGCCGACGACCCTGGGCAAGGAGCTGGCGAACGTGGTGTACCGCCTGGAGCGGCAGATCGCGCAGGTGGCAGCCGTGCCCCTGCTGGGCAAGATCAACGGCGCGGTAGGCAACTACAACGCGCACCTGTCGGCCTACCCGCAGATCGATTGGGAAGCCAATGCCCGCGCCTTCATCGAAGACGAACTGGGCCTGGGCTTCAATCCCTACACCACGCAGATCGAGCCGCATGACTACATTGCCGAGCTGTTCGACGCGATCGCCCGCTTCAACACCATCCTCATCGATTTCGATCGTGATATCTGGGGCTACATCTCCCTGGGCTATTTCAAGCAGCGCACCATCGCTGGCGAAATCGGTTCCTCGACGATGCCGCACAAGGTCAATCCGATCGACTTCGAGAACTCCGAAGGCAACCTGGGTATCGCCAACGCGCTGTTCCAGCACCTGGCCAGCAAGCTGCCGATCTCGCGCTGGCAGCGCGATTTGACCGACTCCACCGTGCTGCGCAACCTCGGTGTCGGTTTCGCCCACAGCGTGATCGCCTACGAAGCAAGTCTCAAGGGAATCAGCAAGTTAGAGATCAATACTCAGAAAATAGCTGAAGATCTGGACGCTTGCTGGGAAGTGCTGGCCGAACCCATCCAGACGGTCATGCGCCGTTACGACATCGAGAACCCGTACGAGAAGCTCAAGGAGTTGACCCGCGGCAAGGGCATCGGCCCACAAGCACTGCAGACTTTCATCGATGGTCTGGACATGCCTGAAGAAGCCAAGGCCGAACTCAAGCAACTGACCCCGGCGAACTACATAGGCAATGCAGCAGCGCAGGCCAAGCGCGTCTGACATTCGCTACCGACGCTTTGACGCCCGGCCTCGCCGGGCGTTTTTATTCCAGTTATAAAAGCAATATTATTCAGCAGGTTACACATGAAAGCTAATACCCCACTTCAAATACTGGGCGGCCTGACTGCCGCTGAATTCCTGCGCGACTACTGGCAGAAGAAACCCCTGCTGGTACGGCAGGCCTTCACCGATTTCGAAAATCCGCTGAGCGCCGACGAGCTGGCTGGCCTGGCGCTCGAGGAAGAAGTCGAGTCGCGGATCGTCATCGAGCACGGCGCCCAGCCATGGGAAATGCGCCGCGGCCCCTTCGCCGAAGATGAATTCAGCAAGCTGCCGGAAACCGAGTGGACCCTGCTGGTCCAGGCCGTGGACCAGTTCGTTCCGGAAGTCGCCGAGCTGCTCGAGCACTTCCGCTTCCTGCCCAGCTGGCGCATCGATGACGTCATGATCAGCTTTGCCGCACCAGGCGGTGGTGTGGGTCCGCACTTCGACAACTACGACGTGTTTCTGCTGCAGGGCCTGGGCAAGCGCAACTGGAAGGTCGGGCAGATGTGCGATTCGCAGAGCCCGCTGCTCGATCATCCGGATCTGCGCATCCTGGCCGACTTCCAGCAGAGCGAAGAGTGGACCCTGGAGCCCGGCGACATGCTCTATCTGCCGCCGCGCCTGGCCCATTGCGGCGTTGCCGTGGACGATTGCATGACCTATTCGGTCGGTTTCCGTGCACCGAGCGCTGCCGAAGTGCTGACTCACTTCACCGACTTCCTCAGCCAGTTCCTGCCGGACGAAGAGCGCTACAGCGACGCCGATGCCGTGCCTGCGGCCGACCCGCACCAGATCCAGCACGACGCCCTGGATCGGCTCAAGCGCCTGCTGGCCGAGCACATGAGCGACGAGCGCCTGTTGCTGACCTGGTTTGGCCAGTTCATGACCGAGCCGCGCTATCCGGAGCTGGTCGCCGGCGAAGACATGGCCGAGGCCGATCTGCTTGCCGAACTGGAACAGGGTGCGCTGCTGGTGCGTAACCCGAGCGCCCGCCTGGCCTGGTCGGAAGTCGACGCAGACCTGTTGTTGTTCGCCAGTGGCCAAAGCCGCTTGTTGCCCGGCGAACTGCGCGATCTGTTGAAGCTGATCTGCGCGGCCGACGCCTTGCACATCGACAACCTGGGCCCCTGGATGCACGACGAACAGGGTCGCGCACTGCTCTGCGAGCTGGTGAAGCAAGGGAGCCTGGGGTTCGCCATCGATGAATAGCATTGGCGTGCGCGTGGCGGACTGGCACAAGGACAATCGCGACATCCGGCGCATTCGCGAGGCGGTGTTCATCGCCGAGCAGGCGATTCCGGCCGAGCTGGAATGGGACGAGGACGATCTGAGCGCGGTGCATTTCCTGGCCGTCGAAGGCGACTATGCGGTGGGCACTGCCCGCCTGCTCGCCGACGGTGAAATCGGCCGGGTGTCCGTGCTCAAGGACTGGCGCGGCCTGAGGGTGGGCGACAAGTTGCTGCAAGCGGTCATCGCCCATGCCAATGCACTGGGCCTGCACGAGCAGAAACTCAGCGCTCAGGTGCATGCCACGACGTTCTACGAACACCATGGCTTTCGCGTCGTCAGCGGTGAGTTTCTCGAAGCCGGCCTGCCCCATGTGGACATGGTTCGCAGTCCAAGCTGACACGTGTGAGCGTGGTCGTCGGCCGCGAACGGCGCATCGTGATACGCCTGCTGGACTGCGGGGACCCTTTCGCGGCCGCTGACCGCTCCTACGGAGGCTCGCATCCGCCTTCGGGCGGTCAGCGGCCGCGAAAGCGGCGACGTGGTTCGGCTGATATGCTGCATCCTGTACATTCAGCGCGCATGCCATACTTGTCCGCACATCCAATGCGGAGATCACGGACATGCCGCTGCACCTTCTGCTCGCCAGCCTGCTGTTGTGCCTGATGCCCAGTGCCCAGGCGGCTACCCAGGTCATGCCCCTTCACTATCGCACCAGTGCCGATATCCTGCCCATCGCCCAACAACTGGTGGGACGAGACGGCAGCGTCGCAGCCTACGGCAACCAACTGGTGGTCAACGCCGAGCCCGACAAGCTCGACGAGCTCACGGCGCTGCTCGAGCAATTGGACAAGCCGGCGCGACGCCTGCTGATCAGTGTCGACACCAGCGACAGCAACACCGCCAACCAGCGCGGCTATCGCGTCAACGGCGGTGGCACTACGCGCATCATCCAGTACGGTACCGACAACCGCAGCGGCGGAGTGCAGCAGGTTCAGGCCAGCGAAGGCAGCCCGGCACTGATCCAGATCGGCCAAAGCGTACCCCTAACTACTGCAGGCACCGACGCGTACGGTCGCCTGCAAGCGCAGACCGAGTACCGCGATGTCACCCAGGGTTTCTACGTCACGGCGAGCCTGACCGGTGATGTAGTGCACCTCAACATCGCTACAAACAACGATCGACTGAGCCAGGAAAGGGCCGACGTGGTCAACGTGCAAAGTACGCAATCGACCCTCAGCGGCCGGCTCGGCGAGTGGATCACGGTGGCCGGCATGAACGAGCATTCGAGCATCAACCAACAGGGCATCGCCCGGCAATACAGCACTCAGGGGCGTAACGACACTACCGTTCGAGTCAAGGTCGACACCCTTGACTGAGCCTGAGGCGCGACAGCGCCACCCCTGTCGGGAATCGTCGACCGCAGCCTCGAAAAATGACTCCACAGTCGCGAAATTGGCCTTTATGTAGTGCTTAGTAGATTCCACTACAAAACGTTTGACGTGCAGAAAATCCATGGGGCATGATGGCCTCGCCTTCACTGATCCGCGCCTTTGCCACGCTGGCAAACGCACCGCAAGGTGAAGGCCGACCGGCAGTTCGGCACAAGCAGCGCCTGGCGCAGCAACCCCATCATCGAACCTATGCACGAGGTTTATCTCCATGGCACTGACACGCGAACAACAAGAAGCGGCCCTTGCAAAAGACTGGTCCGAAAATCCGCGCTGGAAAGGTGTGACGCGCAACTACTCGCCCGCCGACGTGGTGCGCCTGCGCGGATCGGTCCAACCCGAACACACGCTGGCCCGCCTGGGCGCAGAGAAACTGTGGAACCTGGTGACCCAGGGCGCCAAGCCTTCATTCCGCCCCGACAAGGATTTCGTCAACTGCATGGGCGCGCTTACCGGCGGCCAAGCCGTGCAACAGGTCAAGGCCGGCATCCAGGCCATCTACCTGTCCGGCTGGCAGGTCGCAGCAGACAACAACTCGGCCGAATCGATGTACCCCGACCAGTCGCTGTACCCGGTGGACTCGGTGCCGACCGTAGTCAAGCGCATCAACAACTCGTTCCGACGTGCCGACCAGATCCAATGGAAAGCCGGCAAGAACCCTGGTGACCAAGGCTATATCGACTACTTTGCACCGATCGTGGCCGATGCCGAAGCCGGCTTCGGCGGCGTGCTCAATGCCTATGAACTGATGAAGAACATGATCGAAGCGGGCGCCGCCGGCGTTCACTTCGAGGACCAGTTGGCCTCGGTGAAGAAATGCGGGCACATGGGCGGCAAGGTACTGGTGCCGACCCAGGAAGCCGTGCAGAAACTCACCGCTGCGCGCCTGGCCGCCGATGTCGCTGGTGTGCCAACGATCATCCTGGCGCGCACCGATGCGAACGCTGCGGACCTGCTGACGTCGGACTGCGACCTTTACGACCAGCCGTTCGTGACCGGCACCCGCACACCCGAAGGCTTCTACAAGGTACGTGCCGGCCTCGATCAGGCAATCGCCCGCGGCCTGGCCTACGCGCCCTATGCCGACCTCATCTGGTGCGAAACCGCCAAGCCGGACCTTGATGAGGCGCGTCGCTTCGCCGAGGCCATCAAGCGCGAGTACCCGGACCAGTTGCTTTCCTATAACTGCTCGCCTTCCTTCAACTGGAAGAAGAACCTGGACGACGCAACCATCGCCAAATTCCAGCGCGAGCTGTCGGCAATGGGCTACAAGCATCAGTTCATCACCCTCGCCGGGATCCACAACATGTGGCATGGCATGTTCAGCCTGGCGCACGATTACGCGCGCAACGACATGACGGCCTATGTGAAGCTGCAGGAGCAGGAATTCGCCGATGCCGAAAAGGGCTACACCTTCGTCGCCCACCAGCAGGAAGTGGGTACCGGGTACTTCGACGACATGACCACCGTGATCCAGGGCGGCGCCTCGTCGGTCACCGCCCTGACCGGCTCGACCGAGGAAGAGCAGTTCCACTGATCCCCCAGGCAAGCTGCTCTCGCGAGGGCGCAGCGTCTGTGGGACGAGGTGCCTGTGCGGCAAGGTAACTGTGGGAGCGGGCTCTGCCCGCGAAGAATTCGGCGCGTTTTACCCGCCAGACCGCAGATGGCCGTCGCGGGTAGAACCCGCTCCCACAGGGTCACCGTCGCTCCCACAGGGATGGGTGTTGAATCCAAAGCCGCCGCATGCAGTTGCCGGCGGCTTTTTTATGCGTCCGATTGATCCAGCGCAATGCCGGCAACCGAATAAGCGGGTAAAACACTGCGCACAGTTAATTGAGCCAACTTGCACGGTCAATCCAAGACGCTAAATGATATTAGTTATCATTAAGATATTCGCGTACTCACGGTAAAAGCTTGGCCTGCTTGATATTTTCGTGTTTCACCCACCTAAATCCCCCCAGTGAGCTACATTGAATAAGCCTATGTGCGTAATGATACGAATTAATTTGCGATCCGAAATTTACTTGCCCGGCTTTTACCCATAAAATCATCGCGATTGATTCTGCTGCGACATATCGTCACTGCGACACTTCATTCAACCCAGAGGCCCCGGCCCCTGCCAAGGAAACCAGCATGCCCGATTCGACAGGACTCATCGCCCACAACTGGGGCTTTGCCATCTTCCTTCTCGGTGTTGCCGGTCTGTGTGCGTTCATGCTCGGGCTCTCCAGCCTGCTGGGCAGCAAAGCCTTCGGACGCAGCAAGAACGAACCTTTCGAATCCGGCATGCTGCCGGTCGGCAGCGCCCGCCTGCGCCTTTCCGCCAAATTCTATCTGGTCGCGATGCTGTTCGTGATCTTCGATATCGAAGCCCTTTTTCTCTTTGCCTGGTCTGTGTCCGTCCGCGAAAGCGGCTGGACCGGATTCGTCGAAGCTCTCGTTTTCATAGCAATTCTGTTGGCAGGTCTTGTCTACCTGTTCCGAGTGGGCGCCCTTGACTGGGCACCGGAAGCTCGTCGCAAGCGGCAGGCGAAGCTGAAACAATGAGGCTTTGGCAATGCAATACAATCTCACCCGGATCGACCCCGATGCTCCCAACGAGCAGTATCCCATCGGCACCAGGGAAACTGTTTCCGACCCCCTAGAAGATCAGGTTCACAAGAACATCTTCATGGGCAAACTCGAAGACGTCCTCAGCGGCGCGGTCAACTGGGGTCGCAAGAACTCCCTGTGGCCGTACAACTTCGGTCTTTCGTGCTGCTACGTGGAAATGACCACGGCCTTCACGGCACCCCATGACATCGCCCGCTTCGGCGCCGAAGTCATTCGGGCCTCGCCGCGTCAGGCCGACTTCATGGTCATCGCCGGCACCTGCTTCATCAAGATGGCGCCGATCATCCAGCGCCTCTACGAGCAGATGCTCGAGCCCAAGTGGGTCATCTCCATGGGTTCGTGCGCCAACTCCGGTGGCATGTACGACATCTACTCGGTGGTCCAGGGGGTCGACAAGTTCCTCCCCGTGGACGTCTACGTGCCTGGCTGCCCGCCGCGCCCTGAAGCATTCCTGCAAGGCCTGATGCTGTTGCAGGAGTCGATTGGGCAGGAGCGTCGCCCGTTGTCCTGGGTCGTCGGTGATCAAGGCGTCTACCGCGCCGAGATGCCGTCGCAGAAGGAACAGCGCCGCGAACAGCGTATTGCGGTAACCCACCTGCGCAGCCCCGACGAAGTCTGATCCAGCGTTTGTCACGCCTGCCGATGCAGGCCGAGAACCCCTGGCTTCACACCGTAGTTGACCGATAGCGACCGAGACCATGACAACAGCGGACACCGCTCTGTATATCCCGCCCTACAAGGCTGACGACCAAGATGTGGTCGTCGAACTGAACCAGCGCTTTGGCCCCGAGGCGTTCCTCGCCCAGGAAACCCGTACCGGCATGCCGGTGCTGTGGGTGGCCCGTGCCAAGCTGGTCGAGATCCTCACGTTCCTGCGCAACGTGTCCAAGCCGTACAGCATGCTCTACGACCTGCACGGCGTGGACGAGCGCCTGCGCACCCATCGCCGCGCCATCCCCGGCGCGGGCGACTTCACGGTGTTCTACCACCTGCTGTCGGTCGAGCGTAACAGCGACGTCATGCTCAAGGTGGCCTTGAACGAAGGCGACCTGAACCTGCCGACCATCACCGGTATCTGGCCCAACGCCAACTGGTACGAGCGTGAAGTCTGGGACATGTTCGGCATCGACTTCGCCGGTCACCCTCACCTGTCGCGCATCATGATGCCGCCGACCTGGGAAGGTCACCCACTGCGCAAGGACTACCCGGCGCGCGCGACCGAGTTCGACCCCTACAGCCTGACCCTGGCCAAGCAGCAGCTGGAAGAGGAAGCGGCGCGCTTCAAGCCCGAGGACTGGGGCATGAAACGCTCCGGGACCAACGAGGACTACATGTTCCTCAACCTGGGCCCCAACCACCCTTCCGCGCACGGTGCATTCCGCATCATCCTGCAGCTGGACGGCGAAGAGATCGTCGACTGCGTGCCCGACATCGGCTACCACCACCGTGGTGCCGAGAAAATGGCCGAGCGCCAGTCGTGGCACAGCTTCATCCCCTACACCGACCGCATCGACTACCTGGGCGGGGTGATGAACAACCTGCCCTACGTGCTGGCCGTCGAGAAGCTGGCCGGCATCAAGGTGCCGCAGAAGGTCGACACCATCCGCATCATGATGGCCGAGTTCTTCCGCATCACCAGCCACCTGCTGTTCCTGGGTACCTACATCCAGGACGTCGGCGCCATGACCCCGGTGTTCTTCACCTTCACCGACCGCCAGAAGGCCTACACGGTGATCGAAGCCATCACCGGCTTCCGCCTGCACCCGGCCTGGTACCGCATCGGTGGCGTGGCTCACGACCTGCCGCGCGGCTGGGAGAAGCTGGTCAAGGACTTCGTCGAATGGCTGCCCAAGCGCCTCGACGAATACACCAAGGCTGCGCTGCAGAACAGCATCCTCAAGGGCCGTACCATTGGCGTCGCCGCCTACAACACCAAGGAAGCCCTGGAGTGGGGCGTCACCGGTGCCGGCCTGCGCTCCACCGGTTGCGATTTCGACCTGCGCAAGGCGCGTCCGTATTCGGGCTACGAGAACTTCGAGTTCGAAGTGCCGCTCGCGCACAACGGCGATGCCTATGACCGCTGCATGGTCCGCGTCGAAGAGATGCGCCAGAGCATCCGCATCATCGACCAATGCATGCGCAACATGCCCGAAGGCCCGTACAAGGCGGATCACCCGCTGACTACGCCGCCGCCCAAGGAGCGCACGCTGCAGCACATCGAAACCTTGATCACACACTTCCTGCAGGTTTCGTGGGGCCCGGTAATGCCGGCCAACGAATCCTTCCAGATGATCGAAGCGACCAAGGGCATCAACAGCTATTACCTGACGAGCGACGGCGGCACCATGAGCTACCGTACCCGCATACGCACCCCAAGCTACCCGCACCTGCAGCAGATCCCTTCGGTGATCAGGGGCAGCATGGTCGCGGACTTGATCGCGTACCTGGGTAGCATCGATTTCGTTATGGCCGACGTGGACCGTTAAGCATGAACAGCACGCTCATCCAGACAGACCGTTTCGCCCTGAGCGAAACCGAGCGCTCGGCCATCGAGCACGAGTTGCACCACTACGAGGACCCGCGTGCGGCGTCCATCGAAGCCCTCAAGATCGTCCAGAAGGAACGCGGCTGGGTGCCTGATGGCGCGCTGTACGCAATCGGCGAACTGCTCGGCATTCCGGCCAGCGATGTCGAAGGCGTGGCCACGTTCTACAGCCAGATATTCCGCCAGCCGGTAGGCCGCCACATCATCCGCGTATGCGATTCGATGGTCTGCTACATCGGCGGGCATGAATCGGTGGTCAGCGAAATCCAGAGCAAGCTGGGCATCGGCCTGGGCCAGACCACCGCCGACGGTCGCTTCACCCTGCTGCCGGTGTGCTGCCTGGGCAATTGCGACAAGGCCCCGGCGCTGATGATCGACGACGATACCTTTGGCGATGTCCAGCCCGCTGGCGTGGCCCAACTGCTGGAGGGCTACGTATGAAGCTCACCTCGTTCGGCCCGGCCAATACCATTGCCCGCGCCGCTGAAACCCATCCGCTGACCTGGCGCCTGCGTGACGACGGCGAGCCGATCTGGCTCGACGAGTACCAGGCCAAGGACGGCTACAGCGCCGCGCGCAAGGCATTTGCCGACATGTCGCAGGACGACATCGTGCAGACGGTAAAGGATTCCGGCCTCAAGGGCCGCGGCGGTGCGGGCTTCCCCACCGGTGTCAAATGGGGCCTGATGCCCAAAGACGAATCCATGGACATCCGCTACCTGCTGTGCAACGCGGATGAAATGGAGCCCAACACTTGGAAAGACCGCATGCTGATGGAGCAGCAGCCTCATCTGCTGATCGAAGGCATGCTGATTTCCGCGCGCGCGCTGAAGGCCTACCGTGGCTACATCTTCCTGCGCGGCGAATACACCACAGCCGCCAAGCACCTGAATCGTGCCGTACAGGAAGCGAAAGCCGCCGGCCTGCTGGGCAAGAACATCCTGGGCTCGGGCTTCGACTTCGAACTGTTCGTGCACACCGGTGCCGGCCGCTACATCTGCGGTGAAGAAACCGCGCTGATCAACTCGCTGGAAGGCCGCCGCGCCAACCCGCGTTCCAAGCCGCCCTTCCCCGCCGCCGTGGGCGTGTGGGGCAAGCCGACGTGCGTGAACAACGTCGAAACCCTGTGCAACGTGCCGGCCATCGTCGGCAACGGCATCGACTGGTACAAGGCGCTGGCCATGCCGGGCAGTGAAGACCACGGCACCAAGCTGATGGGCTTCTCCGGCAAGGTCAAGAACCCCGGTCTGTGGGAACTGCCGTTCGGCATCACCGCCCGCGAGTTGTTCGAAGACTATGCCGGCGGCATGCGCGACGGTTTCACGCTCAAGTGCTGGCAGCCAGGCGGCGCCGGTACCGGTTTCCTGCTGCCCGAACACCTCGACGCGCAGATGTACGCCGGCGGTATCGGCAAGGTCGGCACCCGCATGGGTACGGGCCTGGCCATGGCCGTGGATGACAGCGTCAACATGGTGTCCCTGCTGCGCAACATGGAAGAGTTCTTTTCGCGCGAGTCCTGTGGCTTCTGTACCCCTTGCCGCGACGGCCTGCCGTGGAGCGTCAAGCTGCTGCGCGCCATCGAGACCGGCAACGGCCAGCCGGGGGATATCGAAACCCTGCTGGGCCTGGTCGGTTTTCTCGGCCCCGGCAAGACGTTCTGTGCGCACGCGCCCGGCGCCGTGGAGCCCTTGGGCAGCGCGATCAAATATTTCCGTGCCGAGTTCGAGGCGGGCATCAAGCCCGTCACGCCGGGCAGCCTGACCCAGGTGGCCACACCCACCATGGCCGGCGCCTGACCAACAGCACGCCCGGCGGCCCGTGCCGCCGGTATCGCCCGTTGACGCGCCCTTTCCGGCTGCGCCGGGCGAACGACAAGATTTCCATTAGCCACGCCCGCTGACAACGGGCCAACGAAGAACTTGAACCATGGCCACTATCCACGTAGACGGCAAAGCGCTCGAGGTCGATGGCGCAGACAACCTGTTGCAGGCCTGTCTGTCGCTGGGCCTCGACATCCCGTATTTCTGCTGGCACCCGGCGCTGGGCAGCGTCGGCGCCTGCCGCCAGTGCGCAGTCAAGCAGTACACCGACGAGAACGACACCCGTGGTCGCATCGTCATGTCGTGCATGACCCCTGCCACCGACAACACCTGGATCTCCATCGAAGACGACGAATCCAAGGCATTCCGTGCCAGCGTCGTCGAATGGCTGATGACCAACCACCCGCACGACTGCCCGGTCTGCGAGGAAGGCGGTCACTGCCATCTGCAAGACATGACCGTGATGACCGGTCACAACGAGCGTCGCTATCGGTTCAGCAAGCGCACCCACCAGAATCAGGAACTGGGCCCGTTCATCGCGCACGAGATGAACCGCTGCATCGCCTGCTATCGCTGCGTGCGTTTCTACAAGGACTACGCCGGCGGCACCGACCTGGGCGTGTTCGGCGCCCACGACAACGTCTACTTCGGACGGGTCGAGGACGGCACCCTGGAAAGCGAGTTTTCCGGCAACCTCACCGAGGTCTGCCCGACCGGTGTGTTCACCGACAAGACGCACTCCGAGCGCTATAACCGCAAGTGGGACATGCAGTTTGCCCCGAGCATCTGCCATGGCTGCTCGAGCGGTTGCAACATCAGCCCGGGCGAGCGCTACGGTGAGCTGCGCCGCATCGAGAACCGCTACAACGGTTCGGTGAACCACTATTTCCTGTGCGACCGTGGCCGCTTCGGCTACGGCTACGTCAACCGCACCGATCGCCCACGGCAACCGCTGCTGGCCGAAGGCAACCGCAAGCTGAGCCTCGACGAGGCGCTGGACAAGGCTGCCGAGCTGTTGCGCGGCCGCAACATCGTCGGCATCGGCTCGCCGCGGGCCAGCCTGGAAAGCAACTACGCCCTGCTGGAACTGGTCGGTGCCAAGCACTTCTACAGCGGCATCGAAGCCGGCGAGCTGTCGCGCATCCGCCTGGCCTTGCAGGTGCTGCAGAACAGCCCGTTGCCGATCCCGAGCCTGCGCGAGGTCGAAGACCACGACGCGGTGTTCGTGTTGGGCGAAGACTTGACCCAGACCGCCGCGCGCATGGCGCTGGCACTGCGTCAATCGGTGAAGGGCAAGGCAGAGGCTATGGCCGAGGCCATGCGCGTTCAACCGTGGCTCGACGCTGCCGTTAAGAACATCGGTCAACATGAGCTGCATCCGTTGTTCATCGCCAGCCTGACCGACACCAAGCTCGACGACGTCGCCGAAGAATGCGTGCACGCCGCGCCCGAAGACCTGGCGCGCATCGGCTTCGCCGTGGCCCATGCGATCGATCCGAGCGCACCCGCCGTCAGCGGCCTGGACACCGAAGCCCTCGAGCTGGCCCAGCGCATTGCCGATGCACTGGTGGCCGCCAAGCGTCCGCTGGTCATCAGCGGCACTTCGCTGGGCTGCAACGCCCTGATCGAGGCGGCAGGCAACATCGCCAAGGCCTTGAAGGGTCGCGACAAGGCCGGCTCGCTGAGCCTGATCGTGCCGGAAGCCAACAGCATGGGCCTGGCAATGCTCGGTGGCGAGTCGGTGGACGACGCGCTGCAAGCCGTGATCGACGGTCACGCCGACGCACTGGTGATCCTGGAAAACGATTTGTACACCCGTGTCGATGCCGCCAAAGTGGATGCTGCGCTGAACGCCGCCAAGGTGGTCATCGTTGCCGATCACCAGCACACCCGCACCGTCGAGCGCGCCCATCTGGTCTTGCCGGCCGCCAGCTTCGCCGAAGGCGATGGCACGCTGGTCAGCCAGGAAGGCCGCGCCCAGCGGTTCTTCCAGGTGTTCGATCCGGTCTACCTGGATGCCAGCATTCTGATCCACGAAGGCTGGCGCTGGCTGCACGCGCTGCGCAGCACGCTGCTGAACCAGCCGGTGGACTGGACCCAGCTCGACCACGTCACCGCTGCCGTGGCCAACAGCGCTGCACCACTGGCGCGCATCGTCGATGCCGCGCCCTCGGCCTCGTTCCGCATCAAGGGCCTGAAGCTGGCCCGTGAGCCGTTGCGCTACAGCGGCCGCACGGCCATGCGCGCCAACATCAGCGTGCACGAGCCACGGACATCGCAGGATACCGATACCGCCTTCTCGTTCTCCATGGAAGGCTACTCGGGCTCGGCCGAGCCACGTCAGCAGGTGCCATTCGCCTGGTCGCCAGGCTGGAACTCGCCACAGGCCTGGAACAAGTTCCAGGACGAAGTGGGCGGCCATCTGCGTGCCGGTGACCCCGGCACACGCCTGATCGAAAGCCAGGGCGACGGCCTGGGCTGGTTCGCCAGCGTGCCGGCGGCCTTCTCGCCCGCTCGCGGCACCTGGCAGGCAGTGCCGTTCTATCACCTGTTCGGCAGCGAAGAAAACTCTTCCCGCTCCGCACCGGTGCAGGAGCGGATTCCGGCTCCCTACGTCGCGTTGGCCAAATCCGAGGCGGATCGTCTGGGCGTCAACGATGGCGCCCTGCTGAGCCTCACCGTCGCCGGCCGGGCCTTGCGCCTGCCGCTGCGCATCAGTGAAGAACTGGGCGCAGGCCTGGTGGGTCTGCCCGCTGGTCTGGCGGGCATCCCGCCGGCGTTTGCCGGCGCATCCGTCGAAGGCCTGCAGGAGGCAGCACAATGACCTGGTTCACCCCTGAAGTGATCGACATCATCATCGGTGTGGTCAAGGCCCTGGTCATCATGCTGGCGGTGGTCGTCTGCGGCGCGTTGCTCAGCTTCGTCGAGCGTCGCCTGCTGGGCTGGTGGCAGGATCGCTACGGCCCGAACCGGGTCGGTCCGTTCGGCATGTTCCAGATTGCCGCCGACATGCTGAAGATGTTCTTCAAGGAAGACTGGAACCCGCCCTTCGTCGACAAGGTGATCTTCACCCTGGCGCCGGTGGTGGCCATGAGTGCCTTGCTGATCGCCTTCGCGATCATTCCGATCACCCCCACCTGGGGTGTGGCGGACCTGAACATCGGGCTGCTGTTCTTCTTCGCCATGGCCGGACTGTCGGTGTATGCCGTGCTGTTCGCCGGCTGGGCCAGCAACAACAAGTACGCCCTGCTGGGCAGCTTGCGGGCTTCCGCGCAAACCGTGTCGTACGAAGTGTTCATGGGCCTGTCGCTGATGGGCATCGTGATCCAGGCCGGTTCCTTCAACATGCGCGACATCGTCGAGTACCAGGCGCAGAACCTGTGGTTCATCATTCCGCAGTTCTTCGGCTTCTGTACCTTCTTCGTCGCCGGCGTGGCGGTGACTCACCGTCATCCGTTCGACCAGCCGGAAGCGGAACAGGAACTGGCCGACGGCTACCACATCGAATACGCCGGCATGAAATGGGGCATGTTCTTCGTCGGTGAATACATCGGCATCATCCTGATCTCGGCCTTGCTGGTGACGCTGTTCTTCGGCGGCTGGCATGGTCCGTTCGGAATTCTGCCGCAACTGTCGTTCGTCTGGTTCGCACTGAAAACCGCGTTCTTCATCATGCTGTTCGTACTGCTGCGCGCATCCATCCCGCGCCCTCGCTACGACCAGGTAATGGATTTCAGCTGGAAGTTCTGCCTGCCACTGACCCTGATCAACATGCTGGTGACCGCCGCGATCGTGTTGTTGAACACGCCCGCCGGCACGGTTCAGTGAGGAATTGACCCATGTTCAAATATATCGGTGACATCGTAAAAGGAACGGGCACGCAGCTGCGCAGCCTGATCATGGTGTTCGGCCACGGTTTCCGTAAGCGCGACACCCTGCAATACCCCGAGGAGGCGGTTTACCTGCCGCCGCGCTATCGCGGCCGCATCGTATTGACCCGCGACCCCGACGGCGAGGAACGCTGCGTGGCCTGCAACCTGTGCGCCGTGGCCTGCCCGGTGGGTTGCATCTCGTTGCAGAAGGCAGAAACCGAGGACGGTCGCTGGTACCCGGACTTCTTCCGGATCAACTTCTCGCGCTGCATTTTCTGTGGCCTGTGCGAGGAAGCCTGCCCGACGACCGCGATCCAGCTCACGCCGGACTTCGAGATGGCCGAGTTCAAGCGTCAGGATCTGGTCTACGAAAAGGAAGATCTGCTGATCTCCGGCCCCGGCAAGAACCCTGACTACAACTTCTACCGCGTAGCCGGCATGGCCGTAGCCGGCAAGCCCAAGGGCGCCGCGCAGAACGAAGCCCAGCCGATCAACGTGAAGAGCTTGCTCCCTTAAGGAAGAAAGATGGAATTCGCTTTCTATTTCGCGTCGGGTATCGCGGTGGTGTCCACCCTCAGGGTGATCACCAATACCAACCCCGTACACGCCCTGCTCTATCTGATCATCTCGTTGATCGCCGTGGCGATGACCTTCTTCGCCCTGGGTGCGCCGTTCGCCGGTGTACTCGAAGTGATCGCCTACGCCGGCGCCATCATGGTGCTGTTCGTCTTCGTGGTGATGATGCTCAACCTGGGCCCGGCCTCGGTGCAGCAGGAACGCGTGTGGCTCAAGCCGGGTATCTGGGCTGGCCCGGTATTCCTCGGCGCCTTGTTGCTGCTCGAATTGCTGTACGTGCTGTTCGCCAACCCCAGCGCTGCCGGTATCGGCCAGACCACAGTCGATGCCAAGGCGGTCGGCATCAGTCTGTTCGGTCCCTACCTGCTGGTGGTTGAACTGGCGTCGATGCTGCTGCTGGCTGCAGCCGTGACGGCGTTCCACCTCGGCCGTACGGAAAAGGAGTAAACAGATGCCCGCTATCCCTCTCGAGCATGGCCTGGCTGTCGCCGGCATCCTGTTCACCCTTGGTCTGGTCGGCCTGATGGTCCGCCGTAACATTCTTTTCGTGTTGATGAGTCTGGAAATCATGATGAACGCCTCTGCCCTGGCGTTCATCGTGGCGGGCGCACGCTGGGGCCAGCCCGATGGACAGATCATGTTCATCCTGGTGATCACCCTGGCCGCGGCCGAGGCCTCCATTGGCCTGGCGATCCTGATGCAGCTGTATCGCCGCTTCCACACGCTCGACATCGACGCTGCCAGTGAGATGCGCGGATGAACCTGATCTTTCTGACCTTCGTATTCCCGCTGATCGGCTTCCTGCTGCTGTCGTTCTCGCGCGGGCGCTTCTCGGAAAACCTCTCGGCGCTGATCGGCGTCGGCTCCATCGGCCTGTCGGCGGTGGTTGCCGCCTACGTTATCTGGCAGTTCAACGTCGCGCCGCCCGAGGGTGGCGTGTACACCCAACTGCTGTGGCGCTGGATGGCGGTGGATGGGTTCGAACCCAACTTCACCCTGTACCTGGACGGCCTGTCGATCACCATGCTCGGCGTGGTGGTAGGCGTGGGTTTCCTGATCCATCTGTTCGCCTCCTGGTACATGCGCGGTGAAGAAGGCTACTCGCGCTTCTTCGCCTACACCAACCTGTTCATTGCCAGCATGCTGTTCCTGATCCTGGGCGACAACCTGCTGTTCATCTACTTCGGTTGGGAAGGCGTGGGCCTGTGCTCGTACCTGTTGATCGGTTTCTACTATGGCAACCGCAACAACGGCAACGCAGCGCTCAAGGCGTTCATCGTCACCCGCATCGGCGACGTGTTCATGGCCATCGGCCTGTTCATCCTGTTCCAGCAACTGGGTACCCTGAACATCCAGGAACTGCTGGTGCGGGCGCCGGAACATTTCAAGGTCGGTGACTTCTGGATCGTGCTGGCCACGCTGATGCTGCTTGGCGGCGCCGTGGGCAAGTCCGCGCAGCTGCCCCTGCAGACCTGGCTGGCAGACGCCATGGCCGGCCCTACCCCGGTGTCGGCACTGATCCACGCCGCCACCATGGTGACCGCCGGTGTCTACCTGATCGCCCGGACCCATGGGCTGTTCGCCCTGGCCCCGGACATCCTGCATCTGGTCGGTGTGGTCGGTGGGGTCACGCTGGTCCTGGCCGGCTTCGCTGCGCTGGTGCAGACCGACATCAAGCGTATCCTGGCCTACTCGACCATGAGCCAGATCGGCTACATGTTCCTGGCCCTGGGCGTCGGTGCCTGGGACGGCGCGATCTTCCACCTGATGACCCATGCCTTCTTCAAGGCGCTGCTGTTCCTTGCCTCGGGTGCGGTGATCGTCGCCTGCCATCACGAGCAGAACATCTTCAAGATGGGTGGTCTGTGGAAGAAGCTGCCGTTGGCCTACGCCAGCTTCATCGTCGGCGGCTCTGCCCTCGCGGCCCTGCCATTGCTGACGGCCGGCTTCTATTCCAAGGACGAGATCCTCTGGGAAGCCTTCGCCAGCGGCAACAACGGCTTGCTGTACGCCGGCCTGGTCGGTGCGTTCATGACCTCGCTGTACACCTTCCGCCTGATCTTCATCACCTTCCATGGCGAAGCCAAGACCGAAGCGCACGCCGGCCACGGCGTTGCCCACTGGCTGCCGTTGGGCGTGCTGATCGTGCTGTCGACCTTCATCGGTGCCTGGATCCATCCGCCATTGGCGGGCGTGCTGCCGCAGAGCGTCGGTCATGCCGGCGGCGAGGCCAAGCACAGCCTGGAGATCGCCTCGGGCGCCATTGCCCTGGCCGGTATCCTGCTGGCAGCCATGCTGTTCCTCGGCAAGCGCCGCGTTGCCACGGCCGTGGCCAACAGCGGCATCGGCCGGGTGCTGTCGGCCTGGTGGTTCGCCGCCTGGGGCTTCGACTGGATCTACGACAAGCTGTTCGTCAAACCCTACCTGCTGATCAGCCACCTGTTGCGCAAGGACCCGGTTGACCAGGTGATTGGCTTGATCCCGCGTACGGCCAAGGGCGGCAACAACGCCATGAGCCGTACCGAGACCGGTCAGTTGCGCTGGTATGCCGCTTCGATGGCCGCTGGCGCCGTGCTGGTGCTAGGCGCCGTCGTGCTGGCGGCGGTCTGATATGAATCCTGTGACTTTGCGAAAGGAAACGAGCCCGTCATGATTTTGCCCTGGCTGATCCTGATCCCCTTCATCGGCGGCCTTCTGTGCTGGGTAGCGGAGCGCAGCAGCGCTACCCTGCCCCGCTGGATCGCATTGCTGACCATGTCCCTGGAACTCGCGCTCGGCCTCTGGCTGTGGGCCAATGGCGACTACACCCTGGCGCCTGCACCCGGCGCGGAACCTGTCTGGGCCTACGAGTTCAAGCTCAACTGGATCCAGCGCTTCGGCATCAGCGTGCACCTGGCGCTGGACGGCCTGTCGCTGCTGATGATCCTGCTCACCGGCCTGCTGGGTATTCTCTCGGTACTGTGCTCGTGGAAAGAGATCCAGCGCCACGTCGGCTTCTTCCACCTCAACCTGATGTGGATTCTGGGCGGTGTGGTCGGTGTGTTCCTGGCGCTGGACCTGTTCCTGTTCTTCTTCTTCTGGGAAATGATGCTGGTGCCGATGTATTTCCTCATCGCGCTCTGGGGTCACAGTTCCTCGGATGGCAAGAAGACCCGGATCTACGCCGCCACCAAGTTCTTCATCTTCACTCAGGCCAGCGGCCTGATCATGCTGGTGGCGATCCTGGGCCTGGTGCTGTTCAACTACAGCAACACCGGTGTGATGACGTTCAACTACAGCGAACTGCTCAAGGCGCAGTTGCCGGAACATGTCGAATACCTGCTGATGCTCGGTTTCTTCATCGCCTTCGCGGTGAAGCTGCCGGTGGTGCCGTTCCACTCCTGGCTGCCCGATGCTCACGCCCAGGCGCCTACCGCAGGTTCCGTGGACCTGGCCGGTATCCTGCTGAAAACCGCCGCCTACGGCATCCTGCGCTTCGCCCTGCCGCTGTTCCCCAATGCCTCGGCAGAGTTCGCACCGATCGCCATGACCCTCGGTCTGGTGGGCATTTTCTACGGCGCATTCCTGGCGTTCGCACAAAGCGACATCAAGCGCCTGATCGCCTTCTCCAGCGTCTCGCACATGGGCTTCGTGCTGATCGGTATCTACTCCGGCACCCAGCAGGCCCTGCAAGGCGCGGTGATCCAGATGCTCGCCCACGGGCTGTCGGCAGCGGCGCTGTTCATCCTCAGCGGCCAGTTGTACGAGCGTCTGCACACTCGCGACATGCGTGAAATGGGCGGGCTGTGGTCGCGCATTGCCTACCTGCCGGCCATCAGCCTGTTCTTCGCCGCTGCCTCGCTGGGCCTGCCGGGCACGGGCAACTTCGTCGGTGAGTTCCTGATCCTGCTGGGCAGCTTCACCGTCGCCCCGTGGATCACCGCCATCGCCACCTCCGGGCTGGTATTCGGTTCGGTGTACTCGCTGATCATGATTCACCGAGCCTACTTCGGCCCCTCCAAGTCGGACGCGGTACTGGCCGGCATGGACAATCGCGAACTGATCATGGTGCTGGGTCTTGCGGGCCTGCTGATTCTGCTTGGCGTCTACCCGCAGCCTTTCCTCGATACCTCCGCCGCCACCATGACCGGTGTGCAGCAGTGGTTCGGCACCGCCTTCACTCAACTCGCTTCGGCCCGGTAAGAGCGCTATGGACCTGACGATTCAACACTTTATTGCGCTTGCGCCGCTGCTGATCACCACCGTCACCGTCGTTGCGGTGATGCTGGCGATCGCCTGGCGGCGCAACCATTCGCAAACCTTCCTGCTCTCGTGTGCGGGCTTGAACCTGGCGCTGCTGTCGATCCTGCCGGTGCTCAAGCTCACGCCCATGACCGTGACGCCGTTGCTGCAGGTGGACAACTTCGCCGCGCTGTACATGGCGCTGATCCTGGTTGCCACACTGGCTTGCGTGACCCTGGCGCACGCCTACCTGGGTGATGGCGCCACCGGCTATCCCGGCAACCGTGAAGAGCTTTACCTGCTGATCCTGATGGCCGCGCTGGGTGGTCTGGTACTGGTTTGCGCGCAGCACCTGGCCGGGCTGTTCATCGGTCTGGAACTGCTCTCGGTACCCACGTACGGACTGATCGCCTACGCCTTCTTCAACAAGCGCTCGCTGGAAGGCGGCATCAAGTACATGGTGCTGTCGGCCGCAGGCTCGGCGTTCCTGCTGTTCGGCATGGCGCTGCTGTACGCCGATGCCGGCAGCCTGAGCTTCTCGGGCATCGGCCTGGCCCTGGCCGCCACCGGTGTGCCGAGTGCGCTGGCGCAGCTGGGCCTGGCGATGATGCTGGTAGGCCTGGCGTTCAAGCTGTCGCTGGTGCCCTTCCACTTGTGGACACCCGACGTGTACGAGGGCGCTCCGGCGCCTGTCGCTGCGTTTCTGGCCACTGCCAGCAAGGTCGCGGTGTTCGCCGTGGTGGTGCGCTTGTTCCAGCTGTCGCCGGCAGCCAGCAGCGGTGTGCTCAGCGATGTGCTGGCGGTGATTGCGGTGGCATCGATCCTGATCGGCAACTTGCTGGCAGTGACCCAGAGCAACCTCAAGCGCCTGCTGGGTTATTCGTCCATCGCCCACTTCGGTTACCTGCTGATCGCGCTGGTAGCGAGCAAGGGCCTGGCTCTGGAAGCCATCGGCGTCTACCTCGTGACCTACGTGATCACCAGCCTGGGTGCGTTCGGCGTGATCACCCTGATGTCGTCGCCGTACAACGGCCGCGACGCCGATGCTTTGTACGAGTACCGCGGCCTGTTCTGGCGCCGTCCGTACCTGACGGCGGTGCTGACCGTGATGATGCTGTCGCTGGCGGGCATTCCGCTGACCGCCGGTTTCATCGGCAAGTTCTACATCATCGCCACGGGCGTGGAATCGCAACTGTGGTGGCTGACCGGTGCGCTGGTGATCGGTAGCGCCATCGGCGTCTTCTACTACCTGCGCGTGATGGTGACCTTGTTCCTGATGGAAAAGAACCTGCGTCGCACCGATGCCCCGCTCAAGTGGGAACAGCGCACTGGTGGCGTGATGCTGCTGGCCATCGCCGCCCTCGCCTTCCTCCTGGGCGTGTACCCACAACCGCTGCTGGAGCTGGTGCAGCATGCCGGGTTCCAGTTGGGTTCGGTGGTTGTGAAAGGCTGAAGATCGGCTGTATGAAAAAACCCGCTTCGGCGGGTTTTTTTATGTTTCCGTGGCGGCCTCTTCGCGGGCAGAGCCCGCTCCCACATAGCCGAAAACTAAACCGCCCACCATCGCGGAAACAGGCTCTTGACCCGCGCCTCGGCAAAGCGGTCGTCGATAAGCACTACCACCCCCCTGTCGTCCTGACCACGGATCACCCGTCCTGCCGCCTGCACCACCTTGCACAAACCGGGATACAGGTAGGTGTAGTCGTACCCCGAACCGAACAGGGTATTCATGCGCCCCTTGATCTGCTCATTGACCGGGTTGAACTGGGCCAATCCAAGGGTAGCGATAAAGGCGCCGATCAAGCGCTTGCCGGGCAAATCGATGCCCTCGCCAAACGCACCGCCAAGCACCGCAAAACCGACGCCCTGACTGGTCGAGGTGAAGCGGGCAAGAAAGTCACGCCGTGCGCCTTCATCCATCTTGCGTGCCTGAGCCCATTGCTCGATGTTCGGGTAGCGCTCGGCCAACAGTGCCTCGACCTGCTGCAGGTAATCGAAACTGCTGAAGAACGCCAGGTAGTTACCCGGCTGCGCCAGATACTGCTTGGCAATCAGTTCCACAATGGGCCCCAGCGACGCCTGCCGATGGTTGAAGCGCGTGGAGATGTCATCGACGATGCGCACCTCCAACTGCTCGGCACTGAACGGCGACTGCACGTCGATCCACGCATGGTCCTTGGGCAGCCCGAGCAGGTCGGCATAGTAGCGTCGCGGGCTGAGCGTGGCGGAAAACAGAATGGCACTGCGCGCTGCGGCGATGCGCGGCCCCAGCAAGGGCGCCGGGACGATATTGCGCAGGCACAGCTGCGACTGCACACGCTTGCCCGAACCGTCGCGGCGAGTCACGTCGAATACATAGTGCTCGTCGATCAGATCCGCCACGCGGGTGAACTGCAACGCCTGGAAATAGAAGTCCAGCAGTTGCGGATCGATGCCCTGGGGCTGCGCATTCATCTCGTCGCCAATCAGACTGATGCAGCGCAGCAGCGCCAGGATCAACTTGTCCGGCAGACGCGCGTGCGCCTGGTATGGCCCCGATTGCTCGGCGTGCAGCGCGTTCCACTCCCGATTCACACGTTGCAGCGGACTCTTGAGCTTGCTTGGCGGCGCCGCGCGCACCGCCTGCAGCGTGCGCTGCTCGAGGGTGGCGCTGTACATGCCGCGCGCGCGGTCGACCAGGTTGTGCGACTCGTCGACCAACACTGCCACACGCCATTGGCGCTCTTGAGCCAGACCGAACAGCAGGGCATTGAGGTCGAAATAATAGTTGTAGTCGCCGATGACCACGTCCGCCCAACGGGCCAGTTCCTGGCTCAGGTAATAGGGGCAGATCCGGTGCGCCAGGGCGGTCTGGCGCACCTGTGCCTGATCCAGGATCTGCAAGCGCACGGCGTCTTCGCGAGCTGCCGGCAGGCGGTCGTAGAAGCCCTTGGCCAACGGGCAGGATTCACCGTGACAGGCCTTGTCCGGGTGCTCACAGGCCTTGTCCCGCGCGACCATTTCCAATGTACGAAGCGGTAGCCCCGGCTGGCGATGCAATTGCGCCACGGCCTCCAGCGCCAGGGCACGACCGGGGCTTTTGGCGCTGAGAAAGAAAATCTTGTCCAGTTGCTGCGGGACCATCGCCTTGAGCAACGGAAACAGCGTCGCCAGGGTCTTGCCGATACCGGTGGTGGCCTGGGCCATCAGGCAGCGCCCGGTGCTGACCGCCTTGTAGACGGTTTCCGCCAATTCGCGCTGACCGACGCGAAAGGCCGCATGGGGGAAGGTCAGTGCACGCAGCGCCGCGTCGCGCTCGGCGCTACGGGCCAGTTCCTGACGCGCCCATTGCAGGAAGCGCGAACACAGCCGTTCGAAATGTGCTTCCAGATCCTGCGCCTGGCACTGCTGGCTGAACACCGTCTGCTTGTCGTAATCGACATCGAAATACACCAAGGCAACGTCCATGCGCGTCAGCTGCAGTTGCTGACACATCAGCCAGGCATAGACCTTGGCCTGGGCCCAGTGCAATTGGCGATGATTGTCGGGCTGCAGATCGAGGTCGCCGCGGTGGGTCTTGATCTCTTCCAGGCGGTTCAGCGCCGGGTCATAGCCGTCGGCGCGGCCGCGCACCTGCAACTCATGGTATTGGCCGCTGAGGGTGACTTCGCTCTGGTAGCCGGCCTCGCGGCCCTGGGTCACCCGGCGATGGCCGAGCATGCCCTCCTGAGCCGACGGCGAAGGTGTGAAGCGCAGGTCGAGGTCACCCACCTTGGCCGTGAACTCGCACAAGGCCCGTACGGCCACGGTGTAGCTCACGCGGGCTGTCCTGCCCACTCCACGTAGCAGACCTGCACCGGCAGTGCATGGCGGGCACAGAACTCCAGCCAGCGCAGTTGGTTATCCTGCAAGCGGTCGCCGGGCCCCTTGACCTCGATCATCAGGTAGCGACCTTCGGCGGGCCAGAACTGGATGAGGTCGGGCATACCGGTGCGGTTGGCCTTGACGTCTTCCAGCACCCGGTCGAAACAGTGTTTGAGGTGCTGCGCGGGAATACAGCCCAATGCGAGTTCGAGCAGGGTTTCGTCGAGCATGCCCCAGTGCACGAAAGGCGATTGCACGCCCTGCTTGTCCCGCCAGGTCTGGCGGATGGTGTGCTTGTAGCGCCCATCGTCCAGCTCGCCCAGGCATGCGTCGAGCAGCGCACTGCGACGCTCGCGGAAGTCGGGCTGATGCAAGTCGGCCGGACCGTTCTGGAACGGGTGAAAAAAGGCGCCGGGCAACGGTGCGAAAATCGCCTTCCAGCACAGCAGGCCGAACAAGGCGTTGAACAAGGTGTTCTCGACGTAATGCACCGGCGCATCTTCACTGTGCAGCGACGCGGCCACCCGCCGCTCGACGCTCAGGCGCTGTTCGCAGAGCACCAGAGTCAGGTCCAGGCGCGCGACTTTTGCGGCCTGGCGCTTGGGTTGAGCAGGCAAACCCAGATGCCGACGCAGGCGCGGCAGCATGCGCGGCAGTTGCTGCGCCTCGGCCGGATTGAGCGGGGCCAGGCTGGCCTGCTCGGCCAATTCCAGCGCCTGGCTGTATTCACCGCGCAATTCGAGCACGCGAATGATCCGCGCACGAGCCTGGGCAAACGCGCAGCTGCGGTACACCACCAGGGCCTGCTGCAGATCCTGCTGACGCTCGCAGGCATAGCCCAGGCGGAACAGCAGCTTCTGCCGACGGCTCTGCAACCAGGATTTGTCCGTGGTCACCGCCAGCAGTTGACGGTGAATGTCTTCGCACGGCAGCCCGGCTTCGATCGCTTCGCTGCATGCATGCAGCGCCAGCCCGGCCGCCACGTCGTCGCGATGGGTCAGCCCCCGTGACTCGGGCGCCAGCTGTACTGCCTCGTAGCGATACACCCCCAGGTCGGCCAGCACGAACTCGGTCCAGCCTTGATGCAGATTGCCGAAGAACAGCAACCGCAGACGGTCACAGAGCGCTTGCACCGTCAGGCAGTAGAGCGTGTCGGCCAACGTTGGACACCAGCCCCGAAACGGCTGCACGGGCCAGTCGTGTTCGGCAAGGGCCAGCAGCAGTTGCGGCTTGGGCAACGATGGCTTGGCGAGGTGGGTCGCGAAACAGCTGACGATTTCCGGCTTGAGCAGCACCTCGCCCACCTGCTGCAGCGTCAGCGGGGCTTGATCGGTGAGATAACCGCTGGCCAGCAGCGGTCGCGCTGCTTCGTCTGGACAACCGATCTCGGCGTACTCGAGGCGACTGGCGCGGAACATCTCGCCCTTGCGCATGATCATGCGCACCAACAGCGCCTGGGACGGCTGTGGCAGCGCGTCGAAACGCTGGATGAAGCTCAGCTCCTCGGTATCCAGCACGTCCAGGTAGCGTTGCTCCAGCCACGCCAGTACGCGACGGAAATTGGCCAAGTAATAGAAAGGGTCTTCGAGCGCTGCAAATGCCACGTTTTCGCCAAACCAGTGTCATGAAAGCCACTGTTTATACATACAGAAAAAAGCCAAGGCAATCGGAAATGGACCGATGGTGGACTACACCTCGTGCACTTTCAGGGCCACTGCCAGCGCTGCGGCGCAGCGCTCCCACTGCATCGCCGAGTGCCCGCAACCATTGAGGCGCAGGTGTTGATGGCAATGGCCCTGCAGGCTGAAGATGTCACCCGGGGCGATCAGCAGACGCTGCCTGCGCAGGTCCTCGTGGACGCCGCGCATGTCCACCGGGTAGCGCGCCCGCGCCCACACGCAGGCGCCACCGGCGCTGCGTGTCAGTTGCAATCGTTCGTTCAGCCGCGTGTGCAGGAGCGTGGTGAAGGCTGTCACCTGTTGCTGCAGGGCTTCACGTTGCAGGTTCAAGTGAGCGTCGTAGGCGCCACTGCCGATGAACCGAGCGAGCGCCTTGTGGCGCAAGGGTGGCGCCGCAGTCACGCGTTGCAGGCAGTACTGCTGCAGGCGGCTGGGCCAATGCCGCGACAGCAGGTAGGCGAAAGCCGCCTCGGCACCAAAGAGGGGTTGCAGCGAGCCGAAGATCAGCAAGCGTTGCGGCGCTACCAGTTCGCGAAAACGCAGCACCGCTTCGAAGCACAGGTCGCCCTCGGTGTCGTCCTCGGCCACCCACACCCCGTGCCGCTCCAGCAGGCTGGCAATCGTGCGCTTGTCGGCGTCACCGATGCAGGTGCCGTGTGGGCCATGGAAAGACGCGCCCAGCACCATCAGACGCACCTGGCGCCTGGCAAGCACTTCGCGCAGGCGCTGCATCGGCACCCGGCCGCGCTCATCGAGCGCCAGCTCGACCACCCGCGCCCCGGCCTGCTGCAAGGTGCGCAGAATGCGCCAGCCGCACGGCACCAATACCACCACCACCGCGCCTTGCAGCTGCATGGCGGTCCAGGTCATGTGCAGCACACTGAGCAGGTCACCGCCGATGTAGACATCGTCGGCGCACCAGTGGTGGTCCAGGCAGCGGGTGTAGCGCGCCGCCAGCGCATGGCGCAGCTCCAGTTCACCGCACGGCTGGGCGATGCTCCCCAGCCCCGCCGGGTAGCGCCTGGCCAGTTCGACTTCGAACCTGAGCAGGGTCTTCAGGGCATCGGTACGCGGCGGTGGTGCGGCGCCACTGAATACGTCCACACTGGACTGGCAGGCGCCGGCGAGTACCTGCTGGAGCAGATCGGGGCTGACCAGCGCCGGCCCGAAGGCTGTGGAGCCCCGTGCGTAGTAACCGGACTTGGCGATCGGCTCGATTCGCCCTTCGGCTTCGAGCAGCCCGTAGGCGGCCTGCACGGTCGAAACCGAAACATCCAGGGTTCGCCCCAGCGCACGGAGGGATGGGAGCTTGACACGCAGCCCTGGCTCGATCCCGTCGATCAGACGCAATAGGTAGCGGTACACACCTTGATAAGCGAACGCGCCGGCCTTGTCCCTGGCAGCGCCGTTCATGGCAATCTGGGTCGCTGGTAGAGCCCTTGCAGAATTGGCAAAGACAGCCCGCTGACCGATTCCAGCCACTGCGAGACCTGCGCTGCAACCCTGGAACCACGCAGCGCGCGGTGCAGGTGGGGCAGAGCCACCTGCATACCCGGATGGCACGCTGTCAGGAATGCCTCCAGGCGTGCCCCGCGATCGCTGAACGGGGCGTACACCGCACAGTTCAGCTCCGCTGGAGTCATGCCGTACCACGTGGTCAAGCGGGCCTGCATCTGCTCGGCGGCGTCTTGCACAAGTGCTCTGGGCAGTTGCGTAGCAGGCCAGCCCTGGTTCGCCGCCGTTCGGCCCACGGTGTTGCGGAAGGCCTTCAGCCCCTGCTCGAAGCTACCCCCGTGCAAGCACTGGCTGCGCAGGCCGTGCAGGTAAGCCAGCCAGGCCAGTTGCGGATGGCGGATTTCGTGTGGATCGAATAGCGGGCGCACGGGTTGGCAGCCCAGAAACTGCCACATGGCGTCATCGGACGCCGACGGATCGCCGAGCAGATCATGCATACCCAGCAATCGCGCCCTGTCGAGAGGATCGACGCGCTGGCCGCGTGGCATACCCACGACAGCAGCACCCAGCCCCTGCAGACAGCCACTGCCCTGCCAATGGTCGCGAGTCGCGGGCGATGCGCCCGCCCGGCGTCGCTCACGCATTGCCCAGGCAACGAAACGTCGCCGCTGCAACACCGGTTGGTCGAGCACGATGGCATCGGCCGGGGCCGAGTAGCCCAGCAGTCGCTGATAAACCCGCGCGATCGTTCGATAGCCCCGATGCTGCAGCTCGGCGGATCCAGAGGGGGCGAATTCGTGGGCAGCATTCAACAATTCGCTGCGACAACTCGAGCGCTGGGCGTCGACGCCTGCAAGGCGATACTCGTACGGCCGCAGGGCATCGTCGGCGAACGTCAACAGTTCGATGCGCGGATCGTCGTGCAGAAACAGCGCATTGCAGGCCCGCTGCACATTGCCGTTGCGGACATCGTCGAGCAGGGCCTGGCTGCTCACCGCCGCACGGATGAAAAACGTCGGTTGATGACGGGCAGCCAAGGTCAGTTGCGCTGCCCGCAGCAACGCCAGACCGGCATGGCCGGCCGTGCTGCCGCAGAGCCTGTAGACGACTCGATAGCCGCCCAGCCGCTGGGCGCCGCCGGCGGCGGTCATCAAGCGCTGGATCAGTGGCTGTACCGCCACCCGCCGCGCTGGCGAAAAGGAACCGAGCAAACGCGACAGCACCTGCTGGTAGACGCGATTCATGGCTTGCTGGTGCATTGCGCTCATGGCTGCTTTCCGAGTACTGGCCGAGAACCCGCCGGACGACTGCCACACTTCGAAACGTGCTTGCAAAGCCCCGGAGACGGGCATGGAGCTCGCATTATGAAGGGCCGTTTTCCGATTAAAAGATACAGAAAGCAGGCAACGGACAATGCAGATTGGCGGGCGTACGGCGAATCCGCACGAGCACCATGAGGCGCCCATGCCGACGCCGGGCGCAATCGGACAGGTCTGAGAAAAGAGTGGAAAGGTCTTACAAATCTGCGCGAATCAGCGATGCAGATGCTTTGAAAACCAGGCGTCCCGCGCAGGAACGCCTGGTCTGCCGTGTCGGCCGGTTACAGCTGCAGCGCGATGCGACCGCCGCAGGGGCATTCATCCATGGCCTTGTGCGCCTCGACGAACTGGTCGAATGGATACACCTTGGCGATCTGTGGCACCAGCACGCGGTCAGCCGTCATCTGGTTGATATCACGCAGCGCGCGCTGCAAGGCCTCGTCATCCTGGACGATCCCCAGTTCCGGCTTGCCGAGAAAGTTGCCCAGGCAATGCACATGGAACTGGATGTTCTTCTGGAACGCGGCACACGCGGGAAACGGCGTCTGGTTGCCGCCCTGCAGGCCATACAGGATCAAACTGCCACGCGGTGCCAGGACGTCGCCGAGTACCGACATCTGCGGCCCGCCCAGCCCATCCAGAACCATGTCCACGCCGCGATTGCCGGTGAACTTGTCGATCTGCATGAGCAGGTCCTGCTCCTCGGTCACCACGACTTTCTCGGCGCCCAGCGACAGCAGGTAATCGCGCTCGGCCGGATTGCGCGTGGCGGCGACCACCTTCAGGCCCAAAGCTTTGCCCAACTGCACGAACGAAGGTCCCGCGCAGTGGCTGGCGTCGGTTACCAACGCAGTCTGCCCTGGCTTGGCACGGGCCAGTTCGGCGTAGGCGAAGTAGGCGATCAGCAACGGCGTGTAGTGCACCGCTGCCTCTAGCGGCGAGAGAATGTCGGGGTAACGGGTAAGGGCCGTGGCCGGCAGCAGAACCATTTCGCCGTAGACCGGGTACTCGTTGGGGCTTTCTGCGGGAAAGCTGGCGACCTTGTCGCCCACCGCGAAACCCTCGACCCCTTCACCCAGCGCCGTGACCACGCCGGCCATTTCCTGACCGAGGCCCGCCGGCAGGCGCGCTTGCGAGGGCGCCAGGTTCTGCCGCCAGAGCACGTCGTACCAGCTGATACCGATCGCCTCGACACGTACCTGAACTTCGCCCGGAGCGGGCGATGCCACTGCATGCTCTTCGCACGTCAAGACCTGCGCCGGACCAAATTTATGAAAACGGATCGTGCGGGACATCGCAAACCTCGCCTTGTAAACCTCTAATGCCATGAACTTTATCTGGGCATTCGCGCTTAAGCTATCAGCGCCTGTTAATAGTCGACATGCTTGCCATTGATTCGACCCTGCGGCCGCTCTGCGGGGCAGGCACGCGGATGACGCAAACCGAAATTTTCCGGTGCAGGGTAGCAGCCTTTGCCCTTAAGATTCACGCCTGCACCTCTTCTTCATGTTCCAGCGGGCCCATAGATGAACCGTAACGACCTGCGTCGCGTCGACCTGAACCTGTTGATCGTGTTCGAAACCTTGATGCATGAACGCAGCGTCACCCGCGCGGCCGAGAAGCTCTTTCTCGGCCAGCCGGCCATCAGTGCCGCCCTTTCACGCCTACGCGGCCTGTTCGACGACCCGCTGTTCGTGCGCACCGGGCGCAGCATGGAACCGTCGGCGCGGGCCATGGAGATCTTCGCCCTGCTGTCGCCGGCACTGGACTCCATCTCGACCGCCGTCAGCCGCGCCGCCGACTTCGACCCGGCCACCAGCAACGCGGTCTTTCGCATCGGCTTGTCCGACGACGTCGAATTCGCCCTGCTGCCCATGCTGCTCAAGCGCATCCGCGCCGAAGCACCCGGCATCGTGCTGGTGATCCGTCGCGCCAACTACATCCTCATGCCCGCCCTGCTCGTCTCCGGGGAAATTTCCATCGGCGTCAGCTACACCGATGACCTGCCGGCCAACGCCAAGCGCAAGGTGCTGCGACGCAATCGCCCCATGCTGCTGCGCGCCGACACCAAGCCGGGCAACCTGACCCTCGACGAGTTCTGCGCCCGCCCCCATGCGCTGGTGTCGTTCGCCGGCGACCTGAGCGGCTTCATCGACGAAGAGTTGAAAAAGCACGGCCGCACACGGCACGTGGTGCTCGCCGTGCCCCAGTTCAACGGCCTCAGCACCCTGCTCGCCGGCACCGACATCGTCGCCACCGTGCCCGACTACACCGCCGATTCGCTCACCGCTGCCGGCGGCGTGCGCGCCGAGCCGCTGCCGCTGGACACGCCTTCGTTCGAGTTGCACCTGGCTTGGCGGGGGTCACAGGATAATGATCCTGGGGAGCGTTGGTTGAGGTCGCGGATTCAGATGTTTTTTGGGGATCCTGAGAGTCTTTAGGCGTCGTCGGACAGGCTGTTTATCTGATCATTTCTGCCTTTCCACAAACCATGGAGCTCCATTCACTTCCGGTGGATTGCTAAATTGGGGGCACATCTGAGGGCATGCTTTGGACGGATTGAAAAGGATGCCCCCAGTCTAAGGCTAAGCTCCGTTCCCTCTTGGTCAGGTGGATCAAGGGTTCGACAACCATCGACCCCAGCTTTCGTATTGTCGACTACTCAGGTTAAACAAAAACAAATCGGCAGACATTCAATCACTATGGCAACGAATCAGGCGTCCTGCAAAATCAGGTCTGCGCCCTTCTCTGCCACCATCAGTACTGCGGCGTGGGTATTGCCGCTCGTCACATTGGGAAAAATCGACGCATCGACAATGCGCAGACCATCGAGACCATGGACTTTAAGCCGTTTATCGACCACTGACGTCTGTACATCCGCCCCCATCGCGCACGAACCGCACAGGTGATAGATCGAACCGCTGTTTTCGCGAAAGTACTGCAGCATCTGTTCATCGCTTTCGACCACTGGCCCCGGCAGTACTTCTGCAACCGTGATGCTTTTCAAGGCCGGCGCCTGCATGATTTTGCGCATCAGCCGACTGCCCTGGATCACTTCGTCGATGTCCTTTTGTGTGCTCAGGTAATTGGGATCGATCAGCGCCGCATCCCGGGGGTTATTCGACTGGATCTCGATATGCCCACGACTCGTCGGACGGCAGGGGTTGAAACACAACAGGAAGCCGGAATACGGCTCTGGCTTGAGGCTGGCCTTGTTGTTTTTCGGGATCTGGTACGACAGCGGATTGAAGTACAGTTGCAGGTTCGGGTTGGCCTGCGCCTCGTTGCCACGGAAGAAACCACCGGCCTGGTTGACGCTCATCGCCAAGGCCCCCTTACGGGTCAGCAGGTATTTAAGGCCGAGCTTGAACTGCCCGAACAGCGAGCTGAGCTGGTCATTAAGCGTCGGAATGTTGGCCTTGTAGTAGTAGCTGACGCACAAGTGATCCTGAAGGTTCTGCCCCACCGCCGGCAGGTGTTTGACCAGCGGGATCTGGTGCCTGGCCAGCAACGCCTGATCGGCGACACCGGATAGCTGCAGAATCTTCGGTGTGTCGACGGCACCGGCGCAGAGGATCACCTCCTTGCGCGCCTGGAAGGTGCGGACCACGCCGTGTTGGGTCACGGAAATACCGCTGGCCCGCTCGTTCTCGAACAACACCCGATCCACCAGTGCGTAATGTTCGACCGTCAGATTCGGGCGGCTGAGTGCCGGATGCAGATGCGCAAAACTACTGGAGCTGCGTTGGCCGTCCTTGGTGTTGACATCGTAGATACCCGAGCCTTCGAATTTCGGCCCGTTGAAGTCGTCACTCTGCGGGTAACCGAGTTCATCGCAACCCTTGAGGAACACATCGCAGATCGGATGGGTCTCTCCTTTCATCGGAGTGATGCTGATCGGACCATTGCCGCCGTGATATTCACTTTCGCCCAATGGGTGGTTTTCCAGTTTGCGGAAATACGGCAGGACGTCCTTGAAACCCCAGCCATCATTGCCGTTGCTCGCCCAGTCGTCGAAGTCATGAGGCTGGCCACGGACGTAAATCATTGCATTGATGGAGCCCGAACCGCCCTGGACCTTGCCGCGCGGGGCATAGATTTCGCGGTTGTCGAGCTGCTTTTGCGGCTGGCTATAGTACATCCAGTTGAAGGTCGGGTTGTAATACATCTTGGCAAAGCCGACCGGTATCTTGAACCACAGGGAACTGTCCTTGCCGCCCGCTTCCAGCAGCAACACCGTGTAGTTGCCGCAGGCCGATAGCCGGTTGGCGAGGATGCAGCCGGCTGCGCCGGCGCCAGCGATGATGTAGTCGTATGTCATGTAAGTCGTTGTCCAAATAAACCGTCAGGCGCTCCCACAAGGGCGCGGCACCACTTTCGTCAGCCTCTGGCCGGCGATGTGTCTTTGACGTCTGCCGGGGCCGGCGCCATTTGCAGGTGCAAACGCTCACCGGTATAGGGCGAATGCCTGCGCACCACGTCCATGTTCAGCTCCACCCCAAGGCCCGGCTCGGTGGAAGGTACGATGTAGCCGTCCTCCCATTGCAGCGGCTTGGTCAGGACTTCGGCGTGGAAACCGCCCCAGGTCATGATGCTTTCCTGGATGAGGAAATTCGGGGTGCAGGTTGCCAACTGGAAACTCGCTGCCGCGCCAATCGGCCCGTTATAAAGATGCGGTGCGATCTGCGCGTAATAGGCCTCGGCCATGCTCGCGATCTTTTTTGCCTCCAATAGCCCGCCGCAGCGGGCGACGTTCATTTGTAGAATCGACGCTCCACCGGCCTGCAACAGCTTGAAGAATTCGTACTTGGTGGTCAGCCGCTCGCCCGTAGCAATCGGAATGGTGGTCTTGGCCGCGACTTGCGCCATCGCCTCCTCCTGCCCCGGCGGCACCGGTTCTTCAAACCACAACGGGTCGTACTTCTCCAAACGCTTGGCAAGGCGAATCGCTGAGGACGGGACCATTTGCCCGTGGGTGCCGAACAACAGGTCGCACTTGTCGCCCACCGCTTCGCGGATCTTGCGGCAGAAGGTTTCGCAGCGCTCCAGCACCTCCAGTGAAATCTGGTGCCCGGAATAGGCGGTATAGGGGCCGGCGGGATCGAACTTCACGGCAGTGAAGCCTTTGCTCATGTTCTCTAAAGCGCATTCGGCGGCCAGGTCCGGATCGTCATAGTCGTACTCGCCCAGGCTGTTGACCGGGTACAAATAGGTGTAGGAACGCAGGCGCTCGTTGACCTTGCCACCGAGCAATTCGTAGACCGGTTTGTTCGCCGCTTTGCCGATGATGTCCCAGCAGGCCATCTCCAGGCCGCTGACCACACCCATCATGGTCAGGTCCGGGCGCTGGGTGAAACCGCTCGAATAGGCCTGGCGAAAAAAGCGTTCGATGTGGTGCGGGTCGTGGTTGAGCAAGTAGCGTTCAAACACGTCTTCGATGATCGGCAGCATGGCTTTAGGGCCGAAGGTCGCGGCGTAGATTTCGCCGACACCTTCAATGCCGCAATCGGTCTTGAGCTTGACGAACAGCCAGTACATGCCGCCGATGTGCGGTGGCGGGACGGCAACAATGTGGGTTTCAAGAGCGACGATTTTCATCTCAGGCACCTGTTTCATCTAAAGATTGACGATTGATACGCGCGCGCAAGGTCAGGGCCGCGAGGGTCCCGATCAGGCCGACGGAGGCGATGTAGCCGAAATACAGCTTGTAACCAACGGCGCCGGGGAAGTGCTCGGTAAGGTAGCCGTTGATCAAGGGAATGAAGGCGTCCGGCAGGTAACCCACCACCGAGACAATGCCGATGGCCAGGCCAGTGATGCGCAGCGGAATGTTGCAGGTGTCGAGGATGGCCCAGTACAAACCGCGAATCGCATAAGTCATCAGACCAATGAAAATCACCGTACCTATCAGCAGACCCATGCTGTTGAGCGCCGGGAACACGATCAAGCCGAGCATCGCCAACGTCGCGAGAAACAGCGCCACGATCAGCACCGAAATGTTCGAGAACCTGTCACCGAGCCAGCCACCGCCGATACCGCCAATCGGGCGCATCCACAATTTGATGGTGGTGATGGTGCCGGCCATGACCGCCGTCATGCCGCCGCCCTGCAAATAATCGGAAAAGCTGTAGGTGGCCCAGAAGATGTGATAACCGCAGAACACGATGGTCGTCACCAACCACAGCTCCGGGATTTTCACCAGCATGGTCAGATCGCTAAGGAGGTTGTACTTGCCCTTCTCCACTGGCGCGGTGTCTTGCATCGACTTCGGGTCCTCGATCAGCACCAGCACACAGCCGATCGCGATACAGGTGAAGGCGTACAGGTAAACCACGTGTTTGAAACCTTCTGCGGCGGACTCGCCACGCGTTTCAGTGGCGAACGCGAACAGCCCTAGGGCGACAGTCGCGAGCAAAGCTTCGACCAGGCCGCGACCGCCGTCGAGAATGCCGAAAAACCGCCCCTGTTCAGTGTGATGTGCAATCATCTTCACCCGCTTGAGCACCGAGGCCCAGAACGTCAGGCCGGTGGTCAAACCCCAGCAACCGAAGATGATCATCAAACTGCTCATCGATGGTGCCGTGGAGTACCAAAGCCCCAAGACTCCGGTGGCCACCAGTGAAAAGAAGATCAGGAAACGTGGCGCAATCCGGTCCGCGAGCCACCCACTCGGTAAGTAGCTAAGCAAGAAAATCGTGCCAAGCATCGAGTACAGATAACCGAGCTGGCTATGGTTGATCTGGAACACTTCGAGCATGGTGGTCTGGTAGACCTGGCGCAGGTACAGGATCGGGTAGATAGCCCCGGCGGCCAGTACCAGCAGCATCAACTGGACGTAGCGACTTCCCGTGTCACTATGGCTTTTTGCATCCGTGCTCGGACCCTGAACAGCGGCAACAGTGGTTGCAGACTTGGACATCTGTGAGACCTCGGGCAGCCCGGTAGTCCAGGCGCCCCAATAATTGTTTTTATAGGTATGGCGAGAGGCGTGTCTGGGTGGATTAGTACTTCATCACCACAAGTCGGGTCTGGGTAAATTCGAGCATGCCGTGCTTGCCGTCATCACCGCCCAGGCCGGAACGTTTCCATCCGGCGTGGAAACCCTGATAGGGGTCGGCCGGGGTCCGGTTGATGTACAACTCGCCGGCTTCGATAGCATTGGCGACTTTCAGGGTGGTCCGGTAGTTCTCGGTGTACAGTACCGACGACAGGCCGAACTGATGGTCGTTGGCCATGGCCAGCGCTTCGTCGATGTCGCGGTACTTGAGCACGGGCAGAACCGGGCCGAAGATTTCTTCCTGGATAATTTCCATGTCCTGGCGACAGTTGCTCAACAGCGTCGGCGGGTAAAAATGGCCGTTGCCCTCTGGAATGAAACCGCCGGTTTCCAGTACGGCCCCATCGGCGACAGCGCGCTCGACCATGGCATGGATGTTTTGCTGCGAGCTTGCGTTGACCAGCGGCCCCATCAGGCTGGCGTCGATGGCACGGTCGCCAAACTTCACCATGCTGATTTTGCTTTTAAGTAACGCAAGGAAGTGTTCGTAGACACGTTCCTGCACATAGACGCGCTCCACCGCCGTGCACAACTGGCCACAGTGGGTAGTCTTGGACGCGACGATTGCGCTGGCGGCGGCTTCAAGGTCGGCGTCGGCTTCGATGATCGCTGGTGTTTTACCACCCAGCTCCAGGGAAGGCTTGGCGATATTGGCTTTGCAATAATCGAGCACGATACGCCCGGCGTTGACGCTGCCGGTCAAGGTGATCAAACCGACGACCTTGTGGGTACATACGGTTGCGGCGGTGGCATGGTCCATGGTCAGGATATTGATCACGCCGGCGGGTAGACCGGATTGCTGCGCCGCCTTGGCGATTTCAAACGCCGAGATCGGGGTGTTATTGCTCGGGCGCACCACCACGGTGTTGCCGGCAATCAGTGCTGGGGCGATTTTGCGCAACAAGGTGTAGACCGGATAGTTGAACGGAATCAGGCAGGCGACCACACCAATCGGCTCGCGGTGCAGGAAAAGGTTCTCGTTCGGTGTGTCGCTGGGAATGATTTCGCCTTCGATGCGTCGCGCCCACTCGGCATGGTAACGGGTGATTTGGGCGGCATAACGGGCTTCGTTGCTGGCGTCGCTGACACTTTTGCCGGACTCGGCGGCCAGTGCGGCACCAATGCTCTCGGCGCACGCTTCCAAGGCGTCGGCGAATGAACGCAGATGCTCGGCGCGTTCGATGCTGGTGAGCTTGCCCCAGCGTTTCTGGGCCACGGCGGCAGCCTCGACAGCTGCCGTAGCTTCGGTACCGGTGGCGGCAGAAACCTGACCGACCAAGGCTTCGCTCGCTGGGTTATAGACTGCAATCAGCGCATCGCTGGCAGGCTCAATGAAGTGACCGTTTACAAAGTTTCGCTCAAGTCGCATGTGCATCGCCCATCGTTGTTTTTATCCAGTCCCCGCAGTCTTGGCATCCTGAGGGGGTTGAACAAACGATTTATTGAGCGGCGTAACATTCAAAAAATGCAGGTTACGCGGGAAAGAATCAAATTTCCCGTGAGGGTTGGAGGGTTGGAGGGTCAGCTGGCGGCGGTGGAGGGTTCGAGCTGCCTCTGCGCCAACCAGATTTCCTCCTGCAACCACTGGCTGAACACCTGCAATTGCGGCATCAACGTCTGCTCCGGCCGGGTCACCAACCAGTAGGATTGATGCCCTTCCACATGCACGTTCAGTACCTGGGTCAACTGCCCGCTGGCCAGCTCCGGGGCAACCATGTGCCAGTCGGCAATGGTGATGCCCAAGCCGTCAGTGGCCGCACGAATCGCCAGGTCCAGCAGGTCGAATTCATAGCCGCCCTGGGTATCCACGCCGCTGATTTTCGCCGCGTCGAGCCAGTGTTTCCAGGTCAGGTAACGCTGGTCTTCCCTGGCCAACACATGCAGCAAGGTCAGGCGATTAAGGTCGATTCCGCCCTCGCTCGCCTCCCGCGTATACAAGGACGACGCACACACCGCAATGTGCCGTTCCTGGAGCAGCAGCGAGCTGTCCAGCCCATCCCATTCGCCATCACCAAAGCGGATCGCGCAGTCCAGGGTGCTGGTTTCCGCCAGGCTGTCCTGCAAACGCGTGGTGATGCTCAGCTCCAATTCGGGGTGCTTCTCACGCAGCCGTCCCAGGCGCGGCATCAACCAGCGGCTGGTGAAGGTTGGCGGTGCGTTGATGTGCAGGCGATTGGCGTGGGACTTCTGCTGGATGCTACGCACCGTCAGCTCGATTTTGTCGAAGGATTGATGCAGCGCCCGCAGCAAAACCCGGCCGGCGCTGGTCAGTTCAAGGTGGTGATGCCGGCGTTCCAGCAGATTCTCACCGAGCTGTTCTTCGAGCTGGCGCACCTGGCGGCTGACGGCACTTTGCGTGACGTTGAGCAGCTCCGCCGCCCGGGTAAAACTGCCGGTACTACCGGCCACTTCAAAGGCTTTGAGCGCATTGAGCGCGGGCATTTTGCGTTTCATAAACAGGACTCGCGCTGGGGCTAACGAGCCATAAGCATCCCACGGCTTGCGGGAAATTTCCTGAGTAACATGCATTTTTCTGTTGTGCAGGACAATCGCTCTGGTCGGGCATCAATCGCCTGTGGCGAGGGAGCTTGCTCCCGCTGGGCTGCGAAGCGGCCCCAAAAACCTGCGACCTCAGTGAACCAGACATACCACTATCGACTGGATGGCGGCTGCTTCGCAGCCGAACGGGAGCGAGCTCCCTCGCCACAAGTAATTGGCAATATTCAATGACGTCGGTTTCAGCCCCGCCACTGTCGCTGACGTATAAATAGCATGAGTATTTCGCAGCATACTCACGACTATTAAGCACTGGCTGCTTTATTCATATGGGCGCTAGTCTTACTCAATTAAATACCCGTCTAATTTAACGCACTTACATAGGGCAGTTCTTGCACCTATGCCCCATTCCATAGCAATTAAACTGACCGAGCCAACCCCATGCCAATCAACACACACTCACCCACAAGAAGTATTGTTTTATTGGCGCTTATCTTTACCGTGTGTAACGCCACCACCCACGGCTTCAGTATCTTCCTTTATTCGGCCTTATTACCCCAGATCCGCCAGGTGTTCGAGCTGAGCTACAGCCAGGCCGCGTTCATCGCGGCGCTGCTGCAACTGTTCTACATGGGGGCGTCCATTGTCAGCGGCATCGCCGCGGCGTGGATCAGCCCGCGCAACATGGTAAAGCTGACGATGGCCTTGAGCCCGGCGCTGCTGGCCTTGGCGGTCGCTACCCCGTGGGTGCTGCCGTTCGCGCTATGCCTGGCACTGGTCTCGGCCTGCGCCGTGTCGAACTGGAACGCCATCGCCGCACTGGTCGGCGAAGTGATCCCCGCTTCCCATCGCAGCCGCGTGCTGGGCCTGGCGTCGTCTGGGGCGGCGTTCGCGATCTGCCTTAACGGTGTGCTGATCGCCCTGTTGCAGGGCATCTCGTTGCGGTACTTCTGGCTGATGTGCGCCGGGCTGACCTTGATTGTCACGCTGCTGACCTTTTGGGCCTTGGCGCCGTTGGCAACAGGCCAACACATCAAGCAAAGCAGCGCGCCGTCGCTACGCCGGGTACTCAGACAATGGGTGAACCTGTGCATGGAATACCCGGTGGCGTTGCACATACTGTTGCTCAGCGCTTTCATAGGCGGGATCAGCGGTCCCTTCCTGAATTTCCTTTCGGCGTTTGCCAGCGAACGGCTGGGCGCCAACGCGCAGATCACCGGGTCACTGTGGACACTGATCGGAATAGGCGGGGTCGTTGGCGGTTTGTTGCTGGGCGTGTTGGCGGATCGCTGGGGGGCATTGAGGGTGATGGCATTGAGCATCAGCGCCTTCGGCCTGACAATGCTCGCACTACTCTGGCAACCGAGCCTGAACTTGACCTGGCTGGCGGCCGGGCTGTTCGCGCTATTCTATTTCCCGGTCTGGGGCCTGATGGCCGCCTACCTCAGCGCACGCTTGAGCCCCATGCAAAGCCTGCAAGTGGTGAGCCTGAGCATGGTCGGTTATGGCTTGGGCAGCGCCACCGCGAACTGGCTGTGCGGCTGGCTGCTGCAGGCGACCGGGCAGTTTGGCCTGGTGCACGGCTGGATCGTCTGCTGGGTCACCGCCAGCCTGTTATTGCTGCAGCTGATGGCCCGCTGTCAACGCTGTGAGCCGGCGCTCGGCCAACCACTCTGAACGGCCCAAGCGACGCGACAGAATGTACACCAAGGCCTCCACCGCCTGCGCCTCGCACTGAGTAGAACGCCAGAACATCAACCGCGCGGGCTCAATCGGCGGAAAGCCCTGAGCCTCGTCCAGCACCTGCCAACCTGCCGGCACCAGGCGCCGCGCCGTAACACCGACCGACTGGCCCTGTTCAATGGCAATCCCAATACCACGCGGGCTCTGGCTGGTGTAAACCACATGCCACGCCCGCCCGGCCTCGGCCAGCGCCCGCACAGCGTTGGCTCGAAAGGCGCAGCCTTCGGCATACACCGCCAGCGGCACCGATGCCTGCGCACCGGCGCACCACCCCTCAGCCGCCACCCACACCAGCGGCTCGTCGCACAGGTATTCACCCGCTTGCAGATTGGCATGTTGCACGCCGAGCACCAGGTCCAGTTCACCGCGTTGCAAACGACTGACCAGCGCCGTCGACATCTCGCAACAAATATCCGGCCGCATTTGGGGAAACTGCGTCTGAAAGTCGCGCAACACCCCGGCCAGGCAAAACTGCGCATAGTCTTCGGGCATGCCGACGTGAATGCACACCTGCTCATCGGGCAGCTGCACGGCGTTGATCGCATCGGCATGCAGCTTGAGGATCTGCCGCGCATAGATGAGAAATGTCTCGCCGCCGGGTGTCAGGCTCACCGAGCGACTGGTGCGCTGAACCAACGGCGCGCCGACGATCTCTTCCAGGCGCTGCAAATTCTGGCTGATGGTCGATTGGGTTTTGTGCAGGCGCTCGGCCGCCGCAGAAAATCCGTGGCACTCGATAATCGCGACAAACACCTTCAGTAAGCTTCCATCCAGTTCGCCTGACATAACTATCGCCCCTGCCGATGGATTCGATCACAACTTGTAATTTCCACTTCGCACCTCTTTAAGTAACTATCGATTCAACGCCAAACACTGTTAATTGATAGTTTCAGGAGACTTGCATGAGCCTTCAACTTGCCGACGCCGAAGTGGGCGATATCAGCGACATTATTGATACCGAGTTGTACCCCATACATGATTCGGGCCATGTCCGCTTGCAGGCGCTGATCGAACACGCCCGTGCCGAACTGGCAGAGGACGGTTGCTGCCTGCTGAAGAATTTCCTGCGGCCCGAGGCGCTGGAACAGGCGCGTACCGAGGGTCAGGCGCTGTCGGGCAAGACCTTTTATTCGGTGCGCAAGGTCAACGCCTACTTCACCGAAGACGACCCCGCCCTGCCCCAGGATGACCCGCGCCGCACATTCATGGAGCGCACCAGCGGTTTTGTCACGCGGGACATGATTGCCCCGGACGCAATCATTCATCGCCTGTACGTTTCGCCGATGATGAAGCGCTTTATCGGTGCCTGCCTCAACGAGCCGGAGATTTTCGAATACGCCGACCCGTTCGCTGGGCTGGTGATCAACGTGATGCCCGAAGGCACCGAGCAGCCCTGGCACTTCGATACCAACGAATTCATCGTCAGCATGATGACCCAGAAGCCCGAGGCTGGCGGCCTGTTCGAGTACGCGCCGATGATCCGCACGCGCACCCAGGAAAACCTCGGCGCCGTCGGCAACGTGGTACGCGGCGACGACCGCAGCCGCGTGCAGGAACTGGAACTCAACCCCGGCGACTTGCAGATTTTCAAGGGTCGCTTTTCAGTGCACCGGGTAACCCGGGTCGAGGGCGCCACCGAGCGCAATACTGCCATCTTCGCCTACTCCGAAAAGCCCGGAATCATCGGTCGTGCCCAGCGCACCAAGCAGCTTTACGGACGCCTGTCCGAAGCCCATCTGCAAGCCGAACGCAACCTGGTGCGCAGCGACCAGTTGCTCGACTGATTCATGCGAAAAAAAATTCTTAGAAAAAACCAACCGTATTTGCCCTGCGAGGAACACCCCATGAGTCTGTCCGGCCCTAACCGAAACCCCGCCGACTGCGAACCGACGTACGACGAGATCCAGCAGATCCAGCTCGACCGTTTGCAACGGGTGCGCAACGAACTGAAAAAGCGTGACTACGCCGCGTGCGTGCTGTTCGACCCGACCCATATGCGCTACGCCACCGGTTCGCGCAACATGCAAGTGTACTCAGCGCGAAATCCGGCGCGTTACGCCTTCATCCCGGCAGAAGGCCCGGTCGTGGTCTTCGAATTCGGCGGTTGTCTGCACCTGGCAGAACAGCTCAACACCGTCGACGAAGTGCGCCCGGCCAAAGCCATCTCCTATTACTTCTGCGACAGCTTCCTCAATAACGTCACCGCCGAATGGGCAGCAGAAATCAGTGAACTGGTGCGCAAGCACGGCGGCGGCAACAAACGCGTCGCCATCGAAAGCGCGACTTCAGCCGCTGCGTTCGAACTGCAAAAACTCGGCTACCAGATCTTCGACGCCCAGGAACCGCTGGAGCGAGCGCGCTGCATCAAAGTGCCGAACGAGCTGAAGATGATCCGCGCCAGTCTGCGTGCCACCGAGGCCGGTGTGCGCTTGATGGAAAGCAAGCTGGTGCCGGGCATCAGCGAAAACGAACTGTGGTCACACCTGCACCAGCACGTGATCGCCACCGACGGCGACTACGTCGAGACCCGCCTGTTGTCCTCCGGCCCGCGCACCAATCCGTGGTTCCAGGAATGCAGCACACGGCCCATCGAAGCCGGTGACCTGGTCGCGCTGGACACTGACGTAGTCGGGCGTTTTGGCTACTACGCCGACTTCTCGCGAACGTTCCTTTGTGGCGAACAGGCCGCCACCGCCAAGCAACAGGAGCTGTACAAACTGGCCTACGAACAAGTGCAGACCAACATGGAAATGCTCAAGGCCGGCCGCAGCTTCAAGGAGTACGCCGAGTTGGCCTGGCGAATCCCGGACAACTACAAGGCCAACCGTTATTTCGCCCTGGCCCACGGGGTTGGCATGACGGGTGAGTACCCGTACGTGGTGCACCGCGAAGACATTGATGCGCTGGGTTACGACGGGGTGTTCGAAGCCGGCATGACCATCTGTGTGGAAAGCTACATCGGCCACGATGCGGGCGGCGAAGGGGTCAAGCTCGAAGAGCAGATTTACATCCACGAACACGGCATCGAGTTGCTCTCGGATTATCCGTTCGATCCGCGCCTGATGCCGCGCTGAGTTGCCCCGGACGGCGCCGTCACCTCCTTCGACACCGTCCGTTTTTCCCCCTGTTCCCACCCGGAACAAGGGGCGTTTGCGGCCACCGCGCAGTGTTTGTACCCGCGCTTTCCTCCGTCCGGCCTGTCTAGCTCACGCGGCCGCCTTGATTACGGTCAGTAACATGCATTTATCGAACGTTTCAACGTTGAATTTATCGTTTGTCGATCGTTGCCCAAATGACAAAACTGCGGGCATCTCTAATAAAAACAACATGAGAGCAGCCCTATGTCATACCTCGCCTCCGCCCTTCTGATTTCGTTGCGCCTTGTTCTACTGCCGGCTTCACGCCTGTCACGCCTGCGCCTTTGCGCTGCCGGCCACTGACAGTCTCGGTTCATCGAACCGACCGCGTCTGCCGCTTGCTCCATCTGCGGCCAGTCGAAAAACGCACTTTTGCACGTTATCGGAGAGGCATATGAAAGACTTAATGACACTGGACGGCACTCTGCCGCATCCCGCGGTGAACGACCTGTGCACCCAAGTCAAAAGTGGCGAGATCAATCGTCGACAATTTCTGCGCACTGCCGCGCTGCTGGGCGTCACCGCCGCCAGCGCCAGCACTTTTCTCGGTTCCGCGTTGCTCGGTAATTCGGCCCATGCCGCTGAAGCGCTGACACCGCGCCAGGGCGGCAGCCTGCGGTTTGCCTGTGCAATCCAGGAAATCCAGGACCCAATGCTGATTACCTGGATCGAAGCCTCGAACCTGCTGCGCAACAGCCTCGAATTCCTGACTTGGGTCGATGCCGACAACATCACTCACCCGTATCTGGCCGAAAGCTGGAGCCCGTCCGACGACCTGAAAACCTGGACCTTCAACCTGCGCCAGGACGTGAAGTGGAGCAACGGCGACACCTTCAACGTGGAGGACGTGCAGCACAACATCGAGCGCTGGATTGCCGCCGATTCCAAGTCGGTCAACCGCACGGCATTCCAGGACATCACAGCCTTCGAAAAAGTCAGTGACTTCCAGTTCCGCCTGGTGCTCAAGCGACCGATGCTGGCAATCCCGGAAATGCTCAACGCCTTCACCTGCGCCATCGTCCACCGCAGCTTCAAGGCCGGTGAAGACTGGGCGAAAAACCCGCTGGGCACCGGGCCGTTCAAGCTGGTGTCATTCGCGGTCAACAAGCAGGCGACCTTCGCCAAGCGTGCCGATTACTGGCGCAAACCGGCGAACCTCGACGAATTGCGCTACGTCGACATGGGCACCGATATTTCCACCCATCTCGCGGCGCTGCAGGCTGGGCAAGTGGACGTGTTGTACCGGGTGACTGTGGCCGAACTGGATCTGGCGAAACGCCTGCCGGGCGCGCAATTACTTACCTGCAAGTCGGCACAAACCATCGTCATGCGCATGGCCTGCGACCAGAAGCCGTTCGACGACTTGCGCATTCGCAAAGCCGTGGTGCTCTGTGCCGACAACGCGCAAATGCTGAAGATCGCCTATCGCGGCATGGGCACATTGGGCGAAGACCACCACGTCGCGCCATCCCACCCGGAATACTTCCCGCTGCCCAAACGTGCGCGGGACGTGGCGAGTGCGAAAAAACTGCTCGCCGACGCCGGCCACCCGAACGGCATCGACATCGACCTGATCGTCGGCAACACCCAGGGTCGCTACGAACAGGATTGCGCGCAGATCCTGCAGCAAAACTGCGCCGAGGCCGGCATTCGTATCAACCTCAAAGTGATCCCGGCCACGCAATACTGGCCGATCTGGGACAAGGCCGCGTTCAGCCTCACCTACTGGGCGCACCGCCCGCTTGGTGTGATGTCGCTGGAACTGGCCTACCGCAGCGGCGCGGCCTGGAATGAAAGCCACTACAGCGACCCGGCGTTCGACGCAGCGCTGGACAACGCCATGGGCGTCATCGACCCGAAACAACGGGCCGCAGCGATGCAACGCGTCGAGCAGATCCTGCAAGACGCCTGCGTCATGGTCCAGCCGTTCTGGGGCGACAAATTCACCGCCGCGAGCAAGAAGGTCCAGGGGTTCCAGGTTCACCCCTCGGACTTCTACCCAATGGATCAAGTCTGGTTGAGCGCCTGATTCAAGCGCCCCGAACGAGCCCGCCCACTCAGCTGCGGCGGGCCGCCATCCCTTGATTAGCCGGAGCGTGCGAGCATGGCTGAATTTCTATTGCGCAAGTTGTTGGCGCTGGCGGCAACCTTGCTGTCGGTGTCAGTGATCGTGTTCCTGGCGTTGGAACTGAATATCGAAGACGTCGCAATCAACGTCCTCGGCCCCTACTCCGCCGCCGACCAGCGCGCTGCATGGCTGGCGGAACACGGTTACAACCAAACCTTCATCTGGCGCTACCTGGTGTGGTTAAAGGATTTTCTCAGCGGCGACTGGGGCACCTCGGTGCATTTTCGTGAGCCGGTGATTGACCTGCTGCTGCCAAACCTGGGGCAAACATTGATCCTCTCTGGGTTGGCGTTGGCAGTAATGGTGCCGGTGGCGTTGACCCTCGGCATCCTTGCCGGGATTCGCCAGGGCTCGGCGGTGGATCGGCTGGTGTCATTCCTGTCGATTGTCACCACCTCGATTCCAGACTTCGCCAGTGCGGTGTTTGTCTCGGCGATCTTCGTGTTCTGGCTTAACTGGCTGCCGGGCGTGAGCAGCATGAGCGACGGCTTCAACCCAGTGGAACTGGCGCTGCCACTGATGGTGCTGTGCCTGTTCGGCATCGGGTATCTGGCGCGGATCACGCGGGCCTCGATGGTCGAAGTGATGCAAGCACCGTACATTCGCACCGCCCGTCTCAAAGGTGCGTCGACCTCACGCATCGTATTGCGCCATGCGCTGCGTAACGTCCTGATCGCGCCCATCACTGTGATCATGCTGTACATCCCTTGGTTGCTATCGAATGTGATCGTGGTCGAGGTGTTCTTCGCCTACAAGGGCTTCGGTTCCCTGCTGTATACCGCGTCGCTGAATCATGATGTTTATCTGATCGAAGCCTGCGCGATGATCAGCGGCATCGTGGTTGGCGCGACCAAGATATTCTCAGACCTGGCCTACACCTGGCTCAACCCACGCATAACGTTGCGCAGTCTTGGTGGAGGTGGCCAATGAACGTCTTCCATTCGTTCAAACACCCTTTGGCGTTACTCGGTCTGCTATTGGTTGGCGGCTGGGTGCTGATGGCGCTGTTCGCACCGTGGCTGGCGCCCCACGATCCACTGGAGAGTTTTACCCCTCTGCTGACGCCTATGACGCCGGATGGCGACGGCCTGCGCTTTCTGCTGGGCACCGACATGATTGGCCGGGACATTCTCTCGCGGCTGATCTGGGGCACGCGCACCGTGTTGTTCTGGTCGATCCTGGCGACGCTGACCGCATTCGCCGTCGGCATCGCCATGGGCTTGTGCGCCGGTTACTTCAATGGCTGGGTCGATGGGTTGCTGTCCTATGTCGCTGACACCGTGCTGTCCTTTCCAGTGCTGGTGTTGTACATCGTGATCATCATCGCCCTCGGTGCTTCGGCACTGAACATTCTGATTGCGGTGACCTTCACCAGCGCCCCGGCGATCTTCAGGATCATGCGCGCACTGACCATCGACATACGCTCGCGCGATTACGTGCTCAGCGCCATCACCCAGGGCGAAGGATCGCTGCGGATCATGCTAGTGGAAATCCTGCCCAATTGCGGCGGCCCGTTGATCGTCGATTTCTGCCTGCGCATCGGCTACACCGCGATCATGATCGGCGCCCTCGGTTTCCTCGGTCTTGGCCTGCCGCCGCCCACCCCGGACTGGGGCGGCATGATTAACGAGGGGCGCAGCATGGCCATCGCTTTCCCGCATCTGGTGATCTTCCCGTGCATTGCCATCTCCACCCTGATGCTGGGCCTGAGCCTGTTGGCGGACGGTCTGGACGAACACGCCCAAAAAGGCGCAAGGAGTTGAGCATGAGTCATCAACAAGTATTAAGAGTGGAAAACCTCTCCATCGAACTGCCCGCCGGCGCCGATCGTAGCCACGCCGTCAAGGACATCAGTCTGGATGTACGCAAGGGCGAAATTCTCTGCGTGATCGGCGAATCCGGCTCCGGCAAATCGGTGCTCTCCGCCGCAATCATGGGCGATTACGCCAAAGGCCTGCGCCACACTGGAGGCGTGATTGATTTCCTCGGCGACGATATTTGCCGCATGGACGAAAACGCTCTGCGCAAGCTGCGAGGCAACCGCATTGCGATGATTTTCCAGGAGCCCATGGCGGCGCTGAACCCGGCGATTCGCATTAGTCAGCAGGTCGCGGAAATTTTCGACATACACGCGCCGCAAATGCCCGCCACGGAGCGACGCGAACGCATGCTCGCCCTCCTGGATTCAACACAATTGCCCGATCCGCCACGGATTGCCAACAGCTTTGCGCATCAACTCTCGGGCGGCCAATGCCAACGGGTGGTGATTGCCATGGCGCTGGCGATGAACCCGGATTTGCTGATTGCCGACGAACCGACGACGGCGCTGGATGTGACCACACAGGCCCAAGTACTGAAATTGGTTCGCGACCTGCGCGGTCGTGGTCAACACGGCATCCTGTTCATCACCCACGACTTCGGCGTAGTGGCGGAAATCGCTGACCGCATCGCGGTGATGGAGGGCGGCGTGCTGGTGGAAATCGGTGAGCGCGATCAAGTACTCAACTCGCCGAGACACCCGTACACCCGCAAGTTGATCGCCGCTGTTCCGGCCCTGCACCCAGAGCTACACGTACCCTGTGCGGACGGTGAGTTGGCGCTGCGCATCGAGCACCTGACCAAGACGTACAACGTCGGTGGCCGTGTAGTCGCGGCGCTCAAGGATGTCTCGCTGCAACTGCCACGGGGCAAGACGCTGGCAATTGTCGGCGAGTCTGGCTCGGGCAAAAGTACTCTGGTTAAAGCGGCGATTCGGTTGGTGGAAAGCGACAGGGGCCATGTCTGGGTCGGTGACACGGACTTCCTGGCGTTGCGCGGTTCTGCGCTGGCGGCCAATCGCCGGCGGATTCAGATGATTTTTCAGGACCCGTACGGCTCGCTCAACCCACGGCACCGGGTCGGCGACATCATCGCCCGCGCGGCGCAACTGCGCGGGTTGTCGGCCAAGGATGCGTGGACCGAAGCCGGGGACTTGTTGGAACAGGTCGGGCTCAAGCGTGACGCCCTCAAACGCAAGCCCCGGCAGTTCTCCGGTGGTCAGCGCCAGCGCATTGGCATCGCCCGTGCCCTGGCGATGCGCCCGGAGGTGTTGATCGCCGATGAAAGCGTCTCGGCCCTGGATGTCTCAGTCCAACAGCAGGTCTTGGAGCTGCTCGCCGAGCTGCAACAGCGCCTCAACCTGAGCATTTTGTTCATCACCCATGACCTGCGCGTGGCAGCGCAGATCAGTGACTACATAGCGGTGATGCGCCAAGGCGAAGTGGTAGAGCACGGCACGGCTGAACAGGTGTTGCTGCGTCCGCAAAACACCTACACACAGACTTTGCTGGCGGCTGCCCCAGGCGCTTCGGCAGTCCTACTGGTGCCTGTCGACGAACCCGCGCTGAGGCTGATCCGACCTCATACCCACTGACTCGAAAACCCTTTTCCCAAGCTGCAGCGTTTGTTGCGGCGCGGGCTGCTGTTGCCGACCATAACTAAAAAACAGGAGTATCGCTGTGCACACAACTACCCGGATTGCAGTACGGTACATTGCTCTCATCGCGCTGCTCGGCGCCCTTGCGCCGCCGGCCATGGCGGTGCAGGTCACTGACAACCTAGACCTTGGCGGCGCGGTACGGGCGCGTTGGGACTATGACCCGGACCGCGACACCCAGAAGTTCGGTCTGGACACCGTGTTTCTCAGCGCCAAATACAACTCTGACACCTGGATCGGCGATGCGCAGTACCGTTTCTACGGACGCTCCTATCCCTATCGGTACACCAAGAACTACGGGGATATCCAGTTCGCCAAGTTCGCCTGGATCGGCTACAAATTCAATCCCGATCAACAAGTACAGGTAGGCTTGAATACCGTACCGTTCGGGTTGCAGCCGTACTTCGGCAGTACTTTTTACGAAACCCTGGGCAACGTCATCGGCCTGGAAGATCTGCAACAAATCGGCGCCAAGTACGTCCAGCAAAGCGGCGACTGGAACATCCAGGCTGGTTATTACCTGCGCCCGGCGTGGCAAGGTAAAGGCACCAGCAAAGGGGTGACTTATTCCAGCGTGATTTCCGAGGCCGACAGCTACGTGGGCGATGGCAGCAACAACCAGGAACGCAACACCGTCGTACTGCGGGTGGCCAAGGCGTTTGACCTGGGGAGCTGGACGTCTGAAGTCGGGGTTTCAGGCCTGACCTCGACCTTGGAAAACCAGGATACCAACAACGATGGCCGTCGCAACGCCGTGGCCGTGCACTATCTGGGCAAAAACGGCCCCTGGGGCGTGCAGCTGCAAGCGGCGCGGCAGCAGATGTCGCCACGTAATCCTGACAGCGATGAGGTGGTCACACTGGGCGGGTACGACGGTACCTACAACGTTGCCAGTCGCGGCAATTTGTACGTCGCCGACCTGAGCTACGACGTTGCTGGCAAATACCTGTTCGATCAGATAGACGGTGTGAAGCTGTACGCCAACTACAGCGCCTTCGACAAATCCGCCGACGCGTTCAAGACCTCGCAACGGCTGATCCTGGGTACCGCGTTTTCCCTGAGCAAACTGTGGATCGCCACGGAGTGGTTGTATGGCAAAAATGATCCTTACATTGGTGGCAGCAGCTACACCCAAAGTCTGGCGGCGGGGGGGAGTAACCAGTGGGAGAATCAGCTGTACATGAACATTGGGTATTACTTCTGATCCAGACGATCCGGCGTTTTTGAAGCACTTCGCGAGCAAGCCCGCAGCCACAGGTTCATCGTACATCTGTGGCGGCGGCGGCCCAAACAGCACTTGCATCAACCCTTGCCAAAGGGTTCAGTTACACCCTAGACAATCGTCATCAAAAACAATAAACCTGGCCGCGCGCTGCTGCGTCGAAGGCCGGTACGGAGCCACCCTTTCATGCGTCAACTGCCCTCGCTCAACATGCTGCGCGTCTTTGAAGAAGTCGCACGGCATCGCAGCTTCAGCCAGGCGGCTTTGGATCTTAACGTTACCCAAGGCGCTGTCAGCCGTCAGATCAAGCAGCTCGAAGAGTACCTGGGCGTGGCTCTATTTACACGCACGCCCCAAGGCCTGTCGCTGACCCAAAGCGGCCGTGCCCTCTCCCCTCAATTAGGCGATGCCTTCGACCACGTCGAACGTGCCCTGCAAGCGGTACGTGTGCCCAACCTGCGCCAACGCCTGCGCATCGCCGCGCCACCTACCTGGGCCACGCGCTGGTTATCAGCGCATTTGCGCGCGTTCTGCCAGCGCTACCCCGACATCAGCCTCAGCGTGACCCACCAGAACGGCAACGACAGCCTTGCGGAAATCGACTGCCACATCCGCTTCGGCCTCGAAGGGGTCAACCATTGCAGCAGTCAGTTGCTGGTGATGGAGCGGCACATGGCAGTCGCCAGCCCGGAGTTGTTCGTCAATGGCCAGCCGCCGGATCTGCGGCAGTTTCCGCTATTGCACATACTGCATGACGGCAAACGCTTGAAGGTGTGGGAGAACTGGTTGGCAGCGATGGGTCGCGAGGATATTGACCCTGCGCAAGGGCTCGAATTCAGCACGCTGGATCAAGTCATCCACACTGCGCTGGCGGGGGGCGGGTTGGCGGTTATTGATCGACAGATGATCGAAAAGGAACTGGCGAATGGCAGCCTGTTGCCGATCACTGCGGCGGAAGTGATCGGGCCTTACGGCTACTGGCTGGATGTGGCGAATGAGAAACGGGGGCTGTCAAAAGTGCAGTTGTTTACTGATTGGTTGGGATTGGTCAGCAATCCCTGAAACACCTAGAGTCGAACATGGGAGCGGGCTTGCTCCCACGCTGGGTGTGTGATGGGTTTTAGATTGGGGCTGCGACCTTTGTGGCAGCGGGTGCCGCGCTCTCCATTGGCCCCTGCGCCTTGCACGCCTGGCTCAGTGCCAGGGATTTGGTTTCCGGTGCCCAAGCCCAGGAAATGATCGCGCCCAGTGCGAGAATCGACGCCAGGATGCCCATCGTTGGGCTCAAGCCGATACCCGCCACACTCACCGGCAACAGGAAAGTGCTGACTGCCGAGCCCAAGCGACTCACCGCCGTCGCCAAGCCAATCCCGCTGGCCCGCACTTCGGTCGGAAAGCTCTCGGCCGGGAACACGCCCACCAAATTGCTCACCGCCGACAACACCAGCGTGAACACGCCGAACACCAGCACCATCAGGAACGCCGCACTGCCCGGCAAGGCCGCCAGTAGGAACAAGGCTACCGCGAGGATGATGAACGAATTGATCAGGAAGCCTCGGCGCGAGAACTTCACTGTGCACCAGATGCCGATCAATGCGCCGAGGATCAGCAGCATATTGAGCATCAATTCGGTGCCGAAGCCCTCCGCCAGGCCCATCTTCTGCAATATCGATGGCAGGAAAGTGTAGATCGCAAAGTACGGCATGACGATACAGACAAAGAACAGGCAGTTGAACGCAGTACGCTTCCGGTATTCACGACTGACCAGCACCGCATACCCGGAACGGGTGTCGGTGGAGCGGGTTTCATCGAGTTCGACATTGTCGCCCAGGTGTTTTTTGATAATCGCCCGTGCTTCGGCGATCCGCCCCTGATTGACCAGCCAGCGTGGTGACTCGGGTGTGCCGATTCGAGCAACCAGGATCAGCGCCGCCGGGATCGCCGACGAAGCCAGCATCCAGCGCCAGGCGTCATCCTCCAGACTGAGCATCGCCGTGCCGACAAAGGTCGCGGCGACGTAGCCGAAGGTCCAGATGACACTAAACGAACCGAGCAATACGCCGCGATGTTTTTTCGGTGAGAACTCGGCAAGCATAGCGTGGCCCACGCTGAAGTCGCCGCCCAGGCCGATGCCGATTATTACCCTACAAAGGAATAGCTGCATCGCAGTTTGGGCATAGAACTGCATGACCGAAGCAATGGTGATCAGGACAAAACTGACCAGGAAGATTTTCTGCCGACCGACCTTGTCGGAAATCCAGCCGAAGAACAGGCTGCCGAGAAACAGGCCAACGAGTGCCGACGCACCGATCAGACCTTGCCAGAAGGCATCGAGGTGCATCTGCGGGCTGAGCAACGTGAAAGCAATACCGATCAGGCCGAGGATGTAGCCGTCGGTGAAATGCGCGCCGAACGTGAGGCCTGCGATTTTAAGGTGGAAGCGCCCGATAGGCAGGTCATCGATCTTTATAGGTTGAGCGGACATATTCGTCTCCAATTGTTGTTATTGACGGAGAAATGAAATCGACAGCGCTTGAACCTGTGGGAGTGAGTTCGCTCGCTGCCACAGGGATTACGGTTGGGGATCAAAGGCCGCCCATCAGCAGGTATTTGATTTCCAGATAATCTTCCAGGCCGTACTTGGAACCCTCGCGCCCCAGTCCCGATTCCTTGATGCCGCCAAATGGCGCGACTTCCGTGGAGATGATTCCTTCGTTGATTCCGACCATGCCGGCCTCCAGCCCTTCGGCCATACGCCAGACGCGCCCAATGTCGCGACTGTAGAAGTACGCCGACAATCCGTAGGGTGTGTCATTCGCCCGTTGCAATACGTCGGCTTCGTCCTTGAAGCGGAAGCATGCGGCCACCGGGCCGAAGGTTTCATCCCGAGCGATCAGCATGTCGCTGTTGGCGTCGCAGAGGATGGTCGGTTCGTAGAAGGTGCCGCCCAGCGCATGGCGACGACCACCGCACAACAACGTGGCGCCCTTCTCCAAGGCGTCACTCACGTGCAACTCAACCTTGGCCAACGCCGCTGCGTTGATCAGCGGACCTTGCTCGGTGTCACCGTCCAGCGCACTGCCGACGCGCATCGCGGCGACCGCTTCGGCGAGTTTGCCGGTGAAAGTTTCGTAGACGCCGTCCTGGATAAAGAACCGGTTTACGCAGACGCAGGTCTGCCCGGTGTTGCGGAATTTCGAGGCCATCGCGCCTTTGACGGCGGCGTCCAGATCAGCATCGTCAAACACAATGAACGGCGCGTTGCCGCCCAGCTCCAGCGAAATTTTTTTCAGCGTATCCGCCGCTTGGCGCATCAGCAGTTTGCCGGTGCGGGTCGAGCCGGTGAACGAAAGTTTGCGCACGATACCGCTGGCTTGCAGCGCGCCGCCAATCGCTACGGCGTCACCTGAGATGACGTTGAAAACGCCGGCCGGAATACCCGCCTGTTCGGCAAGCACCGCCAAGGCGAAGGCTGACAAAGGCGTCTCTTCCGACGGCTTGAGAATCATTGTGCAACCCGCTGCCAGCGCCGGACCGACCTTGCGCGTGACCATCGCCAGCGGAAAGTTCCAGGGAGTGATCGCCGCGACCACGCCGATGGCTTCCTTGACCACGATGATCCGCGCATCAGCTTTGTGGCTCGGGATCACGTCGCCGTAAGCGCGCTTGGCTTCTTCGGCAAACCATTCCAGAAAGCTTGCGGCGTAGACCACTTCGCCCATGGCTTCGGCGAGCGGTTTGCCCTGTTCGCGACTGAGCAAAGTGGCCAGATCTTTCTGATGACTTAGCATCAGTTCGCTCCAGCGCTTGAGGCGCTGGCTGCGCTCTTTGGCGGTCAATTTTCGCCAGACTGCCAAAGCACGGTTCGCCGCGGCGATGGCGAGGTTGGTTTCTTCGGCACCGGCCTTTTGCACGTCGGCGATCACTTCGCCATTGGCCGGGTTCAACACCGGATAGGTCTCACTGCCGCTCGACCATTGGCCGTCGATAAAATTGCCGTTACGAATCAGCGAGCTCATGCCACAGCCTCAGTCAGAGTAAAGCGATCAGGACCCGGGCGGGCCGAACGCAGGATGCGTTTGCCGGCGGTGTAGTCGTTGATAACGTCGCACGGGGTGTAGTTGCGTTCCAGTTCCTGCAGCTCTTCAGCATCAAGCCTGGTGTCCAGCGCCGCCAGAGCACTGTCGAACTGCGCAGTGGTGTCGGCTCCAACCAGCATGCAATCGACGCCCGGATGATTGGCGACCCAGGCTTGAGCAATCTGCGCATTCGACACGCCACGGGAGCGGGCCACCCGCTGTACCGAATGAGCGATCTCGAATGAAGCCTCGTCGCTGTACATCTGCTGGGTGAAAAAGTCGGTCTGGTTGCGTGTCGACTGCACGTCGCCGGTCAGCAAACCACGAGCCAGCGGGCTGAACACTGAGACGCCGAGGCCTTGGTCGCGGCAGAACGGAATCATCTCGCGCTCTTCTTCGCGGTAGGCGCAGTTCAGTTGCAGCTGCATGTTGATCGGTTTGACCCAGCCGTTACGCTCGCAGACCATGAGGATCTTCGCCAATTGTCCGGTGAGCATGGTCGAGACACCGATATAACGGGCCTTGCCGGAACGTACGATGTCGTTCATTGCACTCATGGTTTCTTCGACTGGGGTATTCACGTCGAAGTAATGCAACATGAATATATCGACGTATTCCATGTTCAGGCGCTTCAGCGAGGCGTCGATGCTGTCCATGATGTGTTTGCGCGAGTGACCACTGGCATTGATGCCGTTACGGGTGCCATAGCCAACCTTGGTGGTGATCACCAGATCTTCGCGGCGAGCCAGACGCTTGACGATGCGCCCGACCACTTCTTCACCGACACCAGCGGAATAGAAATCTGCGAGGTCAATGAAGTTCACCCCGTTATCGAGTGCGTGGGCGACGATGGGCTCACTTTGCTTCTCATCGAAAATCCACGGTTTCCAGGTCGGGGTACCCATGTTCATGGTGCCCAGGCACAGGCGGGAGACTTGCAGGCCGGAGTTGCCCAAACGAATGTATTGCATGGCTCGGACCTCAGGCTTTTGGCGTGTAGAAGGGGTTGCTGATGTGATAAACTACATCCGCCAATTGCGCTTTTTCCGGCTTGCCGGTCAGGGCGGCGCGGATCGCAGTTCGGCAAGCGTTGTAGTTATTCAGGTACACCGAATCCAGGTCATCACAGGCCGGGTTGACCCAGTTGGCGGTGACAATGGCCCACTCGTCTTCTGCTTCCGGCGGCAAGGTGCCGTCCAGCAGGGCTTCCAACACCGCCTTGGCAATCCCGGCCTGGGACGCGCCCCAGGTGGCGTTGCCGTGCAGGTCGCTACTGATCGCGGCCTTGTTGACGTAGAGCGTCATCGGCTTGACTGGAATGTTCGGTTGGGCGATCACCATGAACGGGCAATGCCCCTGGCTCGGCGACGCCAGGCTGTTGGCAAATGCCTGCCCCGCCGGACCGTTACGCGGCCCGATCAGGATGTTGATGTGCGCGGCATTCACGCCCGGGCCTTCGAAACCTTCACCGATGTACAGGTCGAGTTCTTTCATGAGTCGTTCCTCTTTTTGGATTTGTTTTGGGTGATCAGGCGCGCACGCGGATCTTGAAGATCGCGTGGCAAACATCAGGGTATGAAGAGCGCAACACGAGGCTGGCGAGGACGCGGCAGTAGGGTTTAGTCATGATTGCAAACGCTCTTTTTGTTTTTGATGAGCTGTGTTTGCGATTTTTTAACATCGGCAGCCGTAGGGGCTGTAACCATTAAAAGTAATGGGGATATGAGTTCTGCTCATAGCCAGAAAAATCCCGCACGGTATTAGAAGACAATTGTTCGTCAACCAGCCCTGCGTGGTAGAACGCGATTGGCACTTTATTGTGTACGTCAGGGGGCAAATTTCAATTTGGCCAGCCTTGAATCACTGCGCTAGAGCCCAGTCAAAATGTTTTTTGGGATCCGGATAGTCTTTAATCTCAAATCACTTCGCAGCGGCCCTTTGTAGGCATGCGACCCCGCCTGCCTACTGTCCGAACTCATCTCGCGCCAGCCGCTTCATCCAGGCTTCCAGCCGCAGAAGGAACGCGCACCCGCAGCGCAATCAGCAACGCAGCCAGCAGCATCACCACAGCCGCCGCTACGAATACGCCTGAGCTGCCGCCAAGGCTGAACATCGCACCGCCAGCGGCGGCGCAGGTGGCGATGGCTGATTGCACGGAAGCCACGACCATGCCTCCGGCGCTTTCCGCCTGATCAGGGACCGCGCTGGCGACCCAGTTCGACCACGCTACCGGCACACCACCGAAGGCCAAGCCCCAGATTGCCAGCAGTACCGCCTGCCCCGGCACCGAGGCTGGCAACAACACCAATGCCAGTGCTGCAAGGCCGACCAGTGCGGGCATGAGCACCAGGGTGGCCAGCGGGTTTCGTTCCAGCAGCTTGCCGGCCAACAGCGTGCCGACGAAGTTCGCCGCACCGAAGCCCAGCAGCATCAGCGACAGCCCTTGAGTGCCGATGCCGGTCGTGCCTTCAAGGAACGGCCGAACATAGGTGAACATCGCGAAGTGGCCGCTGTGCACCAGCACGCAACCGAACATCCCCATGGCAATGCCCGGACGCTGCAACACCTCGAAAATGGTACGCAGTCTTGCCGGCCGCCGCGGCGCCAGCCGCGGCAAAGTGAACGACTGGAAAGCCAGGGTCACCATGCCCACCGCCGCTGCTGCAAAGAACGCGCTGCGCCAGCCATACAGCCCGCCCAGATAGCTGCCCAGCGGCACCGCAACGACCGTGCCGATAGCGATGCCGCTGAAAATGATCGACAGCGCCCGGGGCAACAAGGCAGTTGGCACCAGGCGCATCGCTACCGCCGCTGCCATGCTCCAGAACCCGCCCAAGGCGACGCCCAACAGGATGCGCATCGACAACAGCACCGCGAAGCTGGAGGACACGGCGACCAGTAGATTGGAGGCGACCATCAAGGTAGAAAAACCCAGCAATACCCAGCGCCGGTCGATGCTGCGAGTCAGACCTGGCACCAGCAGGCCAGCGAACAGTGCCACCACTGCGGTCACTGTCACTGCCTGGCCAGCCAGCGCTTCGGATACGCCCAGGTCGGTAGCCATCAGCGTCAGCAAACTGGCCGGAAGGTACTCGGCGGTCAGCAATCCGAACACCCCCATTGCCAACGAGAAGACGGCCATCCACGCCGGCGTCGCAGGCTCTACGTCCGCGTCGATACCGGTATGGCGGTCGGATACGGTGTTGCATACACCTTCAGTCATTGCTCAGATCTCCCAATCTTGATTACGAGCGGAAGTCTAGGCGCCGAGATCTGGATGATCTATGATCTGGAATCTCTGGTTTTTGACCGAAACACCTGAACGATGTCTGCAGATCAGTTTGCTCTTTCCTCGGATCTCATCAACGAACTGTTGCGCGGCATGCGATTGCGTGGCGTCGAGTACCGGCGTATCCAGGCGGGCCCCACTTTCGGTTTGGGTTTCGCGGAAAAGTCCGGGCACGCCTGGTTCCACTTCATCGCCGTCGGCGATGCGGTGCTGCAAATGGAGGATGGCAGCACCTACGCGCTATCTGCCGGCAATGCCGTGTTCATCTCCCATGGGGCAGCCCATCAACTGTTTTCTCATCCGCACGCGCCTGTTCAAGACATCGACCGTCTGGACAGCGCACCGCTCGGTGATACCGTCAGCGAAGTGGATACCGGAACCGATGCCAGCGCCACGCCAAGCACAATATTGTTCAGCGCTTGCATGGAGTTTGAACTGGGCAGCCTCCATGGCCTTGGCCGGCTGATGCCGGGGCTGATGCTGATCGATGCCGGCGGCCAGCGTTACCCGGGGCTGGTGCCGATTCTGGCCACCATGGAGCGCGAGGTCAGCGCCGCCCGTATCGGTTTCGCCGGTATCCTTGCGCGGTTGGCCGACGTGGTAGCTGCCATGGTCGTTCGAGGCTGGGTCGAGTGCGCCTGCGGCAATGCCTCTGGGCTCGTCGCGGCCTTGCGCGACCCACGCCTGGCCGGTGCACTGCTGGCGCTTCATCAACAACCGGGTCGGGACTGGACCGTCGCGCAGTTGGCTGAGCACTGCAATACCTCGCGTTCAGCCTTCGCGGAACGCTTCCAGATAACGGTTGGCATGACGCCGCTGCGCTACGTGACCGAACTGCGAATGCGCCTTGCAAGCCAGTGGCTAACCTTGGACAGGCTGCCGATCGAAGAGGTGGCGCAGCGCTTGGGATACACCTCCCAGGCCGCGTTCAGCCGCGCGTTCAAACGCATTACCGGCAAAACGCCTGGGCTGAGCCGTAAGGTGAGGCAAGCCGAACGCAGGTAGTGGCAGCCACCGAAATCGCCACTCGCGAACGCTCGTATACCTGGTAAAAAAGAGAGGCGAAACTGGGAGCAACAGGGTGTTTTTCAGGCTGTAATTGCCGACCAGAAGTACAGTCAAAGTGCTTTTCGAGGATCCGGACAGTTTCTGGATATCCCGTCATTGCGCACCTATCCGTCAACCCGCCAAGGCACCCCATGATCCGAGAACTGAAGACCTTCATCTGCGTAGCCCAGCGAGGCACCTTTGCCGCCGCCGGCCAGCAGGTCGGGCTGACCCAGTCCGCCGTCAGCGCGCAGATCAAAGGTCTCGAGGAAACACTCGGCGTCAAGCTGTTCGACCGCACAGGCCGCTCCGCCACCCTCAATTCGGCAGGCCAACGCGCCATACCAATGGCCGAAGAAATCCTGCGCCTCTTCGAGCAAATGGGCGCGGCCGACAGTGCCAATGGTTTCCAGGGCTCGTTGCGCATCGGCGCCATCGGCACGGTTCAGACCGGTATCCTGCCGCAGGCATTGGTGGCCTTGAAATCACAGGCGCCGTTCATCGAAACCCACCTGGTGCCGGGTGTTTCGTTGAACCTGCTCAGTCAGGTGGATGCAGGTGAGCTGGACCTGGCCATCATGATCAAGCCGCCCTTCTCGCTACCCAAGGATCTGCAGGCCGAAGTGATCGCGCGCGAGGCGTTCGTGCTGATCACCGCCAAGGATGTAGCAGGCGATGATCCGCTCAAGCTTCTCGCAGAACAGCCCTTCGTGCGGTATGACCGCGGATCGTTCGGCGGCCGCCTGGTCACCCAGTTTCTCAAGGAGCAAAAGATCCACGTTCGCCAAACCCTGGAATTGGACGAGCTGGATGCGATTGTAAAGATGGTGCGCAGTGGGCTGGGCGTTTCGTTGGTGCCCAAAGCGGGCCTGTGGCTCGAACAGTCGGAGAACGTGAGAGTGCTGGAGCTGCGTGAGCTGACGTTTTTCAGAGAAATCGTGCTGGTAGCCAAGTACCGACAGAAGCATTCGCCGCTGTTCAATCTGTTTCGAGACTGCGTTCTGCAGGCGGTATAAAGCTTAACGAACGCTTGATTCATCAGAATAATTGGAGCTCGGAACCCAAGATTTGCGCTTTTACTCGGGGTATTTCCGGATAAGAATTGATAAAAATCAAAACCAGTCCAAAGGAAATCACCGTGAGCCTTTCGCCCTTCCACCTTGCAATCCCCGTGTACGACCTGGCCGCCACCCGTCACTTCTACGGTGAGGTGTTCGGTCTTGCCGAAGGCCGCTCGAGCGCACAGTGGGTAGACTTCGATTTTTACGGCCATCAATTGGTCATCCATGAGCACCCCAAGACGGCTTCGCAGGAAAGTGTGCACAGCAACGCGGTGGACGGCCACAACGTACCGGTCCCGCACTTCGGCATCATTCTGGAATGGGCGCAGTGGGAGGCCCTGGCAGAGCGCTTGAGGGCGCGCGGAACCGAGTTCGTGATCGAACCCTACATCCGCTTCCAGGGCCAGGTCGGCGAGCAGGCCACCATGTTCCTGTTCGACCCCTGTGGCAATGCGCTGGAGTTCAAGGCCTTCAAGGACATGAGCCAGCTGTTTGCCAAGTGATTCAGCTGACTGTTGCTCGCAGCCGAGCAACGTTCTCATCAATACGGTTCTGGATCATGCGCAAGGTGTCTTGAGTAATGAGCTGCGGATACAGGTCCTGAGCAATAGTCGCGAACCGGCTGGCCACATCACAAATACCCTCGATCATTTTGCTTGCGGCAGCCGGGGCGAGCTCTGCTTCCTCGGCAAGCCGCAGCATTTGCGTACGTGAAATCGCCAGCGCCTCACCCATCACATCCATCTGGTGGTATCCGCCTGGTCCTTCGCAGAACGTCACGTCGTAGGCCGGCGACAATCGCCACTGACCGTCGCGCGTCATGATGTAGGCAAAGTTCTTCGGGTGATCGTCCCGGTTGTTAAACGCGACATTGAAGACCGCACGCTCGAACGCCGTTGCCATCGCTCGCACGTCGTTGGTACACATATGCGTCGCCCGCAGGAAGTTGACGTAGTCCAATACGCCCGGTGATCTATAGTCGGCCCCGGTAAAGGCTGCGAGGCTTTGCATCGGGATGCGCAGGCCACCCCGGCGGTCAAAACGCTTGCTGGCAAACGCAGCCAACCCGCCCGGCAGACCGAAGTACTGGGTCTCGGGCGTTTCGATCCCGCACATGCGCAGGCACTCGGCATAGACCATTTCAATGGCGCACACCTCCGCATGTTCGTCCTTGGCTGGAAACTTCACCAGCCAGGCCTCGAAACCCGGCATCACCGCCGTGGTGAATCCGCCCGTTGCCGGGTCGCGATGAACAAGCGCTTTGGGCCTCGCACCCTGAGGCGAGCCGCCCACCAGAAGCAGGGTCTGCAAGAACTCACCGCCGTCTCCCTGGAGCACTTCCTGCACTTCGGTTGCAAGTTGTTCCAAAGGAATATGAACATCGGACTCCTGCCCCTCGGGTACCACCGGCTCGAACGTCATGGCGCCCATCGCATTGCTACCGATGTAGGCCAGCCGTTGCAGCGTACCGATTCGCGCCGTGCCGAGCCCACGACGCCTGAACATGCGATCCATCAGCAACATGCCCCAGCCGTCTGGTAACGCGTCGTAGACGGGTCCTGGCAAATGCCATTGGTGGTCTGGAAAATCCCGTCGCAATCGAGCACCTTTCAACGGCAGCCTGTAAGACGACAGCTCAAAGCCCTTTTCCCTGGCTTCATTGCTGTACTCGAACACGATCACCGGACGACCCGTCAGGGCAGTGGTAGACACCAGCGTGCCCCACTGCCATCGCTCGCCCCAGCCCTCGTAAAAAACGTTCACCTGCTCAGGCATTGCCAGTCTTCCTTTTAGAGCGAAGACGTTTGGCACTGTTTTCATAGCGCTGGATGTCATCGATGCTTTCCAGCCTGGGCATGAACAAGCCATCGAGCTCTTGGGCTCGACCCAATGCCATCGCCACCCTGACCAGGTTCTCGAACCCGACATTGCGTCCGGCTTCAAGGTTGGAAACGGTGTTGGTGCCTATGCCGGCGCGGGCCGCCAGATCGGCCTGGGTCATGTTCAGTGCCAGCCGCTCGGTGCGCAAGCGCCCGCAAAGGCGCTTGGCGATCTCGGCTGGCTTGTTGAAATATAAATCCAACATTGCGAAACCTCGGGGACTGTCTGGCGTAGTGACCCACATTATAGGATGGGCATGCATCCAAGGTAAAATTTAAATCCCTTATGCTGTTGGTTATGTCAATTTTATCGACTTATGCCACAACTTATTGGATTTATGATTTTTCAGGTCACATACAGTCCACATGACCTCGCCTCGCACCAGCACCCTGAGCGGACCTGAGCACGTCTGTGAAACGCATTTTCTACAGCATCAGGTCGCTCCGGCATGGGCCTGGTCTCCAATGATGGCACCGTTGAACCTTCACAATCGCTTCCGAGTCGGACCATAGGGGCCAAAGTGCCCCTGTCGTCCCCTCAGGAGCTTCAGAATGACCACCCCCAATCCTCAGCCGTTACCCCAGGACGCTGTGGCGGTAACTTCCCTGCATGTTCTGACGGTCAATACCCACAAGGGCTTCAGCCCGCTGAACCGGCGCTTCGTGCTCCCCGAGTTGCGCGAGGCTGTACGCACGCTGGGCGCCGACGTGGTGTTCCTGCAGGAAGTGCTCGGGATGCATCGCTCCCATGGCCAGCGCTACGACAACTGGTCGGACGTTCCCCAATACGAATTTCTCGCCGACAGCATGTGGCCGGTGTACGCCTACGGCCGCAACGCGGTATACCCGGACGGCGACCACGGCAACGCGCTGCTGTCCAAGTTTCCGATCGTGCGCCACGAAAACCTCGATGTGAGCGTCAATGGCACCGAGGAGCGTGGCCTGCTGCATTCGGTGCTGGCCGTACCGGGGCATGGAGAGGTGCACACCATCTGCGTGCACCTGGGGCTGCGCGAAGGCCAGCGCCAGCAGCAACTGAAGTTGCTCTGCCAGTTGCTCGACAGCCTTGATCCAAAAGCTGCCGTAATCGTCGCGGGCGATTTCAACGACTGGCGCGTGCGTGCCGACGAAGCCCTGGCGAGCTGCCACATGACCGAAGTGTTCGTCGAAGCCTTCGGCAGTGCGGCGAAGACGTTCCCGGCCCGGCTGCCACTGCTCAGGCTCGACCGCATCTACATTCGCAACGCGACAGCCCACCTGCCCAAGGTGCTGTCGCGCAAACCCTGGTCCCATCTTTCCGATCATGTGCCCCTCGCAGTGGAGGTTCGCTTATGAGCGAGCAATGGCGTGACAACAATGAAATCCAGCTGCTGATCAACGGCGAGGAGTTCTTCCCGGCGGTGTTCGAGGCTATCGGCCAGGCTCGAGAGGAAGTGTTGATCGAGACCTTCATCATCTATGAAGATGAAGTAGGCAAGGATTTGCAGCGGGTGCTGATCGAAGCGGCGCAACGCGGTGTGCGTGTGGAAGTGCTGGTGGACGGTTACGGCACGGCGGAGCTGAGCACGCAGTTCCTGCGCGAGCTGTCCGATGCGGGCGTGAAACTGCTGGCCTTCGACCCGCAGCCGCGGGTAATGGGCGTACGCACCAACCTGTTTCGTCGGCTGCACCGCAAGATTGCGGTCATCGACGGCGAAATCGGTTTCGTCGGTGGCATCAACTACAGTTCCGACCACTTGGCCGACTCCGGCGACCCAATGGCCAAGCAGGACTATGCCGTGCGTGTACGAGGCCCCATCGTGGCCGACCTGCACCGAGCCACCCTGGCACTGCTCGACCGCACCAGCAAGGTCGTGCGCGATCGTGCGCCATGGCGCTCGCGCAGCCCGTCGCCCGATGCCGACAGCGCCAGCGCGCGGCTGCTGCTGACCATTCGCGACAATAACGAGCACACCACCGATATCGAGGACCATTACCTCAAGGCGATTCGTGGTGCGCGTGAACGGATCATCATCGCCAACGCCTACTTCTTCCCCGGCTACCGTTTTCTGCGCGAACTGCGCAACGCGGCCCGGCGCGGTGTCCACGTGACCCTGATTCTGCAGGGCATGCCCGACATGCCGCTGGTGCGCCTGTGCTCGCGCCTGCTCTACAACTATCTGCTGCGTGACGGCGTGGTCATCCGCGAGTACTGCCAGCGTCCGCTGCATGGCAAGGTCGCGGTGGTGGACCGGGAATGGTCGACCGTTGGTTCCAGCAACCTCGATCCGCTGAGCCTGTCGCTCAACCTGGAAGGCAACCTGATCATCAACGACCGCCGTTTCAACCAGCGGCTGCACGATCACCTGCAGGAACTGGCCGAAAGCACCTGCAAGTCGATCAGCCTGCAACGGGTTCTGCGTGGGTACTGGTGGCGCGCGCCGATCATCTTCCTCACCTTCCACTTCCTGCGCCACTTTCCGGCCATGGTGGGGTTCATTCCAGCGCACTCGCCCAAGCTGGTGCCGTTGATCGATGTCGAACCGCAGCATTGCCAGGCGCCGTCGCTGGATCACAAGGAGACGGTATGACGACTTCATCGCAGAGCGCGCCGAAGGCCTCGCCGAAATCCAGCAAGTGGGTATGGGCCAAGCGCATCATGACCGTGCTGTGCTTCATCCTGGTCCCGGTGCTGGTGTTCATGCTGGTGAAAAACCTCGACTGGCAGGAGGTCAAGCATGCGCTGAGCTCCTACAAGATGAGTACCTTGTTGATCGGTGCCGGCATCGTCGCGGCCAGCTACCTGACGTTCGCCAGCTATGACTTGCTGGCCAAGCGCTATATCGGCCACGAAGTGCCCAGTCGGCAGGTGCTGCCATTGGCCTTCGTGTGCTATGCATTCAACCTCAACCTGGGCTCGTGGGTCGGTGGGATTGCCCTGCGTTATCGCCTGTACTCCAAGCTGGGTCTGGATGTGCCGGCCATTACCAAGATTCTCAGCCTGTGTCTGATCACCAACTGGCTGGGCTACCTGTTCGTGGCCGGTACACTGTTCGCCATGGGCCTGCCGGCGCTTCCCGAAGGTTTCAAGATCGGCAGTACCGGGCTACAGATCATCGGCGTGGTGATCATCCTGCTTGGCCTGGCGTACCTGGCGGCCTGCCGCTTCTCGAAGAAACGCACCTGGACGATACGCAAGCAGGAGATTCTTCTGCCGTCGTTCAAGATGGCGCTGACCCAAGCTTGTCTGGGCGCGTTGAACTGGAGCCTGATGGGCTTGCTGGTGTGGTCTTTGCTGCCCGAGAAGGTCGGCTACCCGACCATTCTGGCGATCCTGCTGATCAGCAGCATTGCCGGTGTGATCACCCATATCCCAGCCGGCCTGGGTGTGCTGGAGACCATCTTCATCACCCTGCTGCAAGGGCAATACTCCAAAGGTGCGCTGCTGGCCGCATTGATCGCCTACCGGGCGCTGTATTTCCTGCTGCCGCTGGCGATTGCTTGCGTGGTGTACCTGGTGCTGGAGAAACGCACCCGAACCATCGAGAAAGACCGCGAATCGGGCGCCAGCAGCGGCGCCGGATAGCGGTATGAGCTAACGCCTGACCAACATCGAGCGCACGGTGTGGGTCAGGTGGTCCAGGCTGAACGGCTTGGTCAGCACATGAGCAACAGCTTCGGGCAACTCGTCCATGGCTGCGGTCTGATCCACATAGCCGGTAATGAACAGTACCTTCAGACCCGGCTCCATCGCCCAGGCAGCATCCGCCACCTGACGACCATCGAGCCCACCCGGCAAGCCGATATCGGTGATCAACAGGTCGGCCTTCAGGCCGCCTTGCACCAGTGACAGGCCCTCTACGCCATTGGCCGCTTCCAGCACTCGATAGCCCTTCTCCCGCAACGCCTCGCCCACCATCTGCCGCAACGTTCCTTCGTCGTCGATCAAAACGATGGTTTCACCGGTGGCTTCGGTGTCTATCAGGGCTCCGGTCAGTACCGGCAGCGTCGCACCGATCTCGCCGGTGTGTCGCGGCAGGAACAGGTGCATTGCGGTGCCCTGCCCCAGTGAGGAATCGACGCGAATCTGCCCGCCCGACTGGCGTACGAAGCCGTACACCATCGACAGGCCCAGGCCGGTGCCCTGACCCAATGGCTTGGTGGTGAAGAACGGATCGAATACCCGTGCGATGGTCTGCGGATCCATGCCGGTGCCGCTGTCGGTCACACTCAGGCACACGTACTGGCCCGGCTGCAGATCGTTCTCGGTGCGGGCTCGGGCGAACTGATGGTGATTGCGCGCGCGCAACCACAGGCTGCCGCCCCCCGGCATTGCATCACGGGCGTTGATGCAGAGGTTGAGCAATGCGCTTTCCAACTGGTTGGCGTCGACGCGCACCCACCAGACATCGTCGTCGCCCTGGGCACTGAACTCGATGCTCGGGCCCAGCGTCTGGCGTACCAGGTCTTCGAGGTCGGCGATCAGGGCCTTGGGCTCGACAGCCCGTGGCGCCAGGGTTTGACGACGCGAGAACGCCAGCAGCCGATGAGTCAGGGTGGCGGCCCGGGCCGAGGCCCCCTGTGCAGCGTCGATGTAACGCTTGAGCTCGCCGATGCGGCCCTGTTCGACACGTTGGCGCAGCAGTTCCAGGCTGGCGCTGATGCCGGTCAGCAGGTTGTTGAAGTCGTGGGCAAGCCCGCCGGTCAACTGCCCGACCGCTTCCATCTTGAGGCTGTGGCGCAGTTGTTCTTCGACCTGCTGCAGCATCAGCGCACGCTCGCGCTCTTCGGTCACGTCGCGGCCTACGGAGTGGAATGAGTCTTCGGCAGGCACCGCTGCCCAGGCAATCCAACGGTAACTGCCGTCGCGGTGGCGCAGGCGGCAGGTCATGTCATGCAGGCGTTCGCCGCGATACAGCGGCACCATCGCAACCGCTACCGCTTCATGATCGTCGGGGTGGATCAGGTCGATGGCGTGCCGGCCAACCAGGTCCTCGGCGCTCCAGCCCAGCACCCGCGACCAGGCCGGATTGATGGCTGTGATTTCGAGCCTGCGGCTGGCCACCAACATGATGTCGGATGAAAGGTCCCAGAACCGGTTACGTTCGGCCGTACGCGCCACCGCTTCGCGCTCGAAGCCTTCGGCTGCCTGCTCGGCCCTGTCCCTGGCCTGCAATGTTGCAGTGGTTTCGATGACCGTGTCGAGCATGCCCACGATGGTGCCATGTTCGTCGCGTACCGGGCTGTAGCAGAAGGTGAAATACGCCTGCTCGGCTCTGCCGTTGCGCTGGATGACCAGCGGGAAGTCCTCGATGAAAGTCGCTTCGCCCTGGAAGGCGCGCGTCATTATCGGCTCGATGTCGTCCCACACTTCGTTCCAGACGATGTGCATCGGCACCCCGAGCGCCGGCGGCTTGCCCGCCAGCAAGGGCTCGAACGCATCGTTGTACAGGGTGATGCGCTCGTCCCCCCAGGCCAGACAGCCGGGGAACCGCGATGCCAGCAGCATATCGACGGCAATGCGCAACACGGCAGGCCAACTGTGGATCGGCCCCAGCGGCGTCGCGGCCCAGTCGTGGCAGCGTACTTTCTCGCTCATGCCCTCTCGGGAAAAGGGAAACGGGTGGGTCATGTTCAACTCAGGCAGTGGATCGCACAGCAACGATAGCATCCGCGCGATTCTTCGGCGACCCACCTGCGCCCAGCGCTGTCAGGCAAAACCGGTCACCACGTGTGGCACGTAGGGGCCTTCGAGCCGCGCCGTTTCCTCTTCGCTCAACGACAGTTGCAGTGCAGCCAGGGCATCGTCCAACTGCACGGCCTTGGAAGCACCGACGATGGGCGCCGACACGCCGCGCTTGTTCAACACCCACGCCAGCGCCACCTGCGCCATGGGCACGCCGCGTTCCTTGGCGATCTGCTCGACCACTTCGATCACCTTGCCATCCTCGACCTCGGTGGCAGCATAGAACGACTGCCCGGAAATGTCGGTGCGGGTGCGTTCGGTCCGCATGCCGTGCGGGCGCGTCAGCCGGCCGCGGGCCATCGGGCTCCAGGGCATCAGGCCGACGCCCTGATCCAGGCACAGGGGAATCATTTCGCGCTCTTCTTCGCGATAGATGAGGTTGAGGTAGTTCTGCATCGAGACGAACCGGCTCCAACCGTGGCTGGCCGCGACCTGTTGGGCCTTGGCGAACTGCCAGGCGTACATCGACGAGGCCCCGATGTAGCGCGCCTTGCCCGCTTTCACCACGTCGTGCAGGGCTTCCATGGTTTCTTCGATGGGCGTGTGATAGTCCCAGCGATGGATCTGATAAAGATCGACGTAGTCGGTGCCCAGCCGCTGCAGGCTGGCATCGATGCTGGCCATGATCGCCTTGCGCGACAGGCCCTGCTCATTGGGCTTTTTCGAGCCTTCCCACATGTTGGCCGGAAAGAACACCTTGGTGGCGATCACGGTTTCCTCGCGACGGGTGAACTCCTTGAGCAATTTGCCGACGATGACTTCGGAAGTGCCGGCCGAGTAACTGTTGGCCGTGTCGAAGAAGTTGATGCCCTGCTCCACCGCATGCTTGATGATCGGCCGACTGGCATCCTCGTCCAAGGTCCAGGGGTGGGTGCCGGCATCGGGCTCGCCGAAGGTCATGCAGCCCAGGCACAGGCGGGAAATGTCCAGGCCGGTGTTGCCCAGCTTGACGTAGTTCATGGAGAGGCTCCTGCGGAGGACCGCGCGACATGCCGGTCCGATGCCTTTACCTTAGCGCCCACTCCTATCAGACATAACCCCCAGGCGTCGCACCTGAGCTATGCAGAAATTCACAAGCGTGGCAGCACTGCCATGCAATGCCGCACGAATTCGCTGACCGCCTGGATGCGTGGCGTGGCGCGCACGTCTTCGTGGAACGCCATCCAGACCTCGATGTTCAAGGTGGCCGCTTCAGGGTCGACCCGTTGCAGGCCATGTTCGGCGGCAATGAACGCCGGCAGGCAGACGATACCCGCGGCGCCGGCGGCAGCCAGTGCCTGCACGCGCAGGTCGTTGCTGCACAGCACGAATTCGCCGTCCTCGGCCTGCTCGACCAGCCAGCGATGCTGAAGGGATTTGGCTTGCGAAGCGTCGTAGCCAATGAAACGCGGCTTCGCTGACTGCGCCAGGTAGGCAGGGCTGGCGTACAGCGCATAGTCCAGGTGCCCGAGCAGACTCGCCACCAATGTCGACTCCAGCGGCCGGGCCAGGCTGACGGCGACATCTGCCTCCCGGCGCGCCAGCGAGGTGCGCGATTTGGTGCCCACCAGGCGCAGCGACAACGCCGGATGCTGCGCCAGCAGGGTACCGGCGTGGGGCGCAATCAGGCTGCCCAGCAATACGGGCGGTGCCGACAGCACCACTTCGCCCTGCACGTCCGGCTGATCGGCGCCCGCGTAATGCTCAAGGGCGAACGAAGAGGTGCTCATCTGCTCGGCGAACTCGGCAATCCGTAACCCTTGGTGGGTCAGCACGTAGGCACGCGAGCGGCGATCGACCAGCTTGAGGTTGAGCGCGGTTTCCAGTGACGCAATGCGCCGCGCCACGGTGGCATGGTCCACCGCCAGCGCCCTGGCCGCCGCCGTCAACGAGCCCGCCCGCACGAAGGCCGCAAAGTGCCTCAGATCTTCCCAATCGAACATGGATACCTCGCCTGTGATCAGGCCATGATACCCCCACCCCCCTTCAAAACGCGCAAATGCCCTGTAGGAGCGGTCCGCGGCCGCGAACCAGACGCCACGGAGCATCAGGCAAACTACGGGGCCCTTTTCGCGGCCGATGACCGCTCCCACAGGGAACACAAGCTACGTCACCGCGCAGTCATCTGGATACTTCGTTGACCTTGAACAACCACTCGAATGCCTGCGGCAGCGTGGGTGTTGCCACATCGATCGGATTCGCGGCGATCTGGTCGGTCGTGCGCTGGAAGAGATCCCTGACCCCCGGCAGCACCGCGACCGGCATGTCAGCGGCACGCAACTGCCGCTCAGCTTCTTCGACTTCCTTCAAGCGACGCGGCGCATGCAGTACATGGGTGCGGATCAGGGCACCGAGAAAATCGCGCAGGCTTGCCTGATCAATGTCGCTCAAAGCGTCGTGCAACTTGTCACTGACGCCTTGCTTCTCCGCGGCCATGAAACATTCGATAGTCAGGGCTTCCAAGCCTTTGGTGAATACGCTTCTGAGGATCTTCAGGGCCGCCGCATCACCGGCTGCGCCGTGCTCCACTGGTTTGAGCGGCGCGCCGGCGAAGGCGAACAACGTCAGGGCGCGCTCGATACCAGTGCCGGCGCCCAGCAAGTTGGTTTTTTCGTGCGTCAGCGCAATCGCACCGAGGATGGCCACATCGACATAACTCACGTCGAATTCTGCGGCACGTTGCGCCGCCGTCCTGATCAATGCGGGATCGGCAGTGGTCATGTCCACATATAAAGCGTCCTTGGCCATATGCGCGAGCGCCTGCTCGGCGACGGACAGCGACACCGTACCAAACACGCACGATACCAGTACGTCACAGCTTGGCGCGATGTCTGCAACCGATGTACAGATATCGCTGCCTGCCTGCGCAGCAAAGGCCGCCGCAGCAGCGGACGGCTTCAGATCGCACAAAACGACTTCGTGCCCAGCTGCCGCCCAGGGTCTTGCATAGGTCAGTCCGACTTCGCCTGCACCGATAATTCCGATTTTCATGCTGTATCTCCTGCAATCAGTGAGCGGCGTAGGCGCCCTTGTAAGTGCCTGCGGCGATCTGCGCCATCATTTCCGCTTCCTTTTGTTCGGTCGCATGACAGGCGCTCAACAGCTCGGCCGCGCGCGATGCGGCGAAGGCGACGATGCCATCGTGGTCACCGACGACGAAGTCGCCCGGCGACACGATCATCCCATCGATGCTCACTGGAACGTTTATCTCACCAGGTCCGTTCTTGTAGGGGCCCAGATGAATGCCGGCCCGCGCGAACATCGGAAACATACCCTTGCCAATGGTTGCCAGATCGCGAATCGCGCCGTCAATCACCACACCCGCCGCGCCACGTTTTTCAGCAATCGCCGCCATGATGTCGCCCATCAATGCACGGCTGACATCGCCGCCGCCATCGACCACCAGTACGTGGCCAGGTTCGAGCAGTTCAAGGGCCTGATGAATGGCTCGGTTATCGCCATTGGCTACTTTTACCGTCAAAGCGATACCAGCCATGGTCCCTTCGATCTTGTGAAAGGGGCGCAACGCTGCGCCCGGCAAACGATCCAGACAGTCACTGATGATCGAAGTGGAGGTGCGGGCAAATGCGGTTACCAGTTCTTCACGTTCGGATGAGGCGAGTACGGCAGTCATAGACAGTTCTCCGATGGCAGATAACACCAGCATAAACAGGCTATGAAATAGAAAAAGCGATATTATTCAATATCCAATCATTCTATTAAGGAATGGACATGATCACCCTGCGCCAATTGCTTGCTTTACACTGGATAGAGCGGCTCGGAACTTTCGAGCGCGCTGCAGAGCACCTGAGCACCACTCAGTCCGCCATATCCAAACGCGTTCAGGAACTCGAGGCGTCGACCGGCATGCAGCTGTTCGACCGTTCGCAACGCGGCGCCCGGTTGACCAGCGCTGGCGAGGAACTGTTAGTGATAGCGCGGGAAATGCTCGGGCTCGCCGAGCGCATCGACTCCCTCAAGGACGGTACCCAAGTGGTGAAGCGCCGGCTCAGGTTGGGTGTGACCGAACTGACCGCATGGACTTGGCTGCCGCGATTGGTGACGCGGCTGGTAACCGATTATCCGGGACTCATTATCGAGCCAGAGGTCGACATGAGCCGCAACCTCCATGAAAAGCTCATGGACGACATGATCGACCTGATCATCATTCCCGACACCTTTACCGCGCCGGAAGTGACCTCTGTCGCCTTGGGCGAGGTCGAGAATGCCTGGATGGCCGCACCGGGCCTGATAGGCCACGATGAGGTGCTGGACCTCGCGGAACTGGCGAAATACCCAATGCTGGTTCAAGGCAAGAAATCGGGCTCGGGACTGTTCGTGAACAAATGGCTGCGTACCTTGGGCGTCGACCTGCCCAAGACGCTGTCCTCGGACAGTCTGACCGCCATGCTCGGACTGACAGCCGCAGGCTTGGGTGTGACTTATCTGCCGTTGGAATGCTTTCGGCCATTGGTGGACGAGGGCAAACTTAACATCATCCGCACAACCCCCACATTACCCCCAGTGCCCTACAAGGCGATGTATCGAAACGATCGCCCTTCAGCGTTCATGACCGAGGTGTCGGGGCTGGCAGTAGAGCTGTGCGACTTCACTCGCCAGTTGCAACGATGAGCCCGGGGCACCGTGCATTCGGCGCCCCATTGCGTATTACCAGGATCAACGCAACGTTGTCATTGCGCGGCGGGCTCGACCTGATCAGCCGGTTCGGCAATGGTCAGCACGAAGGCCAGGGCCGCCAGCGAGCAGATCCCCAGGAAAATGAAGACCGCTGTCCAACTGTAGCTGTCCAGCAGAAAGCCGGTGACCAGGGGTGCTATTGCTCCGCCCGCCTGCCCTGCGCTGTTGACCAACGAGGCCGCAACCGGGTAAGTGGAGCGGCTGGTCAGGCCCATGGAATAGACCGAAAACGACGAGTAACCGATGTTCAGCAGGAAGCCCGTGCCGAACAACAGCAAGCTTACTGCCAACAGCCCGTTGGGCGCATAAACCAAGGCCACCATCATCACGCAAGTGGCCACCGCGCTGATCATCATGGTGGGCTTGCGACGACGGTCCAGAATCCGGTCCGAGAACCAGCCGCCGACGATGTTGCCCAGTACTCCACCGGCAAACGGCAGTGCGGCGATGAAGCCAACCTGCATCAGTTCGAAGTGCTTCACTTCGCTCAGGTACTTGGGTAGCCAGGCCAGCAGCACATTGACCACGCCTGTCATCAGCAAATAACCCAGGCCACAGCCCCAGATGTTCCAGGAGGCAAATACCGATTTAGAGGAAGCCAGGGGTGCCACTCGCTGGTAGCGCAGCACTTTGTCCAACGCGCCGAAATCTCGCTGACGGCGCTTGGGCCCGCTCTCGGCCGGGGTCTGATCTTCGATATGATCGGCTTCGGCACCGTTGACCCGCTTGCAGGCACGGGGATCGTTTGGCACTACCCACCACCAGATCAATGCCAGCAGCAGGCCGGGGATGGCGAAGACGATGAACATGGTGCGCCAGTCGTAAAGCATGATGATGGCGGCGCCCACGGGTGGGGCTATGACGGCGCCCATCTTGGCGGCAGAAAGGAATGCGCCCGTGGCCAAGCCCTTCTCACCCGCTGGAAACCAGCGATTGATGGTGCTGAGCATGGACAGCGGGAGTGCGGCTTCGGCGATGCCCAAGGCGGACCGATAGAGTTTGATCATGCCGAAGTTATGCGCGGTTCCGATCAACAGGGTGACGATCGACGTCAGCGTGATCGACACCGGCGCGACGAGCCGCACGCCAAACCGGCTAATGATGAAGCCTGCCGGAATCTGACCCAGTGAATAGAACAGGAAAAACGCACTGACGAGCATGCCAGCCTGCGCGTTGCTGGCGCCAAATTCCTTCTGAATATACGGCAGAGCGATGCCGATATTAGCGCGATCGGCAGCGGCCAGCATGTACACCACGACGATCACCGACAGCACTATCCAGCGATACTTCGACCTGGCCGACCGAGCGGCGGCCTCGGTGTGGGCTAATTCGACCATGAGCGTTCCTTTATTATGTTTGTTCGATGGTCAATCTTGGCCAGCTGCGCGAAATAGAAAAAGCGATAAATAAGCACATTCATTCATTCTCTATTGGCATGACACGGCGCACAAGTGTGCCCGCGTCGTTCACGCCGATGCACCGCCAACCGTGCTTCCCGACAACAACGCGAGGTTGAATCCGATCACCTGCGCCACGCGCGCCGAGCATGGTTGGCTTTTCAGCCGGGTTCTATCCCCAGTTCTACGGGCAGTCAGACGAGACCGCCCGTGCCACAAAAAAACACTTGCCGAAGCTCGTTCTTGGTATACCATAATACCAGATACAAACCCTCCAAGAAGGAAACAGGCATGAGCTTCGAGATCCGCAAAATCGTCACTTACTCCGAAGAGACCCTCATCGAAGGCGGCAAGGCCACCGACAGTCCCGTGACCATGGTTGGCCTCGCGGTGGTCATGAAGAACCCGTGGCTGGGCCGCGGCTTCGTCGATGACCTGAAACCCGAGATCAAGGCCAACTGTTCGGACCTCGGAGCCCTGATGGTCGAGCGCCTGGTGGCCAGCATCGGCGGCGCGGACAAGATCGAGGCCTACGGCAAGGCGGCGGTGGTGGGTGCCGACGGCGAAATCGAGCACGCTTCGGCCGTCATCCACACCCTGCGCTTCGGCAACCATTACCGTGAAGCGGTGCAAGCCAAGAGCTACCTGAGCTTCACCAACAAGCGCGGCGGCCCTGGCACCTCGATCCAGATCCCGATGATGCACAAGGACGACGAAGGCCTGCGCTCCCACTACGTCACCCTGGAAATGCAGATCGAGGATTCGCCGCGCGCCGACGAGATCGTCGTCGTCCTGGGCTGCGCCAACGGCGGGCGCCTGCACCCGCGGATCGGCAACCGTTACATCGACCTGGAAGAGCTGGCTGCCGAAAAGGCCCAGTGACCCACTTGACTCAGGAGCGCTCCATGATTCGGCTTACCGCTGAACGCACTGCGGCCGGTACCAGTTACCTGGCCGCGGGTGACGGCCCGCCCGTGGTGTTCATCCATGGAGTGGGCTTGAACAAGGAAATGTGGGGAGGCCAGTTCGTCGGGCTGCTGCCGCACTATCAGGTTATCGCCTACGACATGCTCGGGCATGGCGCCAGTGCGTTGCCTGCGCCAGGCACGGCGTTGCTCGGTTATGCCGACCAATTGCTCGAACTGCTGGACCACTTGCAGGTGCCCGCAGCGACGGTCATCGGTTTTTCCATGGGCGGGCTGGTGGCACGGGCGTTCGCCCTGCACTACCCCGAACGCCTGCAGGCCCTGGTGGTGCTCAACAGCGTGTTCAACCGCAGCGCCGAACAGCGCGCCGGGGTGATAGCGCGCACCGGGCAGGCTGCCGAGCATGGCCCGAACGCGAACGCCGAGGCGGCGTTGTCGCGCTGGTTCAGCCGCGAGTATCAGGCGGCCAACCCGGCGCAGATCGCCGCGCTGCGCGAGACCCTGGCCAGCAATGATCCTCAGGGCTACTTGACCACCTATGAGCTGTTCGCCACCCAGGACATGTACCGCGCCGATGACCTCGGCAGCATCGCGGCGCCGGCGCTGATCGCCACGGGTGAGCTCGACCCGGGCTCCACGCCACAGATGGCCCGGGAAATGGCCGAGCGCATTCCCCACGCCGAGGTAGCGATACTCCACGAGCAAAGGCATATGATGCCGGTGGAATCACCCCGGCTGGTCAACCAGATGTTGTTGGATTTTCTCACCCGGGCCCAGCGCCTGGACAACCAGGCACAGGGGATCGTCGCATGACCCTTTCACGCTTTCAGATGTGCATCGACGGCCAGTGGGTCGATGCGCTGTCCGGCAAGACCTTCGAGAGTCACAACCCGGCCCTGGCCCAACCCTGGGCGCTGTTGCCCGACGCCGACGAGGCCGACGTCGACCGCGCCGTGCAGGCCGCACAGCGGGCGTTCGAGGCGCCGGCATGGCGCGGGCTTACCGCCACCGCCCGGGGCAAGCTGCTGCGCCGACTGGGCGACCTGATCGGCGAGAACAAGGAAGCGCTGGCTCAGCTCGAAAGCCGTGACAACGGCAAGCTGATCCGCGAAACCCGCGGCCAGGTGGGCTACCTGCCCGAATTTTTCCACTACACCGCAGGCCTGGCAGACAAGCTGGAGGGCGGCACACTGCCGCTCGACAAGCCTGACCTGTTCGCCTACACGGTGCACGAACCGATCGGCGTGGTGGCCGGGATCATTCCCTGGAACAGCCCGCTGTACCTGACGGCGATCAAGCTGGCGCCGGCCCTGGCGGCCGGCAACACCATCGTTCTCAAGCCCTCAGAGCATGCCAGCGCCACCTTGCTGGAATTGGCGCGCCTGGCTCTGGAAGCCGGCATTCCGCCGGGCGTGGTCAACGTCGTCACCGGCTACGGCCCGAGCACCGGCGCTGCCCTCACCCGCCACCCGTTGGTGCGCAAGATCGCCTTCACCGGCGGTGCCGCCACCGCGCGCCATGTGGTACGCAGCAGCGCCGAAAACTTCGCCAAGCTGTCCCTGGAGCTGGGCGGCAAGTCGCCGAACATCATTTTCGCCGATGCCGACCTGGACAGCGCCATCAACGGCGTGGTGGCCGGCATCTACGCCGCCTCGGGGCAGAGCTGCGTGGCCGGCTCGCGCCTGCTGGTGCAGGACGAGATCTACGACGAGTTCGTCGAGCGTCTGGTCGAGCGCGCCAAGCGCATCAAGATCGGCAACCCCCAGGACGAAGCCAGCGAAATGGGCCCTATGGCCACCGCCCAGCAATTGGCCGTGGTCGAAAGCCTGGTCGCGCAGGCGCTGGAAGAAGGCGCTACCCTGCGCATGGGCGGTCAGCGCGCACAGACCGACAGCGACGGTTGGTACTACCAGCCGACCCTGTTCGAATGCGACAACCACTCCATGAAGATCATGCAGGAGGAAGTCTTCGGTCCGGTGGCGTCGGTCATCCGCTTCTCCACCGAAGCAGAAGCGCTGGCCATGGCCAACGACTCCCAGTTCGGCCTCGCCGCCGGCATCTGGACCCGCGATCTGGGCCGTGCCCACCGCCTGGCCCGTGACGTGCGTTCCGGTATCATCTGGGTCAACACCTACCGCGCGGTATCGGCCATGGCGCCGATCGGCGGCTTCAAGAACAGTGGCTATGGCCGCGAGAGCGGCATCGATTCGGTGCTGGCCTACACAGAACTCAAGACGGTATGGATCAACCTGTCCCAGGCCCCCATGCCCGACCCATTCGTGATGCGTTGAGGTAATTTGAAATGATCGAACCCGGCATCTACAAAGAAGTGATGGCTTCGTTCCCATCCGGCGTGACGGTGGTTACCACGCTGGACCCGGAAGGCGGCATCGTCGGCATCACCGCCAGTGCATTCAGTGCGCTGTCGATCGACCCGGCGCTGGTATTGTTCTGCCCCAACTACGAGTCGGACACCTACCCTATCCTGCGTGACAGCAAGCGCTTCGCGATTCACTTGCTGTCCGCAGACCAGCAGGCGGAAGCCTACGCCTTTGCCAGCAAGGGCAAGGACAAGGCGCGGGCCATCGCCTGGCACCTCAGCGAGCTGGGCAACCCGCTGCTGGAGAAAGCCACGGCCATCATCGAGTGCGAACTGTGGCGCGAGTACGACGGTGGCGATCACGCGATCATCGTCGGTGCAGTGAAGAACCTGATCCTGCCCAGCGAGCCGTTGACGCCCATGCTTTACCACCGCGGCAAACTGGGCGCATTGCCGACCCTGGGATGATCGACCTGCGCTGACCCACCAGGCCGGCCGCACCTGGGCACCTGGCCTGTCGCCGTTGGGCAGCAAGGTCGGGTGGCGTGCTAGACTCGCCGCTGTTTTTTTGCCTTTTCAACAGAGCGGACCCGATGAAACGCCTGCCCCTCGACGACAGCTTCAAGGTCAATCGCAACCCCGTCACCCTGCGCGAAATCGTGCTCGACAAGTTGCGCAGCGCCATCATGAACTTCCAGCTCCTGCCGGGCGATCGCCTGGTCGAGCGTGATCTGTGCGAGCGCCTGGGCGTGAGCCGTACCTCGGTGCGCGAGGCGCTGCGACACCTGGAATCCGAAGGGCTGGTGGAATTCGCCGACGCCAAGGGTCCACGCGTGGCCATCATCACCCTGGAAGACGCTCGCGACATCTATGAGCTGCGTTGCGTGCTCGAAGGCCTGATCGTCCAGCTGTTCACCCTCAATGCCAAGGCCCGGGACATCCGCGCCCTGGAAAAAGCGTTGGCGGTCAACCGCAAGGCGCTCGAAGAGCGTGCATTGTCCGACGTCCTGAGCTCGGTCCAGGGTTTCTACGACGTGCTCTTCGAAGGCTCGGGCAATCAGGTCGCCGCTACCCAGTTGCGCCAGTTGCAGGCCCGCATCAGCTACCTGCGCGCCACCTCGGTGTCGCAGGAAAACCGCCGCGGCGTCAGTAGCGACGAAATGGAACGCATCGTCACCGCGATCAAGAGCGGCGATCCGATGGCGGCGCACCAGGCGTCCGTCGATCACGTCCGCGCCGCTGCGAAGGTGGCCCTGGAATCATTGCGTCAGCAGCGCAACGACGATCACAAGGTGCGCGACATCGCCGCGCCCATAGCCCTCAACGAACCGCGCATCGGACGCTGACCGCCATGGCCACTCCACGGTTTTGCCCCCAATGCGGTGCCTGCGGCCTGAGCCTCGGAATCCCTGCGGGCGATACCCATGAGCGGACCTTTTGCTCCGGTTGCGGCCACATCCATTACGTCAATCCGAAGGTCATCACCGGCTGCATCGTCGAAACCGACGGCAAGTACCTGCTGTGCCAGCGCGCGATCCCGCCGCGCCCCGGCACCTGGACGCTGCCCGCAGGCTTCATGGAAAGCGGAGAAACCACCGAGGAAGGCGCCCTGCGCGAGCTGTGGGAAGAAGCCGGAGTGCGCGCCGAAATCCTCTCGCCGTACTCGATCTTCAGCGTCCCGCGGATCAGCGAGGTGTACATCATCTTTCGCGCGATGGCCCTGGAGATCACCGACGAGTTCGGCCCGGAAACTGCCGCACGGCAGTTCTTCGCGCCGCAGGACATTCCCTGGGACAGTATCTACTACCCCGCCATCCGGCAGATCCTGGAGCGCTACATCCAGGAGCGTGCGACCGGTACCTACGGCATCTACATGGGCAACGACGATACCGGCCGCATCCACTTCATGCGCTAGCCGGCGACCGCCTCGCAACCTTCGACGATAATAACCTCGGCCTTCGCGGCGCCCGCACGCAGGGCGGCTGCTTCCTGGTATTCCCTGGACTCGTAACAGGCTTGCGCCTGGGCGTACGAATCGAACTCGATCACCACGCTGCGCTGCGGCGTGGCCCTGCCTTCCATGGCTTGCGAACGCCCCCCACGGGCCAGCAGGCGCCCCCCGAACTGGGCGAAAACCGCCGGCGCGCGCTGGGTGTAAAGCACGTACTGCGCAGGATCGGTAACGTCTACATGAGCAATCCAATAAGCCTTCATTTTCACCTCGACAGGGGGTAATGTACGTATTATGGTATACCACGATTAGGCCAGTTATCCCAGACCAGTCATCCCAGAGAGTGCAGGCATGGCGTTCAACAGCATCGAAGAAATCATCGAGGACTTTCGTCAAGGCAAGATGGTCTTGCTGGTGGACGACGAAGACCGCGAAAACGAAGGTGACCTGCTGCTCGCCGCCGACTGCTGCACGGCCGAGGCCATCAGTTTCATGGCCCGCGAAGCACGCGGATTGATCTGCCTCACCCTCACCGAGGAACGCTGCCAGCGGCTGGGGCTGGAGCAGATGGTACCCAGCAACGGCAGCGGGTTCGGCACCGCGTTCACGGTTTCCATCGAAGCCGCCAGCGGGGTCACCACCGGTATCTCCGCCGCCGATCGGGCGCGCACCGTTGCCGCCGCAGTAGCGCCTCAGGCGGTTGCCGCGGACCTGGTGCAACCGGGCCACATCTTTCCCCTGCGCGCCCGCGAAGGTGGTGTGCTGACCCGCGCCGGGCATACCGAAGCCGGCTGCGACCTGGCGCGGCTGGCCGGCTTCACCCCTGCCGCGGTGATCGTCGAAGTCATGAAAGACGACGGCACCATGGCGCGTCGTCCGGACCTGGAGCTGTTCGCTGCCCGTCACGGCATCAAGATCGGCAGCATCGCCGACCTCATCCACTACCGCTTGAGCACCGAGCACACGGTGACGCGCATGGGCGAGCGCGAGCTGCCTACCGTGCACGGCACGTTCCGCCTGGTCAGCTATGAAGACCGCATCCAGGGCGGCGTGCACATGGCCATGGTCATGGGCGACATCCGCCGCGAAGATCCGACTCTGGTGCGGGTCCACGTCATCGACCCGCTGCGCGACCTGGTCGGCGCCGAGTACACGGGTCCCGCCAACTGGACGCTGTGGGCGGCGCTGCAGAAAGTCGCCGAGCACGGTGCGGGCGTGGTGGTGGTGCTGGCCAATCACGAGTCTTCCCAGGCCCTGCTCGAGCGGGTACCGCACCTGACCCAGCCGGTGCGCCCTTATTCGCGTACGCAGACACGCATCTACTCGGAAGTCGGTACCGGCGCGCAGATCCTGCAAGACCTGGGCGTCGGAAAACTGCGTCACCTGGGCCCGCCGCTCAAGTACGCAGGTCTCACGGGCTACGACCTCGAAGTGGTCGAAAGCATCGCATTCCAGGCACCCGGACCGGATGCATCCGCCATGGACGGCAACGGCATCTGAAACAAACGATCGTCCAGGTCGCCACGACCTGACTGCTCCCGATACGCGGGTGTGGAAACAGCCCGCTCAAACAATGACAAATGAGGGCGTACAAGATGGTATTCAAAAAACGTGCGATAGCGGCGTTGGCCGCAGCGACCCTGGCGTTCACGGCAGGCACTGCCGTGGCAGCCGAGACGCTGAGCTTCGTCAGCTGGGGCGGCACCACCCAGGACGCGCAGAAGTCGTCGTGGGCCGATCCGTTCAGCAAGAGCAGCGGCACCGCGGTGGTCATGGATGGACCCACCGACTACGGCAAGCTCAAGGCCATGGTCGAGAGCGGCAACGTGCAGTGGGACGTGGTCGACGTGGAAGCCGATTTTGCCTTGCGTGCGGCCAGCGAAGGCCTGCTCGAACCCATGGACTTCAAGGTCATCGACCGCACCAAGCTGGACCCGCGCTTCGTCTCCGACTACGGCGTGGGCTCGTTCTACTTCTCATTCGTGCTGGGCTTCAACGAAGGCAAGGTCGGCGCCGGCAAACCCCAGGATTGGACTGCACTGTTCGACACCAAGGCCTATCCCGGCAAACGCGCACTGTACAAGTGGCCCAGCCCAGGCGTGTTGGAGATCGCCCTGCTGGCCGACGGCGTCGCTGCCGACAAGCTCTATCCACTGGACCTCGACCGCGCTTTCAAGAAGCTCGATTCGATCAAGAAGGACATCGTCTGGTGGGGCGGCGGCGCCCAGTCCCAGCAGCTGCTGGCCTCGGGCGAAGTCACCATGGGTCAGTTCTGGAACGGTCGGGTCTACGCCCTGCAACAGGATGGCGCTCCGGTGGGCGTGAGCTGGAAGCAGAACCTGGCGATGGCCGACTTCCTGGTCGTGCCCAAGGGGTCGAAAAACAAGGAGGCAGCCATGCGCTTCGTGGCCAACGCCACCGGTGCCAAGGGCCAGGCCGATTTCTCCAATCTGACGGCCTACGCCCCGGTCAACACTGAAAGCGTGCAGCGCCTGGACTCGGTTCTGGCGCCCAACCTGTCGACCGCGCACGTTGACGACCAGATCACTCTGGACTTCGCCTACTGGGCCAAGAATGGCCCCTCTATCGCGACACGGTGGAACGAATGGCTGGTCAAGTGAAGCTGTCCTCGCCCTCCGCCCTCGGCAGCACCGGGGGCGCCGCCGGCGGCCCTGGTGCGCTGCGTGCCGCCCAGCCGCGCCCGAGCCTGATCCAGCGCTGGCGCGGGTCGAGCAACCTGATCCCGGCGCTGGTGTTCCTCGGCCTGTTCTTCTTCGCCCCGCTCATTGGCCTGCTGCTGCGCGGCGTGCTGGAGCCGACACCGGGGCTGGACAACTACCGCGAACTGTTCGCCAACTCGGCGTATGCGCGGGTGTTGTTCAACACCTTTTCGGTGGCCGGGCTGGTGACTCTGTTCAGCGTATTGCTGGGCTTTCCACTGGCTTGGGTGATCACCCTGGTGCCACGCGGCTGGGGCCGCTGGATCTTCAGCATCGTGCTGCTGTCGATGTGGACCAGCCTGCTGGCGCGCACCTACTCCTGGCTGGTGCTGCTGCAGGCGTCGGGGGTGGTCAACAAGTTGCTCATGGCCCTGGGCATCATCGACCAGCCATTGGAGATGGTGCACAACCTGACCGGGGTGGTGATCGGCATGAGCTACATCATGATTCCGTTCATCGTTCTGCCGCTGCAGGCCACCATGCAGGCCATCGACCCGATGGTGCTGCAGGCCGGCGCCATCTGCGGCGCCAGTCCGTGGACCAACTTCTTCCGGGTATTCCTGCCGCTGTGCCGCTCGGGACTGTTCTCCGGTGCCTTGATGGTGTTCGTCATGTCGCTGGGCTATTACGTGACTCCGGCGCTGTTGGGTGGCGCGCAGAACATGATGCTGCCCGAGTTCATCGTGCAACAGGTGCAATCCTTCCTCAACTGGGGTCTGGCGAGCGCTGCTGCCGCACTGTTGGTGCTGATCACCCTGGTGCTGTTCTATTTCTATCTGAAGCTGCAACCGGAATCCCCGGTCGGCTCCAGCAATTCGAGGTAAGTCATCATGCTTCTTACCCCCAATGCCATGAGTCGACGCCTGCGCGTGGGCCTGTACCTCACCACGGGGTCGATCGGCCTGTTCCTGCTGTTGCCGATCGTCTTCATCGTGCTGCTGTCGTTCGGCTCATCCCAGTGGCTGGTGTTTCCGCCACCGGGCTGGACCACCAAGTGGTACCTGCAATTCTTCGCCAACCCGGAGTGGATGGCGGCGGCCTGGTCGAGCTTGAAAGTCGCTGCACTGACCACCGTGTTCGCGGTACTGCTGGGCCTGCCGACGGCCTTCGCGCTGGTGCGCGGCAAGTTTCCGGGCCGCGAGTTGCTCTATGCCTTGTTCACCCTGCCGATGATCGTGCCGGTGGTGATCATCGCGGTGGCCGTGTATGCGCTGTTCCTCAAGCTGGGCTACACCGGCACGGTGTTCTCGTTCGTGGTCAGCCACGTGATCGTCGCCCTGCCCTTCACCATCATTTCGATCATCAACTCGCTGAAGCTGTTCGACCAGTCAATCGAGGACGCTGCGGTGATCTGTGGTGCGTCGCGCCTGCAGGCAATCTTCAAGGTGACGTTCCCGGCCATTCGTCCGGGCATGGTCGCCGGCGGCCTGTTCGCGTTCCTGGTTTCCTGGGATGAAGTGGTCCTCAGCGTGATGATGGCCAGCCCCACCCTGCAGACTCTTCCCGTGAAAATGTGGACCACCCTGCGCCAGGACCTGACGCCGGTGATCGCCGTCGCCTCGACGCTGCTGATCGCCCTGTCGGTGCTGGTCATGGTGGCTGCCGAAATCATTCGTCGCCGTAACCCCGTCAACGCCTAGGAGCTGGACATGAGTGCTGTGATCAAACAACAGGCCGTGCAGGCCGGCGACACCCTGGTCAGCCTCCGCGGCCTGAACCGTCATTACGGCGACTTCGCTGCGGTCGACAATATCGACCTGGACATCAAGAACGGCGAGTTCCTGACCTTCCTCGGTTCCAGTGGCTCGGGCAAGAGCACCACCCTGTCGATGCTGGCAGGCTTCGAGACACCCAGTTCCGGCGAGATCCTGGTCAGCGGCCAGTCGCTGGTCAACGTGCCGCCGCACAAGCGCGGTATCGGCATGGTGTTCCAGCGTTATTCGCTGTTTCCGCACCTGTCGGTGCGCGACAACATTGCCTTCCCCCTGGACATCCGCAAGCTGGGCCGCGCCGAGCGTGATCGCAAGGTCGACGCAATGCTCAAGCTGGTGCAGCTCGAGGCCTTCGCACACCGTCGCCCTTCGCAGCTGTCCGGTGGCCAGCAGCAGCGCGTTGCCATCGCTCGCGCCCTGGTCTACGAGCCGCGCATTCTGCTCATGGACGAGCCGTTGGGCGCACTGGACAAGAAGCTGCGCGAAGACCTGCAGGATGAGCTGCGCCAGCTGCACCGGCGCCTGGGCATCACCATCGTCTACGTGACCCACGACCAGGAAGAGGCCATGCGCCTGTCGCAGCGTATCGCGATTTTCAGCCACGGCAAGATTGTCGGGCTGGGCAGCGGCTACGACCTTTATCAGAACCCGCCCAATGCCTTCGTGGCCTCGTTTCTGGGCAACTCCAACTTCCTCAAGCTGACCACCACCAGCAACGGTTCCGGCAGCTTCGAAGGCGCCAGCCTGGGCATGCGCCTGACACCCGGCGCCAATACGGGCCAGCAGGTACTGCTGATGGTACGTCCCGAGAAAGCCCAGGCATTGAGCGCCGCGCAGGCTGCAGAGCAACCGCTGCTGCCGGGCTGGAACCAGATCGCCGCCACGGTCACCGAGACGCTGTTTCTCGGCGAGAGCCAGACCTGCAGCGTCGTGACCCAGGGTGGCACGCCGATGACGGTCAAGGCCTTGTCTGCAGCCGGCATGCCCTTGCAGGCCGGTGAGCAGGTCCAGGTGCGCTGGGCAGCGGCGGATGCCTGCGTGTACACCCAGTGGGAAGACGCTGACCTCAACAAGGCGGCTGGCGCGCACTGAGCCTGCAACGCGCCTTCTACCCCGCAACGCAAAAGGCCCCGAGTGATCGGGGCCTTTTTGCAGGTGCTGTTTCTGTCGGTTCGAACTACTTGGCGTATCCGGCGCGTACCCGCTCTGCGCGCTGTTGCTTGCGCGTGGCCAGGCAGTAGAACAGTGGGCAGGTCACCACGATGCCGACCAGCCAGGAGAGGTCGGCACCTTCGACCAGGTGGGCGTAGGGGCCGACATACAAGGCGGTGTTGGCGAACGGCAGCTGCACGGCAATGCCACAGGCGTAGGCGATGATCGCGTGCCAGTTGAAGCGCCCGTACTGCCCGCCGTCGGCGGCGAAGATCGACTCGATGTCGTAGTTGCCGTATTTGATCAGGTAGAAGTCGATCAGGTTGATGGACGCCCAGGGCACCAACACCAGCAGCAGTGCCAGGATCAAGCCGATGAAGTCCTGGATGAAGTCACCCGAGGCGCCCACCGCCACCAGACAGCAGCCACTCAACACCAGCGCCGACAGCACGATGCGTACTTTCACGCTGGGCGTCCAGTGGGCCACGAACGTCTGCACGGCGGTGACGATGGCCAGGACCGCGCCGTACAGGTTCAGGGCGTTGTGGCTGATGATGTTGAGCAGGAACAGCAGCATCAGCAGCGGGCCCAGCGCCCCGGTGGCCTGCGCCACAGCAGTCATCGCTTCGGTGCCCGGCGGCGTTGCGAGCACCACCACCGCGCCGAAACTGAACGACAGGATGGTCCCCAGGGTGGCACCGGCATAGGTGGCCCAGAACGGTTTGGCGATGCCGATATCGGTCGGCAGATAGCGCGAGTAATCCGATACGTAGGGCGAAAAGCTGACCTGCCAGATCACTCCCAACGACACCGTGGCGATGAACCCCGCCAGGGTGAAGCCACCACGGGTAAGGAAGTCGACCGGCAACGGCTGGCTGAACACATAGGCGAATCCGGCGAGCAGTGCGCCGCCCATCACCCAGGTACCGATCTTGTTCAAGGTATGGATGAACCGGTAGCCCAGCACACCAATGGCGGTGGCGGCCAAGGCGCCGATCACGCTGCCTACGGGCAGGGAGATCGGCTCGACCATCGAGTGGATCGACTTGCCGGCCAGCACGATGTTGGAGATGAAGAAGCCGACATAGATCAATGCGGCGAAAAACACGATCAGCAGCGCGCCGAAGCGGCCGAACTGTCCGCGGCTCTGGACCATCTGCGGAATGCCCAGCCGCGGCCCCTGGGCCGAGGACAAGGCGATGACCAGCCCACCCAGGCAGTGCCCGAGCACGATGGCCAGCAACCCCCAGGCGAGGTTGAGGTTGAACACCTGTACCACCATGGCGCCGGTCACGATCGGCAGGGGCGCAATGTTGGTGCTGAACCACAGTGTGAACAGGTCCCGAGCCCGCCCATGGCGCTCGGTGGAAGGGACCTGCTCGACGGTGTAGCTCTCGATCAATGGGTCTTGCGATGTACGCTCGGACATAGTCTTTCACTCGAGTCTGTTGTTGTTCTTGTAGGAATCCGGATCGATGCAACGACCCGCTTCTGATAGACAGACCATATTACGGTATACCAAGAAAAGGCAAGTGGATCGCTCAGTCCCGCCACCCCAAGCCGTTGCCAGTTGTGTATCTGGCGACTGAAATTCAGGGTTGCACAAACATTTCTTTGGTATACCATCAGACCAACAAATATTCGAATAAACGAGAGGTGCCTTTGATGATCGATGCCGAAATCTACAAACAAGTCATGGGCTCGTTTCCCTCTGGCGTGACCGTGATCACCACGCTGGACGACGAAGGCCAACTGGTCGGCATGACCGCCAGTGCCTTCAGCTCGCTGTCGATCGATCCGGCCCTCGTGCTGTTCTGCCCCAACTACAAAGCCGACTCCTACCCCCACTTGATTCGCAGCAAGCGCTTCGCCATCCATCTGCTTTCCAGCGACCAGCAGGCCGAAGCCTACGCCTTCGCCAGCAAAGGCAAGAACAAGGCCGACGGGATCGAGTGGAGCATGAGCGCTCTGGGTAATCCGGTACTCAAGAATGCCATTGCGGTCATCGAGTGCGAACTGTGGCGCGAGTACGAGGGTGGTGACCACGCAATCATGGTTGGCGCGGTGAAGAATCTGCTGGTACCCAGCGCCCCGCAAAGCCCGCTGGTCTACTGCCGCGGCAAAATGGGCGCCCTTCCCGCTTTCGCCTGACACTCCCATACCCAGGCTGCGGCAAGCCCCCGGCCGGGACGAATCACCGCCAACAGATCCGAGGTAGGCAAGATGAAATTTTCGCTGTTCGTGCACATGGAGCGCTGGGACGACAAGACCAGCCACCGGCAACTGTTCGAAGACCTGACCGAACTGACCCTGATGGCCGAAAAAGGCGGGTTCAGCACGGTATGGATCGGCGAGCACCACGCCATGGAGTACACCATCTCCCCGAGCCCCATGCCGCTGCTGGCGTATCTGGCCGGCAAGACCACCACCATCCATCTGGGCGCCGGTACCATCATCGCGCCGTTCTGGCACCCGCTGCGTGTTGCAGGCGAATGCGCACTGCTGGATGTGATCAGCAACGGGCGCATGGAAGTCGGCCTGGCTCGCGGCGCCTACCAGGTCGAATTCGACCGCATGGCCGGTGGCATGCCGGCCAGCAGTGGCGGCAACGCCCTGCGCGAAATGGTGCCGGTGGTGCGTAAACTGTGGGAAGGCGACTACGCCCATGATGGCGAGATCTGGAAGTTTCCCACCTCCACCAGCGTGCCGAAGCCAGTCAAGACGCCGCCGATGTGGATCGCCGCGCGCGACCCCGACTCGCACAACTTCGCCGTCGCCAACGGCTGCAACGTCATGGTCACGCCGTTGATGAAGGGCGACGAGGAAGTGGTCGATCTCAAGAACAAGTTCGAAACGGCGTTGGCGAACAACCCTGACGTACCGCGGCCGCAACTGATGGTGCTGCGTCACACCCACGTTCACGCCAGTGACGACCCCGACGGCTGGAAGGTCGGCGCCACGGCGATCTCGCGCTTCTACCGCACCTTCGACGCCTGGTTCGGCAACAAGACCACCCCGGTCAACGGCTTCCTGGAACCCAGCCCGGAATCCAAGTTCGCCGAGCGCCCCGAGTTCGAACTGGAGAACATCCGCAAGAACACCATGATCGGCACGCCCGAACAAATCATCGCGCGCATCAAGTACTACCAGGAACTGGGCGTCGACGAGTTCAGCTTCTGGTGCGACAACAGCCTGCCCCATGCAGAAAAGAAGAAGTCGTTGGAGCTGTTCATCAATGAGGTAGTGCCGGCCTTTCGCTAGGCTTGGCAGCATGCAACGAAAGAACCGGGCACCTGCCCGGTTTTTTCATGGATGGCCAACGTGTTCAACGCGCGCAGGCTACCGGCGTCACTCTTGCCGACAACATCATCAGTGGCTGAATCGAGAGGCCGCCTGCATTTCTTCGACAAGGGCCTGAACGAGCCTTTGCGCAGGCAGCTCCCTGGCCAGCGGTGCGCCCTGACCCGCCCACTGGGCTGCAAAATCGTGGCATCCCTTGGCGCTGGCCGCGGCATGCAGGGCTTTGGCAACATCGTAGGCCAACGGATACTCGGCTGGCAGGGGAACGCTGTCGGTTCCGGACTCCAGGTACAGGCGATTCGGAATCCCGCGGGCCGGTCGGCCCGATACATAGCTGGTAACCCGTGTTTGACTCGCCTTCGCGCTTTTCAGCGCCTGCCGGTGCTCTGGGGTTGCACACGACTCCGGACACAAAATGAAAGCCGTTCCCAGCTGACAAGCACTTGCGCCGAGCATCATCGCTGCATTTATCCCGGCACCATCCATGATCCCGCCGGCGGCAATGACCGGCAGATCCACGGTTTCACCAATGATGCGCAACAACGCGAACAGGCCCATCTGCTGGTCTTGCCCGAACCCATCATCGAACACCCCACGATGCCCGCCGGCTTCGTACCCTTGCGCAATGATCGCCTGAACGCCTGCGCGCTCCAGCTGCTGTGCTTCGGCCAACGTCGTTGCGCAACCGATGACGCAGATACCCGCCGACTTGAGCTCATCGATCCACTGCACAGGCGGCGCGCCGAAATGAAAGCTGACGACCGACGGTTTTTCTTCGACGAGCATCTCGAGCATGGCTCGATCATCGACGAAGCTTTTGTAGATTTCTTTCAAGACCGGCGGAGGTGCAGCGTCGAACTCGGGAAAGAAACTTGAAAGATACTGCAGCCACGCATCGTTTCTGGCGTGGTCGAACGCAGCCGGGCGATGGCAGAACATGTTGACGTTGAAGGGCTTGTGGGTGAGCGCCCTGGTCTGCCGGATCAACTCACGCCCCTGCTCTGGCGTACTGGCCCCCAGACCGATGGAGCCCAATGCACCGGCATTGGAAACAGCTGCTGCCAATTGCGGCGTCGAGACACCTACCATGGGCGCTTGAACGATCGGATGCGTGATTCCCCATTCGGACAGCATGTCGGGTTTCGGCATTTCTCATCCCTCCTCTCGATTGGTCGTGCCGGTTAGCGATCCGACCTGACCAGTGCTAGACCAACGCCTCTGCAGGTCCGAAAAACTCATAATGCGCCTGACCGTCCGGTACGCCCATGTCTCGAAGCGTTCGCTTCATGAATGCCATGAACGGTTTGGGGCCGAGAAAGTAGGCATCCACGTTGCGGTCAGCGGGCAACCATTGCTGCAGATGCTTCATCGAAGGCATGCCGACGGCATCAGGCTGCGCCCCTGCATCGGCACTGGCCTCGTTGTAAACGATGTATGCCCTGAACTGCGGGAAACGCTGCTGCCATTCACGAAGCTGGTCTCTGAACGCTTGAGCCTGGGCATTTTTTGCATAGTGGATGAATACCACAGGACGATCACCTGCCTGCAGCGCAGTTTCACCCATAGCGATCGTCGGCGTGATACCCACCCCGCCACTGATCAGCACCAATGGCTTGGTATCCGCTGCCAGTGTGAAGTCGCCGGAAGGTGGAAAGAGCTCAAGCACTGATCCGGCGACGATCTGGTCGTGCAGATAGTTGGAAGCCACACCATCGGGCTCGCGCTTGACACTGATGCGCAGCCCCACCCCCGAGGATGGCGCCGACAGCGAGTAACTGCGCCGGCACTCGTTCCCATCGATGTTCAGGCGCAGGCTGATGTACTGGCCCGGTTCATGCGCAATGACGGGTTCGCCATCGACCGGTTCCAGGTAGAACGAGGTGATCTCGCTGCTTTCAGGCACCTTGCCGGCGACCCGGAACATGCGCCCGCCGCGCCACCCACCGGGTGCGGCGGCGACGTTTTCGTACACCTGTTCTTCAGCACTGATCAAAATGTCGGCCAACTGCTGATAGGCTGCCGCCCATGCTGCTATCACTTCATCAGTGGCGATTTCTTCACCCAGCACTTCACGAATCGCGCGCAACAGGCAAGCACCCACGATCGGGTAGTGCTCGGGAAGGATCTGCAGTGCGACGTGCTTGTTGACGATCTGGCTTGCCAGCGGTCCCAGGTTTTCCAGACGATCGATGTTGCGGGCGTACATCAGCACACCGTTCGCGAGCGCCCGAGGTTGCGAGCCGTTTGCCTGATGCGCCTGATTGAACAAAGGCCTGACCTCTGGATGGCCATCCAGCATGATGTTATAGAAATGCGTAGCCAGTGCCTCACCCCCCGTTTCCAGCAGGGGGATGGTCGCTTTGATGATGTCGCGCTGAGCTTGAGTGAGCATGTGAACTCCGGATGCAGATGGGTGCTATCTTCATAGCAACCGCTATGCCATACAGAAAATCCAATAAAATCAGTCCTTCATCTATTCTTAAGAGTCTTTTAGACTCGGTTAAAAAGACCCAAATATGAAAGGCAAGGTCATTCCGACTCAGTCATCACGGGCTCTCCAGGCGCTTCTGCCACTGCTGAGCGATCTCACTGCGGAGATCAGCGCAGAACACCGTTACCAGCGTGTGCTGGATGCACTGCGCGAATTGGTACCCACCGATGCCGTTGCCATCCTGCGCCTCGAAGATCACGTTCTGATACCTGAAGCCGCCCATGGGCTGGCGGTGGATGCCATGGCGCGACGGTACCCGGTGGACAGCCATCCGCGCTTGAAAGCGATCGTCGAGGCACCGGGAGCGATATTGTTTGCGCCCGACTGTCCTTATCCGGACCCCTACGACGGCCTGATCGGCGCCAGCGCGTTGCCTGTGCACGACTGCATGGGCTGCGCCCTGCGCATCAACGAGAGAATCTGGGGTGTTCTGACCCTGGACGCGCTGAAGGTGGGTCAATTTTCCGAGGACGATCTGCAGACGGTGGAAACCTTCGCGCGCCTGGCTGCCGCTACGGTAGTGGCCGCCGGGCATTTCGACGAGCTGATGCGCACCTTGGACGGCGAACGCAAGCGGGCCGATGCCTACCGATTGGCCCACCAAGGCGGACCTCAACGGATGATCGGTACCAGCGAGGCATTCAAACAGTTGCTGGGGGAAATCGACCTGGTCGCACCCAGCGAGCTGACGGTACTCATTACCGGTGAAACGGGCGTGGGCAAAGAGCTGGTGGCGCGTCGGCTCCACAGCCACTCTCACCGTGCCGACAAGCCGATGATCAGCGTCAACTGCGCCGCCTTGCCGGAACACCTTGTCGAAAGCGAACTGTTCGGTCACGTCAAAGGCGCGTTCTCAGGCGCCGTCGAAAACCGCCTCGGCAAATTCGAGATGGCCAGTGGGGGCACGCTGTTCCTCGATGAAATCGGCGAGCTGCCGCTGTCGGTGCAGGCCAAGCTGCTGCGGGTGCTGCAAGGCGGTGATGTGCAGCGCGTGGGCTCCGACCGTTCACACGTGGTGGATATTCGTTTGCTGGCAGCGAGCAACCGCGACTTGGCCGAAGAAGTTCGGACAGGGCGATTTCGCGCCGACCTCTATCATCGCCTGACGGTGTATCCGCTGCGCGTGCCGCCGCTGCGAGAGCGCAAGGAGGACATCCTTCTTCTGGCAGGCGCGTTCGCCGAGGAAAACCGGTACCGCATGGCACTGCCTCCAGTGCGGTTCGCCGCCCCAGCCAAACAGGCGCTCGGGCAATACGCCTGGCCGGGGAATGTTCGCGAGCTGGAGCACCAGATCGCTAGGGCCGTGTTGAAGGCGAAAAAGCGGTTGTCGGGTTCAAACCGCAAAGACCTGCTCGTTCTGCTGGCAGACGACTTCGACCTTCCGACCACCGCCAGAGTCCTGGAAACCGAGCCCGTGCGTTCAAGCGATTCCGTTCGGTCGATGCCCCTCGACTACAAGGCCGCCGTTGATGACTACAAGAAAGAGCTCCTGGAAAGCGCATTGATGCAGCACCGCGGCAATATCACCGCTGCGGCCAAGAGCCTTGGTCTGGATCGCGCCAATCTGGCAAGGCTTGCGGCACGGCTTGGTGTCAGCGTTCAGCGCCTGTAGGAACGAAGCGCCGGGTGCCGCGTCTTTTGCAGCGCCTAGCTACCGGCACGATGGAACGCTCACCCCCTGACCGTCCACAACTGCTCGAGCTGCGTGGTATAGCTCTGGCTCATCATCTCCCGACGCATGCTCCAGTCGGGGTTGCTCGGCACCGCAGCCGGGCGCAGCGTGCCCCTGCCCCAGCGACCGTTGACCTGGTCGAGCACCTGCATCAGCCGCTCGGCGGCGGCCGGTTGCGCGCTGGCGAACAGGTCGTCGGTGAACTCGCCGCGCTGGCACAGGCCCAGCAAGAGTATTTCCGCTTTGCTGTAGGTGAAGCCGCTGCGAAAGATGAATTCCAGGCCCTGCACCGCTGCCTTGGTCAACAGGCGTACATCGTCGGTGGGGTATGGCAGCTGCACCACCACGCCGTTGGCGTACTTGGCTTCCAGCGGGTTGAGCATGCCGGTGCGCACGCTCACGCGCAGCTGCCGACACAACGAATGCTGCGCCCGCAGTTTTTCCGAAGCGCGCATCACGTAGCTGGCCACCGCCTCGCGGATCGGCGCGATCTCGGTCAGGCGCTTGCCGAACATCCGGCTGCAGCAGATTTCCTGCTTGGGCGGATCGGGGTCTTCGAGCGCCAGGCAGGGCGTGCCGCCCAGTTCACGGGCGGTCTTTTCGATCACTACGCTGAATCGGCTGCGCAACAGCGCAGGGTCGGCGCAGCTCAGGTCCCAGGCGGTAGCGATGTTCATGCCTTGCAGGTGTGCGCTCATCTTGCGCCCGATGCCCCACACATCACTCACCGGGGTGACTTTCAACAGACGATCGCGGCGTCCCGCCTCGCGCAGGTCGAGCACGCCGCCCAGCTGTTTATGCCATTTCTTCGCGGCATGATTGGCCAGCTTGGCCAGGGTCTTGGTGCCGGCGATACCCACGCCTACGGGGATGCCAGTGCGCCGGTAGACCTGTTCGCGAATGTCTCGGCCCAGTGCGTCCAGGTCCTGGTGCATGCCGGTGAGGTCGGCGAACGCTTCGTCGATGCTGTAGACCTCAAGGGCCGGCACCATGGACTCGATGATGCACATCACCCGTTCGCTGATATCACCGTATAGCGCGTAGTTGGAGGAAAACGCCACGATGCCATGCTGGCGCAGCAGGTCCTTGATCTGGAAATAAGGCGAGGCCATTTTTACCAGCGCCTTGGCTTCGGCGGATCGAGCGATCACGCAGCCATCGTTGTTGGACAGGACCACGATCGGGGTCTTCGCCAGGTCCGGGCGAAACACCCGCTCGCAACTGGCGTAGAAGCTGTTGCAGTCGATCAGCGCGAAGACCGGCTCATTCCTTTTCATGGGCACGTACGCTGAAGGTCACCACGCCCCAGATCAGCAGCTCGTCGCCTTCCATGATGTAGCGCGGCGGGTAATCGCGATTGGCCGACTTGAGGATTACCTCGCGTCCCCGCTTGTGCAGGCGCTTGCACACCGGTTCGCTGTTCACTGCGGCGATGACGACATGGCCATGCTCGGCCTCGATCGAGCGATCCACGATCACCAGGTCGCCGCAGAAGATCCCGGCGCCCTGCATGCTGTCGCCTTGGATGCGCACCAGGTAGATGTGCGGTGCGCGGATTTCCAGCAGCTCGTCCAGCGAAATGCGCTGTTCCATGTGGTCAGCCGCAGGCGAGGGAAAACCGGCCGGGACCTTGAACGAATACAGCGGATGCGCGGTGCTGCCCTGGGCGAGCGGGCCAAGAATGGTGATCATGGGATTGCCTGGTATTGATACTGTACGAATATACAGTTAACTTTGTAAGAACCTCGAGGTCAACCAAAGACCGCGACAATCTGACGGAGAACACCATGTGTGGTCGCTACTCGATGTACGAAGCGATGGAGGTCTATCTGCGCGAGTTGGCCCCGCGTCAGCAGGTCATCAGCTATGTCGACCCACAGCCGCAGGCACGCTACAACATTGCGCCGACGCAGCGCGCCATGGTGCTGCAGGGTACTGAGCAAGGCTTGCTGATCGATTCGGTGAAATGGGGCTGGGCGCCGTTCTGGGCTCAGGGCAAGCGCCCTGCCCCGATCAACGCCCGGGTCGAAACCGTGGCCACCGGCAAGTTCTTCAAGCAACTGTGGCCCAATGGGCGTGTGTTGGTGCCGGCCAACGGTTGGTACGAGTGGGTCAAGGATGCCGACGACCCGAAAAAGAAGCAGCCGTGGTTCATTCATCTTGCGGACGAGACACCGATGTTCTTCGCCGCCTTGGCGCAAGTCACGCCTGGGCTTGAGCCTGGTGAAGGTGATGGCTTCGTGATCATCACCGATGCCAGCAACGAAGGCATGGTCGATATCCACGATCGCCGCCCCGTAGTGCTGGCACCGGAGCAGGCGCGGGAATGGCTGGAAGCCGACGTGAGTGCCGAGCGCAGTCTGGAGATCGCCCAGCATGAAGGCCGGCCGGTGGCCGACTTCCGATGGCATACGGTGAGCAAGGCCGTTGGCAATGTGCGCAACCAGGGTGCGGAGCTGATTGCGCCCATTGATGAGGCGTCCTGATGCCGTGCTCGCCGCCTGCTGAACTCAGCCGCTGACGTTGACCGACGAGCCGGGTTCGAGCTGTTCCGTGCCCAGCGCGTGGATCAAGGTGATTGCTCGGGTCGACAGCGCACGCAAGTGCACGGTGATCACTTCATCGATACGCGTCACATCCACCCACTGCCCATGAAACTGCACTGCCAGGCTGACGTCGCCCAGACCGGGCGGTGGCGCCGGGAACACCCGCAGCCCTTCCACGGCCGGACACACACCCAGGTAATGTCGCTGCATGACGTCCAGGGCGCCGGACATGGCTGCCAGGTGGACCCCTTCGCGCACGCCACTGTCGGGCTTGGCGTCCAGGTCGGTACGTAGGCAGTGCTGGTAGTACATCCACGAGGCATCACTGTCGGTATGAGCCAGCGCACCGGCGCAGACGGTTTTCGACAGGCTGGATTCGTGGAAGACGTGGCCCAGGTGATAGTCCATGGTGCGCCGTGCGATGTCGTCGTCGAACGGGTAGCGCAAGCGAGCGAACAGGGCGTGCAACTGCTCATTGGACAATAGGTAGAACAGCATGAGGGTGTCGGCCTGCTTGCTGACCTGATAGTGGTCGCAATGATCACCGCGGGCTTCGAGCATCCAGTCCAGGCGTGGGTTGTCCTCGCTTTTCCACTCATCCGGCGCCGGCTGCAATCGTTCGAAGCCCTCGAACTGATCGAGCACACCGTCGGCGGTGAATGGCAAGAACATGTTGCGGCTGACATGCTCCCAGTGCGATGCCTCGTCGGGACGCAGTGCCAGGCGTTCGACGAGGTCTTCGCGCAGCGCCGTCGGCAATCGCTGCAGCACGTCCAGTGCCCGGCACAGCGTCCACACTGCCATCAGGTTAGTGTAGGCGTTGTTGTCCAGGCCCGGTTGCTCGGCATGGGGATAGGCGTTGTGGTATTCGTCGGGGCCGATCACGCCTTCGATGACGTAGCGCTGCCGGGATTCGTCGAAGCGCGCCACGCTGGCCCAGTAGCGCGCGACCTCGATGATCAGGTCGCCGATCTTTCCGGCCAGTTGCTGTTCGTCACCGGTGGCCAGGTACAGCGTCCAGGCGTCATAGGCCACGGCCGAGCCGATGTGACGCTGCAGGTGCGTCGGGTCGGGCACCCAATGGCCGGAAAGGGGGTAGTACTGGAACGGCGGGGTCTGTTCCTCGCCATCGTGGGCGCTGCGCCACGGAAACATTGCGCCGGAACAGCCCAGCCGAGCGGCTCGGCGCCGTGCTGCCGGCAGACGCGCATGGCGATAGTCGAGCAACGAGCTGGCCAGCTGCGGACGGTGGGTGGCGAACAACGGAAAGGCGAACAGCTCGTCCCAGAACACCTGGCCGAAGTAGCCCTCCTGCCAGCCGCGCGCCGGAAACCCCAGGTCATGGCTCATGCTCAGTGGAGAAACCGTCTGCTGGATATGCCAGCCGGCGAACTGCAGGGGGTGGTCGACAGCCGGATCGGCAACGCGGATGCGCCCGTATTCCCACGTGTCCTGCCACGCCTGCTCATGGGCAGCCAGCAATTGCGCATGGCTGGCGTCGGGCAGTGCCGCCATGCTGCTCGACAGTCCGTGAAACTCGTCGTCGACTTGAACGATGACACGCTTTTCCAGTACCAGCGGGCCGTGCTCGGGCCACTCGACATCAGCTTCCTGCACCAGACGGTCGTCCGCCACTTGCCCCTGCCACTGGCACGGGGCGCAGGTCTGCACGGCCACGGCGACCTTGCGCGACGAGTCATCGAGGGTCGCCACGACCCCTGCCCGACCATCTACCAGGTGTTCCCAGCGATGGCTGTGCAAACGGCGCCCTTCGTAGTCACGGTCGCGTTCGATCAGATAATTGCCGCGGCTGTTGTCCAGCGTCGTACGCACGCGCAGGCCGGTCAGCGGTTTCTGGGCATGCAGCTCCCAGCGCAGCACCGCCAGTTGTGCATTGGCGAGGCTGACGAAACGGGTCTCGACGAGTTCGACCGGAACATCGTCCAGCAGCAACGACAGCCGACGGGTCAGAACACCGCGCTGCATGTCGACATGCTGGTGATAGGACTGCAGGGTGTCCGGCCCAAGCTCTAACCACGGCTGGTGATTGAGCGACAGCGTCAAGCCGAAGGGGTCTGGCAGGTTGACCAACGCCGCGGTATGGGTGGTGGTGCCGTTGACCTGGCGTGCGGCATCGTCGTACCAGCCCGCCCGGTACAGGCCGGGGTAATGCCCTTCGGGCCGTGGCACGGCGCAGGCCTCGGGCGAACAGGCGCGCCACGAGATCACGCCGTTGGCCAGGGTGAACAGCGCTTCGCGGCGCTGTTCGTCGTCGAGGTCGAAATGGTCGAAGGCCAGGGAATGGGTCGGGCGATCCTTCATGGGCGTTGCCCACGAGCGTGCAACGGGGCGAGAGCGGTAACCGGCGTAAGCGTCATGCAAGGATTCCTCGAGTGTGCAGGCGTCGATAGTCCTCAATGCAGACCCATGCCGAGGCTCTAGGTTCGGCCTCTTGGGGGGTGCGCAGTGGTTACATCATGTAACGCCGATGGAACTCCAGGGTGGCCTGATTCTTGTGCTTGGCCTCGAACATGATGTCGAAGCGCTCGAGAAACTGCAGCGCGTAGAGGTTGGTCCAGTGGTTCCACATAAGCTCGCTGTGGCCATACAGGTCGCGCTTGGACACCACCTGCAGCAGCGCTTGCATCTCCAGCTTCTGCTCGGCGCTGAAGCCCAGTTCCTGCAGGCGCTCCTGGGGCTGCGAGTAATGCATCACCGGGCGCACGCCGCGCCAGCTGTCGATGATGCGGTCCACGCGGGAATCGTTCGGGTCGATGTAGTCGTTCTCGTTGATCCAGCAGTGGTGGATATCCAGCACCACGGGGGCCAGGTCGGCGAGCTGCAGGCAGTCGTCGACGCCGTAGGTTTTCTCTTCGTTCTCGAAGGTGATGCAGTGGCGCGCCACGCTGGACAAGCGCGGCCAGATCGCGCGGATGCCTTCGGCGCCAAGGCGACCGGCGATGTGCACGTTGCACTTGAAGTCCTGGAACTGCACACCGTAGCCCATCATGCGGATCATGTCGGCGTGGTACTCGAATTCCGCCAGGCTGTTTTCCACCACCGGTGGCTTGTCCGAGCCCAGCACGCAGAACTGGCCGGGATGGAAAGACAGGCGGATGCCTGAATCGCGTGCCAACTGGCCCATGGCCGCGAAGCGTTCGGCCAGCCACGCCTGGCGCTCGGGCTGCTGGTAGAACGCCGCCACCTGCGGGTGGCTGTAGAACGGCAGCAGGTCGCTGCTCAGGCGCAGCATGCGCATGGCTTCGGGCAGTTGCGCCACATAGTCGAGCAGTTGCAGTTGCGCCTGCAGGTTGTGGCGGACGACCTCTTGCAGCTTTTCGTGAGCCACTTGCGTGGCAACGCTGTTCATCCAGCGCAAGGTGGTGGTCCGAGGGTTGTAGGCGCCCTCGATGAGCTTTAGTTCAGCGAGGGTCAGGGCGCGGATCGCGTGTCGGTATTGGCAGGCGAAGCCGATGCGCGGAATGGTCATTGGGATAGGAGCCTGGCATTCAATGGGTAGCCGATAGACAACGACGCGCGCCGTTCCTTCCCCGCAACCGTGCACGCGACTGCACAAATTGACAGACGCCCTGCGCCACTCTTAATCTGTAGCCAACACATTGTAAATTGGTATTACCAATTCAGCTTGCTCCCGGCAGATCTCCAACAACAATCAGGGAATCCGACCCATGCCAACGAACAGTCCTGCCTGCGCCGTTCTTCACGTCCGGGAGATGGCGCGCCCATGATCATTTCTGCCTCTACCGATTATCGCGCCGCGGCGCAGCGCCGCTTGCCGCCGTTCCTGTTCCACTACATCGACGGCGGCGCTTACGCCGAGCACACCTTGCGACGCAACGTCAGTGACCTGGCGGACATCGCCCTGCGTCAGCGGGTGCTGCGCAACATGTCCGAGCTGAGCCTGGAAACCCAGCTGTTCGGCGAGACGCTGGCCATGCCGGTGGCGCTTGCGCCCATCGGCCTGTGCGGCATGTTCGCCCGTCGTGGCGAGGTGCAGGCGGCCAAGGCGGCGGATGCCAAGGGCATTCCGTTCACCTTGTCGACGGTGTCGGTCTGCCCGATCGAAGAAGTTGCTCCGGCCATTTCCCGGCCGATGTGGTTTCAGCTGTACGTGCTCAAGGATCGCGGCTTCATGAAGAACGCCTTGGAGCGCGCCCGCGCCGCCGGGGTGAAGACGCTGATCTTCACCGTGGACATGCCGGTGCCCGGCGCCCGCTACCGCGATGCGCATTCGGGCATGAGCGGCGCCAATGGGCCGATGCGGCGCATGTGGCAGGCCGTGACGCACCCGGCGTGGGCCTGGGACGTTGGCCTGCACGGTCGTCCGCACGATCTGGGCAACATTTCCACCTACCGCGGCAATCCCACCGGGCTTGCCGACTACATCGGTTGGCTGGGCAGCAACTTCGATCCGTCGATTTCCTGGAAGGATCTGGAGTGGATTCGTGAGTTCTGGGACGGGCCGATGATCATCAAGGGCATTCTGGATCCCGAGGACGCCCGCGACGCCGTGAGCTTCGGTGCCGACGGTATCGTGGTGTCCAACCATGGCGGGCGTCAGCTCGACGGCGTGCTGTCCAGCGCACGGGCCTTGCCGGCGATTGCCGATGCGGTGAAGGGCGATCTGGCAATCCTGGCCGATTCGGGGATTCGCAGCGGGCTGGACGTGGTACGGATGATCGCGCTGGGGGCCGACACGGTGCTGCTGGGTCGGGCATTCATCTACGCCCTGGCGGTGGCCGGGGGCGCGGGTGTGAGCAATCTGCTGGGGTTGATCGAGAAGGAGATGCGGGTGGCCATGGTGCTGACCGGGGCCAAGTCGATCAGCGAGATCGGTTCGGATTCGCTGGTGCGTTGAGCGGTAGGCATCACGGCAGCAGGTGGACCAGTTGCGGATGCACCGCGTCGGGCTGGACGTCGAGCACCACCAGCGTGACGGGCAGCTTGAAGCGGCGACGGCCGGCACTGCCGGGGTTGATGTACAGGCACTCGCCGCGCCACTGGATCAGCGGTTTGTGCGAATGACCGGTGATGACCAGGCGTGTATCTTCGCGCAGCGCCGCGGGTACATCGGCGATGTCGTGTACCAACAAGGTGGGCCAGCCTTCTAGCTCGAAATGCAGTACCTCGGCGAGCGAGTCGGCCCAGGTCATGCCGACGTCGTTGTTGCCCGACACCACTTGCACCGGGGCAATCGCGGAGAGTTGCTGGACGATGTCGCCCTTGCCGATATCGCCGGCATGAACGATGCGCTCGCAGCCCTGCAGTGCCGCCACCGCTTCGGGCCGCAACAGGCCGTGCGTGTCGGAAATGATGCCTACTTTCACTGTCGATATCCTGGGTGAGCTGTGCGGATCTGGACTGTGATCTACCTGGGCAGGTTCCCCCAAGATCATCCATCGACCGCAAAACCTACCGCAATCCTGCCACTACTGAGCGGTGAACCCTTCGCGGCCGGTGACCGCTCCTACGGGGGATCCAATACCTCTGTAGGAGCGGTCAGTGGCCGCGAACAGGCGCTGCGGTGTGTCAGGTATCCTGCGTTCAGCCCTTCGCGGCCGGTGACCGCTCCTACGGGGGATCCAATACCTTTGTAGGAGCGGTCAGTGACCGCGAACAGACGCTGCGGTGTGTCAGGTACAGGGGGATAACACTACTTGGCAGTGATCACCGCCAATTTGGTGATGCCCGCCTTTTCGATGGAGGCCATGGCCCGGGCCACTTCGCCGTAGTTGACGCCGTCATCGGCCTGCAGCTGCACCCGCACATCAGGATCCTTCTGCCGGGCGTTCTGCAGGTTGACCTGAAGCAGGTCCGGCTGGATTTCGTCCTTGTTGATGAACAGCTTCCCCTGCCCGTCGATGCTGACCACCAGCGGATCCTTCTGCTCGGCAGGCGCCACCGCTTCGGTCTTGGGCAGGTTGATCGGGATCGAATTGGTCAGCAACGGCGCGGTGACGATGAACACCACCAACAACACCAGCATGACATCCACCAGCGGCGTCACGTTGATCTCGCTGAGCACTTCGTCCGTGTCCTGAGTCGAAAAGGCCATGTCAGGATGCCTCCTTCACTTTGTGGCCGGAAGCCGCAGCACCACTGCGAGCCAACGCCGGATGTTGCAGTACGCGGAAGGAGTGCTTCTGCGCCAGGCTGTAGAAGTCATGGGCGAAGTCATCGAGGTCTGCCGCGGTCAGCTTCAGGCGCCGCAGGAGATAGTTGTAGACCAGCACCGCCGGCACCGCGACGGCAATCCCCACGCCGGTCGCCACCAAGGCTGCGCCGATGGGACCTGCCACGGTTTCCAGACTGGCCGAACCGGCTGCGCTGATGCCCTTGAGCGCCGACATGATCCCCCACACCGTGCCGAACAAGCCGATGAAAGGCGAGGTGCTGCCGATGCTGGCCAGTACCGCAAGGCCAGTCTCCAGCGAGCGCCGCTCACGCACGATTTGCTGACGCAGGGCACGCTCCAGCCGATCCTGATGATTGATGGCCTGGCTCAGATCGGTGTGCGCCTGCTCGTTGACCTGAATGGCGGCATAGCCCGACTGCGCGACACGGGCCGCTGCACCGGGTTGTTCCTGCGCCAGGTGGGCGGCCGAATCGAGGCTGGAAGCGGCCCAGAACTGCTTGTGAAACTTGCGATCCTGGCCCTTGAGCCGGGCGAACTGCATCCCTTTGAGCAAGGCCAAGCCCCAGGTGGCAACGGAGAACAGGATGAGCAGCCAGATGACCGAGTGCTCGACGGAAGTGAAAGGCGATTCTGTCAGAAGATTCATGGTGAGGCTCTCTGTGGCAAGGCAATAAGTAATGCGACGCGCCTTTGGTCAGGTAGCCCGCTTGGTGCAAGAAACGTTGTTCAGCGCAGTTTGAAATCGATTGGCACACTGACCCAGCCGTCGACTGGGTCGGAGCCTCGTTTGGCCGGGACGAAGCTCCAGCGTTTCACCGCTGCCAGCGCAGCGTCGTCCAACTGGGTGCGACCACTGCTGGTCTGTACCTGAACCTCGCTGGGCTTGCCGCTGGCCAGCACGTGAACGCGCAATAGCACGGTCCCTTCCCAGTTGCGACGCATGGCCAGGGCCGGATACTCGGGCGCCGGATTGTGCAGGTAGCCGGCATTGGCCGAGGCCGGTGTCACCGGTTGCGGCGCAGGGGGTGCAGGCGGCGTGGGCGGCGTCGGTGCGGCCACGGGTTGCGGCGGCGCAGGCGGTTGCACGACCGGTTTGGGCGCAGGCTTTGGCACCGGTTTCTTGACCACGGGCTGGGGTTTGGGCTTGGGCGGCGGCGGTGGTGCTGGCTTGGCCGCCAGTTCATCCTCGACAGGCGGTGGCGGTTCGACAACCGGTGCGACCGGCTCGGGCGGTGGCGGCGGCGTCTCCACCACCGGCGGTGGCGCTGGCTGCGAAAACTCGATCGTCATGGGTGGGATTTCCGGCGGCACTGTAGGCAGCGCCGGTGTCGGGGTCTGACTGATCCAATAGATCACCGCCCCATGCAGCACCAGCGCGAACACCCCCAGCAGCACGCCCTCGCGACGACCAAGGATACGCTTCGGCGCACGTTGCAGACGCAGCTCGCCCAAGGGCTCGCGGAACACCCGGCCCAGGTCGAGCACATCGCCGGGTACCGGATGCCACCGCACCTCCAGGGCGGCCTTGAGGTTATTCATCAGTTACTCCTGTTGACGGGTGATCGTGAAGAGACAAGTCCAATCGGCCTCTTCGGCGGGCGAATGATGTTCAAACTCGACGGGTTCGAAAAGTAATTGTTTGTTATCCCAAACTGCCTATCTGGCATAAGGGAAAGTTTGTGATTTAGCGCGTGCAATTCACTGTTGACTGCAGAACAGCTGAACAACTTAGCTGTTGCGCAGGCAACAACGGGTTGATTCGAGAAATATTCATTTCTCCAGCAGAATTAACCAGTTGCGCTCTACCGACAACGACCTTGCAAGCCGAGCAGGTGCATCGACGGACCGTCACGTTTTTTACGTCACGACATAAGCTAATGCTCATAAGGTATTTAACGATCGTTTTTTATATCCTTTAGTATCCCCTTCAGTGTCGCAGTGGCTGCCCAGGCAGCGCAGATGTGGCTTTAGATCGACTCATTCTTTTTACTCTGCACTTTGAAGGCGTCGCCATGCAGCTTTTGACACTCCCCCCATCGCCTGCCCTCGCCACCTCCATTCGCGCCACTGCCCAGGTGTTCGAAGACCCGAAGTCCAAGGCTTTGCTGGCGCATCTGGAGCAAGTTGCGCCCAGCGAGGCGAGCGTGCTGATCATCGGTGAAACCGGCACCGGCAAAGAGCTGGTCGCGCGCCATATCCACAACCTCAGTGGGCGGCGTAACAAGCCGTTCGTGGCCGTCAACTGCGGAGCGTTTTCCGAGTCGCTGGTGGAAGCCGAGCTGTTCGGTCACGAAAAAGGCGCTTTCACCGGCGCGCTGACAGCCAAAGCCGGATGGTTCGAGGAGGCCAACGGCGGGACTCTGTTTCTCGATGAAATCGGCGACCTGCCGATGCCCATCCAGGTCAAATTGCTGCGCGTACTGCAAGAGCGCGAAGTGGTACGCCTGGGTTCGCGCAAGAGCATCCCCATTGATGTTCGGGTATTGGCGGCGACCAATGTGCTGCTGGAAAAAGCCATCAATGCCGGCAACTTTCGCGAGGATCTTTATTACCGGCTGGACGTGGTCAGCCTGGAGCTGGTGCCACTGCGCGAACGGCCCGGCGATATCATCGCGTTGACCCGGCACTTCCTCGATGTGTACTGCAAGCGTCTGGGCTACAAACAGGCGACGCTGTCACCCGAGGCTGAGCACAAGCTGCTGCACTACAGCTGGCCAGGCAATATTCGCGAACTCGAGAACGTCATTCACCACACCTTGCTGATCTGCCGCAACGGCGTGATCGAGCGCGACGACCTGCGCCTGTCGAACATGCGCATCGAACGCGCCGATGACAGCCCGGCAGTGGACGATTCGGTGGAGGCTTCACTGGATCGGCTGTTCCAGCGGCTGTTCGACGAGCAGGTCGGCGATCTCCACGAGAAAGTCGAAGAGGCCCTGCTGCGCTCGGCCTATCGTTTCAGCCATTGCAACCAGGTGCACACGGCCAACCTGCTGGGCCTGAGCCGCAACGTGACCCGCACCAGGCTGATCAAGATGGGCGAACTGGCGGTGAACAAAAGGCGTGCTGTTTCCGATCAGCCCGATGCTCGGGTGTTCAGGCTGTCAATCTGAACCAGCCACTCGCGGCCGCTGACCGTTCCTGCATACAGAGAAAATCGTAGGAGCGGTCATCGGCCGCGAAAAGGACGTTGCGGTGTAGCAGGCACTGCGCGGTGAAGCCTTCGCGGCCGCTGACCGCTCCTACGGTGGATGTCGGGTCGACTGTCTTTCAGAACAATCCCGAGGTTGGCGGTGGCGTGCCCTTGAGCTGCCAGGTGCCCACCGCTGCGGCCTTCCAGTCGCGAGGGTTGTGGTTGGCCACCGTGCGGGCATTGCGCCAATGCCGGTCAAGGTTGTGACCACGCCCTGTGGTGGAGGCACCGCCCACATCGAATACCCGTTCCGCCGCCTTGAGCGCACATTCGGCGGCGATGTATTGCGCCTGCGCGACCTCGATCGCCGCCTCATCCACCGCCGCCGGGTCGAGCCCGGCCCCCCAGGCGCGATCGATCGCTTCGGCGGCCTTGAGCACCAACGCCTCGGCCGTATAGGCGCGCGCTGAAATCTCGCCCACGCTCAACGCAACATACGGATCATCCACCGATTGAGCGGCACTGCTGTGCTTGATCGGACGCGCATGATTGCGCGCAAACGCCACTGCATCGTTCAGCGCATTGCGCGCGATCCCGGCCTGCACCGAGGCCAGGAACAACTGCAGGAACGGCGTCACCAGCGTACGCTTGCCCTCTTCCACCGTGCGTGCGCGTACTTCATGGGCATACACCTGCACGTTGTCCAGGCGCGTCGTGCCACTGGCGGTCAAGCGTTGGCCCATGGCATCGAAGTCATCCAGCAGCACCAACCCTTCGCGGTCACGGGGCAGCATGAATGACACTGGCTGGTCGTGCTCGTCCAACGCCACCGCGCTGATCCAGTCGGCGTACAGCGACCCGGTGCTGTAGAACTTGCTGCCGTTGGCGCGGTAGTGGTCGCCTTCGCGCACGATGCGCGCACTGATCGCGCCGTTGACACCGCCTACTTCCCATCCGGCATTGCCCAGCACTGCCCCTTGCAGGTAACGGGCGAACCAGAGCTGACGTTCCTGCTCGGCGCCTTCGGCTCGGGACACCAGCAGCCCTTCGATGAAAGCGAAACCTGGCCGCAGCGCTTGAGCCACATTGGAATCTGCCGAAGCGATGCGCACCAGCAGGCCGATGACGTCCTTGACCGAGCCGCCAGGGCCGCCGTAACGAGCGGGAATACGCAGGGTATAGAGCAACGCCTGGGCAATCTGCGCGACGGCCTCGTAAGGCAGTTGACGATCACGTTCGCGCGCCGCGGCGCCGGCAGCGATGTCCGGCAGCAGTTGCTCCGCGCGTGCCAGCAACTGTGCCACGCTCAGCGGCGCTTCGGGTGCAGTGGAAGGGGTGACTTTCGCAGCTTGAGTCATGAACGGTTCCTGTCTTGAAATGGGTGTAAGGAGCAGCGCGACGCCTTCAGATGGCGATCTTCCACAAGCGGGATTCATCGAACAGCAGCACGGCGTTTTCCGGCTCCAGTGGGGGCACCTGCAACGGCACGCCGGCACTGGGCAGCCGTGGCACCGCTCCCAGCAAGCGTTGCGTATACGGGTGCTGTGGCGACTCGAACAACTGCTCGACCGGCGCGTGCTCGACCACCTGGCCATGGCGCATCACCAGCACCTCGTCGCTGACATGGCGGATGACGCCCAGATCATGGGAAATGAACAGGTAGGCCAGGCCCAGCTCGGCTTGCAGATCAGCGAGCAGATCCAGCACCTGGGCCTGTACCGAGACATCCAGTGCCGATACCGGCTCGTCGCAGACGATGACCTTGGGGTTGCTGGCAATGGCGCGGGCAATCGCCACCCGCTGGCGCTGGCCACCGGACAACTGCAGGGGCCGACGCGCGGCCAGCTCGGCAGGCAGGCGCACCTGTTGCAGCAGGCGGCGGATGTGCGGCGCTTGTTCGGCGGTGACGACGCCGGCCACGTCCAGCGCATCGGCAAGAATCTGCCCGACGTTCCAGCGCGGGTCGAACGAACTGAGCGGGTCCTGATAGATCACGCTGATGTCACGCCGCAGCGCTCGGCGCTGGCTTTCGGCGACCCGTGCGTCGGCGCTGCCGTTCCACGGCTGATCGAGGAAACGCACCTGGCCATCGTCTGTCTCGAGCAGCCCCAGGGCCATGCGCGCCACGGTGGTCTTGCCCGAACCGGATTCGCCGACAATGCCCAGGGTCTGGCCGGCACGCAGTTCGAAATCGACGCCGTCGACCACCTGGCGTACCTGTTGATCAGGCCCTACGTAGCGCTTGCCCAGGCCACGGGCGTGTAACAGCACCGGCTGATCGAGGCACGGCGTGCGGGCGATCGTGGCGGTACGCTCACCTGGGCTGAGCCGAGTGCCACGCGCATGCTCGGCCGGCACCGCATCGAGCAGGCTGCGCGTGTAGGGATGGCGCGGCGCGGTCAGCACCTGATGCATGCTGCCCTGCTCCACCACTTCACCGTGCTGCAGCACCAGTACCTCGTCGGCCAATTGCGCCACCACCGCCAGATCGTGACTGATGATCAGCAACGAACTGCCTTGGGCTTTGATCTCCTGCAGTACCCCGAGAATCTGCGCCTGGACGGTAGCGTCCAGTGCGGTGGTCGGCTCGTCGGCGATCACCAGCCCAGGATCCAGGGCCAGGGCGCTGGCGATCAACGCACGCTGGCGCAGGCCGCCGGACAACTCGCCAGAGCGCTGGCGGGCACGCAGGGCCGGTTCCGGTACGCCGACCCGTTCCAGCAGTTGCAGCACCCGCCCGGCACGGGAGGCACGGTCGCCCCAACCATGGGTCTGCAATACTTCGAGAATTTCCTTGCCGACCGGCCGCAGCGGGTCGAGCGAAACCAAGGCATCCTGCAGAACGAAGCCGATGTCCTTGCCGCGCACCCGACGCCACTGGCGGTCGCTCAAGGCCAGCAGGTCGAGATCGCCATATTGCAGGCGCCGTGCCCGCACCTGCGCGCCCTCCCCGGCCAGGCCGATCAGGCTGCGCGCAGTGACGCTCTTGCCCGATCCGGATTCGCCGACCAAGGCCAGGGTCTTGCCCGGCGGCAAGGTGAACGACAGGTTACGCACCACACTCTGCCCGGCGAACTCGACGCTCAGGCCTTCGACGATCAGCGTCTTGTGGCTCATGTCAGGCGACCCTCCAGGCGTTGTTGCAGATAGCGACCGGCAACGGTGGTCGACAAGGTGGTGAGAACGATGAAGAGCCCGGGGAAAAACGTCAGCCACCAGGCGTTGGCAATGAAGTCGCGGCCCATCGACAGCATGGTGCCCCACTCCGGCGTCGGCGGCCGCGCGCCCAGGCCGAGGAAGCTCAACGCCGAGGCCCAGACGATGGCCTGACCGACGCCCATGGTCAGGGTCACGATCAGTGGGCGCATGGCGTTGGGCAGCAGCTGTCGCCGGATGATGCGGCGAGTCGGGTGGCCCAGGGCGCGCGCCGCTTCGATGTAGCCGGCGTTGCGCACCGCCAGCACCTGGCCACGGACCATCCGCGCATACCCGGGCGCCGCGCCCAGGCCAGTGGCGATGATCAGCGGGCCGATACCGCTGCCGAAGATGGCCACGAACAGCAACGCCAGCACCAGGCTGGGAAAGGCGAACAGCACTTCCAGCAACCAGCCCACGCCGCGGTCGGTGCGCAGCCCGCCCAGGCCGCCCAGCAGACCGAGGGCAATGGCGATGCTCATCGCCAGGGCCGTCGCGGCCAGGCCAACGAACAGCGACAGGCGCGCGCCGTGGATCACCCGTGAATAGATGTCGCGACCGGACTGGTCGGTACCGAACCAATGCGCCCACCCAGGTGGATGAAAGGCGTCGCGCGGGACGATGGCCAGCGGGTCGCCGTGAGCGAACAGCTGCGGTACCAGCGCGGCCACGATCACCAGCGCCAGGAAGGCGATAGACAGGCTTGCACCGAGGTGAATCCGACGCGGTCGACGTTGGCTACGCAGCGGCCGCGCCGGGCTTTCGAGGGTCAGATCGCTCATGCCAGGGTTTCCTTCTGCCGTGGGTCGATCCACTGGTACACCAGGTCGACGAGAATGTTGGCCAGCACGTAACCGGCGGCTACCACCAGGCTGATGCCGATGGTCAACGGCAAGTCTTGAAGCTGCACCGCCTGATACAACTGACGGCCCAGCCCCCTGCGCGAGAAGATCACTTCGATCACCACGGCACCGCTGATCAGCGCGCCGATCGCCCAGCCCGACAGTGACACCCCCGGCAAGACGGCATGGCGCAGCGCGTGCTTGAAGCGCACCGCCACGTCACTCAGGCCACGGGTGCGCGCGGTCAGCACGAAGGGTTGCTCCAGGGTCAGCTCCAGGGATTCGCGGGTGACCTGGCCGATGAACCCAGCCAGCGGTACCGCCAGCGCTATCGTCGGCAGCACCAGGGTCCGCCAGCCGTCGCTGCCTGCCGGTGGGAACAGGCGCAGGCCGAAGGCGAACACCGCCAGCAGCACGATGCCCAGCCAGAAATGCGGTAGGGCGGCGCACAGGGTTTCAGCCAGGGACGCCAGGCGCCCGACCCAACTGCGACGACCTGCGCTGAACACGGTCAGGGCCAGCACCAGCAGCCACGCCAGCAGCAGCGCGCTGAGCGTCAGTTCCAGGGTTGCCCCGGCCTGCTCGGCCAGTACCCGCGTGACCGGCATGTGCTGGGAGTAGGAAACGCCCAGATCGCCCTGCACCAGGCGCAGCAGATACAGCCCGTACTGGACCGCCAGGGGCCGGTCCAGGCCGTACTCGCGGGTGACCTCGGCGATGGTTTCCGGGGTCGGGTTGCCGCTGGGTCCACCCAGAATGGCTTGCACTGGATCGCCCGGCATCAGCCGCAGGGCGAAGAAGGTCAGCGTCGCGACCGCCCATAACACCAGCAGTCCACCGCCCAGGCGCACGGCCGCGCGGCGGCCCAGGCGAAGCAAACGCTGGCGGCGCGGGTCCGGCGGCGCGACGGTTACGCGTGTCGTGGTCATTTGTTCACCCAGGCGTCATAGAGGTAGGTCACGGCCAGCGAGGGTTCCAGACGAACCCCCTGGGTCGTCTTGTAGATGCCCAGCCGAGTGCTTTGCGGGTAGGTGGTCAGTTGCAGGTAGTGGCTGGAGGCAACGGCTTGCGCCTGGCGGTACAACGCCTGGCGTTGGCTGGCGTCCTGAGTGGCCAGTGCCTGTTGCACCAGATCGTCGAACTGCGGATCGCTGAAGCCTGCGGTGTTCTGGTGATAGCCGCCGACACCCGCAGGTTGGATGAACGCGCTGCTGAAGATGATCCGCAGCACGTCGGCGGTGTTGGTATTCCAGTAGCCGACGCGGATGTCGTAGTCCCAATCGGCCTGGCGCTTGGTCGCCTGCACATCGCTCATCTGCTCCATGATCAGTTCGATGCCGGCCTGCCGCGTGGTGGCCTGAACCTGCTCCCACAAGGTGAATTCCGATGGCGGCGTGCGGTTGCCGAGGATCACCCTCACCTGCAGGCGCTTGCCGTCCTTGAGGCGATAGCCGTCCTCGTCGCGACGGGTCCAGCCGGCTTCCTCGAGCAGTTGTGCCGCGCGCGCCGGATCGTAATCCTGGGCGTGTTCGAAGTCGGGGCTGTAGAAGCGCGTGGCGTTGCTCAGCGGACCACCGGCGCGGGGAAACTCGCCGAAGTAGACGCTTTTCAAGGCACCTTCGATGTCGGCGCTGCGCACGAAGGCCTCGCGCACCTTGATATCGTTGAACGGCGCACGGCGGATGTTCAGGGTGCCGTTGGTGGGGTTGCCGGGGCGCTGGGCAATGATCAGTTGCAAGTCCGGGTTGCGCCGCGCCGCTTCGTGGGATTCGGGTGGCAGCGCTTCGATCACGTCCACTTCACCGGCCTGCAGCGACGCGAAACGCACGGACGGCTCCTGGATGAACTTCCAGACGATGCGCTCTAGATACGCTGGCCCCTGGTGCCGGGCCGTGGGCGGCGCCGAGTTATAGTGCGGGTTGCGTTCAAGCACGACCTGGCTTTGACGGTCCCAGCGCACCACCTTGAAGGGGCCGGTGCCTACCGGGCTTTCGCAGTTCACATCACGCGAGCGCAGTAGCGCTTCGGGGGATTCGATGCCGAGAAAACCTTGCGCGAGCACTTCCAGGAATGCCGCGTAGGGTGTGGCCAGGTGCACTTGGGCGGTGTAGCCGTCGAGGACATCGGTGCGCTGGTATTGACGGATGTAGCCGCCCGCGGTGCTCGACTGGGTCTTGGGGTTGGCCATGTGGTCGAGGTTGGCCTTCACCGCCGCGGCGTTGAACGGCGTGCCGTCGGTGAAGCGCACGTCGTCGCGCAGGTGGAAGGTGTAGGTCAGGCCGTCGGGAGAGATCTCCCAGCTTTTCGCCAGCCATGGCCCGATATGACCTTCGGCATCCATCGACACCAGTGAATCGAGGACTTGCTGGGCGAGAAACACTTGCGGCATGTCGCCGGCTACATGCGGGTCCAGGCAGGTCGGCTCGCGGTCGGTGGCATAGATCAACGTGCCGCCGCTGACGGGGGTGTCGGTGCGTGCGGCATTGGTGGGATGGTTGTCGCAACCGCCCAGCAGCAAGCTGACGGCCAACAAACCGGCCCACGCGATACCGCCATGGGGCCTTGCAGAAGAACGCGGATGAATGTCTGGCATGGGTCGGGCTGCGCCTTGTGTCGATGCTGAAGCTCACAAGGGGTGATTGCACAAGCCATGCCGACTGCTCCGCCCCGTTGTTGCGGGGCTTTCCAGCGCTGTGTGAATGAAGGGACGAGGCATTTTGTTGAATGGGTGTTGCCTGGCAGACAGTTGCTGCGCCGGAGCCTTTGGAGTGCTGGATTATTTGATTTGACTACCGTCGGAAAAAGCCGCTGTCGCGAGCGGCTTCATACATACCTCGCGACAACCCGCCAATGCTCAAGGGGTTTTGCGGTGTAATATATTCACCACCACTCAACGCCGAGGTTGCCATGACCGGTATATCGCTGAACCTTCCGGAAGATCTGTCCAACTCTCTTTCGGACCTTGCCAAGAGCCATGGCCAGAGCGCGAGCTATCTAGCCATGGACGTCCTTCGCGACTACATCGAACATGAAAAAACACTGACAGCGCAAATCGAGCAGGCGGTAAAGGAAGCCGACAACGGCAAATTTGCCGATGAGGAACGAGTAGCGGCCATGCGTGCCCGGCGTTGGAGTCGGAATGAGGGTTGAATGGCTGGAAAAGGCCCTCAAGAACCTAGAGGACGAAGCCAACTACATTGCGTTGGAAAATCCGAAAGCTGCAGATGATTTCGCAGATGCAATCTTCGCAAGTGTTGATAAACTCGCGCAGTTTCCTACGATGGGACGCGAGGGTCGGGTCAAACACACACGCGAGTGGGCGGTTCCGAACTGGTCCTATCTGATTCCGTACCGGATTTGTGGCGATCGCCTGCAGATCCTCGGGATCTTCCACACAAGGCAGCGGCCACGCTCCAACTGGTGACGTGCACGACCTTGGCGAGGGCAATCCTGAATGCCCTCGCTGTGCAATAGCTTCAGCAGGCACATAACTCGCCCCACACACCGCTATTCTGCGGCGAATCACGATCAGGCTAAGCCGATGCGACTTCTTCGTCGTACGCGTTCTGTGCCTGGCGGCTCCATAGGCGGAAGTACTGGCCCTGCTTTGCCAGCAGGTCATCGTGGGAGCCGTCTTCGATGATACGGCCGTCCTCGAACACCAGGATGCGGTCCAGGTGGGCGACGGTCGAGAGCCGGTGGGCCACGACGATCACGGTCTTGTCCTGCATGATTTCGTCGAGTTTCTCCTGAATGAAACGCTCGGTGATCGAGTCCAGCGCCGAGGTCGCCTCGTCCATCACCAGGATCGGTGCGTTCTTGAGCAGCACGCGGGCGATGGCGATCCGTTGGCGCTGGCCGCCGGAAAGCTTCACACCGCGTTCGCCGACCAGCGAATCAGCGCCTTGGTCCATACCATCGATGAACGCGCTGGCGCCGGCGCGGTGGATGGCTTGTGCCAGTTCCTGCGGGCTGGCATCCAGACGACCGTAGTTGATGTTTTCGGCGATGCTGCGGTGAAACAGGCCCGGCTCCTGAGGAATCAGGCCAATCTGCTGATGCAGCGAATGCTGGGTCACGCTGCGCACATCCTGGCCGTCGATCAACACCTGGCCCTGATTGACGTCGTACAGGCGCAATAGCAGATTGAGCAGCGACGACTTGCCCGAACCGGACGTGCCGACCAAACCCACCCGCTGTCCCGCCGGGATCGACAACTGCAGGTGTTCGAACACCGGTTTCTGCGGTGAATAGCCGAAGCTCACGTCGCGAAACTCAATGGCGCCGCGCACGGCGGCGAGCGGCTGGGCATCGGGCTCATCCACCACTTCATGGGGGCGGATCAGGGTGCGCACGCCATTGGCGATGTTGCCGGTGGCCTCGAAGAAGTCCAGGAAGCGCCGCGACAGGTTGGCCACGTCGGTGATGATCAACAGCGACAGGCTGGTAGCCATCACGAAGGTCGCGATGTCGATGCTGCCCAGGCGCCACAGGTACAGGGCGATCAGCAGCATGCCGACCTTCAGCGACAACCCGCAGATCGACTGGAACCAGCGAATCTTCTCCATGTAGCCAAACGAACGGCCTGCGGCTTTCAGCTCGCGGTCCAGGTAATCGCCCAGGTAGCGATGCTCGAACGAGTGCCGGGCGAACAGGCGAATGTTGGTCAGGTTGGACACCGCATCCACCACCTTGCCGTTGCTGGTGCTGCGCGCTGCCGAGTATTGCTGGGACAACGGATGGCTGCGCTTGGCCAGGAAATAGCACACGGCAATGAACGCCACCGACCAGCCGAACATGAACAGCGCCAGCCAGACCGAGGCCGTAGCCAGCACCGCCACGGCGAGCGTCAGGGTGACCAGCAACGGAATCAGGTCGAACAGCAACAGCGCCAGCGCCTGGCCTACGCCCATGGAGACTTCGGAGATCTTGTGCGCCAGGGCGCCGGCGAATTCGCTGCTGACGAAGCGATGGGAGTGACGCTGCAGGTAAGCGTAAACCGCATGGGTCACGGTGCGTCGCTGCAGCGGCAGCACCCGGATGTGCGCACCGGTGGCGCCGCGGGTGCACAGCATTTCCAGCAGCAACAGGCCGGCGAACAGCAGCAGAGGTTGGCTCAATGTCTGCCAGTCGAGGGTAGCCGCGCTGGCGTTGCTCACCACCCGGGTGATCTGCCCCAGCACCCAGGGCACCAGCACCGTGCAAGTGACCGCCACGACCTGCAAAAGGAGAATCGCCAGGTACCAACCGCGGAAATGGCCGACGAAGAAGCGGGCAAAGGCAAAGGGCGTGTCCGGCAGCGACTGGATGTTCCAGCTGCGCAGGGCGTGTTGACGATCCTTGTACGAGGGTTTCAAACGATAGTCTCCAAGTGTCAGCGGCGCGAGCCGCGTTTGGGGTGTTGCGTTTCTACTGGTGCACCGCGTATGCCGCCGACGCGGCTTGCGCCGCTGCTACAGAGGAACGCGCAAACCGTGTAGCAGCGGCGCGAGCCGCGTCCGGGGTGTTCGTTCAGATCGCCAGGGGCAGATAGGTGAGCGCGCGCAGGGCGCCGGTCTGCAAGGTCGGTACGGCGCTGAGCAGGGCTTGGGTGTAAGGGTGCTGCGGCCGGTCGAGGACCTGGCGCACTGCGCCCGCCTCCACCACTTCGCCGTCCTTCATCACCAGCACATGGTCGCTGACGTGGTTGATCACCCCCAGATCATGGGAAATGAACAGGCACGCCAGCCCCAGCCGGTGTTTGAGATCGTCGAGCAATTGCAGAATCTGCGCCTGCACCGACACATCCAGCGCCGACACCGGCTCGTCGCACACCAGAATCTGTGGCTCGGCCGCCAGTGCGCGGGCGATCGCAACGCGTTGACGCTGCCCGCCGGACAATTCGATGGGCCGCCGATCGAGCACCGCAGCATCCATTTTCACCAGCGCCAGCAAGCGCTCGGCCCGAGCGTCCCAGGTCGCCCGTGGATGCCCCGCCACTTGCAGCGCTTCGAACAAGACCCGTTGCACGGTATAGCGCGGATCGAACGAGCCGAGCGGATCCTGGAACACCACCTGAATGCTGTGCCGGACCCGAGCTTGCTGGGCGTTGTCCAGATCGGACCAGCGCTGGCCGTCGATCCACACGTCGCCGCTGTCGGGACGCTCCAGCCCCAGGATCATCCGCGTCAGGGTGGTCTTGCCCGAACCGGACTCGCCGACGATACCCAGCGTACGACCGCGCTCCAGGCGCAGCGAAACATCCGCCACCACCGTGCGCACACGCCCGTCCGGGCCTTGGAAAGACTTGCTCAGGTGCTCGGCTCGCAGCAGGACTTCACCGGCTGCAGGCGTCGCAGCGGCCGCGGCCGAGTCGCCGTAGGCGCGGCGGAAATGCACCGCGGTACCGGCTGCCAACAGGCTCTGGGTATAGGGATGGCGAGGGTCGCGCAGGATCTGGTCGACACTGCCCTGCTCCACGATCACCCCGCGGTACATCACTGCTATGCGGGTGGCCAGGCGCGCGACTACCGCCAGGTCATGGCTGACGATGAGCATGGCGGTGTCCTCGCCGCGCAGCGATTCGAGCAGGCTCATGACCTGCGCCTGAACGGTCGCGTCCAGCGCCGTGGTGGGTTCGTCGGCGATCAGCAAGCGGGGGTTGCAGGCGATGGCCGAGGCAATCAACGCGCGCTGGCGCAGCCCTCCCGACAACTGGCCCGGATGCTGGCGTGCGCGCAGTTCGGGCTCGGGAACGCCGACCGAACGCAACAGCTCGATGACACGCAACTCGCGCTGCCGGCGCTTCATCTCGGTGTGCAGGCGCAACGGCTCGGCGATTTCCTGACCGACTCGCCGCAGCGGGTCCAGCGCCCCCAACGCATCCTGCATGACGAAACCCAACTGGGCGCCGCGCAGCTGCAACCAGTCCTTTTCGCGAAACGTGCGCAGATCACGCCCGGCGAACGACAAGCGCCGGGCCTGCACTTCGGAATGCGCGCCGGTAAGTCCGGCCAAGGTACGCGAGGTGACGCTCTTGCCCGAGCCGGACTCGCCCACCAGCGCCAGGCATTCGCCGGCGGCCAGCTGAAAGCTGATGCCGCGGATCACCGGTTGCGCGTGGGCGCTGAACGCCACGTGCAGGTCTTGCACGTCGAGCAGCGGCTGCGACGGGTGGACGATGGCATTCATAAGCGCTTTCCTTCGCTGCGACGCAGCAGTTCACGGCCAATGGCAGTGATGGAGATGACGGTGAAGGTGATCGCCAGCGCCGGCCAGGCCACCAGCCACCATGCGTTGGCGAGGAAGTTGCGGCCGATGGCGAGCATGGTGCCCCACTCCGGCGCGGGCGGCGGCGCGCCGAAACCCAGGAAGCTCAAGGCCGCCCCAGCGGTGATGTTGCCGCCGATGCCGATGGTGGCCAGGATCAGGATCGGCTTGATCGCATTGGGCAGCACGTGTCGCCAGATCACCGCCGCGCGACCCAGGCCCAGCGTCGTCGCCGCTTCCACGTAGCCAGCACCGCGCACCACCTGGGTTTGCGCACGCACCAGGCGGGCGTAGCGCGGCACGCTGGCGATCCCGACGGCAATGATCATGTTCAACGTGCCCTGGCCAAAAAAGGTGATGATCACCAAGGCCAGCAACAGATCCGGAAACGCCAGCAGCACGTCCACCGCACGCATCACTGCGGCGTCGAGCCAGCGCGGCCCCAGGCCTGCAACCAGGCCCAGCAAGGTGCCCAGCGCCAAACCCATGGCCGTGGCCGCCAAACCCAGCAGCAGCGACGGACGCACGCCATGGATCAGGCGGCTGAGCACGTCGCGGCCGTTTTCGTCGGTGCCCAGCCAGTGCACGGCGTCGGGCGCTCGGTACGCATGGCGTGCCACGGCGTCGAGCGGGTCTACCGTGGTTAGCAGGCCCGGTGCAATCGCCGCCACCACCAGCAGTAGGACGAAGGCACCGGCCAGCACCAGGCCGGGTCGCAATCGCGTGCGAGCGCGACGATGACCGATACCGGCGTCCAGGGTACCTGCGGGTACAGGACCCAGCACCGTGAGTGATGAGCTGATTGCCATGGCGATTCTCCGTAGGGCTGGTACCGATCAAGGCGCCGGGTTGGGGGTCGCGCGATGGATCTCGGCGATCTTGTCCAGCAGGGTCGGGGTGAACTCGATGTCCAGCGCGCTGAAGTTGTCCTGCAACTGCGCTTCGCTGGTCTGCCCGGTCAGCACGCTGCTGACGAACGGCTGCCGGGCGACGAAGCCCAGCGCCAATTGCGCAGGGGTGTAGCCATAGTCATTGGCCAACTGCACGTAGGCAGTGATGGCGCGGCTGGCCGACTCGCTGTCGTAGCGGTTGAAGGTGCGGTACACCGAAGTCAGCCGCGAGCCCTGGGGTCGCGCGCCGTTCAGGTATTTGCCGGTAAGCGTGCCGAACGCCAGCGGCGAATAGGCCAGCAGCCCTACCCCTTCGCGATGGCTGAACTCCGACAGCCCGCCTTCGTACAGCCGATTCAACAGGCTGTAGGGGTTCTGCACGCTGGCGATGCGCGGCAGCCCGCGCTGCTTGGCCTGCTGCAGAAAGCGCGCAACGCCCCAAGGGGTCTCGTTGGACACACCGATGTGACGGATCTTGCCGGCCTTGACCAGTTCGCCGAGCACCTCCAGGGTCTCTTCGATGGCGACGCTGCCACTGTCGTCGACGTACGGGTATTCACGCTGGCCGAAGATGTTGGTGGTGCGATCGGGCCAATGCAGTTGGTAGAGGTCCAGATAATCGGTCTGCAGGCGCTTGAGACTGCCGTCCAGTGCTGCGGTGATGTTGGCACGGTCGTGGCGGGTCAGGCCGTCGCGGATATGCCCGCCGGTGCCCGGCTGGCGCGGTGGGCCGATGATCTTGCTGGCCAGCACGATGTCGGCGCGGCGCCCGCTGCGCTGCAGCCAGGTGCCGATGAAGCGCTCGGTGCTGCCCCAGGTCTCGGCATGGGTCGGGGTGGGGTACATCTCTGCGGTGTCGATCAGATTGACGCCGTGCGCCAGGGCCAGGTCCAGTTGCCGATGGGCGTCCTGCTCGCTGTTCTGATGCCCCCAGGTCATGGTGCCCAGGCCCAGCAGGCTGACGTTGAGATCGGTATTGCCAAGGGTGCGATATTTCATGGTTCGAATCGGTCCGTTGCGGGCATGAAAGGTTCAGGCGCTGCGTGCGTACTGGCTGGCCGGATACGGCAGGCCCAGGTGATCGCGCAGGGTGTGGCCGCTGTACTCGTGGCGGAAAACACCGCGCTGGCGCAGCAGCGGCACCACCTCATCGACGAAGATTTCGACGCCGGACGGAAACATGTCCGGCATGATGTTGAAGCCATCGGCAGCACCGGCCAGGAACCAATGCTCGAGGGTGTCGGCGACCTGCTCCGGGGTGCCGACCAGCAAGCGGTGGCCGACCAGAATGCGCCGCGACAATTGGCGAATGCTCAGGTTTTCCCGGCGCGCCAGGTTCAGCTGGGCTTCGAGAAACCCGTGCGAGCCGCGCTCGAAGGATGCCACCGGGCCGATCCTGTCCCAGGGCAACGGCGCATCGGGGTCCAGCTCGGCGACGCTCAACCCCACCCGCGCGGCCACCTGATACAGCAGGCCTTCTTCGCCGTAGAAATCGTTGAGGCGATCGAAACGTGCATGAGCTTCGGCCTCGGTGCTGCCGATCACCGTCGACAGCCCTGGCATGATCTTCAGGTGCGCCGGGTTGCGCCCCCATTGCCGGGCGCGGTTTTTCATCTCCTGATAGAAGCCCTGGCCGTCTTCCAGGGTGGTCTGGGTGGTGAAGATCGCATCGGCATAACGCGAGCCCAGCGCCTTGCCACCTTCGGACGAGCCGGCCTGCACCAACACCGGCCGGCCCTGGGGCGAGCGCGGCAGGTTGAGCGGACCCTTGACCGAAAAGTGTTTGCCGACGAAATCGGGCGCGTGCACCTTGGCCGGATCGGCGAAACGGCCGCTGACGGCATCGCCGATGATGGCGTCGTCCTCCCAGCTGTCCCACAGCTTGAGGGTGATGTCGATGAACTCGTCGGCGCGTGCATAGCGGTCCACGTGCAGCGGCGCACCGGCCAGGCCAAAGTTCTGCGCGGCGGCATCGCCAGCGTTGGTCACCACGTTCCACGCCGCTCGGCCGCCGCTGATATGGTCCAGCGAAGAGAAACGCCGGGCCAGGTTGAACGGGTCGTTATAGGTGCTCGATGCCGTGGCAATCACGCCGATGCGTTGCGTAGCCAGGGCCACGGCCGTCAGCAGTACCGTGGGCTCGAGGCGCCCGGCCGGGTGCTGCGCCACGTCGCCGCCCAATGCCGGACCGTCGGCGAGGAAGATCGCGTCCAGCGTGCCACGCTCGGAGATGCGCGCGATGTTGCAGTAGTACTCGGCATCCAGGTAGGCATTGGCCGGCACCTCGCCCATTCGCCAGGCGGCGGAGTGCGAGCCGAAGCCGAGGATGTTCATGCCGATGCTCATTTGCGGTTTGGGGCTCATGGTGGTTCCTTGAAGACGGTTCAGACGGCGCTGGCTTCGTCGTGCAGAGCAGCGACCGGCTCGGATCGGGCGGCGGCGTGCTCGGCCTGCGAAGCGCGCCAGGCGGCATTCGGGCTGATGCCGTTGAGGTAGTAGTTGCCCAGCGCCCGTTCGCGGTAGATCGCCGGATTGTGCGAGGCCAGCGTGCGCGCGTTGCGCCAGTGCCGGTCCAGGCGCCGCGACTGGCTGGTGGCCGATGCACCGCCCACCTCGAACAACAACGTGGTGGCTTCCAGTACCTGCTCCAGAACGATCTGCTGGGCTTGAAAGGCGCGCACCTCGGCCTCGGTGTAGTGGGCTTCACTGGCCTGCCCGGCGCGTTCGGCTTCGTGGACGTTCTGCAGCACCTGCGCCACCGCCAGTACTTGGGTCTGCGCGGCATAGGCCAGGCTCGACAGGCGGCCGACCACACGCTGCACCAGTGGATCGTCCTTGGGACTGGACTGGCCCGGCACACCGAAGGCACGGGTCCGGCCCTGGACGAACTCGCTGGCGTCGCGCAGCACCGCGCGGGCAATGCCGGCCAATGTCGCCAGGTGAAACAGCTGATAGAAGGCAGAAATATAGGACTCGGGACGCTGCTCGCCGGCCGCATAGCGACGCAACACGTACTCGGACGGCACCGGGACATTGTCGAAACGCGTGGTGCCGCTGCCCGACAGGCGCTGGCCGAAACCGTCCCAATCGTCGTCGCGGCTCACGCCTGGCGCGGTGGTGGGCACCGAGACGCTGACGAAGTCTTCACCGGTCAGCGCCGACACGGCGATCCAGTCGGCGTACAGGGTGCCGGTGCAGTAGAACTTCTTGCCGTCCAGGCGCCAGCGCTGCTCACTTTCGGCCGTCAGGGTCACGCTCTGTTTGCTGGTGTCGGTGCGCTCGGCCATGGCCGCGCCCCACAGGTCACCGGCCACCACCTTGGCCAGCCAGTACGCCTGCGACTCGGCTTCATCGCGGGACAGGCGGCCTTCGACGAAGCCGAAATGCGCGCGCAGGATATGCGGCAGGTTGGAGTCCGCCTCGGCCAGCTCGATCAATAGCTCGAACAACTGCGGCAGGGTGGCGCCCGCGCCGCCCTGCTCGCTTGGCACACGCAAGGCACCAAAACCGGCCTCGCGCAGCCAGCTCACCGCTTCGAAGGCCAGTTCGCGCTGCTGTTCGCGGGCCAGTGCAGTCTCCTCGATGCGCGTGAAGATTGGCGCAAAAGGGGCACGCAGGCGGGCATAGTCCGGGGCCAGCGGGAAACCGCCGGTACGCTGTTCAACACTCATGGTCTTTTCCTTGCGTCATCGGGCTGCCTGGCAGCCGTGAAAATTCGGGTCATGCGGGCCTCACTCGCGGGTCGATCCAGTGGTTCACCAGGTCCACCACCAGGTTCACCGCCACATAGATCGCCGCTGCCAACAGGGTGATGCCCAGCACCATGGGCACGTCCTTGGCATTGGCCGCATCGAGCATCAGCCGGCCGATGCCCTGGCGGGAGAACAGCAGCTCCACCACCACCGCCCCGCCGAGCAGGCTGGCGAAGACGAAACCGGCCAGGGTCACCAGCGGCACCAGGGCATGGCGCAGGGCGTGGCGCAGGCGCACACCGGTCTCGGACATGCCGCGGGCGCGGGCCATGGCAATGAAAGGCTGGTCGAGAATGTCTTCCAGCTCCTGGCGCAACACCTGGGTCAGTACGGCGGCAATCGGCAGGGCCAGCGCCAGGGTCGGCAGGATCAACGACTGCCAGCTGCCCGACCCCGAAGGTGGCAGCACGTGCCAGTGAAAGGCGAACACCAGCAGCAGGAGAATGCCGATGACGAACGAGGGCGCCGACGACAACACCAGCTCAGATCCAGATACCAGCGAGCGCACCCATGGGCTGCGCTTGGCCGTGGTGATCGCACTGATGACCGACAGGATCACCGCCACCAGCGCCGCGCAGATCGACAGCTGCACGGTGGCGCCGATCTGCGCACCAATGGCGCGGGTGACCGGAATGCGCAGACGATAGGACTCGCCCAGATCGCCTTGAGCCAAGCGAGCGATATAGTGGCAGTACTGCACGATCAGCGGCTGATCGAGGCCGTATTCGGCGCGTACCCGCACGATCATCTCTGGGGTCGGCATGGATTCCGGACCGCCGAGAATGGCCAGTGCAGGGTCACCGGCACTCAGGTTGATGGCCAGAAAAGTCAGGGTCGCGGCTCCCCAGAGGACGCCGATACCAGCCAGCAGGCGCCAGAGCACCTTGCGCAGAGCAGTGTTCATTTCGCCTCCGTTTGCAGCCACAGGCTGGGCAGAAAGACCGTGTTGTGCGAGGTGTCGAAAATCACCCCGGCAAGGCGGTTCGAGTAGGCGACCAGCACATGGCTCTCGAACGAAGGCACCACCGGCACTTGTTCGGCCAGGCGCTGCTGGGCCTTGCTGTACAATCGTTCGAGACGAGCCGGGTCGTGGCTGCGTCGGGCTGCGGCCAACAGTCGATCCAGTTCGGCATCGCGAAAACGCCCGCCGTTCTGGCCGATGCGTTTTTCCGAAGTGATGGAATCGCTGTGGTACAGGATGTACAGACCGTCCGGGGTGTTGGTGTGCCAGTAACCACCGCCCATGACCTGGAAGTTGCCGGCATAACGGCGGTCGGTAACCTGGGCCAGCGGCAGCAGTTCGATGCGCAACTCGAAACCGAGCTTCTTCAGGTCCGCCTGAATCGCCACCGCAACACTGCTGGAGAAGCTCGCGCTTTCGGTTGCCAGCAGGGTCGCGCCCAGCCGCTCACCGTTGCGGGTGCGATAGCCCTGCTCGTCGCGCGCGGTCCAGCCGGCGTCGTCGAGCGAGGCGTTGGCGGCCTTGACGTCGTAGGCCAGCACATCCTTGTACATGGGGTCGTAGTAGCGCGTATTGGCGGCGAGAAAATCCGCCTTCACCCGGTATTCGCCGAACCCGATGATCCAGGCCAGGCCCTCGCGGTCGATGCCTTTGGCTACCGCGCGACGTACCCGCACGTCATCGAACGGCGCCTTTTCGACGTTGAACGTCAGGCTGCGAAATGGGTTGCCTTTGCGAATGCGGCTGCGCAGGGTCAGGTCGGTGGAGGCGCGAATGGCCTTGGCGTTCTGCGGCGGCGCATCCAGCGTCAGGTCCGACTGCCCAGCCTGGAGTGAGGTGAAGCGGATCATCGCCTCGGGCACGAAGCTGAGTTCGATGCGATCCAGGTAGGCCTCGCCTCGATGGCGAGTCACCGGTGGCGACCAGTCGTAGCCGGGGCGACGGGTGAACACCGCACCCTGGTCGCGGGTATAGCTCTGCAGCACGAACGGCCCGGAGCCGACGGGGTGCTCGGCGATCGACTTGGGTGCTTCGAGGATCTGCTTCGGCGAAATCATCCCCAGCCAGGACTGCGCCAGCACGTCGAGAAACGGCGAATAGGGTTCGCGCAAAGTCGCCTGGAAGGTGTACTCGTCGATCACCCGACCCTGGTCATACGGTGCGATATAGGCTGCCGCCAAGGGCGACTTGGTCGCGGGATCGCGCATGTGTTCCAGGTTGATCTTCACCGCCTGGGCATTGAATTTCTCCCCGTCGCTGAAGGTCACGCCCTCGCGCAGGTGAAAGGTGTAGGTCCTGCCGTCTTCGGACACTTCCCAGGATTTTGCCAGCCAGGGCGAGACCCTGCCCTCCTCGTCCTGGTAAACCAGGCAGTCGTACAGCACTCGCCCCAACCACTGCACGTTGCCATGGGAAATCGAATGGACGTCGAAGGTGCCGGTGTCGGCGGCCGTGGTCACGCGCAGCGTCCCGCCGCGCTTGCCGGGTTCCTCTTCGTGGTAGTCGGAAGCGGGGTAGCTGATCAGATCGCCATTGACGATGCCGTCGGTGCTCGGTGCCTGCGCCACCGGTGTGGCTGGCGCATCGGCAGCGGGCGAACAGGCCGAGAGCGTGAACAGCACGCCGATCAAGGCGCAGCCGAAGAAGGTCGAGGTCATGGGTCGGGCAGCCATCAGAAGTTGTAGGTCACGCCGGTGAACGCACCGAAGCCGTCCCCCGGATACAGCGCTGCAGTGTCCTGCCCCTGAGCGTTGTAGCCCGGTACGATGGCGGTCACGTAATCCTTGTCGCCAAGGTTTTTCAGGTCCACGTAGGCCTGCCACTTCTTGCTCGGCGCGTCGTATCCCAGGCGTGCGCCGAAGATCGTGTACGACGGTGCGTTGAACGTGTTGGCGTAGTCCACCGCCGTACTCGACGCGGAGCGAACGTTGACGCCGGCGTAGAAACCATTGGCGTACTGGTATTGCAGTTCGGCCTGGTAGATATGCTTGGGCAGGCCCGGTAACTCGTTCTTGCTGAAGGCAGGGTCGTGGCGGTAGTAAAAGTCGTTGAGGGTGTAGGCCTGGCGCCAGCTGAGTACATCACCGTTGCTGCCCTGCCAGAGCTTGGTGGTCAGGCCCGCTTCGATACCTTGGTGGATGGTCGGGGTGGCATTGGATGTCGAGACAATCGCCGCGCTGGTGCCGGTGGCGGCGGCAATCTGGGTGGTCAGCAACTCGTTCTTGACCCAGGAGCGGTACAGCACCAGGCTGCCGTCGAAACGCTCGGACTGGCCGCGGACACCGAATTCCACGGTGTTCGCGGTTTGTGGCACCAGCGGCTTGATGTAGTTGTTGGTCACCCCGGAGTTGGAGATCGACCACGAACTGGGCGGATCGACGGAGCGGCTGACGTTGCCGAACACTTGCAAGTTCGGGGTCAGTTCAAAACGCAGCCCCGCACGCGGTGCCAGGAACCAGTCGTCGTAGTCGTAGCGCGTGGGAAAGCCGCTGGTGTTGGGCCGATCGCTGAAAGACACGTCGATGTCGCGCTTGATCTGGATCGCCGAGACGCCGGTGGTCAGGTACAACCGATCGGTCAGGCCCAGGTCGTTGCCGACGGTGAACACATGGTCGAAGGAGCCGTCGTACTTGACGTTTTTCTGCAGGAGCCCAAGGTCCTTGTCGCCGCGATAGGTCTTGGCGCCTGCGTTCAAGTGCTCGGTGCTGGTGAAGCCCAGGGTGGTGGTGCTGTCGAGGCCGAACAGTTGGTCGTAGCGGGTGTATTTGAGCGATGCGTTGATGTCGCTCCAGTCCCAGTAGTTGGGGTTGACCGTGCTGCGACGGTTCAATATCTGCGGATAGTCGTGGTACCCAACGCCGAATTCCAGGGTGGCGTCGTCGTCGAAGGTGTAGGTGGTCTTGCTGGCTATCCAGGTAGAGCCGCGTTTGGTCGAGTCGCCGCGGCTGGCGCGCGTGGCCGCGTTGGTCTGGGTGCTGTCGTGCTTGAGCTGGGCGCGCGTCAGCGCACCGGCGTTCTCGTGAAATTCCTCGCGGTAGCGCACGATCAGACGCGTCTGAAGTTTCGGATTGAACCGGTAGCCGAAGTTACCCACGACTCCCTTGGACTTGCTGAAGGTGTAATCCTGATAACCATCGCGTCGAGCGTTGTCGACGCTGACGAAATAGTCTGCATCACCGACCACACCGCCGGTGCGAAGGGTCTGTTTCTGCCAACCGAAACTGCCACCTTCCAGTTTGATCTGGCTGCCCGGCGCGCTGTAGCCGGTATGGGTGATGAAATTGATGCCGCCACCCAGAGACAAGGCGCCGTACTCGAAGGCATTGGCGCCACGCAGGATCTCGGTGTACTGCAAGCCCTGCCCGTCCAGCAGCTCGTACGGAGTACCGCCGGCGCCGGTCAATGCCAATCCGTCGAAGAGGAACTTGGTGCCCTCGCGGAAGTAGCCCGGTGATGCATTGGCGCCGGAGCCGCGGATGGAAATCTTGACCGCGTCGTTGCCACCGGCCGACTGCGCGTACACCCCTGGCTGGTAAGCCAGGGTGTCTTCGAGGCTGGCGGAGCGCCCTTTGTCGACCTCGGCCTGTTCGACCAGGCTGGTGCCCCCGGGCACTTCCTTGAGCTGCGCACGGGATTGCTCGACCGGTGTCGCCTTGGCGGCCTGCACAGTGACCGTTTGCAAGCGTTGCTCTGGTGTATCGGCGAAGGCAGGAGCGACAGTGAACAACAGGCAGGCACTCAGGCCTGAAGCGAATTCGGTATAGCGATAGGCGGTACTGCGCCGACTGTTCAACGACGGCGTATAGGCATGTAACTTCAAATGTGTTGCTCCCACCCAATGAGTATAAGGCGAGCTTCTATTGGTATAGTCGGACTCGAGTGATGAGGTCTGCGACGCCATCGATAACGTTGTAGATTGCAGTGTTCGTGCCAATCGCCAAGTGCCCTGAACAGGGAACTTCATTGATATCAGGTAGCGGCTGGATGTTTGAAATGGCTGCAACTGCTTAATGACTGCTGTTCCAGCAACACTTATCACCGTTGTGGGAGCGGGCTCTGCCCGCGAAGAAGGTCCCGCAATACACCAGACACACCGCAGCGCCCTTTTCGCGGCCGATGACCGCTCCTACCACGATGGGCAAATGACCCTGTAGGAGCGGTCCGTGGCCGCGAAGGGCGCGATTCGGTATGCCTGACACACCGCAGCGCCCTTTTCGCGGCCGACGACCGCTCCTACCACGATAGGCAAATGACCCTGTAGGAGCGGTCCGTGGCCGCGAAGGGCGCGATTCGGTATGCCTGACACACCGCAGCGCCCTTTTCGCGGCCGAAGACCGCTCCTGCGCAGGCATTGAATCACCGGAAACTGTACTGCACCCCGGCATATGCGCCGAACCCATCCCCTGGGATGATTGCCCGCACATCATTGCCGCCGGCATTGAACGCCGGACTGATGGACGCGGCATACTTCTCGTCCGTCAGGTTGCGCAGGTCCAGATAGACATTCCAATCCTTCTTCGGCGAGTCCCATCCCAGGATCGCGCCCCACAGGTTGTAGGAGCCGGCATCCTTGGTATTGGCAAAGTCCATCGGCGTCTTGGAAGCGTAGTAAGTGTTCACCCCCACATACACGCCATTGCTGAAGTCATAACGCAGTTCAGCCTGATAGTTGTGCTTGGGAATACCCGGCAACCGATTGCTGCCGAACTGCTCGTCGTCGCGGTAGAAGAAGTCGCTGTAGGTATAGGACTGACGCAGGTGCAACGCATCGCCGTCGTTCTGGTACAGCAGAGAATCCAGACCCAGCTCCACACCCTGATGAATGGTCTTGCTGGCGTTGTATTCGGAGGTCAATGCATCGGCGCTGGAAGTCGCCTCCCTGATGATCACCGAGAGCAGTTCATCCTGCACATGGGAGCGATAGAACGTCAGGTCCCAAGTGTTGTTGCCCAACTGCCCACGGGTACCGAACTCCAACGTATCGGCGATCTGCGGCTCGAGCTTCTGCCCACCGGAATTGAGCCCGGTGGCCGGCCCCGAAGTGAACACCTGCGCACCGGACACATAAGCCCACGACTGCTGCGCCTCGACCGTGCGACTAAGGTTACCGAACAGCTGCCAGTTGGGGTTGATCTGATAACGCACCCCCAGCCTGGGCGCAAACTCCCAGTCGTTCTTTTCGATGGGGTTGTTGGGGTTGTCGGCCTCGCCACCCACCGGATACGACACCTTGGCCTTGCGCTGGAACTCCACGGCGGAAAGTCCTGCACTCAACCACAATGTGTTGTCGATCCACTCGGTTTCGTTGCTGGCGCTCAACACGGTATCGGAGCCTTCGTACTCAGCCTTGCGCACCAACGCGCCGGACGGCAGGTTGGCGGTGATACCTGAAGGAATCCGCACTTTGGTCTTGGCATAGGCATTCAAATGCTCGGTCCGCAGCACGTTGAACCGGGTGATGCTGTTCTTGCCGAACAGGGTATCCAGGCGGTCGTATTTCAAACTGGCGGAGTAATCGCTGAAGCCCCAGGCCGTGCGATTGACACCCTGTCGCGCGTCGATTGGATAGTCGTGGTAGACCAATCCTACTTCCAGGTTGGAATCGTCATCGAAGGTGTACTGGGTCTTGCTGGCGACCCAGGTCGAGCCTGGCTGTTTGCGATGGGCGCGCACGTTCACGCTGGCCGGGTTGGCTTGTTCGGGGTCATCCTTGAGTTGCGCGCGGGTGATATAACCCGGCGTCTCGTTGTCGGTGGTTCGGTAGCGGTAGTACAGACGGGATTTCAACTGCGGCGAAAACTGATAGCCGACATTACCGACAAAACCGGCGCTCTTGCCTTGGGTCTGATCCTGAAAGCCGTCCGACGCCGAGTCGGTGAGGCTGACGTAATAGTCGAGCGGGCCCAGCACTTGCCCTGAACTGATCTGACGCTTTTGATAGCCATAGCTACCGGCCTCATAGCGCACTTGCAAGGGCGCGGAATTGTAGCCGGTCTTGGTCACGTAGTTGATTGCACCCCCCAGATACAACGAGCCGATATCGAAAGCATTGCCGCCGCGCAGCACTTCGGTATGGCTCAGGCCCAACGGCTCGAACAGTTCATAGGGGGTACCGCCAGGCCCGGACACCGGCAGGCCGTCGAACAGGTAGAAGATGCCGGCGCGGAAATAACCCACGCCCTTGTTGATACCCGACCCGCGAATGGAAATCCGTGTGCCGTCGTTGCTGCCGCCGCCCTGGGTGGCGATTACGCCGGGCTGCAGAGCGAAGATATCGGTACTGGTCGACACGCGCCCCTTTTCAATGGTCGCGGAATCGACATAGTTGACCCCGCCTGCCACTTCCTTCAAAGCCGTTTCGGCGCGTTGGTTCTCGTCCAGTCTGGCACCCTGAACAACTACGGTACTGAGTTGACTGGTCGACTTCTGCTCGGCCGATTCGCTGACTTGTGCGGCATGAAGTTGGCCGATAAACAGCAATGTCGCCCCAGCGCCCAGCGCCGACGGCAAGCGACTGCGTGCCGTGGTTGTTGCAATGACTTCCCCGTTCATTCCCTGCTCCTGCTGACTCATATAACACCGCCCTGAAAAAAGACGGTGCTTATTTATTGGCAACAGGGTGATAGCAGAGAGCGTGCCAGCTATTGGGCGGCTGAAACTCGTTAAAACCGTACATTAGAGCGGCCAAGTGGCCGCCAGCACACACTTGGTGATGAACGACTGCCTCGATTCGAACACTTGAAACTTCACTACAGCCCTGTCAACAAACACCTGATATCAATCATCCGTGGGAGCGGTCATCGGCCGCGAAGGCTTTACCGCAACTTGCCTGACACACCGCAGCGATCCTTTCGCGGCCGCGGACCGCTCCTACAAAAAATACAATCGTACTCATCCGTGGGAGCGGTCATCAGCCGCGAAGGCTTTACCGCAACTTACCTGACATACCGCAGCGATCCTTTCGCGGCCGGGGACCGCTCCTACAAAAAAAATACAATCGCACTCATCCGTGGGCGTGATCATCGTCCGCGAAGAATTCTTCACCTATTTATCGTGAACAATAAGCGCCTGGAGTCGTCAGCATGCCTATCGTCAATTTGGAACCCGACGCCATCGACGGCGGGCTTCACCCTTATCAAGGAGGTCAACCATGCTCACCGATTGGGAAATGTGTATCCGCCTGCTGTTGGCTGCTCTGCTCGGCAGCCTGATCGGACTCGAACGCGAGCGGCTGCTGTGGGCCGCAGGCCTGCGTACTCACATGCTGGTGTGCGTGGGCTCGTGCCTGCTCATGATCGTATCGTCGTTCGGCTTTCAGGATGCCCTGGCCATGGCGCACACCGAACTCGACCCCTCGCGGGTGGCGGCGCAGGTGGTTTCAGGTATCGGTTTCCTGGGCGCCGGCTCGATCCTGCTGCGCGGCGAAGTGATTCGCGGACTCACCACGGCGGCCAGCCTCTGGACGGTCGCCGCCATCGGCCTGTCGGTAGGCGGTGGGCTGTACGTGGTCAGCACCGCCGCCACCTTTATCATTCTGGTGATCCTGATCGCCATAAAACCCATGGAACGGGTCTACCGCAACCGCGTGCAAGTCCACGTCATTAAACTCATCGCGCCATCGCAGACCCTGTCCCTGAAAAAGGTCAACGAGGTGATGGGCAACCGCGCGGGCAAGGTCAGGCAGTTCATCGTCGAAAAAGGCAACCGTGACGACACCGACAGCATCACCATCGAACTCAAACGCACTTCAGGCGCGCAGGCCAAGCAGATACTGGAGCAACTGCTGACCATTGATGGGGTTCAGGAGGATGCTTCCAGCCAGTGATGTTCCTGGTCGTCAAGTTGCAACGGCGTGTACTCCATACCGATGCTCGGCATTGGCCTATGTTTCGCCATGACGAACGACATACAACTGCATGAAACCTACCTCGCTCAGTCAAAGACGGCCGCTGTACCGGACTTCTTGCAATTTCGTCCCGCCGCGTTCGAGCGTTCGTCGTGTTTCCGGCTCCTCTGCAAGTCCAGCAGCTTGATAAAACCTGATCGCCCGTACGTTTTCGACCAGTACCCACAGCGTGACTTTTTCATAGCCCTGCTCGGCCAGCCAGGCCAGGGCTGCCAGCCATAACCGCCGCCCCACTCCTGAGCCCCAATGCTCGGCGAGCACATACAAGGCCATCACTTCGCCTACCTGTTGAGGGTCTGCATCGTGGTCGCGGCTGGGCCCGAACGATATCCAGCCAACGACAGCGTCCGCCAACGAGGCGACCTGCACTTGCGAATCGTGCCCCGTGATGCTCTGTTCCCAGTTTGCCTGTCTCTGCAGCAAGGTCTGGTCCAGTCCGTGCAGATAAGCTTGATCCATCAAACTACGATACGCCTGCTGCCAACTGCGGATATGCACATCGGCGATCTGCGCCGCATCTTCGAATGCTGCAGGCCGCACTACGGGCCAGTTGAACACCAGCGTGTCACACACCCCGAAGACATCCGATCGACGATCACCGACCAGGGTGCGAACCAGGCGAAACCCGGCCGACTCCGCGAGCCGGCGGCTGGCGGCGTTGGCTGAAGACGTCGTCAGGTACACACGTGTTCCAGGCAACTGGGCAATCAGTGCCGTCAATGCTTCGCGCACCAAACCCCGGCCCTGCAACGATTGGTTCGCCCAGTAGCCTATTTCGTGGGAGCCATCGGCCTTGGGGGTGAAGCCGATACACCCCACCAGTTGCTGCGGGTGCTCGCGAGTCAGCAGGAAGAACTTTTTCTCCGCATCGTGGCGGACGAAATCGCTCTGCGCTCGCTGCAGGGTGTCCAGCGTATCGGTCAGCTCCCAGCGGGGCCGGCTCCAAACCAGAAACAGACGATGGGTTTCGTAACTCGCGTTCAAGGCATCCGCCAAGAGCTGTGCCAGGGCAACATTCGGGGCGACTATTTCAAGACGAGGCGTCAGCAGCGGCGTCTGCACCAGAGGCGGGATCAACTGGGTGCGATAACGCACCAGTGACAGAGATTCCCCATCCTCAACCACCGTTCGCTCGCTGCCAGGTTCGCGGACGAACCCAATGGCCTGATAGAACCCGATTGCCCGCTCGTTCCCCGCCAATACCCACGCGGTCACGTCGGTGTAGCCGTCGCGCGTGAGGTTTTCCTGGATGACCTCCCACAACTGGCGACCCAGACCTTGCGACCAGACCTCGGGCAGCAGATTGATAGCGCGCAGTTCGGCCGTAGCCGAACCCGCCTCAGCATCCCTGCTGGGCCCGAAAGAGGCCCAACCCAGGACTTGCCCGCTTCGCTCGATCACCCACAACGACATTGTCCGCTGAACGATCGCCTCGCGTAGCACGTTTGCCCGCTGCTCCAGCTTGTCTTCAAGCGCCAGCAGGTAGGACGGTGAAAGAAGGTCTTGGTAGGCCGCCTGCCAGGCGGCCAGATGAACGCTGGATAAGGCGCGCGCATCCGTGCTGGCGGCAACGCGAATCACCACGGGCGAGGCAGCGCTGTCGGACTTCGAAAGCAACTCTTTCAGGTTCTCGGGCCACACGGTTTCTTGCGTAGACTGGAGTTCGTCAGCAGACCACCAGCGACACTCGGCGACGACTTCGACTTCCTGCGGGGTCCACCCTTCACGAGACAGCTCCTGCAGTAGGACGCGTACGGCAAAATACTGCTCCAAGCCAAGTACATATTCTCCATCAGGCATCTGCATCACAAAATCCCGCTCGGCGACAACAGGACCTGCCGTCACAACGTGAATTCCGGTTTCCTCGTGTAGCTCCCGTATTGCCGCCGACGCGAAGGATTCACCTTCCTCGACGCCACCGCCTGGCGTGGCCCAATAGTCCTGCCCCGCCAACGGTCCGGCCGTATGGTGAAACCTGAAAAGAAGAACCCTCCCTTCTGGATCTATCACCAACCAGCGCGCTGCCTTGCGCTCTCGCATGTCATCCTCTCTCTCTGCTGTAACTGCGTTAAATCCTGCAGACGGTGTGTGCTGAGCCTACAGATCCCAGAAATCATTCGCGACAGGTTTCGACCGCCAACCGGCTACGCAAGAAATGCAGTGCGTCTCTGAAAGTCTTATGCCATCGCTCATCGGGCTGGCTGGCAAGCCGGTGCCAGAAAAAACGAAAACGATGTCCTTGGTCGTCCTGACAATAATGCACCCAGTGATCCGCAAGTTCACCAATGGCTTCGCATTGATGAAACATCCATATCTCACCGGTGCCTGTGTACTGCCAAGTACCCAAATCAAGCACCACCCTTGCTCGAATGCCCGCCTCTTCGAACAATTCGCGACCAGCCGCCGCGGCCGAAGTCTCACCCTCCTCTACGGTCCCTTTCACCAACTGCAGCCCTGCTAGAGGGTGCTCGAAGGCGAGAACCTCCAAGCCTTCTCTATAGCGGATGACCACCGGGCAAGCCTTCATTCGAGTCCCTCATGCATCGTCAAAGCAGGGCCCTATCAAAACCGAAACGCAACGCCAGTCGTGACGTTGAACGCATCCCCCGGATAGAAGTTGGCAGAATCCTGCCCGCGGGCGTCGTAGGTGGTGTTGGCCGCGGTGGCGTAGCGTTCGTCGGTCAGGTTGCGCATGTCCAGGAACACGTCCCAGCGTCTGCTCGGGGCTTCGAAGCCTACGCGGGCGCCCAGAATGGTGTAGGACGGTGCGCTGAAACTGTTGGCGTAGTCGACGAAGTAACTGGAGGCCGAACGCAGGTTGAGCTGGGCGTAAAAGCCTCCGGCCTGTTGGTACTGAAGCTCGGCCTGGTACACGTGGCGTGGCAGGCTGGGCAGCTCGTTGCCGCCGAAGGTGTTGTCGTGGCGATAGTAGAAATCGTTGAAGGTGTAGGCTTGGCGCAGGTTCAGCGTATCGCCGTTGTCGCCTTCCCACAGCAGTGCATTCAAGCCCGCCTCGACGCCTTGGTGAATGGTTGGGCTGGCGTTGGACGAAGCCACCAGTTGGTCTTGATTGGCCGAGGCCTGACGCACCACCACGGACAGAATCTCGTCATCGATCCAGGAGCGATAGAAGGTCAGGCTGCCATCGAAAATCCCGGCACTGGCACGCACGCCCAGCTCGGCCGTGGTGGCCTTCTGCGGTTTGACGTCGCGTATGAACGGCGAGCCGGTGCTGCCCAGCTGCCAGGTCACGGGCGGGTCGATGGAGCGGCTGACGTTGCCGAACAGCTGGATGTCTGGAGTCAGTTCATACCGCAGCCCCAGCCGCGGCGCGGTGTCCCATTCGGAGTAGTTCACGCCATCGGGAAACTCGCTGGTGTTCACCCCGGTGGTGTATTCGATCTCGGCCTTGCGCTTGATGTTGATGAACGAAAGCCCCGTGGACAGCCAGGTTCTGTCGTTGAGCTGCAACTCGTTGCCCAGCGCCAGCACGCTGTCGCGCGAGCCGGTGTACTTTGTGTACTGCAACAGTTGCCCGGTGCTGCGGCTGTGGGATTTGACATCGCCCAGGTAGGCCAGGGTATTGCTGAAGGTGATGCTGCTGTCGCTGGGCAGGCCGAACAGTTCATCGTGGGCGCGGCGATAACGCAGCACTACGCTGGTGTCCTTGGAGCGCCAGTCCTGCGGCGAGACCGAATACCGCCAGCCGTTGAGCAACGGGTAGTCGTTGTAACCCAGGCCCACTTCCAGGGTCGAGTCGTCGTCGAACCTGTAGGTGGTGTTGCTGCCCAGCAAGGTGGTGCCGTCCTTCTTGCGACCAGTGGGGACGTCATTGCTGCGCGGATCGTGCTTGAGCTGCGCTCGGGTCAGGGTGTTGCCATTGGTGAGCTGTTCTTCGCGGTAGCGCAGGAAGAAACGCGTTTCCAGTTTGGGGCTGAACACATGGCCGAAGTTGGCGATCAGGTCGCGGCCCTTGTTGGCCGTATTGTCTTGATAGCCGTCGCGTTCGTTGTGCAGCACGCTGACGTAGTAGTCGCTGTCGCCGACCACGCCACCGGTACTCAGTTGCTGCTTGCGGTAGCCGAAACTGCCGACTTCGAACCGTGCGTAGTTGCCTGGGGACGTGCGTCCGGTACGGCTGACGAAGTTGATCGCGCCACCCAGCGACAGCGCCGTGTGCTTGAAGGCGTTGGCGCCGTACAGCACTTCGGTGTGATCGACTGCGGCCATGTTCAGCAGGTCTTCCTGAGTCCCGCCCGGCCCGGTGATCGGCAGTCCGTCGTAGAGGAATTTGATGCCCAGGGCATACCCCTGATAGAAGGTATTCAAACCCGAACCGCGAATCGAAATCTTGTTGGCACCGGTGCCGCTGGTGGCCTGCGCGAACACCCCCGGTTGTAGCGCAAGTACGTCTTCGGCATTGGAGGCACGGCCTTTCTCGACCTCTTTCATGTCGACGACTGCGGTGGTACCGGGAGTCTTGTCCAGTTCGACCTTGGCCTTTTGCGCCTCGCTGCGCGCCGCGCCCGTCACCACCACCGTGGACAGCTGCGTATCCTCCGCGTGGGCCAGACCCAAACTGGTGGCGGTGAACAATGCCACGCTGCTCGATACAAAAGCACGATATGAACCACTGGGCTTGCGGCCCGATGTTGAACCCATGAATGAAGCTCCTGAACGCTACGAAAAGAGAAGGAGCCTCTATTCGTATAGTCGCGCTCGCAGGGGGCTTCAGCAGCTATCGTGCCAAAGGTAAAACCCCATAGGCTGGGCTCGCGATAGCAGCGCAGCGATCGTTATCGTGCAACCTGTCCTTCTGCTGTTGGCTCAGCGACAGTACCGGCGGTGCAAAGGGATCGGTCGGGACACATGCGGCACCAGAACACCACTTGACCCTCATGCAATTGATCCAGAAAATCCTCCCAAAAAGGGAGATCCGCATCTATCATGAGAGTCATTGCCAAGCGAACATTGCGGGAATTCTGGGAGCGGAGCGGACACGGTGACGCGCAACGGCCGTTGATTGAGTGGCACAATCTCATGATCAACGCCAACTGGCTTACCCCTCAGGCGCTAAAAGCTGAGATCGGCACAGCGAGCATCATCAAAGCAGGCAGGGTCGTTTTCAACATAGCAGGCAACAAATATCGCTTGGTCGTAGCGATCGACTACAACCACCAGATTGCATGGTTAAAGTTCGTTGGCACTCATGCCCAGTATGACCAGATCGACGTGGAGACCATCTGATGAATCTCAAACCCATCCGTAACGAGACAGACCTTCAGAAGGCATTTGTTCGCATGGAGGAGCTGTGGGGTGCGCAGCCCGGTACTGCTAGTGCCGACGAATTGGAAGTCCTCGCTATACTTATCGAGAAATACGAGGACCAGCATTACCCTATCGGCCCGTCCAATCCTATCGAAGCGATAAAATTTCGAATGGACCAGCAAGGCCTGAGTATGCGCGATCTGGAGCCCTTCATCGGCTCGAGTGGGCGTGTGTCTGAGGTATTGAACGCCAAACGCTCCTTGAGTCTTGCGATGATCAAGCGCCTGCATGTCGGGATGAACATTCCCTACGAAAGCCTACTGGGCTAGCCTTTCTTCAGTCGAATGTTACTGGCTTCGAATCGCATGTTCGTAGCCCAAGAAAAAGCCCACGCTGACCAGGTCAGCGTGGGCTTTTCTACAACCGTGTTATTTGCGCAGATCAATTAGACCGCAGCAACAACCTTGGCAGGTGGCTGAGTGCGACGACCCAGTACACCGGCACCGGCCGATACCAGACCCGAGATCACCAGGGTGATCAGCAGGATCCAGGCGCCTTGCGAAACACGCTTGGCAGCCACTTCGGCAGCTTCACGGGCTTTCTGCTCGGCCTGAGCCTTCAGCTCTTGATACTTGGCGTAAGCCTGACGATAGCTGGCCTGAGCCTGATCGACGATCTGGTTGGCTTCGGCGTCGGTCTTGTTGCCACGAGCCTTGATCAGATTGACCAGTGCTTGACGGTCGGCAGCATCCCAAGCCTGGTCACCCTTGGCCTTGATGCGGTCCATCAGACCACCCAACTGGTTGTCGGCTTGCTGAGGATTCTCGGCGCTGCGCTGAGCAGTGTTCTGAGCATCCTGCTGAGTAGCCTGAGCTTCCTGCTTGACGTTGTCGGGGTTCAGTTCGGCTTTGCCGGTCTGACGCATGGCCAACTCGATTTCACCCTGGATATCGTCCAGGTTGAAGTCGATGCCCTGTGCGCGCAGTTGATCCTGGATCTTGTCGCCCAGCGCTGGAGCTACTTGGGCGATACCGCTACCCAGCGCCGACATGCCGCTGCCGGCCAGGTTCAGGCCGCCACGGACGACACCGGTGACTGCACTGGACACCAGGTAGACGGTGATCAGCGAAACGCTTGCCCATACCAGCAGACCGTGAAACGCGCCTTCGCGCTGTGCCAGACGACCTGCAGCCCAACCACCTACGAACAGCGAAATGACGGCGCTGACAACTACCCAGATGCCGGCACCGGTACCGATCCCGGACAGCGGATTGGCTTCCTGCATCGGATCGATGGTGGCCGTACCGATGGCCGTACCCAACAGGTTCAACAACAGCGAAACAACCATGGCCAGTACCACACCGGCCAGAATGGCACTCCACGAAATTCGCTTGAGCAACGGCGCGGTCGTGGCGTGGTCATGGTAGACCGGGGTGGTGTAGCCGTCTGGAGCGATACGGTCATCGCGGATCATGATGGTAGTCCTTGGGGTCAATGGCAGAGCGGGTATGAGCACCCGCTTACTGCAATGACCCAGGCGCAAGTGAAAAAGTTTGAAAAAAACCCTGAATATCTTTTTACGTACGAATGTGCCATATCGTCCGCCATCGGTAGCCTGTCACCTTTGCGCTGAGTAGTATGCCGCTACAAGCCCTTCAATTTTCACGTATTGCAGCCCCGAGCACATGATGAGCACAGACCTGGACACGCTGTTCGACCGCACTGGCACCAGCAGCACCAAATGGAGCCGCTACCCGGAAGACGTGCTGCCCATGTGGGTGGCCGACATGGATTTTGCTGCGCCACCGGCAGTCATCGAACGGCTGCAGGCGCGGCTGTCGCACCCTGTCCTGGGTTACAGCATGCCGTCCGAAGCGCTGCGTCAGGTGCTGGTCGATTACCTGCGCGATCACTATGACTGGCAGGTGCAGACGCAGGACATCGTGGTCCTGCCCGGCGTGGTTCCGGGGGTCAACATGGCCCTGCATGGTCTGGTGGCCGAAGGCGCCGGCGTGGTGGTGCATACGCCAAACTACCCGCCGCTGCGCGAAGCGGCCGGGCACTGGAAGATGCGCAGCATCGAAGTCCCGCTGACCGCCGATGCGCAAGGTGAATGGTCCTGCGACCCGCACCGCCTGCAACAGTCGCTGGGCGACAGCGCAGCGTTCATTCTCAGCAATCCACACAATCCGCTGGGCAAGACTTATTCGCGCGACGAACTCCAGGCCATCGCCGACACCTGCGTAGCGCAGAATGTGTTGATCATCAGCGACGAGATCCATGCCGACCTGCAGTTCGACGGCCGCCGTCATGTCCCGATTGCCTCGCTGTCGCCTGAGGTCGCCGAGCGCACCATCACCCTCATGTCAGCCAGCAAGACCTACAACGTGGCCGGGTTGAAGACGGCCTTCGCAGTGATTCAGAATGCTGAGTTGCGCGCGCGCTTCGATGCTGCGCGGGTGGGCATGGTCGACAGCGTCAACCCGCTGGGCATGGAGGCTACCCACGCCGCGTATGCGCAGCCAGGCGAGTGGCTGCAGCAGTTGAAAATCTACCTGCAGGGTAACCGCGACTATCTGCTGGAAACGATTCGCGCGCGCCTGCCGGGCATCGTCGTCCATGCGCCGCAAAGTACCTACCTGGCCTGGCTGGACTGCTCGGCCCTGGGCCTGGAAAACCCGCAGCGCTTTTTCCTTCAGCAGGCGCGCGTGGGGTTGAGCGCCGGCACGGATTTCGGTGCAGGCCTGGAACAGTTCGTGCGGCTCAATTTCGGCTGCCCGCGCTCGCTGCTGACCGAAGGCCTCGCCCGCATCGAACGCAGCCTGCAAAACCGCCCCCTGTAGCAGCGGCGCGAGCCGCGTCCGGCTTCAACCCATTCACCCAGACACACCGCAGGTACCGCCGACGCGGCTCGCGCCGCTGCTACACGCACAGCAGCCGCATCCGCACCCGACGCACCCCCTGTAGCAGCGGCGCAAGCCGCGTCCGGCCTCGACGCGTTCACCCAGACACACCGCAGGCACCGCCGACGCGGCTCGCGCCGCTGCTACACGCACAGCAGCCGCATCCGCACCCGACGCACCCCCTGTAGCAGCGGCGCGAGCCGCGTCCGGCTTCAACGCGTTTACCCAGACACACCGCAGCACCGCCGGGGCGGATACCGTATATCCAATGCATTGGCGAGCGCGGCGCCCGAGGCGGTGTTGTCGAACACACACCAGACCTCGGCGTCTGCGGCGGCCTCAGCCAGAATCACGCGCAAGCGTGAGAGATATTCGGCGTCGTACGCGTCGTGGTAGATGCGCGGCGAGCCATGCAGCCGCCAATATCGGAAGCCGCGCCAGCCACCGGGGGTGGGGTCGGTGGCGATGCGCGAAGGATCGACAGCCGCCTGCGCAATACGCTGCGCCTGCAGCAGCGGCTCGGCCTCGACCCAGGAAAGGTGACGAGGCTCGACCACCACCGGCCCGACAAATCGCTCGCGCAGGCAACTGAAAAAGTCCTCGGCAACCTGAGCGTCGAACACCAGCGAAGGCGGCAACTGCACCAGCAGGCAACCGAGTTTGTCGCCAAGCTGTCCGCACTGCGCCAGGAATTCGTCCAAGGCCACAGCGCACTCTTCAAGCCGCTGCAAATGAGTGATCTGTTTCGGTACCTTGACCGAGAAGCGGAAATCATCGGGCACCGAAGCCGCCCATCGCGCATAAGTCTGCGGCCGGTGCGGACGGTAGAACGAGCTGTTGATCTCGACACAGCTCAACTTCGACGCGTAGCGCTGCAGATGGGTACCGTCAGCCGCGAAGCGCTCGGCATGTTCGCGTGACAGGCTCCAGCCGGCGCAGCCTACCCGTATGGAGTGACTGTTCAAAACAGCACCCCGCCCGCCTCGCGCATGAAAATCTCGACGGTTTTGGGCCCGACACCCTCGAACGCTTCCAGCTTGCGTTCGAAGTCACGGCGATCCGTGCTTGCCGCGCGCATCCCACCGATCGTACCGTCATACTCGGCTTGCAGTTTTTTCGCCAAGGCGCTCAAGCGCGTTGCGGTACTTTCGTCATAGCGCACGTAATGCGCCTCGCCCAGCATGGCCACCAATTCGCGGTGCGTGCAATTGCTCAGCTTGCGGGGCGTGTCGCGGTTATGTTTGTCGACCAGCACCCGATAGGCCTCCACGGCAATGTCCGCCTGGATCCGCTTGCCCATCAGAAAGCTGGCCAACAACCATTTGAACAGGCCGTGTTGCTCGTTGATGTCGATACCCAGTTCATGGGCGGTAACGTGCTTGCTCATCGGCAGGGTCCCCCATCGGCGTCATGCAGGTAAGGTTAGGTAGACGCTGGCCACGGCCGACAGGTTCGATCCGCCTGCATGCCAGTCGACCCCAGCCAGCGCCCGCGAACGGCGCCGCGACGCGCGGACCGTGCCGTCCCGCTCATTCGCCGCTACAATGGCGGCCTTGACCGTGATGACTCAGACCAGAAAAACATGTCCCTGCCCAAGCACCACCTCGAACTGCTCAGCCCTGCACGCGACGTCGCCATCGCCCGCGAAGCCATCCTGCACGGCGCCGATGCCATCTACATAGGCGGCCCCAGCTTCGGCGCGCGTCACAACGCCAGCAACGAGCTGAGCGACATCGCCGAGTTGGTGACCTTCGCTCGCCGCTATCACGCGCGAGTGTTCACCACGCTCAACACCATCCTGCACGACAACGAACTGGAGCCGGCCCGCAAGCTGATCCACCAGCTGTACGACGCCGGGGTGGACGCCTTGATCGTGCAGGACCTGGGCGTCATGGAACTGGACATCCCGCCAATCGAGCTGCACGCCAGCACCCAGACCGACATCCGTACCCTGGCTCGGGCCAGGTTTCTCGACCAGGCCGGGTTCTCCCAACTGGTGCTGGCGCGCGAACTGGACCTGAGCGAAATCCGCGCGATCGCCGCAGAAACCGACGCGGCTATCGAGTTCTTCATCCACGGTGCCCTGTGCGTGGCCTTCTCTGGTCAATGCAACATCTCCCATGCGCACACCGGGCGCAGCGCCAACCGTGGCGACTGCTCCCAGGCCTGCCGCCTGCCCTACACCCTCAAGGATGACCAGGGTCGCGTGGTGGCTTATGAAAAACACCTGCTGTCGATGAAAGACAACAACCAGAGCGCCAACATTCGTGCGCTGGTCGAAGCCGGCGTGCGTTCGTTCAAGATCGAGGGCCGCTACAAGGACATGGGCTATGTGAAGAACATCACTGCCTACTACCGCCAGCGCCTCGACGACGTATTGGAAGACCGACCGGACCTGGCCCGCGCCTCCAGCGGCCGCACTGCGCACTTTTTCGTACCAGACCCGGACAAGACTTTTCACCGCGGCAGCACCGATTATTTCGTCAGCGAGCGCAAGATCGACATCGGCGCGTTCGACTCGCCGACCTTCACCGGCCTGCCGGTGGGGCTGGTGGAGAAAGTCGGCAAGCGCGACATGCTGGTGGTCAGCGAGCAGCCACTGTCCAACGGCGACGGTCTGAACGTGCTGGTCAAGCGCGAAGTCGTGGGTTTTCGCGCCAACATCGCCGAGCTCAAGGGTGAGTTCGAAGAGGACGGCCACAAGCGCTACCGCTATCGGGTCGAGCCCAATGAGATGCCTGCAGGGTTGTTCCAGCTAAGGCCCAACCACCCGCTCAACCGCAACCTGGACCACAACTGGCAGCAGGCACTGCAGAAGACGTCCGCCGAGCGGCGCGTAGGCCTGGCCTGGCTCGCTCAGCTGACCGAGCAGCGCCTGCAACTAACCGCTACCAGCGAGGAAGGCGTGCGCGTGGACGTCACGCTGGAAGGCCCGTTCGGCCCGGCCAACAAACCTGAGCAGGCCCTGGAGCAGTTGCATGACCTGCTGGGTCAACTGGGCACCACCCAGTACCATGCGACGGCCATCGAACTGGATGCGCCGCAGGCGTTCTTCATTCCCAACTCGCAGCTCAAGGCGGTGCGCCGCGAGGCCATCGAGGCGCTGACGGCCGCGCGTGTCCAGGCCCATCCACGTGGCAGCCGCAAGGCCGAAACGACGCCGCCGCCGGTTTATCCGGAATCGCACCTGTCGTTCCTGGCCAACGTGTACAACCAGAAGGCCCGCGACTTTTACCTTCGGCACGGGGTCGAGCTGATCGATGCCGCGTACGAGGCCCATGAAGAGCTGGGCGAAGTGCCGGTGATGATCACCAAGCACTGCCTGCGCTTCTCCTTCAACCTGTGCCCCAAACAGGCCAAGGGGGTGACAGGCGTGAAAACCAAGGTCGCGCCCATGCAGCTGATTCACGGCGACGAAGTGTTGACGCTCAAGTTCGACTGCAAGCCGTGCGAGATGCACGTGATCGGCAAGATGAAGGGGCATATCCTCGACCTGCCGTTGCCGGGTAGCGGAGTCCACGTGGTCGGTCAGATCAGCCCGCAGGACTTGATGAAGACCATCCGCCGCGCCCCGCATTGACAGTGCTTCGACTGCGCGCACTCTGGCCCAGCCGCCAACCGATCAACGCTCGAGAAAAATGGCGCGCCTGCATTGGCGCGGCACTGGGCGTGCTGGTGGTCTGCACCTTAGCGGCGCTGGGCCTGCAAGGACACTGGGCTGCCGAACACGGCGCACTGGGACTGGCCATCGTGGCGCCCATCGGCGCCAGCGCGGTGCTGGTGTTTGCCCTTCCCGCAAGCCCGCTGGCACAGCCTTGGTCGGTGGCGGGCGGCAACACCCTGAGCGCGCTGGTGGGCGTTGCTTGCGTCAAGTGGATCCCCGATCCCACGTTCGCTGCGGCCCTTGCAGTCGGCCTGGCGATCGCACTGATGCTCGCGGCCCGCTGCCTGCATCCACCCGGCGGCGCGGCGGCGCTGCTCATGGTGGTGATGGGCTGCGAGCAGTTCACCTACGCGGTGAATCCGGTGCTGATCGATTCGCTTCTGCTGGTCGCCGCCGGGCTGATCTACAACAACCTGACACGTCGGCCATGGCCCCATGTACCCGCCACCAGCACGCCGTCCAACCCTAGCCGTTTCAGCCATGCCGACCTCGACGCCGCACTGGTGCACTACAACCAGGTGCTGGACGTTGATCGCAAAGATCTGCAGGCACTGCTCGAGCACGCCGAGGCATCAGCGTACCAGCGCAACATGGGTGAGCTGCGCTGCGCCGAAGTCATGAGTCGCGAACCGATCACCGCACGCCAGGAAATGCCGCTGCGCGATGCCTGGGCGCTGATGCGCAAACACAAGATCAAGGCACTGCCGGTCATCGACCGACAGCGTCATCTGCTGGGCATTGTCACAGTGGCCGATTTCATGCAACAACTGGATCTGGATGCCCATGACGGAGTGGCCTGGCACCTGCGTGCCCTCCTGCGGCCCCGCCGGAACCAGCCGACGACGAACCTCGTCGGGCAGATCATGACGCGTTCAGTACGCGTAGCCAGCGCGGACCGCCTGCTGACCGAGCTGGTGCCGGTGTTCTCGGAAAATGGCCATCGGCACATCCCCATCATCGACACCGAACGCCATCTGGTCGGCATCATCACCCAATCCGATCTGATCCGCGCTCTGTATCGGGCCGTGAGGGCCTAGCGCACGACGCCTTCGGTCACTTCGATGTCGGTCAGCCCCATGCGCGCCGCCTGCTCGAGAACCTGCTCGTCGGTGTCCTCTGCAGTGGGCATCACCAAGCTGTTTTCGCCGTCGCCGAAATGCAATTGGAGCAGATGCATCACGATACTGTGAAGACTCTGTTCGACCTCGGCCGGTGGGGTCCAGCTGCGCGGGGCGCCGTTGAACAGGTATCGCACGGTTGCAGTTGCCATTGGCCAAATCCTCTCGATGGTGGACGCGAGCCCGTTCTGGAAGGCCGCAAAGGGTCGGTCCTGAAGGAAATGACTGGGGTGATGCGCCAGCGTTCCATCCGACCCAAAGCGTACCAGACGCGGATTGTCTTGAACGTCTGCGGCCAAGTGCTTTCAGAAAACAGAACCGGGCAATGCGATGCGTTGCGTCCCTATACCTGCTGGAGAAGTTTGCATGAAGATCTTGATGGTTCTGACGTCCCACGATCAACTGGGCGATACCGGCAAGAAAACCGGCTTCTGGCTGGAAGAATTCGCCGCACCCTACTATGCCTTCGTCGATGCAGGTGCCGAAGTGACCCTGGTCTCGCCCAAGGGTGGCCAGCCACCGCTGGACCCCAAGAGCGACGAGCCGGATGCGCAGACCGACGCCACCCGCCGCTTCGCCCAGGATACGCAGGCTCAAAAGATGTTGGCTGATACCTTTCCCCTTGGCGAGGCCGACCCTTACGACTTCGATGCCGTGTTCTACCCAGGCGGCCACGGGCCACTGTGGGACCTGGCCGAAGACACCGATTCGAAAACCATCATCGAAGCCTTCTACGCCGCCAACAAACCCGTTGCAGCTGTGTGCCATGCGCCTGGGGTGTTCAAGAACGTCAAGTCGCCGGACGGCGATTCCATCGTCAAGGGCAAGAAGGTCACCGGCTTCACCAACTCCGAGGAAGAGGCGGTCGGGCTGACGGATGTGGTGCCGTTTCTGGTCGAAGATATGCTCAAGGCCAATGGCGGCGAGTACTCCAAAGGTCCGGACTGGGGCAGCTATGTGGTCGAAGACGGTCACCTGATCACTGGCCAGAACCCTGCGTCTTCCGAAGCCGCCGCCCAGGCGCTGATCAAGCGCCTGCAACAGGAAGAAAGCGCCTGATTGGAGCATTCTCGATACCCAGCGTTGTTCTTTTCGCGGGCAGAGCCCGCTCCCACACATGGGCTCATCCCCTGTGGGAGCGGGCTCTGCCCGCGAAGCTTTATACGGTCTATCTAACGCACCGCTGCGCCTTACTTGCAGCTGGGGCGGTTAGACGCGTCATGCCATAACGATTTCCAATCCTCACGTTATATCGTAACATTAGCATCCCGATTTATTTTTGGATGCATGCCCATGGCCGATGCCGCCGCTTCACCACCCTTCCCCGGCTCGCTTTCCACTGCCTCGACCCAGGCGGTGTCACGCACCCGCATGCTCGCGATCGACGCATTGCGTGGACTGGTCATGCTTTTCATGCTCGTCGACCATGTCCGGGAAACCTTCTTCCTCCACGTGCAAGTCAGCGACCCCATGGATCCGCTGAATACCCCGCCCGAGTTGTTCTTCACCCGTATCAGCAGCATGGTCTGCGCGCCTGTGTTCGTCTTCCTCACCGGCCTCTCTGCCTGGCTGTACGGGCAGTCTCACAGCCCTCGGGAAGTGTCGATTTTCCTGTTGAAACGCGGCCTGTTCCTGGTTTTCCTCGAACTCACCCTGGTCAACTTTGCATGGAACGCGACACTGGTTCCGACCACCCTGTGGCTGCAAGTGATCTGGGCCATCGGCCTGAGCATGATCGCACTGGCGGCACTCATTCACATGCCGCGCACCGCCCTGGCGATCGTGGGCGCGGTCATCGTCGCCGGACACAATCTGCTGGACGGCATCGTCCTGACCGCCGACTCGCCGTTCTTCGAGATCTGGTCGATCCTGCACCAGCGCGCGTTCCTGGAAATCACCGAATACACCCGCGCCCGCACCACCTACCCCATCCTTCCGTGGATCGGCCTGATCGCCCTGGGCTACTGCGCCGGCCCTTGGTTCGCCCGCGGCGCCGACCCGGCACGACGCCAGCGCCTGCTGCTCAATTGGGGGATTGGCCTGATCCTGGGCTTCATCGCCATTCGCTATCTCAACGGCTACGGCGAAAAACCCTGGAGCGTGCTGGACGACAACGTGCGTACCTTCATGAGCTTCATGTCGCTGACCAAATACCCGCCGTCGCTGCTGTACCTGATGCCCACCATGGGCGCAGGCTTGCTGCTGCTTGCATTGTTCCAGCGCCTCGAAGGCCGACAAGTGCTCAAGGTGCCGTCGCGCTACGGTGGCGCACCAATGTTTTTCTACGTACTGCACCTGCTGGTGCTCAAGGCGATGTACCTGCTCGCCGTGCAGATCTGGGGTTTGAACCAGGGCAAGTACTACGGTTTCGACAGCCTGGGCGGAATCTGGCTGTGGACTGCGGTGCTGGCCATTGCCCTGTACTTTCCCACTCGTTGGTTCGCGCAGCTCAAACAGCGTCGGCGCGACATCGGCTGGCTGAAGTACTTCTGAGCGCGTTCGAGTCGCGCCTGCGTTACCGCTTGAACCGGGTAGACGACCGCTGATCGCCACCCTGCTCTCTTGCGCCGATATTTGAACGCATGGATGCACTTTAACGACTCTGGAGCAGTCCGACGGGAAGGCGTGGTATCACTATCACAATGATGTCAAAATGACATCGAGTGACAGGAGGTCGCCGTTTCTCGTCCTTGTCTGGGTCCTTCACATGCTCGCAGCTGTCCCTGAAAAAGATTCAAAGCACACCGCTCTTCAAGGTCTGGTTCAGGCGGCAGCGGCCATCACACACTGTTGCGGCGCCCTGCTCATCGAAGGCGCACCCGGCGCCTGGCACGTGACTGCCGCCTGCGGCACGACGCGCGAAGTGCCGGTCGATGCCGCCACCGAGTCCTGGCTGCGCATGCTGATGTCCTACGGCGACGTGGTCGACATCGGCGACGGCTCGCCTTTCATCCATTCGATCCCGGATTTTCTCGGTTCGCTGGCGGACACCTACCGCGTGTGCATCGCCGTCAAAGACCACAGCGACGCGCTCGTCGGCATCGTTCTGCTGGCGCTGACGCCACCGTTCAAGTTGCTCAGCGCCGCCCAGATCTACGCACTCAAGACTCACTCCGTTGCTCTCTACCACTCGGCGCCGTCCCTGCCGGTGGCCGCCAGTACCGGTCCTGCCGGAGTGATCGAGCGTCTGCGCCTGCTCGAATCGGTGGTCGTTCATGCCAAAGATGCGATCCTGATCACCGAGGCCGAGCCGATCGACCAGCCCGGCCCGCGGATCGTCTACTGCAACCCGGCCTTCCTGGCCACCACCGGGTTCAGCCTGAAAGAAATCGTCGGCAAGACGCCGCGTATCCTGCAGTGCGAGGAAACCGATCGCGGCACCCTGGATCAGATCCGCAGCGCCCTGTCCACGTGGCAGCCGATCGAAGTCGAACTGATCAACACGCGCCGTGACGGTACCCGCTTCTGGGTGCAGCTGAGCATCGTGCCGGTGGCCAACGAAAAAGGCTGGTTCACCCATTGGGTGTCCGTGCAGCGTGACATCACCGAGCGCAAGGAAGCCGAAGAAAGCCTCAAGCAGGCGCAGATCGACCGCGAGGAACAGGTAGCGCTGCGCTCGCGCCTGGTGGAGCGTGAACGAATCCAGGAAGAGCTGACCTACGCCGCCTTCCACGACGACCTGACCCGGCTGAAGAACCGCGCCTACTTCATGGCCAAGATTCAGGAAGTGTTCAACCTTGACCATGCCGAGCGCGAAGCGGCAGTGCTGTACATGGACCTGGATCGCTTCAAATACATCAACGACGGCATGGGCCACCGTGCCGGTGACATCCTCTTGCAGATCGTGGCGCAGCGGCTGGAGTCCTGCCTGAACGGCAACGCCGTGCTGGCGCGCATCGGCGGTGACGAGTTCGCCATCCTCCACACCGGCAATGACTCCAAGCACGCTGCGATAGAGACCGCGCAACGGGTCATCCAGGCGCTTGGAGTTGCCGTCGACGTCGAGGGCCAGGCGATCTTCACCTCCTGCAGCGTCGGCATCGTCACACTCGACGCCGCTCACACCAGCGCCGAAGACCTCGTCCGCGATGCCGACGTCGCCATGTACGCGGCAAAGAAACAAGGCCAAGGCAAATGGACCTTGTTCGACCTGTCCATGCGCCAGGCGGCGGTCGATTTGCTGCTGATGCGCAACGCGCTCAAGCACGCCTTGGCGCGAGAAGAGTTCTACCTGGTCTACCAGCCAATTTTTGCCGCCCGCTCGCGCCGCATCGAAGGCGTGGAAGCGCTGGTCCGCTGGCAGCACCCCGTGCTCGGCAACGTGCCGCCCGACGTGTTCATCGCAGTGGCGGAAGACATCGGCATCATTCATGAAATGGGCCGCTGGGTCATGCAGACCGCCTGTGCCGAGCTCAAGCGCTGGAACGCCAATGCGGCCTGCACACTGAAGCTCAACGTCAACGTCTCGGGTGCCGAGCTCAACCATGTCGGGTTCGTGGCAAAGGTCGCGGAAATACTGAAGGACACCTCCTTCAGCGCCCACAACCTGCAGATCGAAATCACTGAATCGGTCTTCCTCAACGAACCGGAAACCGTGGCGATCGCCCTCGCCGACCTGCGCGAGCTGGGCGTACACATCGCGTTGGATGACTTCGGTACCGGCTACAGCTCGCTGGGCTACATCGACCGCTACCCGATCGACTCGATCAAGATCGACCGCTCGTTCGTCACGCGCATGATGACCCACAGACGCACCATCGCCATCGTCACCAGCATCCTGTCGCTGGGCAGCGCCTTGGATGTCGACATCGTCGCCGAAGGCGTGGAAACCCAGGACCAGCTGGACCGGCTGCAGGCATTGGGCTGCCCGTTCGTCCAGGGTTACCTGCTCAGCCCACCGCTGCGCGGCGAGGAAATGAAGCAGCTGATGGCAGCGCGCAACGATACCTGAAAGCTACCGCGCGCCTGATCACATCAGGCGCGCGGCGGTGGAGGCATGTTCGCAGGTGGATAGCTTTTGAAAACGGATCGAGGCTAAGCTGCGCGCTCTACGGAAGGAGTCTGGAATGAAAACACTGTCTGCACTATTGATCTTGGGCGTACTGAGCGGCTGTGCCTCCTACAGCGACCAAGGCACCGGCGAAGGCGGTCGCGAGATCGGCAGCAAGGGCTACACGGTGCGCTGTGACGCCACGCCCGCCAATCAACCTGGCTGCTATTCTCCGCCGCCCTCCTATTCGTGGAATTTCATGAAGAATTTCCATCTCAAGCTTGGGCAGAACTGATCCGCAAGATCGGCCGCCTTCACGGCTTCAAGCGACCTCCCTCCACGATGACCAGATTAGGGTCGGTGTCCGCTGGCAAGTCCTTGCGCACGTACTGGTCATAAAGCTTGAGCAGGGCTTTCTCTTCACCCAGCTTGGCCAATTCGTCGTTCACCCAATCGCGCAGCTCGGTGTTGCCTTTCTTCACGGCCGGTGCGATAGGCGCCTCATCGCCCAGCTTCTGGGCGAGTACGCGGTAACCGGGGTTCTGTTTGGCCCAGTTGAACAGCACGAGGTTGTCCTGGGCATAGGCGTCGCCGCGGCCGCTGGCCAGGGCTTGCAGTGATTCGGAGTTCTTTTCGAACTTGAGCAGCTTCCAGTCAGGGTGATTCTTGGTCAACCACAGATCGGCCGTGGTGCCGGTGGTGACGATGGTGGTCTTGTCGGCCAGGTCATCGAGCTTCTGTACGCTGCTGCCGTCCGCCACCAACGCCTGCACGGCGACACGCAGGTTCGGGTTGGTGAAGTCCACCGCCTGGCTACGCTCGGGTGTCACGGTCATGTTGGCCAGGATCAGGTCGACCTTGTCGCTCTGCAGAAACGGGATGCGGCTGGCCGGCTCGACGCTGACGAACTCGATTTTCTTCTCGTCACCCAGCAGGTCCTTGGCGAAGCGCTTGCCCAGGTCGGTGTCGAACCCGACGTATTCGCCCTGCTCATTGACGAAACCAAAGGGCGGTTTGTCGCTGAACACCCCGACGATCAGCTTGTCGCGGGCCTTGATGGTTTCCAGGTAGCTGGTGGTAGGTTTCGCCGTCGCGGCTGGGGTGGCGGCCTTGGGTTCGGCCGGTTTATCGCAACCGGCCAGCAATCCAAGAGCGAGTACGGGTAGAACCAGGGCAGTTTTGAAGTTCACGATGCTTTCCTTTTCGGCATGTTTTCTACGTAGGAAAACCTTTCCAGGAACTGCTGCGCGCGTGCGGTCTGCGGGGCGCTGAAGAAGGTTTCGGGATCGTTCTGTTCCGCGATACGGCCGCGGTCCATGAACAAAATGCGGTCGGCCACCGCGCGGGCGAAGGCCATTTCGTGGGTAACGATGAGCATGGTCATGCCGCCCTGCGCCAGGTCGAGGATCACCTCGAGGACTTCCTTGACCATTTCCGGATCCAGCGCAGCGGTGACTTCGTCGAACAGCATGACCTTGGGGTTCATGCACAGTGCCCGCACAATGGCGATCCGTTGCTGCTGGCCGCCCGACAGCTCGCGGGGGTAGGCGTTGGCGCGTTCGGCCAGGCCAACCCGAGCCAGCAGCGCCTCGGCCTGCTGCCGCGCTTCCTGGGCATCGCGCTTCTGCACTTGCAGCGGCCCCAGCAGCACGTTCTGCAGCACGGTCATGTGAGGAAACAGGTGATAGCTCTGAAACACCATGCCGATCTGCTGACGCACGCGGCGCCAGTCGGCATTGGCAGGCAGCAACTGCCCATCGAAAGTGAAGGTACCGCTGTGGCCCAGTTCCAGGCCGTTCAGGCAGCGCAGCAATGTGCTCTTGCCGCAGCCGCTGGGGCCCAGGATCACCACCACCTCGCCTTCGGTCACCCGCAGATCGATGTCAGTCAGCACCGGTGTATCGGCGAATTTCTTGCTGAAGCTTGCGAGTTCGATCAATGCGCTCATGCGTGATTCCAGCGCCGTTCAAGCACGCGGGAAGCGGCCGACAGCGGATAGCAGACGATAAAAAAGAAGACAAACAGGAAGCCGTAGATCAGCACCGACTCGTAGGTGCGCTCGATGATCTGCTGGCCCACCTTGGTGATGTCGACAACGCCGATCAGCACCGCCAGCGAACTGGTTTTGAGCAAACGGGTGCAGACGTTGATGACCGGCGGCGTGAGTCGCTTGAGCGCCTGGGGCAGCAATACCCGACCGTACAACTGGCCCAGGCCCAGGCCGATGGCCAGTCCTGCCTCGCGCTGCCCGCGGGGTATAGAGCGCAGCGCGCCACGCACGACTTCGCCAATCTCGCTGGCGCCCCACAGCGACAACACCAGCACCGCGCACCAGAACGCAGGCAGGCTGACGCCGAAGAAGATTGGCAGGCCAAAGAAGAACAGGTACAACCAGACCAGTACCGGAATGGCGCGAAACAGCTCCAGGTAGACCCTCAGCGGCACGTCCAGCCAGCGCTTGCCCAGGCTGCGCAGCACGCCATAGAACAGGCCGCCGACACTGCTGAACACGATCGCAAGCGCGGAAATACCCAAGGTGCGACCGGCCCCGGTCAGCAGTTGAGGTGCCGATACCCAGAGCAGCTCAAGACCCGAACTGGCCATGTTGGAGCCTCCTTTCCAGCAGGCCCAGCAGCAACGACAGCGGCAAGAACAACAGCACGCACAACCCGGTCATCACTGCCAGCATCTCGTAGGTCTTGTAATACAGAGCGATGTAACTCTTGGTGGTGTAGAGAATTTCCGGCACGGCAACGGCCGACACCACCGTGGTCTCCTTGAGCAGGAACACGAAGTTGGCGAACAGCGCAGGCAAGCTGAGAATGCCTGCCTGGGGCAGCACTACATGGCGCAACAGCTGCCAGCGCGACAGACCGATGGACAGGCCAGACTCGATCTGCGACTTGGGCACCGCTTCGATGCCCGCGCGCAGTATTTCGGTCAGGTACGCACCTCCCATGAACGTCATGGCAATGACCGCCGCTGCGAAACCGGAAATCCGCACGCCCAGAGCGGGTAAGGCGAAGTAGATGAAGAACAGCTGAATCAGCAGCGGCGTATTCCGCGCAAGCTCGACGTATAGCGGCACGAGCCGATGCAGCACCGGGACCCGAAACGTGGCGATGGCCGCGTTGAGCACCGCGACGGCAAGTGAGCTCAGGATTGCGATCAAGCCGACTTGCAAAGTGACCCCCACGGCGCGCGCAAAAGCGGGAAGCGTGGACAACGCGAACGCGTAGTCGAAGGTCATCGGTTGACCTCCAGACGTGTTGAAATAGATAAAGCGAACATCGGAAAGCGCCTGCGTCTGGCTTGCGGTCGCTGAGTGTAATCGACCGTTTTCAATCCAATTAATACTGAATAAACATAAGCTTAGACAGTGATCGTCAGGCCCCTCTTGCGTGGCGGACTTGACGGTCATGATCGCCACTAGCGCTTGTAGTGACAGTGAAAGAGGGCAATGCGAGGCGCCCTGCCCTCGGGTCGAGCATCTAAGGGGTGTAGCTTTCCAACAGATATTCGCAACAAAATATGAATAATAACCATTCCTATTTGTTACAGTTCTGCTTGTGCTGATCGTCGAGACGGAGGCGCGGCCTGATTTCGTCCCTCAGGCAAACAACGTTTAACGAACAGGAGTCCCCATGCCGGCAAAAAAAATCTTTGCCTATCACCCGCTGACACTGGCGATGCTACTCAGTGGCCCGCCACTGAGCACGGCCTACGCCGCCGACAGCGCCAGCGCTGCCATATCCAACGCCACCCTGGAGCTGCAGGAAACCACCATCGATGCCCAGGCCCTGGAAAACCCGAATGGCCAGATCCGTGGACCTGTGGCGACTCGCAGCACCAGCGCAAGCAAGACCGACTCGGCGATCAAGGATATTCCTCAGTCGATTTCGGTCATCACCCGCGACGAGATGGACAACCGCAAGACCGACACCTTGGCCGAGGCCTTGAGCTACACGCCAGGCGTGATCGCGCAGCCAGGCGGGTTCAGCCGTGTAGCCGACGACTTCGTGATCCGTGGCTTCAACGTCGGCTCAGGCACCGGCGGCATCCTGCGCGACGGGATGAAACTGCAAGGCAGCGTGTATGACGGAGGCATCGAGCCCTACGGCCTGGAGCGCGTGGAAGTGGTCAAGGGTGCTTCTTCTGTGTTGTACGGCCAACTGTCGCCAGGCGGTCTGCTCAACACCATCACCAAGCGCCCGACCGACACGCCCCTGCATGAAGTCAATGTCGAATACGGCAGCCATGCGCGCAAACAGTACAGCTTCGACCTAGGCGGCCCGATCGACGACGCCGGACAGTTCTCCTATCGCCTGACCGGCCTTTGGCGCGACAGTGGCACCCAGACCACCGATACCGACGACGACCGCCGCTACATCGCACCCGCCTTCACCTGGCGCCCGAACGAGAGCACCTCGCTGACGGTCCTGGCCAACTACCAGGAAACCCGTACCGGCTTTGCACCACCGCTGGATTTCGACCTGACCACCTCGTCCAGCACTCGCTACCCCAAGGTCGACCGCGACCTGTTCACCGGCGAGCGCGGCTTCGATCACTACAACAACTACTCGACCAGTCTGGGCTACCTGTTCGAACACGATTTCACACCCGACTTGAAAATCCGCCATTCGCTACGCCACTTCGAGGCGGACCTGAGCTGGGACTACATGCAGATCGCTGATACCGGCAGCGCCGCCCTGCGCAACCGAGGCCAGCTGGCGCGCCGAGCTAGCATCCGCCGCGAGCGCTCAGAAGGCTGGACCAGCGACAACAACATGCAATGGACCCTCGACAGCGGCCGCTGGCAGCACACCCTGCTGGCGGGCGTGGACTACTACCACAAGACCTACGACTCTCATCGCTTCGCTGACGCCAACTCCATGTTCAGCCCGGCCAATCCGGTGTACGGCGCTGCGACCAACGTCACAACCGCCAACACCGGCTCGGACCTGCACAGCGCTCAGACCGGCGTCTACCTGCAAGACCAGATCAAGTTCGACGACAAGTGGATTCTACTGCTGGGCGGTCGTCAGGATTGGGCCGAAAGCCGAACCTACAGCTTCGCCACTGGCGCTCGCACGCCGCGCGATGACAAGAAAGCCACCGGTCGTATCGGCCTGGTCTACCAGGCGGACAACGGGCTGGCGCCTTATGTCAGCTGGAGCCAGTCGTTCCTGCCGGCCAACGTCTTCAACGCCAACGCCAACACCTCGTTCGATCCGACCGAGGGCGAGCAGTACGAGATCGGCGTGCGCTACACGCCGCCCGGTACCACAGCGCTGCTGAGCGCCGCGGTCTACGACCTCAAGCAGAAAAACTCCCTGAGCACCGACCTCACCGGCAACACCGTGCAGTTCGGTGAAACCCGCTCACGCGGTGTGGAGCTTGAGGCGAAAGCGGAGATTACCGCGAACCTGAGCGCCACTGCGTCGTACACCTACACCGACGCGAAGATCACCGACGATGCGGTGTCCACCCGCGTAGGTACGCGCATCGACGGCGTGCCGTATCACATGGCCAACCTGTGGGCCGACTACCGCTTGACTGCCTTGGGCCTGCCTCAGGTCGTGGTCGGCGGCGGCGCCCGCTACCTGGGCACCAGCCGTACGTCCAGCTCGGACGCCAACGAGAAGGTCTCCGCCTACACCCTGTTCGACGCGAAAGTCACCTATGAAGTCGACAAGAACTGGACCGTGGCCATGAAGGCGCAAAACGTCGCCAACGAGAAGTACCTGTTCTGCAACGTCTCGTGCCGCTACGGCGACGAGCGAGCGCTGATCGGTTCGGTCAACTATCGCTGGTAAGGGCTGATCATTGACACGTCGACCAGCCTCTTTGGTTAGTATCAGGTTCGCCTGGTAGATTGGGCTTTGTATCTGTCACGCACTGGAAACGAAGAACACAGGTGTACGGCACACATGCCTATTTGAACCGGGCGTTCATTTCTTCCAGGCTCAAGGTCAAGTCAGTGTCTATGCCAGACAGACGTTCGATGGCCAGGCGTTCAGAACGCAGATCCTCAAGGTCATCCTGCAGCGCTTGATAAGCGACCTGTTTTCGCACGAACGACCTAGTGTCTTGGTAGACTTGTCTCCCGTCACGTTTCGTACGGAACCGACCCGCATAGCAAACACCTCGCCAGCCCTTTTTCGTCCTCGAATAGTGGCCCCGGCGAAAGTGGTTAAGGTCATTCTCACAGTGGTAAAACTTACCACTCACCCCACGAAAACGTCCGAAAACGCCCGAAAACTGGTACAAAACGCGCAGAGTAAAATGGTACAGAATGTAGCTGAAACGCCCGCCACGCCTAGCCTGGAGCCCTTCCGCCGCTTTAGCGTGGCACCCATGATGGATTGGACCGACCGCCACTGTCGCTACTTCCTGCGCCTGCTCTCGCGGCACACCCTGCTCTACACCGAAATGGTCACCACCGGCGCTTTGCTCAATGGCGATCACGAGCGCTTTCTGCGCTACGACGATGCCGAGCATCCCATCGCGCTGCAGTTGGGTGGAAGCACGCCGGCGGATCTGGCCGCTTGCGCGCGCATGGCGCAGGCGCACGGTTACGACGAGGTCAATCTCAATGTGGGTTGTCCCAGCGATCGTGTGCAGAACAACATGATCGGCGCCTGCCTCATGGCGCACCCTGCGCTGGTGGCCGACTGCGTCAAGGCCATGCGCGATGCGGTGTCGATTCCGGTCACGGTCAAGCACCGCATCGGCATCAATGGCCGCGACAGCTATGAGGCGCTGTGCGATTTCGTCGGACAGGTGCGCGAGGCAGGCTGCCGCAGTTTTACCGTGCACGCACGGATCGCCATCCTTGAGGGCCTGTCGCCCAAGGAAAACCGCGACATCCCCCCGCTGCGCTATGACATTGCCGAGCGCTTGAAGGCGGATTTTCCGGACCTGGAAGTGATACTCAACGGTGGCATCAAGACGCTGGAAGCCTGCGCCGAGCATCTGCAGACCTTCGATGGTGTGATGCTGGGACGCGAGGCCTATCACAACCCATACCTGTTGGCGCAGGTCGACCAGCAGTTGTTCGGCAGCGACGCGCCGGTGATCAGCCGTTTCGACGCGCTGCGGCAGATGCGGCCTTACATAGCCGCGCATATCGCGTCAGGCGGTGCCATGCACCACGTTACCCGGCACATGCTCGGTTTGGGTACGGGCTTTCCCGGCGCGCGCAAGTTCCGCCAGCTGCTGTCGGTGGACATCCACAAGGCCGATGACCCACTGGCGCTGCTCGATCAGGCCGGGGCATTGCTCGAAGGGCGCTGATCGCCCAACGACGCATCATTGGCCAAATTCAAGATTGGCCGGATTCAAGCGCATACTCGATCCATTGAACCGTCGCGCGGCGCGACACTCGAACGTAGGTCTTTCCGCCGCCCTCCCCCTGCTGCACGCCCTTGGCCCTTGAGCCGGACGCAGCGCTCGGGTAACGTCATTCATTCGCACAGGACAGAGCACGCTCATGACTTCCAAGCTGGAACAACTCAAGCAAATGACCACCGTGGTCGCCGATACCGGCGACTTCGACGCCATCTCCAAGCTCAAGCCGGTCGACGCCACCACCAACCCGTCGCTGCTGCTCAAGGCTGCCTCGCTGGAAGCCTACAAGGACATGCTGCGCAAGACCATCAGCGACAGCAACGGTGATGTCGGTCTGGCGTCGGACACTTTCGCGGTCGCCGTGGGTACCGGGATCCTCAAGGCCATCCCCGGCCGCATCTCCACCGAAGTCGACGCGCGCCTCTCTTTCGACGAGCAAGCCCTGCTGGCCAAGGCCAGCCAGATCATCGATCTGTACGAAAAGGCCGGTGTCGGTCGCGAGCGTGTGCTGATCAAGCTGGCCTCCACCTGGGAAGGTATCCGCGCCGCCGAGAAGCTGGAAAAGGCAGGCATTCAGTGCAACCTGACCTTGCTGTTCTCCTTCGCCCAGGCACAGGCGTGCGCCGATGCTGGTGTGTTCCTGATCTCGCCGTTCGTGGGTCGCATCTACGACTGGTACAAGAAATCCACCGGCCAGGAATACACCGGTTCCGACGATCCAGGCGTGCAGTCGGTAACGCGCATCTACAACTACTACAAAGCCAACGACTACAAGACCGTGGTCATGGGCGCCAGCTTCCGCAACATCAACCAGATCGAGCAGTTGGCCGGTTGTGATCGCCTGACCATCAGCCCGGAACTGCTGCACAAGCTGGCCGAAGATGAAGGCACGCTGGAGCAGAAGCTCAAGCCAGGCAATGCCGGTGAACCCAAGCAGATTTTGACCGAGGCGCAGTTCCGCTGGGCGTCGAACGAAGACGCGATGGCCACGGAAAAACTGGCTGAAGGCATTCGTCAATTCGCTCGCGATCAGGAAAAACTCGAAACCCTGCTGACTGCCAAGGTTTCCTGATTCCAGTTTGCCGCACACGAAAAAGGCGACCGCAAGGTCGCCTTTTTTTATAGCCGAGCGAGTCACCCGAAGGTACTCAGCTGCGTTCCAGCGCGTTCACCAGATCGTGGAAGGCTTCGCGGTTGGACTCGTTCAGGCCCATGAGAATCTTGTGCGCTTCCAGCACCTTGGCCCTGACCACATCCTCGGACAGATCCTGCGAAGGCAGGTCGGTCAGGCAGTCGGGGCAAGGAATCGGGCGACCGACGATGTTGAACACCTGATCGAAACCCATGGACTGCAGCAGGCGCGTGATGTCCTCGTGAGTCGTCACCACCGTTGGCAGCAATCCGACTTTTTGACGAGACATGATCGACAACTTGGCCAGCAAGCCCAAGGTGGTGCTGTCGATGCTGCGGGTTTCGGTCAAGTCGATCACGATGGCTGAAAAATCGAGGGCGGTGAAGATCCGCTCGATCGTCGCATCCAGCGCCGAGCAGAGCGTCAGGCGCACCTCACCCACGAATTTCAACACGAACGTGCCGCTTTGTTCAGCAAACTGGATTCTACCAGTACTCATGCAAGGTTCCTGCTCAGCACCATCAGGGCGATATCATCCGGCATCTCCCCGAGTGTGGCCAGTCCAAACTTTTGCCGCAAGCCATCCAGGCTGCCGCCCGCTGCACTGACGATCTCAGGCAATGCAGCCTCTTTTTCCTTCAGCGTTTCGCCTGGCAGCAAGTCCAGTATCCCATCGGAAAGCAGGGTAAGGCTGAACTGCTCCGGCAACGCCATGACGTGATCGGTATACGTGGCTTCGTTGAACAGACCCACCGGCAGGCCGCGTCCCTGCAGGTACTGCGTTTGCTCGGGGGTGTACAGCACTGGAAGTGGCAAATGCCCGCCGATGCTGTAGGTCAACAGCCCGGTGTGCTCGTCGATCACCCCGCCGACCATGGTGACATGCTTGCCCAAACGCGTGTTGATCAAACCCCGGTTGATATGGCCCAACACGTCGGACGGTTTGAATTCGGGCATCGCACCACCGCGCCTTGATTCGAACATGAGGCGGGTGGTCATGAATTTCAACAGCACCGTGACGAATGCCGATGAAGCGCCGTGACCGGATACGTCGGCCAGATAGAACGCCACGCGGTGCTCGTCGACCCGGAAATAGTCGACGAAATCACCCGACAGGTACAGCGACGGGATGATCTGGTGTTCGAAACGGAATCCGTCGGTGCTCCAGGGACTCTGCGGCAGCATGTTCATCTGCACTTGCCGGCCGGCAGTCTGGTCTTCCTGCAGCAGATGCAGGCTGGCTTCCAGTTCACGATTGGCCGTTTCCAGCTTCTCACGGTAGCGACGATTCTCCAGCAGCAGCCGCGAGCGATCCAGGGCCCGGCGAACCGAGTGCTCAAGCACGGCCAGATCTTCGAGAGGCTTTATCAGGTAATCGGCGGCGCCCAGGCGCAACGCTTCGACTGCGTCGTTCATCACCCCGGCACCGGACAGCACGATCACTGGAATATCGGGAGAACGCTCGGTCACCTGGCGAATCAATTCAAGGCCGCCCACCTGCGGCATGCGCAGGTCGCAGATGACGAGATCGGGCTGTTGTTGCTCGAAGACCTGGAGGCCCTGCAGGCCATTGTTCGCCTGCAGCACGCTGAAGCTGCTGTCTTCGAGGTAGGCCGCAAGGCTTGCGCGCACCACATCGTCGTCATCGATGATCAGCAGCGTTGCACTGGTTTTCTGCATGTGGGCAAACGGCGCCAGAAATTGGTTGTCGTAAGTAGGTCAGCAAGGTAAAAACTGGCGATGCAAGCAATGGGTCGCCTACCTTTACTTCTAGCCTCTCGCAGAGGCGAATACAAGCGCTGGGTGCCCTGAGCATTCGGATGCAGAGGTGCCTTGTAAGGCGCAGACGGTACTCCCATCCGGCAAGCGTTTCAAGGGTGTTGCGACACGGGCCAGGGCGGGCCGATTGGCCTATTACCTTGGGTTATAAGAACGTTAACAATAGCAACCAGATCGAAGGACAAACCATGAGCCACAGTGATCGTGACTACAGTGAGAAACGTGATTTCATCCGCATGACTGTGGATGCAAAGGTCGACCTCAGGGTCGGCGACGTTGTCGTTCCCGCCGTATGCAAGGATCTTTCGAGCACCGGTATGCAGCTGGAAGCCCAGACTCAATTAAGCGTAGGAGATCAGGTTGGCGTCCATCTGCCTTCCAACCATCCCACGCTCAGCGATCTGGACATCCAGGCAGAAGTGATACGCGTGGAAAGCTCGAAGCAGGATGGTATGCAGATCATAGGCCTGCACACGCTGAGCATGGACTGAACGCCGCGCATTAAAAAGGCGACCCTCGGGTCGCCTTTTTAATGCCTGGTTACAATTAAAAATCGTCTTCCACTTGGCCATCTTTGACCCGGAATTCACGGTTCTGCAAGTAAGCGTTACGCAAGAAGATGTACTTGTCGCCGTTGATCAGCTTTTCAGCAGACAGCAAGCTCGCGCGCGTATCCACCAGGTTCACCCCCAGCGTGGTATTGCGGGTCGGCACGTGGTCGATGTAGCGATACGGTGAGGTATAGGTATCGGGATACTTGGCGAACGCATCGCGCACGGTACTTGGCCCCATCAGCGGCAGGACTACATAAGGCCCACTGCTTACACCCCAGTAGCCCAGGGTCTGGCCGAAATCCTCGTCGCTGCGCTGCAGGCCCATCTTGGTGCCCACATCGAAGAAGCCGAACAGGCCGAAGGTGGTGTTGAAGATCAGCCGTGCAGTGTCGGTACCGGCAGCCGCAGGCTTGAGCTGCATGACGTTGTTGGCCAGGTTGCCGACGTCGCCGATGTTGCTGAACACGTTATGAATGCCGTCTTCCAGGAACTGCGGCGTGATCCACTGGTAGCCTTGGGCGATAGGCTTGAGCGCATAGGTATCCAAGGTATCGTTGACCCGGAAAATCGCACGGTTGACCGGCTCCCATGGATCCTCTTCGGCGGCCTGTGCTACCACGGGCGCCACGGCAAGCCCCAGGAGCAGACAGGCTCCAGCCACTCGGTCGATGACAGCTGAACCGGTCAGACGCATACGTGTTACTCCTTGAGATACGATTGGGTCGCATGCGACCGCCAACAAAATGTGGCCCAGTATAAAGTGTCCAGGCCGGATTAGGCAGTGCGCTGGCGAACGCAGCGCTGCCGATCAATCTGAACGTACCCATGCCAGACTTCAGGCCCGCCCTCAAGTTCATTCGCGCGGCCGTCTGGAACGGCATGGAGTCCCAATGATGTGAGCCGACACGGACCTTTGCGCACGGGGCGCGGTCCATGTAAGTGCCTATCACTCAAGGAGAACGTCATGCCAGCCCGCGAATTGCAGGAACAACTCGATGAACTGCGCGAGCAACTGGAAAAGAACCAGACGCTGTCGCTCGAGGAGCGTGAAGACATGCGCGTCCTGATGGAGCAGATCAAGGCGCGCATGGAGCTGGAAAATGCCACGGCGGACCCTTCCGTCGCCGACAGCGTGAACCTGGCCGTCGAGCGCTTCGAAGTCGACCACCCTGGTGTGGCTGGCGCACTGCGCAATATCGTGCAGACGCTCGGCAACATCGGTATCTGAAGACGGTACAACTGCAGCCGCCTGCCCAAGCGGCTGCTGGATGCACCCTTACTGGCGAACCAGCCGGCCATTGGCCGCGGGCAGCGCGTCAGTGCTGCGGTAGGGGTTGATGTCCAGGCCGCCGCGGCGTACGTAGCGGGCGAACACGGTCAGTCTTTCTGGCTGCAGAAGTCGCTGCAGATCGGTAAAAATCCGCTCGACACATTGCTCGTGAAAATCCGAATGCTGACGGAAGCTGACCAGGTAGGCCAGCACGCTGGCGTGGTCCAGCGCCGGACCGCTGTAGGCAATACACACACTGCCCCAGTCCGGCTGGTTGGTGACTGGGCAATTGGACCGCAGCAGATGGCTATGGATGGTTTCTTCCACGAGTGAGCTCGGGTCGCAACGCAGCAGCTCCGGCTGTGGGTGGTCGTAGCTGCTGACCGTGATGTCCAACTTGTCGATGCACACCCCAGGCAGTTGAACGACGCCCTCCGCCTGCACATCTTCCAAGCGGCGCACCTTGACGCCCACCGTCTTGCCGGCAGCCCCGGAAAGGTCCGCCACCAGCACGGCCTGCAGGTCATCGATCGACGCAAACGCCGTCTGGTTGAGCGAGTTCAGGTACAGCTTGAACGACTTGGATTCGATGATGTTCGGTGAATCCGCAGGAATGGTGAATTCACCAATGGCTACGACCGGCTTTCCCGAAGGCAGCAACCAGGAAAGCTCGAAGCAATTCCACACGTCCACGCCGGTATAGGGCAGGGTTTCCGCGCTCAAGCCCAACTCGGCCCACTTTGCTGCGCGGGGAATGGGAAACAGCAACGAGGGGGTGTAGGTGGAAACGTACTCGCTGGACTTGCCCAGGGGAGAATGTTCGGCTGCGGGATGCATGAAATAAACCTGACTGAATGAACGACGGCAGTTTAGCGAATTTGCCGCGTTGCTGCATGGCGACGACGGCGCGGCTGCAAGGCCGCACCGCAGTCGTCATGGATCACTCGTAGCGCAGGGCGTGCGCCGGTTCGATCTGTGAAGCCCGATAGGCAGGGTAGATAGTCGCAAGGAAGCTCAGCACCAGCCCTGCCCCGCAGATCAGCATGACATCCCCACCCTGCAGCTCGGAGGGCAGATTGCTGATGAAATACACGTCCGAAGTGAAGATGTGCTGGCCGCTGATGCGCTCCACCCAGCCGACGATGGCGCTGACGTTGATTGCCGCGATTACGCCCAGCACACCCCCGATCACGGTGCCGGCCACGCCGATGACCGTACCCTGGACCATGAAGATCCCCATGATCTGCCTCGGCGTAACGCCGATGGTACGCAGGATGGCGATATCCGCGCCTTTGTCGTTCACCACCATGATCAGGGTGGCAATGATGTTGAACGCCGCTACCGCAACGATCATCAGCAGCAACAGGCCAATCATGGTCTTTTCCATTTTCATGGCACTGAACAGGCTGCCCTGGGTATGGGTCCAGTCGTCGGCCTTGTAGGCCGTGCCGAGGTCCTTGACGATGGCGGCACTGACCTCGGGCGCCGTGTACAAATCCTTCAGCTTGAGCCGTACGCTTTGCACCTGCCCCGGCTGCCAACGCTGCATTTCCGCCGCATCCGCCGCGTTGATCAGGCCCATGGAGCCATCGAGTTCGGCGCCGACCTTGAACACGCCGACCACGTTGAGACGCTGCATGCGCGGGGTGATGCCACCCGGCGCAGTGCTGACTTCCGGAACGATAAGGGTGATCTTGTCGCCCACGTTCAAGCGGAAGCGCCTGGCGGTGATTTCACCGACGACAACGCCGAATTCACCTGGCTTGAGATCCTCCAGGCGTCCCTGGACGATGTGGTCGGCGACGATCGACACCTCGCCCTCGCGGGCCGGATCGACACCGCTGATCTGGATCGGCTGCATCATGCCCTTGTACGAGAGCATGCCGTCGAGCTCGGTGAACGGCACGGCCGCCAGCACTTCGGGGTTTTTCATGGCGGCGGCAGCGACGGGGCGCCAATCGTCCAGCGGCTTCACGCCCTGGATCATGGCGTGGGGCACCATGCCCAGGATGCGCGAGCTCATTTCGCGCTGGAAGCCGTTCATCACCGACAGCACCACGATCATCGCCAGCACGCCCAAGGCAAGGCCGATCATCGAGGTCATGGAGATGAACGAAATGAAGTTCTTGCGCCGCTTGGCGCGGGTGTAGCGCAAGCCGATGAAAATTGACAAGGGTCTGAACATGCAGAGGTAACCCGTTAGAAAAGAAGAAGCTAGATCGGCACCAGACGCCCGTCTTCCAGACGCAGTACGCGGTCCATCTGTCGGGCCAGGCTCAGATCATGGGTGACCACCAGAAACGCGGTGCGCAGCGAAACGCTGAGCTCGAGCATCAAGTCCTGAATGCCTTGCGCGGTGTGGTTGTCGAGGTTGCCTGTGGGCTCGTCGAGCATCACCAGCCCCGGCGTGTTTACCAAGGCCCGGGCAATGGCCACGCGCTGACGCTCACCGCCCGACAGCTCCGCCGGCTTGTGCTGCAGTCGATGGCCCAGGCCCACGCGCTCCAGCAATGCAGTGGCGCGCTGTTTCGCCTCGGGGATGGCGGTCTTGCCGATCAGCAGCGGCATGCAGACGTTTTCCAGCGCAGTGAATTCGGGCAACAGGTGATGAAACTGGTAGACGAAGCCCAGGGCACGATTGCGCAGCAGCCCGCGCGCCCGCTCGTTCAGCGCCGAAAGCTCTTCACCCGCCAGCCACACGCTGCCGCGGCTGGGCGTATCGAGCCCGCCAAGCATGTTGAGCAAGGTGCTCTTGCCCGAACCGGAGCTACCAACGATAGCCACGCGCTCACCGGCGTGCAGCTCCAGTTGCAGGTTGTCCAGCACGACCACGGATTCAGGGCCTTCCTCGTAGGATTTACCCAGGTTGCGACAACTCAGTACTGCTTGTTCACTCATGCCCGACTCACTCATAACGTAACGCCTCCGCCGGCTGGGTACGCGCAGCACGCCAGGCCGGATACAGGGTGGCGAGGAAACTCAGAACCAATGCCGCGCCGCAGACCATGAACACATCGTTGGCCATGAGCTGCGAAGGCAGGTAGTCGATGAAGTAGACATCGGCATTGAGAAACTTGTGGCCGATGGCTTTTTCCAGCAGGGCAATGGCAGCGCTGACGTTCAAGGCCGCCAGAATGCCGACCACGGCGCCGATCAAGGTGCCGACCACGCCGATCACCGTGCCCTGCACCATGAAAATGCGCATGATCTGCCCGGGCGTCGAGCCCAGGGTGCGCAGAATGGCGATATCGCCCTTCTTGTCGTTGACCACCATCACCAGCGTGGAAATGATGTTGAACGCGGCCACGGCCACGATCAGCAGCAACAGCAGGCCGATCATGGCTTTCTCCATGCCGATGGCCTGGTAGAGATTGCCGTGGGTACGGGTCCAGTCGCGCGCATAGTAGGTCTGGTCCCCCAACTGCTTGGCGATCTGCCAGGACACTCGCGGAGCCTGGAACAGATCTTCGAACTTCAAGCGCAGCCCCTGAACTTCGCCCGCTTTCCAGCGGTGAAGCTTGCCCAGGTCTTCGAGGTTGGCAAGGCCCAGGTAGCCGTCGAGCTCGCCGGCGCCGACGTGAAAGATGCCGGTCACGGTGAAGCGCTTCATGCGCGGGAACATGCCGGCCGGGGTGACCGTGACTTCAGGTGCGACGAAGGTGACCTTATCGCCCACACCCACACCCAGCTTGGTCGCGGCCTTGTCGCCGATCATCAGGCCGAACTCGCCGGCCTTGAGGTCATCGACCCTGCCCTGCTTGACGAAGGCGTCGATGATCGAGACGTTGTGTTCCTGCGCAGGATCGATGCCATTGAGCAGGATTTTCTGCACCTGGCCGGCGTGGGTCAGCAAACCCTGCATCTGGGTGAACGGCGCGACTGCCGCCACCTGCGGGTTCTGCCGGACCTGAGCTGCCAGCGCCGGCCAGTCGGCGATGGGCTGGCCGGATTCGACGGTGGCGTGGGGCACCATTCCCAGCACGCGGGTGCGCATCTCGTGATCGAAGCCGTTCATCACCGACAGCACCACGATCATCACGACCACGCCCAGGGCGAGGCCGATCATCGAGGTGAGCGAGATGAACGACACGAAATGATTGCGCCGCTTGGCACGGGTGTAACGCGCGCCAATGAAAACGAAAAGAGGTCTGAACATGTCGGGGCTTGTTCGGGTGAAAGAGGAGACGTCCTGCTGGCAGGGCGTGACGAGCAGCTTTACACTCGGACCATCGCCTCTACCCTGGGTTCGTCATGTCGACATCAGATGAAGAAGATCGCCGCGAATACTATCGCATCGATGACCGCATCGCACTGGAAATCACCATACTCCCGGCCAGCGAGACGGCGGGCGAAGACATGTTGCAGGATGCGTCGCCGCTGTTCGACCTGCTTGGCGAAATGCACCTGGCCGAGTTCGAAACCCAGCATCTGCTGCGCCAGCTCGGCGAAGCCGACCGTGCCGTGGAAGCCGTGCTCAAGGCCCAGAACAAGCGTATCGACCTGCTTGGCCAAGTGGTTGCGCAGACGCTAGTCGAGCGTATCGGCGAGGCTCGGCCAGTGGTGCTGTCCGAGGGCGGCCTGGCGTTCTTCCAGCAACAGCCGATGGAGGAAAATACGCGCCTGGCGTTGCGGATCGCGCTGATGCCCCAGGCGCTAGGGCTATCGCTCAAAGCAAGCGTCACCAACTGCATCGCAGTGGGTAACGACCAGTTCGAGATCGGCACCCAGTTCGTCGACATCAGCGATGCCCAGCGTCAGCTGCTCGCCCGTTACATTCTGCACAAGCAGCAGGTTCAACGACGTCAGGCGCGCGAGCGGCAAGACGCGACCACCGACTGACACCCACTCTTCTCACTCAAGGAGCGAACGTGACGCTTATCTATGGCCATCGCGGTGCCAAGGGCGAAGCCCCGGAAAATACCCTCGCAAGCTTCAAGCAATGCCTGGAACAAGGTGTGCGCCGATGCGAGCTGGACCTGCATCTGTCCAGGGACGGCGAACTGATGGTCATCCATGACCCCACCCTCAAGCGCACCACTGGCCGTGGCGGCAAGGTCGTCGAGCACGACGCCCAGGCGCTGACCCGCTACGACGCGCGCAAGGGTGGGCCGGGATGGGTGTCGCCCTGCCCCATTCCACGCCTCGAGGAACTGTTCGAGCAATGCGCCTTCGAGCACTGGCAACTGGAAGTGAAGAGCGCATCGCGCACGCGCGCTGCCAGCACTGTGCTGGCAATCCGCGAACTGGCACAGCGCATGAATCTGCTGGACAAGATCACCATCACCTCCAGTTCACGGGAAGTGCTGCGCGCCGCTTTGGAGTTAACCCCGGACGTCGCCCGCGGTCTGGTGGCCGAATACGCCTGGCTGGACCCGATCAAGGTTGCCCAGGGCTACGGCTGCGAGATGCTCGCCTTGAACTGGACGCTGTGCACACCGGAGCGCCTGCTCAAGGCCCAGCGCCAGGGTCTGCATGTGTCGGTATGGACCGTCAACGAGCCTGCACTGATGCGCAGGCTCGCCGACTTCGGCGTGGACAGCCTGATTACAGACTTTCCCGGTTTGGCCAGCGCCACCCTCGAGAATCGCTGAAATCGGTCTCCCCGGCCGGCTCAGGCCACCGGCCGGAGCCGCTCAAAAAAGCCGGTTGAGGCCGTCGTAGGCTGCAACCCGATAGGCTTCGGCCATGGTCGGGTAGTTGAAGGTAGTGTTGACGAAGTACTTCAGGGTATTGAGTTCGCCGGGCTGGTTCATGATCGCCTGGCCGATGTGCACGATCTCCGAGGCCTGGTCGCCGAAGCAATGCACGCCGAGTACCTGCAGGGTTTCGCGATGGAAGAGGATCTTCAGCATGCCCACCGGCTCGCCGGAAATCTGCGCGCGGGCCATGCCCTTGAAGAACGCCTTGCCCACCTCGTATGGCACCTTGGCCTGGGTCAGTTCGTGCTCGTTCTTGCCGATCGAGCTGATCTCGGGAATGGTGTAGATCCCGGTCGGCACGTCGTTGACGAAGCGCCAGCTGCCGTTGTCGACCACACTGCCGGCTGCGGAGCGGCCCTGGTCGTGGGCAGCACTGGCCAGGCTCGGCCAGCCGATCACATCGCCTGCCCCATAGATCGTCGGCACCGAGGTGCGGTAGGCCTCGTCGACGCTGATCTGGCCCCGGCCATTGACTTTGATGCCAATGTTTTCCAGGCCCAGGCGATCGGTGTTGCCGGTACGGCCGTTGCACCAGAGCAAGGCATCGGCCTTGATCTTCTTGCCAGACTTGAGGTGCAGCACGACCCCGTTCTCGAGGCCTTCGACTTTCTCGTATTCCTCATTGTGCCTGACCATCACGTTGTTGTTGCTGAAGTGATAGCTCAAGCCCTGGGAAATTTCCGCGTCGAGGAAGCTGAGCAACTGCTCGCGGTTGTCGATCAGCTCGACCAGCACGCCCAGGCCGCTGAAAATCGACGCGTACTCGCAACCGATGACGCCGGCGCCGTAGATGATCAGTTTGCGTGGAGTATGGGTGATGCTCAGCACGGTATCGCTGTCGTAGATGCGCGAATGGCTGAAGTCGATGTCGGCGGGCCGGTAAGGCCGCGAACCGGTGGCAATGATGACGCTCTTGGCGATGAGTTTTTCTTGCGCACCATTGGCGCAGATCACTTCGACGGTTTGCTCGTCGGAGAAACTGCCGGTGCCGAAGAACACGTCGACGCGGTTGCGCGCGTAGTAGCTGGTGCGCGAGGCCACCTGTTTGGCGATCACCCGCTCGGCGCTCTTGAGCACGTCCGGGAACGAGAACCAGCGTGGCTCGCCAATGGCACGAAACATCGGGTTGGTGTTGAACTGGATGATCTGCTTGACCGAATGGCGCAGCGCCTTGGAAGGAATGGTACCCAGATGGGTGCAGTTGCCGCCGACCTGGCGCCGACTGTCGACCATGGCCACCTTGCGCCCGGCCTTGGCGGCGTTCATCGCCGCCCCTTCTCCGGCGGGGCCGGAACCCAGCACCACTACGTCGTAGTTGTAGACAGCCATGCGTACTCCTTCAAATCTGGCCGGGCGCCACGACGGCGCCAGCGGCTGGCGTGCCCTCATCAGGCATCGAAAAACTTGCGGTGCATTCTATAGCAAGCGCAGGCACCGCGAACATTTACCCTGGGTCGGCGCGTAGCCTATTTTCCGTGGCCGGCAACGTCAACGTTTGCCTGCGACATTTCGCCACCCTGCGACCGTCGAAAATCCCCGCCCCTGTGAATGACTAGGTCAGCGCAGTGCCAGATGCCGAAGCCCTGGAGGCCGCAGAGGTCTGAGGGACGCTGTCGTCGAGCAGTTCGAGCATCGCCGCCAGGTTGGGCGAACCTGCGCCACGGCGCCAGATCAGCCAGGTGTGCAGCCAGCGAAACTCTTCGGCCAGGGTCCAGACACTGACGTTGCTGCTGCCGGGCATGCTTTCCAGCATGCTGCGCGGCATCAAGGCCAGGCCGGCGCCGGCACTGACGCAGGCGAGCATGCCGTGATAGGACTCCATTTCGAAGATCTTGCCAGGCGCGGCGCCGTCGGCGACGAACCAGTTCTCGAAATGCCGCCGGTAGGAACAGTTGGCGCGAAAGGCATAAATGGTTTCGCCATTGACGTCCTGGGCTCGGGACACCGGCGCATGACTGCGCGCACTGACCAGAACCATTTCCTCGTCGTACACCACCCGGCCGTCGAGCAGTGGATGACGCAACGGGCCGTCGACGAAAGCGGCGGCCAGGCGCCCGCCGAGTACGCTGTCGAGCATGTCGCCCGACGGCCCGGTGGACAGGTCCAGCTCGACCTTGGGATAACGATGATGGTACGCCGCCAGCAACGGGGGAATGCGCACGGCTGCCGTGCTTTCCAGCGAGCCCAGTGCGAACGAGCCCTGCGGTTCGGTGCCGGAGACCGCCTGACGCGCCTCCTCGACCAGATCGAGGATGCGGCGCGTGTAGTCAAGAAAACTCCAGCCATTGGGCGACAGGCGCAAGCGCAGTTTTTCGCGGATGAACAGATCGACCCCCAGTTCGCTTTCCAGTTGCTTGATCCGCGTCGTGAGGTTGGAAGGCACCCTATGCACGCGCTGAGCGGCGGCGGCAATACTGCCTTCCTCGGCCACGGCGCGAAACAGCTCCAATTGGGTCAGGTCCATACATTCTCCAAACGAGATGGTTTTGGTTATTATTATTCAGTTTTCATGATTTAACCATGCCCGTATCGTGGCTGACATCTTCCTTCGACAGGTGAACGCCATGACGCATGCCATCTCCATGAACCCGGCCACCGGCGCCGAGCTGCGACGCTACCCCTTCGACAGCGAGGCGCAACTCGAGGACACCCTCGCCGGCAGTTTTGCCGCCTTCGAACAATGGCGCTACGTTGCGCTCGGTGAGCGCGCTGCAGCCATTGCACGCATGGCAGACGTGCTGCGCGAAATGAGTGAGCCGCTGGCGCAGATGATCACCCTGGAAATGGGCAAGCCCATCACCCAGGCGCGCGCCGAAGTCGAGAAGTGCGCCGGACTGTGCCAGTGGTACGCCGAACACGGCCCGGCGATGCTCGCCGCCGAAGCGACCCAGGTGCCAGGCCAGAAAGCGCGCATCGAATACCGCCCGCTAGGCCCGGTGCTGGCGGTGATGCCGTGGAATTTCCCGCTCTGGCAAGTCTTGCGCGGCGCCGTACCGGTGATCCTGGCTGGCAATGGCTATCTGCTCAAGCACGCGCCGAACGTGATGGGCAGCGCCACGCTGCTGCGTGAGGCGTTCGACCAGGCGGGCCTGCCCCACGACCTGTTCGGTGTGCTCAATGTCGAGCCCGCTGGTGTATCGCGGGCCATTGCCGACCCACGGGTCGCTGCCGTGACCGTGACCGGCAGCGTCGGTGCAGGCTCGGCGATTGCCGCACAAGCCGGTGCGGCGCTGAAGAAGTGCGTACTGGAACTGGGCGGCTGCGACCCGTTCATCGTTCTGGCCGATGCCGACCTGGACGAAGCGGTCAACGCTGCCCTGCTCGGCCGCTTCCAGAACACCGGCCAGGTCTGCGCCGCCGCCAAGCGCCTGATCGTCGAGTCGAGCATCCTGCCGGACTTCACCGAACGCTTCGTGGCCGCAACGCGCGCCCTCAAGGTCGGCGACCCGCAGCTCGACGACACCTATATCGGCCCCATGGCTCGCTTCGATCTGCGCGACGAGCTGGATGGCCAGGTACAGGCTTCCATCGAGCAAGGCGCCCAGTTGCTGCTGGGCGGACACAAGCTGGTCGGCGACGGCAATTATTACGCGCCCACCGTGCTTGCCAACGTGCAGCCGGGCATGACCGCCTTCGATCAGGAGCTGTTCGGCCCCGTGGCCTCCATCGTCGAGGCGCGCGATGCGCACCACGCGCTGGCACTGGCCAACGACAGTGATTTCGGGCTGTCGGCAACGGTGTGGACCGGGGATGTGGAGATGATCGAATATTTCACCGAGCGCCTGGAAACCGGTGCGATCTTCATCAACGGCTACGGTGCCTCGGATGCCCGCGTGGGCTTCGGTGGCATCAAGAAAAGCGGCTTCGGACGCGAGCTGTCGCACTTCGGTTTGCGCGAGTTCTGCAACGCGCAGACGGTCTGGCTGGATCGCCGCTGAGCTGTTCAGGCAACGGGCTTGTACGGCATAGTCATGCACCGCATTGACTCTCCGCACCCCGAGGCCCCATGACCCGAACCGTCCTCCAGCAGTTTCCCGCGCAGCGTGACGACATCGGTGACCTGATCACCCGTCGCCCGCTGCCTGGCCCCGGCATCGAGCAGCTCGATCCGTTCCTGTTTCTCAATCACCACGGTCCGCAGACCTACCCCCCCAACAACCAGGGGCTGCCGTTCGGGCCGCATCCCCATCGTGGCTTCGAGACGGTCACGTTCATCCTCAAGGGCGAGCTGTCGCACCTGGACAGCGGCGGCCATGAAAGCATCATCGGTGCCGGCGGCGTGCAGTGGATGACGGCGGGTTCCGGGCTGGTGCATGCCGAGTTGTCGCCGCAGTCGTTCAAGCGCGAAGGCGGCCCGCTGGAGATCCTCCAGCTGTGGGTCAACCTGCCAGGGCGTTTGAAAATGACACCCCCGGCCTATGTCGGCCTGCAAGGCGCGGACATCGCCACGATCACCGAGCCTCTGGCCGAGGTCCGCCTGATTTCCGGGGACTATGTTTCCGCCGAGCATGGCGCCAGGCGCGGACCGATCGAGTCGTTGACCGGCCTGTGCCTGATGACCGTACACCTGCAACCCGGCGCCCGCCTCTCGCTGCCGGCACCGTTGGGCGAAAACGTCTTTCTCTACGTGGTCGACGGCGAGGCCGAGATCGCCGGGGCCTCGCTGCAATGCCATCATCTGGTCAAACTCAGTGACACGCACGACACGGTAACGGTCGATGCCACTGGCCCAGCCACGCTGCTCTATGGCCATGGCGCGCCACTGGGCGAACCAGTGGCCAGCTACGGTCCGTTCGTGATGAATACTCGCGAGGAAATCCAGCAGGCGTTTGCCGATTATCAGGCGGGCAAGTTCGGTCATATCGCAGACTGAGCGTGCCGCGTTGCCTTGGCCAATCAGCGCTGGTGACTGGAGCAAAACGTCAGAAACGAGTAATACTCTGCATGAAGTCGACCCGATAACCACAAGAACCGGACTCATTCATGCAAACCAGCCTCAGCCCGATCGATCGGCGCATCCTGCGCCTGCTCCAACACGACGCGGACCTCTCGGCGGCCCAGGTCGCCGAACGTGTGGAGCTGTCCCAGTCACCCTGCTGGCGACGCATCCACCGCATGCAGGAAGAAGGGCTGATCGAGCGCAAGGTTGCCCTGCTCAACCCGAAAAAACTCGGCCTGAGCATGACCATCTTCGTCAGCATCAAGCTGTCCGGGCACGGCCGGCGGCACCTGACCGAATTCGAGGAAGCCATCATCGGCTACCCGCAGGTGCTCGAGTGCTACACGATGGCGGGCGGCATGGATTTCATGCTCAAGGTGGTGGCCAAGGACATTGCCAGTTACGAGCGGTTTTTACGCGACCATCTGCTGCAGAAGCCGCATGTGCAGGAAGCCTACTCGAATATCGCCATGAGCGAAGTCAAGCGGACCACCGAGCTGCCGCTGGAGTGAGGGATGGGCGCACAAGAAAAACAGGAAACCACAGACAAATCATTTGACATGCAAATGATAACGATTATTATTGAGCTCAACCGGTCGAGAGATCGGTTGGATAATCCGAAGGGCCTTAGGTCGGACCTTCAGATTATCTCCTCATCAGGCTAATCACGGTTTTTGACCCGGCTTTTTGCCGGGTCTTTTTTTTGGATCTTCAGGCTAATGAAGAGCGTTGCACGCCGTCGGTTTCGAACTTCACCGACTTGAAGGCGCCACTGCAAAGATGGCGCGGATGATATCAAAAGAACATCGGAAAACGGAAGTCCGAACTCGCTTTCTCTCTACAGATGACCAGGTTTCGCGCAAATGGAGGTGTCACCGATGACCCCGCTGCTCACGCCCTCGCACGATCTGTCAGACCTCATTCACGACCAGCCACACCCGGACCGTCTTCATCGACAATTGCTGGATCTGCCAAGGCGGACTCGACAAGTCCTGCTCTACAGCCGCCTCGACGAACTTCCCTACCTGGACATCGCCCAGCGCTTGCATACGACAGTCGGCGACGTCGAAGCCAGGATGCAGGCCGCGCTGCGTGCCTGCTGTACACCTCTCCTTGCCGGCCAGAACATGGCCATCCACTGGTACGTCAAGCTGCAAAGCCCATTGACCACCGCCAGCGAGCGCATCGACTTCCGGCGCTGGCTGGACAGCGACGGCGCTCATCCGTCCGCTTTCCATGCCACCGAGCTGCAATGGCGCCAGCTGCTCGCGCCAGCCACGCTGCTGGGCCACGACCGCTGGCACCACAAGGCACGCCAGGGGCTGGGGCTGCGGGGCTGGGTGACAGCAGGCCTGGCCCTGGCGCTGGCCATGGAGCTCATCAGCCAGAGCCTCTGAGCCTACTGAAACAGACCCAGCTGGCCACCGATCAGCGTGTTGAAGTCGTCGTCGACGAACGGCAGGATCGCATCGGCAATGGGTTGCAGCTGCCGGGTCAGGTAATGGTCGTAGTCAATGGCTGAATCTCGTACTTCCAGAGGTTCGGGCCCCGCCACCGTCATGACGTAGCTGATCCAGCCGCCGCGCTGATACTGCAGGGGCCGCCCCGTAGAGCGGTTGTGTTCATCGGCGATGCGCGCCGCTCGAACGTGAGGCGGCACGTTACGCTGATAGTCGTGCAAGGGCCTGCGCAGTCGCTTGCGGTAGACCAGCAAATCGTCCAGCTCACCTGCCAGGGTTCGTTTCACGTAATCGCGAACATACGACTGATAACCCTGATAGTGGAAAATTCTCGAGTACAGCGACTTCTGGAACTCACGGGCCAGCGGCGACCAATCGGTGCGAACGCTTTCCAGTCCTTTGTAGACCATCTCGTCCTGGCCGTCGGCGCGTCTGACCAATCCTGCATAGCGCTTCTTGCTGCCTTCTTCCGCACCCCGGATGGTCGGCATCAGGAACCGCCGAAAATGGGTTTCGAACTGCAGTTCCAAAGCGCTGTTCAATCCATATTCACGCTGAAGATGCTGCCCCCACCAAAGGTTGACCTCGGCCACCAGCTCCTTGCCGACGCGGCTGGCCTCGACTTCGTCGTGGGCGCTGTTGAGCCAGACGAACGTGGAGTCGGTGTCGCCGTAGATCACCTGGTAACCGCGTGCCTCGATCAGCTCGCGGGTACGGCGCATGATCTCGTGGCCGCGCAGGGTGATCGACGACGCCAGGCGTGTGTCGAAAAAGCGACAGCCACTGGACCCCAGAACACCGTAGAACGCGTTCATGATGATCTTCAGCGCCTGCGACAGCGGCGCGTTGCCCTGCGCCTTGGCCGTCTCGCGCCCCTTCCAGACGCTGGCGACAATGGCGGGCAGGCAATGCCGCGTACGTGAAAAGCGCGCGCCGCGAAAGCCTGGAACCGAGTGTTGATCGTCTGGGTTGGCCAGACCTTCCGCCAGACCTACCGGGTCGATCAGGAACGTGCGAATGATCGATGGATACAGGCTCTTGTAGTCCAGCACCAGCACCGACTCGTACAGGCCGGGCCGTGACTCCATGACGAAACCGCCTGGGCTGGCCTCGGGTGGGCGTTGGCCGATATTGGGCGCTACGAACCCCTGGCGATGCATCGCCGGCAGATACAGATGGGTGAAGGCGGCGATCGAGCCACCGCTGCGGTCCGCTGGCAAGCCGGTGACGCTGGCGCGTTCGAGCAGGAAGGTGAGCAGTTGCGTCTTGGCGAAGATCCGCGTGACCAGCACGCAATCCTTGATGTTGTAGCGCGCCAGGGCCGGTTTGTCCTCGGCGAACATGCGGTTTATTTCGTCCATGCGCTGGTACGGCGTGGAAATGTCCTTGCCCTCGCCCAACAGAGTCCGCGACACGTTTTCGAGACTGAACGAGGGAAAGGTCCAGGTCGCCGAACGCAGCGCTTCGACCCCGTCGATGATCAGCCGGCCCGGCGCGCCAGCGAAATAGTGGTCGCTGCCGCTGCCGTGTTCGCGCCAGGTCATCTCCGCGCCACCGCGGCCCAGCAACAAGGGTACGTTGAGGCGTCTGGCGTGTTCGTGCAGGACGCGCAAGTCGAACTGCACGACGTTCCAGCCGATGATCACGTCCGGGTCGTGTTCGGCGAACCAGGCATTCAGGCTTTGCAGCAGTTCCACCCGGCTCTGCCGGTAATGCAGGGCAAAATCCAGCGTGCGCGCATCGCCGTTGGGCGGTCCCAACATGAACACATCACGTTGGCCACAGCCTTCGATGCCGATGCAGTACAACTCACCCTGGGCGGTGGTTTCTATGTCCAGCGACGCCAGCCGTAGCTGTGGACGGTAGGCCGACGCCGGCTTGAGCCTGGCCTCGTGGTATTGGCCGTCGGCTTGCAGTTGTCCATCGAAGCCCACGGCCGCCGTAATGAAGCGCTCCATCAGGTAACGCTCCGGTGGACGAATGTCAGCCTCGTACACTGCTATGCCGGCTTGCCTGAGCATGGTTTCCAGACGTTGCAACTGGCCGTACTGCCGGCAATACAGGCCTGAGACAGGTTGCTGGTCGAAATCGCGCAGCGCCAGCGGTTTGAGCTCCACACCGACCTCGCCTTCGAGCAGACGCCGCGCGTGTTCCTGCTGCAGTCTCGGCAGGAAGGCGACCGAAGGCTGGAGCGGCAGGCGTACCAGCCGCGGCCCGGCATCGGTCGCCAGCCACAGTTCGACCTGGGTGCCTTCGGCGGTGTCGCGCCAATGTCGCGTCAGGATGAAACCCTGTTGTGGGGTCACGGCGGCGGGCCTTTAACGAGGAAAGTAGGCGCGGCGGCTGCAGGCCGAGCTCATATGAAGCAACATCATAAACTGTACATCCATACACATAAAGCTTGCCTGTCTTGATACGTCTGGCATGCTACGGCTCTGCACGGCTTCTTCATCAAGGTACCTATGCGGCTGTTTCTCTGCGAAAAACCTTCCCAGGCTAAAGACATCGCCAAGGTGCTGGGCGCCACGCGCCGCGGTGATGGCTGTTGGATCGGCAATGCCGTCACGGTGACCTGGTGCATCGGGCACCTGCTGGAAACCGCGCCGCCCGACGCCTACGACGCGCGCTACAAGCGCTGGGTGCTGGCCGATCTGCCGATCATCCCGCAGCAATGGAAAATGCAGGTGAAACGCAAGACGGCCAGCCAGTTCAAGGCGGTCAAGCGCTTGTTGAGTGAAGCCCAGGCGCTGGTGATCGCAACGGACGCGGACCGCGAAGGCGAAATGATCGCCCGCGAGCTCGTCGATCACTGTCGCTACCGCGGGCCGGTGCAGCGGCTGTGGCTGTCGGCCCTGGACGACGCCTCGATTCGCAAGGCGCTGGCGGCTCTCAAGCCGGGCGCCGAGACGTTCTCCCTGTATCACAGCGCCCTGGGGCGCTCGCGGGCCGACTGGTTGATCGGCATGAACATGAGCCGGCTGTTCACCCTGCTCGGCCGTCAGGCGGGGTACCAGGGCGTGTTGCCCGTGGGGCGGGTACAAACCCCGACCCTGCGCCTGGTGGTGGACCGCGACCGAAGCATCGCCGATTTCGTCCCCGCCGCCTATTGGGCCATCGATGTGCAACTGCTCGGCGAACAGACCGAGTTCACGGCGCAGTGGATACCGCCAGCAGACCGTTGCGACGATCAAGGACGCTGCCTCAACCAGGCGCTGGCGCAGCAGGCCGCTGCAGCGCTCAGCCAGGCAAGCCACGCAACGCTGCGCAAACTGCGTACCGAGCGCGTCAAGGAGGCCGCCCCCCTGCCCTTCGACCTGGGCACCTTGCAGGAGGTCTGCTCGAAGAAGCTCGGGCTGGGGGCACAGGAAACCCTGGACGTGTCGCAGGCACTGTATGAAACCCACAAGGTCATCACCTATCCACGCAGCGACTGCGGCTACCTGCCGGTCAGCCAGCACGGTGATGCCAGAGCGATCATTGCAGCCCTGGGCCGCGCCGACCCCGAGCTGGCAGCGTTGCTCCCCCACCTCGATGCGCAGCGGCGCTCACGCGCCTGGAACGACGCCAAGGTCGGCGCCCACCACGGCATCATTCCAACCGCGGTCGCGGCAACGCCCGACAAGCTGCAGGGCAAGTACCGCGCGGTGTATACCCTGATCCGCGCCCGCTACCTGGCGCAGTTTCTGCCCAATCACGAATACGACCGCACCCAGGCCGACTTCGACTGCAGCGGTCAGGCGTTGCGCGCGGTCGGCAAGCAGGTGGTCGAACCCGGCTGGAAGCGCGCCATACCGCAGGCGCTCGGCGCTGCCAAGGGTCGCGAAGCGCCGGCTCCACAGCCATTGCCGCGGCTGATCGAGGGCCAGCGCTGCGTGGTACGTGACGTGAAGCTCAAGGACCTGTGGACCCAACCCCCGAAACCCTTCACGGAAGGTGATTTGATCAAGGCGATGAAAAACGTCGCCAAGCTGGTCGAAGACCCGCGCCTGAAGCAGAAACTCAAGGACACCACCGGGATCGGCACCGAGGCCACCCGCGCCGGCATCATCCAGGGCCTGCTGGATCGCGGCTACCTGACCAAGCAGGGCAAGGCACTGGCGGCGGCACCCGCCGCCTTCAGTCTGATCGACGCGGTACCTCGAGCCATCGCCGACCCGGGCACCACTGCCATCTGGGAGCAGGCGCTGGACATGGTGCAGAGCGGTGAGATGTCGCTGGAAACCTTCGTCGCCAAACAATCGGCCTGGATGAGCAAGCTGGTGGAGCGTTGCGCCGGGTTGCGCATGGTCATCAGCGGTCCTGCGCCAAAAGGCGCGACGCCGTGGAAAAACAAGCGCAAGCGCAAGTCTTCAAAGGCAGCCTGACCTGCAATCCGTCGCCTTGAGCCTGAAGGTGCACGGCTTGCTTTGTGAAATGGCGCAACTACCGGTACGCTGCGCCGATCATTTCCTGCCAGGCACTGCCCTTGATTGCGCTGCATGACATCGCTGTGACCAGCGACATCGACCCCTCCATCAGCTGTGACCGCTGCGCCGCCAAGTGCTGTCGCCTGGAAGTCATGCTGATCACCGACACCGGCGTACCGGAGCGCTTCATTGAAGTGGACGAATGGGGTTCGGAAACCATGTCGCGCCTGGACGATGGGTGGTGTGCCGCATTGGACCGACGCTCCATGAGCTGCAGTATCTACCTGAATCGCCCGTTGATCTGTCGCGAGTTCGACATGGGCGGGCCGGACTGCCAAGAAGAGCGCATGCGCCCTTAAGCAGCCCGGTTACGGGTCATATCACCTTGACCGCACGACCGATGAACTGGATTGGGCCGGTTGGCCTGCCTGTCGTCGAGCCTGACTTGGGCTCCAGGGTCAGCTCGAACAACTGGTTGTTCTCCAGCGGCGGAAGCTTGTCCAGGGCTACGTGTACGCTCTGCCCCGGTTCCACCAGACCCAGCGAGACAGGACCTTGCCAGCTGTCGGCCTTGGTCCAGAACTGCAGGGCGCGGTCAGCCGGCACCGCCGTATCGTTCAACGGAATCAGCTGGACCTCCCTCGAGTCACTGGCCTGCACCACCCAACCTGGCGCCTTGTCCTGCGGCGCGATGAGCACGACGACATAGGCTGGACCCGGCACCGGCGCGCGAACGTTGAACAACAACGCGCCCAGCACCAGCGTCGCCGCCAGCCCGGCGCCCGCCAACCCGCGCCAGACACCCAGGCGATTCCACCAAATCGGGATCGGCTGCGCGCCTGCGCCGTCGAGGCTGCGCTGGATCCGTGGCCACAGCGTCGCCGGCGTCTGCACAGGCGTGACGCGTTCAGCCAGTGGCAACAGGCGCGCTTCCCATGCATCGACGGCCGCGCGCAGTTCTAGGTCAGTGGGCAGTCGCCGTTCGACTTCTGCCCGCCGCGCTGCATCGAGCGTTCCCAGCACATACTCGCTGGCCAGTTCTTCAGTATTCATGGGCTCTACCGTCTCGCTTCGTTCGCTCATCCCATGCACTCACGCAGTGATGCCAGGCTGCGCTTGATCCACGCCTTGACCGTGCCCAGCGGCGTTTCCAGCCGCTGGGCGATCTCGGCATGGGTGTAGCCATCCAGATAAGCGTGGTACAGGCACTGGCGTCGCTGCGGCTCCAGTTGCTCCAGGCACCCGTCGATCCGCGCACTGCCCAGTGCCGCATCTGCGGCTTCGTCGGTGAACAACGACTGCAGATCGTCCTCGTTCAGCCCGCGCAACCGCGCGTTGCTGCGAATGTGGTTGAGCGCAAGGTGCCGGGTAATGGTGAACATCCACCCCCGCGCCGAACCTCGCTGCGCGTCGAAACTGGCGGCTTGCGTCCAGATCCGCAGGAACGCATCGTGGACGATATCTTCGGCCAACGCTCGATCGCCGACAATGCGCAGAGCCACGGCCAACAGGCGCCCGCCTTCGCGCTGATACAAGCCGTGCAGTGCCTGGCGATCGCCACGGGCACAGTTCTGCAGGGCAACTTCGTAATCGAATGGATTTTCCGGCAAGGACAAGAAAGACCGCCATGGCAAGTGGGAGAATGAAGCTCGCTCGGCAGTGTAGACCAGGCGCGCGGACTTGCCGTTCCGCGCGCTGTGTCTATACGACTTTTACTTGGCGGACCAGAAAATGTAGTCGGCCTGGTATTTGACGATTTCTTTCTGACCCTTCTGCGCGGTGGTACACGCGCTGGTCGGGGCAACGCCGCCCTTGAGTGCGGTGCGCTGGATGTAGGTCACGCCCTGCATGGCGCCCTTGCCTTCGACCGGATTGGCTTTGACCAACTGGTAAGGCAGATTGCCGTCACCGGCCGGTGCGACAGCAACCTGAGTGCCGGTCACCTTGGAGCCGTCTGCCGACTGCCAGGTGGCGGGCGGGCCGAAATAGGTGCCTACTTGCTTGCCGGAGCGATCATTGAGAACGGCCTTGGGACCAACGAACGTCCACTCTGTCTGGCCAGCGGCATTGGCCTTGTCACGGCATTCATAAGTGATTTCGCCCATGCCGACGGTTTCCATCGCGACCTTGTTGCCAGCCGGAACCTGAACCGGAGCAGGCAGATCCATCTGCGCGTGGGCAGTGGTGGCCAGGGCGAAGGTGGCGGCAAAGAGGACGTTGGCCAGGCAGAAACGGTGTGTGCTGTTCATGTCGTAAGCTCCATAAGAGTGATCGAACCGGCAGCGCCTTGTGTAGCTGCTGTAGGTACTACTCATCAGCGGGGCATTTGGATGCAGTTAAAAAAAGATTTTTCCTACAATGCCCATTCACATGCAGCGCAACCCCTGTCGCTTATTCGGGTCCATGCTTAAGCCCGCAGCAATTTCCAGAGAGACCTATGCCTTCCAACACCGCCACCAACGACAGCTGGCCACAGCGTTTTCGCGACAAACCCTGGTTATGGACCCTCACCGGCCTGCTTCTGGCCGTCAGTGCGGTGGTGGTGGTATGGAGCATCGTCAATGCCCTGCTGCACGCCGACCGTCAACATGCCTGGTATGCACTGCTGGGTGGCACCGGTGGCTTTGCAGCGACTGCCCTGGGCGCATTGATCGCCCTGGCACTGAGGGAAATATCCTCCAAGGTACAGGACGTGATGCTTGGCTTCGCCGGCGGCATGATGCTGGCGGCCAGTACCTTCTCGCTGTTGCTGCCAGGCCTGGCAGCCGCCAATACCCATACAGACAGCCCCGCCGTCGCCGCCTTGGTGGTGATCCTCGGCCTGGGGCTTGGCGTGGGCTTGATGCTGGCGCTGGACAAGGTCATTCCCCACGAGCATGAAAACGCGGGCAGACACGGCCCGAACTCCGAACGAATTCACCGGGTGTGGCTGTTCGTTCTGGCCATTACCTTGCACAACCTGCCTGAAGGCATGGCCATCGGCGTGAGCCTGTCCGACGGCAACCTTGCGGTCGGCATCCCTCTGACCAGCGCAATCCTGTTGCAAGACATTCCCGAAGGCCTGGCCGTGGCCATGTCATTGCGGGCGACGGGGCTCAGCGCGGGCAAGGCTGCCTTGGTGGCGATGGGCTCTGGCCTGATGGAACCGCTGGGTGCGATGGTGGGCCTTGGGCTGTCGAGCGGGTTCGCGCTGTCTTACCCGATCAGCATGGGACTGGCCGCTGGTGCCATGATTTTCGTGGTGTCTCACGAAGTGATTCCTGAAACCCACCGCAATGGTCACCAGACCCCGGCAACGCTGGGCCTGATGCTGGGGTTCGCGGTAATGATGTTCATGGATACCGCGTTAGGTTGACGACTGGCTGCCCTGGACCAGCCTTTGCGCTATCTGGGGCAGAACCTGCTCGCACGGCTGCGTGACCTTGATGCTGAGCAGTCCATCGGCGCGAGTGCGGCCCATGTTGATCGCCAGCAGGCGTTTGCCTTGGCGAGACATCTCCTGACACAGGCGAAAGCTCGAATAGGCCATCAGTGATGTGCCGACGATCAGCATGCCAGGCGCCGCTTCCACTGCCTTCCACGCGGCCCGAGCCTGCTCCGGTTCGACGCCTCCGCCAAAGAACACCACGTCAGGCTTGAGCAGATCGCTGCCACAGCAAGGACAATGGGGCATGCGGAATGCCTCGAGAAAGCGCGCTGCCAGTTGTGCATCACCATCAGGCGCGAGTACCGCATGCACGTCCTGCAGGTAAGGATTCTGCTCTTCGAGCAGCAACTGCACATCGTCGCGCCGCAGTCGCATGCCGCAATCCAGACAGACCACTCGGTGCAGGTTGCCATGGAGTTCGACGACGTTGCGGCTGCCAGCCACATCGTGCAGCCCGTCGACATTCTGGGTGATCACCCCGCTGATCAGGCCCTGCCCCTGCAGTGCTGCCAGCGCCTGGTGAGCCGGGTTGGGCGTGGCCTGGTGCACACCACGCCAGCCCACCATCGCCCGGGCCCAGTAGCGCTTGCGCGTGGCGGGGCTGGCAATGAAATCCTGATGCATGATCGGTGCGCTGCCCCGCCTGACCCCGTCGCTATCGCGATAATCGGGAATGCCGGACGCGGTACTGATGCCTGCCCCGGTCAGTACCAGATAAGGGGCCTGCGCCATCTGCTGGTAAAGGTCATCGGCGAGTTCGACCATGGCTGCAATTACCTCGAGTTAGCGGGAGGCCACACGGCCGAGCAAAAGCGCAGGTTCAGGATTGCGAGGGGGTAGCCTGGTCCATCAGCTCGTCAACCGCCTTGGCGCACTGGACGCGATAGTCGGCAGGCAGCAGGCACAACTGCGGGCTGCCCAGGAGCCTGAGCTTCGCCGCTTCGGCAACCGCTTGCATGTCGACCCCGCGCAACGAAAATTCCTCGAGCAACGCCTGCATCGCATGGTGACGCTGATCCGGGCTGGACGTTGAAATCGACATATTTTTTTCCACGATAAAGTGCCTGTGTGAAATGCACTGCTTGAAATGACAATGACTGCCGGGGCCGGCGAAATACTTCGCTGTGGCGATGGACGGTCGCCGGACATTGAACGGTTCGGCGCTGGCAGTCACGCGCAGGGCCCCGCAATCGCTTAGAATGCCCGCCTGCAATACCCGTCGATTTCCGGAGCCTTACATGATCGCAGCCCCTACAACCACGGTTTGCATCTACCACGGAAACTGTGCCGACGGCTTCGGCGCAGCCTGGGTAGTGCGCAAGGCGCTCGGGCCCGATGTCGAATTTCATGCCGCAGGACACGGCCAGCCGCCACCCGATGTCACCGGCAGGCATGTGTTCATCGTCGACTTCGCCTACGATTACCAGACGCTCATGGCGATGGCCGCCCAAGCCCTTTCGATCCTCGTGCTCGATCACCACAAGACCGCCCAGGCCGACCTGCTCCAGGTGCCGCCGGCCGCAGCCTTTGGTGAACAGGCAGAAGGCGGCAACGTGCACGCCCTGTTTGACATGAGCCGCTCGGGTGCCGGCCTGGCCTGGGACTACTTCTTCGCCGGCCAGCCGCGCCCTGCCCTGATCGATCACATCGAGGACCGCGACCTGTGGCGGTTCAACCTGCCGGGCACGCGCGAAGTGCTGTCCAATCTGTTCAGTTATCCGCAGGAGTTTGCCGTGTGGGATGCGCTGATGGCTGCGCCCGTCGAGACGCTGTTGGCGGACGGCATTGCGATCGAACGGCAGCGACAGAAAACCGTGGCCGATCTGCTGCGCGCCACCGCGCGGCGAATGTCGATCGGCGGTCACGACGTGCCGGTGGCCAACATACCCTCATTGTTCGCCAGCGATGCCGGCAACATCATGACCCAGGGCGAGCCGTTTGCCGCGTGCTACTCGGATGGCCCCAAGGGTCGCTCGTTTTCGTTGCGCAGCACCGATGAAGGCATGGACGTGTCGGAAGTCGCCAAACAGTTCGGCGGTGGCGGTCATCGCAATGCGTCGGGCTTCCGCGTACCGTACGGCCACGAATTGACGCGCTGAGCACAGGTGGAATGACCACCGACCACCCCTATTTTGCTGGAGAGCGTCACATGCCGCAGGAACGACTGGATCTACTGAAACTGCCCAAGGACGTACGAGGCTCGGTCAATGGCCTGGTCCGCGCGTTGAATGCCGCCAGCACCAAAGCGGATGTAGAGCGCGAAGGCGCGCTTGAAATTGCCCTGATCCTGGGACTCGAACAGTCGCGCAAACTCAAGCCGGCCGATATCGAGGCGCTGTACATGATTTTCGACGACGCCAAGGAGGCACGCCTGCAGGCGTTGCAGAAGTGACCGTTCAGGTTGCCGTTCAAGCCGCCGCGCTGCCTTCGAAAGGAGCCTGCCGCAGGCAGTTGCGCCCGGCGTTCTTGGCGGCGTACAGGGCCTTGTCGGCAGCACCTATCAGGTTGTGCGCCGTGACGTAGGGCGCGATGCCCATCGCTATTCCCACGCTGATGGTCACGCGTGCCCCGGCGCCCAGAGCGGGATGGGCAAGCCCCAGGTCCGCGACCGCCGTGCACAGGTCCTGCCCCAACTGCCTGGCCTGCTGGCTATCGGCCCCCACCAGCAACACCAGCATCTCCTCGCCACCGAAACGGAACGGCATGGCATTGGATTGCCGGGCCAACTCCTTGATGGTTGCACTGACCTGCTTGAGACAGCTGTCCCCTTGCAGGTGGCCATAGCTGTCGTTGTAGAGCTTGAAGTGATCGATGTCGATGAGGATCGCCGTCACGCAGGTCGCTTCAGTCCCTGCTGCCTGCCACAGCTGGGCGGTGACATCGCCCTGGTGCCGACGGTTGAACAGTTGAGTCAGTGGGTCGGTGCGGGCCATTTCGGTCAGTTGCACTTCCAGCAGGCGCCCGCGCAAGGCAAACAGATAGCTGAGTCGGCTCGCACGCTCGAGGAAATACGAAGCCATCAGCAACAGCACCACTGTTGAGCCGTACAAGAAGGCATTGGCGCGCCACGTCACCGGGTCCATGAATCCCGCGATGTGAGTGGTCAGCAACTGGATGCCGAGCATGCTGGCCATGGCAGCCACCGCGAAGCGAAACGGTAACTGTTGAATCATCGTGCAATACACCATCAGCAACAGCATGCCTAACTGATAGTGCAGGCGATAGGGACTGTCGCTGTAGATCATCACCACCAGCGGCATCAACGAGGACAATACCGTGGCCAGCGCCGACACCGTCTCCAGCGCTCGACGTGAGGTCAGGCGTTGGGCCAGCAGCAGGATGGCAATGATCATTGGGGTGATCAGCAGCAGGCGCCCTACAGCCACATAGGCGAACACATCTTCGAGGGCCAACCAGTCGCTGATCAGGAACAGGTTGTAGATCACTGCACCGCAGATACCGGTGGACGTCAGGAACTGCAGGCGCTGGCGCTGGGTATCGGCCTCGTAGCGACGCTCCAGTTCACGGTCGAACGTCAGACCACCCACGCCGCTTGCGATGGCCTCTTCGACCAGTGCCATGGTGTGCGGTTCGGGGGAATGAGCCGGTTGAGCTTGAACGGCTTGCATGGGGCACCGGAAAATATGATTCAGAATTTTACTAGACTGCCCCATGATATCTTAGTGCCATTATTGTGGGGCATTAGTTTGGCGCCAATGGAATGAACGGTCGTCGGGTTGCACCAGCGGTCGGGCGCGTGCGGTCTTTCACTGCGTCCGCTGTTCTGGTCAGGGATCAGTTTTCCTGGATCTGCCGGCGAAGAGCCGAAGATTCAAATCGCAGGTTTCAAACTGCGGGTCGTCAGATGATAATGCGAGACTTTATCATCTGATGCTCCGCGAGATCCTGCATGCACCTTTCGCACACCGGCCCAGGCTTGGAAAGACTCTATCAGGATCACCATTCTTGGCTCCGGGCGTGGTTGTATGGCCGATTGCGCAATACCGCCGACGCCGCCGACCTGGCGCAGGATACCTTTGTGCGCTTGCTGCAGCGTCGTACCGTGCAAACCATGGAGCAGCCGCGTGCCTACCTGCGAACGGTGGCCCGGGGTCTGGTCATCGACCTGTGGCGGCGTCGGGATATCGAAAGGGCCTGGCTGGAAACGCTGGCGGAACTGCCCTGCGAACAGGCCCCCTCTCCTGAAACGGGACTTCTGGTGATCGAGGCGCTGGTGGCCATCGACTGCCTGCTGGACAGCCTGCGCCCCATCGTGCGCCGGGCTTTCCTGCTCGCCCAGCTCGAAGGATTGAAGTGTCCCGCCATCGCCAGGGAGCTTGGGGTATCCGTGCCAAGCGTTGAGCGTTACCTCGCCCAGGCACTGCGCGCTTGCTACACCGCAACCTTCGCGCAGGAAACGCAGTGAGCACGCCATGTACCCTGGTGTCGCCGCAGATACTCGATGCGGCCATCGACTGGTCGCTCAAGATCAGCTTCAACACAGCCGACGCGGCGACCCACGACGCCTTCCAGCACTGGCTGGCGGCCGATGCCCGGCATGCCCTGGCCTGGCAACGCCTGCAAGGCTTGAATGAGCCCTTTGCGCGGCTGCCCGCCAGTGCCGCGATGAGCGCCCTGAACCGACTACCCACCGGACGCCTGCAGCGGCGGCAACTGCTTAAGCTGCTGGTGCTGGGTTCAGGCACCGCCGCGATTGGCTGTGGCACCCAACGGTACGCGCCCTGGCAACGCCTGCTCGCCGACTACAGCACCCGCACGGGGGAATTCCGTCGCTGGACACTTCCCAGTGGCACCTTGCTCGAACTCAACACCGACAGCGCGGTGAAAGCCGACCTCGAAGGCGTGCAACGCGTCACCCTGTTGCGCGGCGAGATGGGTGTGACAACAGCCGGCAGTGGTTTGCCCCTGCAGCTGACAACGCCGCACTGCCGGGTGGATGCGCTTCATGCACGCTTCGAAGCCAGGCTGTTCGGGGACCACACGTGCCTGACAATCGCCGAGGGCACCGTCAAGCTGGAGGCGAGTGCCGGGCACGCAGCGCTCGAGATGCACCCAGGAGAGCAGTGGCTCGTCAGTCACTCAGCGCTGCGGCGCACACCCGGGCCTGCCCCCGACCACGGTGCTTGGCGCAACGGCATGCTGATCGTTCGAAACCTGCCATTGGCACAGGTGCTCGGCGAGCTGTCACGCTACCGGGCCGGTTACCTGAACTGGGAACAACGCATTGCCACGCTGCCTGTCAGCGGTAACTTCAGTACCTTGCACCCCGATCAGTCGGTGGCGCTGATCGCCCGCGCCCATGGCCTGCACGTACGAGCGATTACTCGCTATTGGTCCCGCGTCGGCTCGGCTGCGTGAAAAAACGTGGTGCAGTGATGGGATTTCGAGTCTGGGACGGCATAGCTCAGTGAATGCCTCACTCAATCCGTTCGAGATCCTCAAAGTGACCCAGCGCCCCTCGCCTCGCCTCCACCCTCACCTGTTAGGTCGAACCGTCTTCCCTGCCGTGATCTGCTGGAGCCTTGCCGGTATCGCCGCCTCTGCGGTGCAGGCAGCCGACCTGCAACAGATCGATATCCAGCCGGGCAGCCTGGACAGCGCCCTGACCGAGCTCAGCCGCAGCACCGGTGTGACCATCGTGTTCGATCCGCAACTGCTGGACAGCAAGCGCAGCCCAGGATTGCACGGTCGATTCAGTACCGACCAGGCCTTGGATGAGCTGCTGGGCGCCAGCGGAATCGGCGCCGTGAAACAGGGCGATGGTTTCGTCCTGATTGCCCTGACGACCGCCGGTGTCGGGCTCGACCTGGCGCCAACCCAGATCACCGGCAACCAACTGGGCAATATCACCGAAGGCACCGGCTCCTACACACCCGGCCTGATCGCCACGGCCACCCGGCTGGTACTGAGCCCCAGGCAGACACCGCAGTCGGTCACCGTCGTCACCCGTCAGCACATGGATGACTTCGCGCTGGACAATGTCGACGACGTGATGCGGCACACCCCAGGCATTACCGTCTCGGCCTATGACAGTGATCGCTCCAACTACTACGCTCGCGGTTTCTCGATCAACAACTTTCAGTACGATGGCATTCCATCTGCGGTACGCAATGTCGGCTATTCGGCCGGTAACTCGCTCAGCGACATGGCGGTCTACGACCGCATCGAAGTGCTCAAGGGGTCACCCGGCCTGCTGGTGGGTGCAGGCTCGCTGGGTGCCACGATCAATTTGATCCGCAAGAAGCCCACCACCGATTTCCAGGGGCATCTGAGCCTGGGCGCGGGCTCGTGGGACAACTACCGCAGCGAAGTCGACGTCAGCGGATCGCTGACGCCGACCGGCAACGTACGCGGGCGTGCCGTGGCGGCCTATCAGGACAAGAATTCCTTCATGGACCGCTACGGCAGCCAGGCCGAGGTGTACTACGGCATTCTCGAGTTCGATCTTTCCCCGGATACCTTGCTGACCGTGGGCGGCGACTACCAGAACAATGACCCGCGCGGCTCGACCTGGTCTGGCAGTTTTCCTTTGCTCAACGCCGCCGGCGAGCGCAACGACGTCAAGCGCTCCTTCAGCAATGCCGCCGACTGGAGCAGCTGGAAGCAATACACGCGCACGGTATTCGCGACGTTGGAGCACCAGTTCGGCGATGGTTGGGTAACCAAGTTGCAACTGGACCACAAGATCAACGGCTATGACGCACAACTGGGCTCGATCCAGGGCGATACCCCAGCCGTCGACGGCACGGCCCGGCTCAATGGCCAGCGCTACCGTGGCGAAACCAGCAGCGATTCAGCCGATGCCTATGTCAGCGGTCCTTTCCAGTTCCTGGGCCGCGAACACGAGGTGGTTCTGGGCGGTTCGATCAGCAAGTCGCATTGGCAAGGCAAGGGCTTCTGGGATGTGACCTATCCCAACGGCAACCAGCTCGACTTCTTCAACTGGCACGGCAACGTCGACAAACCGGCCTGGGGTACCGCGCAGCAGATTAGCGACGATGTCGTTCGGCAGACCGGCGTCTACCTGACCACGCGCTTGAACGCGACCGACGATCTGCATTTCATCCTCGGTGGGCGCCTGGTCAACTACACCGTGACAGGCAATAACGACACCTATCGTGAAAGCGGTCGGCTGATCCCCTATGCCGGCACGGTCTACGACCTGAACGAGCAGTTGTCGGTGTATGCCAGCTACACCGACATCTTCATTGCACAGGATTCCTACAACTTGGATCGAAACCGCAAGTTGCTCGAGCCCGACGAAGGCGAGAACTACGAAGTAGGGATCAAGGGCGAATTTTTCGAAGGCCGGCTGAATGCCAGCCTGGCCTACTTTGAAGTCAAGGAAAGCAATCGGTCAGTGCCCGATGACGACTACAACAACCTTACGCCCACGCCTTCCAACTACGCGTTCAAGGGTACCGATGCGCAAACCAAGGGCTTTGAACTCGAAGTCTCCGGGGAGCTGGCGCAAGGCTGGCAAATGCAGGCCGGCTTTACCCACAAAGTGGTACGCGACGACAGCGGCGTGAAAATCTCGACGTTCGAGCCGGAAAACCAGTTCACCTTGTTCACTACCTACAATCTGCCCGGTACGCTCGACCAGTGGACAGTGGGCGGCGGTGGACGCTGGCAGAGCAAGGCGTGGCAAGAGATCTGGAATTCGCCACGCGATACCTACGAAACCTTCGCCCAGAAGCAATACTGGGTGGTGGACCTCATGGCCAAGTACCAGATCACCCCGACGTTATCGACCACGGTCAACCTCAACAACCTGTTCGACAAGTACTACTACACCAACATCGGCTTCTATAACTCGGCCGTCTATGGCGAGCCCAGGAACGTGATGATCACCACCCGATGGGACTTCTGACGACAGCCCACGCCGTTCTGACTGCACGGGCTGTCCGATGAACTGTCAGGCAGCTCGACGCCTACGCATGGCGCCTGTGATCAGCATGACGATGCCGGGCACGAGCAGCCCGATTGCTGTCCATCCGAACGCTTCCTGACCCGATGCGCCAAGCGCGGCAAAGACGCAACCGACTGCAAGCAAAGGGACAGCGGCGATGTAGAAAGGCTTGTTGGCATTCTTGCCCATAACGGATCCTCCTGATTTATTTCCATTGAACCACATAGCTTTGCCAGCTTGAAGCGAGGGCGCATCCTGCGCGTCGCAACAAGTCACACAGCGCTGAGCGCGCCCATGCTCAGAAGCCCGATGACGCCCAGGCCAAGCGCGATGCGGTAGTACACGAATGGCATGTAGCTCTTGGTCGAAACCAGCTTGAGGAAGACCACGATCACCCCGTAGCCGACGACGAACGCAATGATCGTTGCCAGCAATGTTGGGCCGCCGGAGAAAGTGCTGGATTCACCCCAACTGCGGTACAGCTGGTAGAAGCCCGAAGCGATCACCGCCGGCACCGCCAGCAGGAATGAATAACGCGCTGCAGCCTCACGTGTGTAGCCCATTATCAGCCCGGCGGTGATGGTGCCGCCTGAGCGTGATACGCCCGGAATCAGGGCCAGCGCCTGGGCAAAGCCGAAAACCAGGCCATGGGTCCAGGTCAGTTGATCGAGCTTGCGCTCCTTGCGCCCCATCTTGTCCGCTGCGGCCAAGATCAGCGCGAACACGATGAGCATGGTTGCCGTGAGGTAAAGATTGCGCAGGCTTCCTTCGATATAGTCCTTGAACAGCAGTCCAAGGATCGAGATCGGCAAGGTGCCGATGATGATCAGCCAGCCCATTCTGGCGTCCGGATGGCTGCGGTAAGAGGCGTCAGCCAGCGACTTGATCCAAGCCATGGCAATGCGCAGGATGTCCTTGCGAAAGTACAGCAGCACTGCTGCTTCGGTGCCCAGCTGGGTGATGGCGGTAAACGCAGCGCCTGGGTCGCCGCCAGAGGGTAACAATGGTCCGATAATGCGCAAATGCGCGCTGGAGGATACCGGCAAGAATTCGGTCAGTCCCTGGACCAACCCCAGAATAATGGCTTCCAGCCAGATACTTAATTCACTCACGCCTCAGCAGCTCCCCATTAGTTTTATCAGTCGGGCTGCCGTAAATGGCAACACACAGTGTACGTCGGGAGTAACTGACCGCTGGATCGGATAAAGATTCTTGAGCGCCAGCAATGATTTGAATTCGATGCTTGAGGCTATGTCTCAGCGGCGCGAAATCGCCAAGAAGATCTACCGACGAGTCAACGCAATCGCGGAGCTGTCGAAGAATGGTTCTGGAACACATCCCCAGAAGTTCTGGAACACATGCCTTTTCGACCGCCCAAAGAAAAACCCCGCAGACGTTAATCTGCGGGGTTCTCGATGATGGAGGCCGAGGTCGGAATCGAACCGGCGTAGGCGGATTTGCAATCCGCAGCATAACCACTTTGCTACTCGGCCCCAAACGTGAAGCAAGAAACTGCTGCACGCAAACAAACTGGAGCGGGAAACGAGACTCGAACTCGCGACCCCGACCTTGGCAAGGTCGTGCTCTACCAACTGAGCTATTCCCGCATCGTGTTGACGGGCGCCATTCTATCTAATCGGCGACACCCGTCAAGCCCTTGATTCAAAAATAGTTTTATTTCTTCTCGGCTGTGATGCGCAAGTGCGGCCAGGCGGCGCGCAGGTATTGCAGCATGGACCACAAGGTCAGTGCGGCGGCGACCAGCAAAAGGGCGTAGCCCAGGATGACCCAGAAGGTGGCCGCCTTGGGGTTGGCCAGCAGGATGACCAAAGCCAGCATCTGCGCGGCGGTCTTCCATTTGCCCATGTTGGACACTGCGACCTGGGCACGTGCGCCGATCTCGGCCATCCATTCGCGCAGCGCGGAGACGACGATTTCGCGACCGATGATGATCGCCGCCGGCAGGGTCAGCCAGAAGTTGGCATGTTCCTGCACCAGCAGCACCAGGGCCACCGCCACCATGAGCTTGTCGGCCACCGGATCGAGGAACGCACCGAATGGTGTGCTCTGCTCCCAACGGCGGGCCAGGTAGCCGTCCAGCCAGTCGGTTGCCGCCGCTATAGCGAACACGGTGCTGGCTGCCATGTAGCTCCAATGGTAGGGCAGATAGAACAGCAATATGAAGAACGGTATCAGCAGGACGCGCAGTACGGTAAGCAAGTTAGGGATATTCATCGGCACAACTGGCTGCAAGGTGAGATGGCATTCTACTCGCTGTGCAGGTTTGCATAAATCGACTCTGCCAGCTTTTTACTGATTCCCGGTGCCTTGGCGATTTCCTCGACACTGGCGCGGGCGATTTCCTGCAGCCCGCCGAAATGCTTGAGCAACTCGCGGCGACGCTTGGGGCCCACGCCTGCAACCCCTTCCAGGGTCGAGGTGCGACGTGTCTTGCCACGTCGCGCGCGGTGACCGGTAATCGCAAAACGGTGGGCTTCGTCACGAATCTGCTGGATCAGGTGCAGCGCCGGCGAGTCGCCCTTGAGGGTGAATTCGTGGGCTACATCGTTAAGGTACAGCGTTTCGAAGCCGGCCTTGCGGGTCGTGCCCTTGGCCACGCCGAGCAGGATGAGGTCGGGGATGGCCAGTTCGTTCAGCACTTCACGGGCCATGTTCAACTGGCCCTTGCCGCCGTCCACCAGCAGCACGTCGGGCAGCTTGCCCTCGCCTGCCTTGATCTTGCTGAAGCGGCGCATCAGGGCCTGGTGCATGGCCGCATAGTCATCGCCTGCGGTGACGCCTTCGATGTTGTAGCGGCGGTAATCCGACTTGATCGGCCCTTCGGGCCCGAACACCACGCACGACGCCACGGTGGCTTCGCCGCTGGAGTGACTGATGTCGTAGCATTCCAGCCGCTGCGGTGGCTCGTCCAGGTTCAGCACCTCGGCCAGCGCGTCGAACCGCGCGGCCACGTGCTGGCGATTGGCGAGCCGTGCACCCAGCGCCTGCTCGGCGTTGGTCACGGCCAGCTGCTGCCAGCGTGCGCGGGTGCCGCGCACGCGATGGCTGAGGCTCAATTCACGGCCACGCAAAGTATCGAGGGCATCGAGCAACGCTTCGTGGTCTTCGGGAATGACGTTGACGATCAACTCGCTCGGCAAGTCGCGCTCGGAGCTGCCCAGGTAGTATTGCGAGAGAAACGCCGACATGACTTCGGCGACTTCTTCTTCGATACCCACCTGCGGGAAGAAATTCTTGCTGCCCAGCACCCGGCCGCTGCGCACGGTGATCAGGTGTACGCACGCGCCGCCCGGGTTGACGAAGGCAGCGATGACGTCGACGTCGCCGCTGCCGCCTTCCATGCTCTGCTGGTCCTGGACGCGCCGCAGCAGGCCGATCTGGTCGCGCAGTTGCGCGGCCTCTTCGAACTGCAGGTCCATCGCCGCCTTCTCCATGCTGGCAGAAAGCTCGTTGGTCAACTGGTTGCTGCGCCCTTCCAGGAACATCACCGAATGGCGCACGTCCTCGGCATATTCAGGCGCCTCCACGAGCCTCACGCACGGCGCCTTGCAGCGCTTGATCTGGTGTTGCAGGCACGGGCGCGTGCGGTTTCTGAAGTAGCTGTCCTCGCACTGGCGAACGAAGAAGGTCTTCTGCAACAGGCTCAAGCTCTCGCGAATGGCGCCTGCGCTCGGATAGGGACCAAAGTAGCGACCCTTGGCCTTCTTGGCGCCGCGATGGATGCTCAGTCGCGGAAACTCGCCGTCGGAAAGAAACACGTACGGATAGGATTTGTCATCGCGCAGCAGGATGTTATAGGGCGGCCGCCACTCCTTGATCAGGGTCTGCTCGAGCAGCAACGCCTCGGTTTCGTTGGCCGTGATGGTGGTTTCGATCTGCTGGATCTTGCCCACCAGGGCAGCGGTCTTGGGCGCCTGGCCGGTTTTTCGAAAATAGCTCGCCAGGCGTTTCTTGAGGTTCTTGGCCTTGCCCACGTAAAGCAGGCGCATGGCGTCGTCGAACATCCGGTACACGCCCGGACGTCCGCTGCAGGTGGCAAGAAAGGCACTGGGATCGAATGCAGCAGTCATGGTCAAAGGTTGGTGTCTACCATGCCATGCCGCACCGCCAGCAGGGTCAATTCCACATCGCTGGTCACGGAGAGCTTCTCGAAGATCCGGTAGCGGTAGGTGTTGACCGTTTTTGGCGACAGGCACAGCTTGTCTGAGATGATCTGGACTTTCTGGCAGCCGACGATCATCAGGGCAATCTGGATTTCCCGTTCGGACAGCAGATCGAACGGCGAATTACTGGTCTGCGGCTGGAACGACTTGAGGGCCAATTGCTGGGCAATCTGCGGACTGATGTAACGCTGGCCGGCGAACACCAGGCGAATCGCCTGGACCATTTCGGCCAGCCCTGCCCCCTTGGTCAGGTAACCGGCGGCACCGGCTTGCAGCAGGCGCGTCGGAAATGGGTCTTCCTCGCAGACAGTGACGGCCACCACCTTTATGTCGGGATGGCTGCGCAGCAATTTGCGAGTCGCCTCGAGACCACCGATACCGGGCATCTTGACGTCCATCAGCACCACGTCCGGCTTGAGATCGCGAGCATACTGCAACGCCCCCTCGCCCGACTCTGCCTGTCCCACGACCTGCAGGTCGTCGATATCGGCCAGCATGCGGGTAATACCGGTACGGACCAGGTCGTGATCGTCGACTACTAGAACCCGAATCAAACGGACACCTCGTAATAGTGGTCTCGGGGAATGCTGCCACATTACCAAACATTGCCGCCTCGGACCTAGCTCAAAGCGTCATGAATATGGCGTGGGGCGTCGGTGCGGAAGATCAGTCCGGGGTATTTCTCGCCCGTGTTTTTTTCTGGACCGTACTGCGCGTTGAATAGTTCGCCGCCATCTCGGCCAGGCTGCTGGCCAGATTGCTCAAGACGGCTTGGCCGGAAGTAGGAAGCGTCCGATATGTCTCTAGGACTTTTTCTTCTCGGCCGCTGAGAGCCTGCTCGGCCAATGGCGTCCGGCGGCCCAGCACGACGTAGAGAACGTCGACGCCTATCGTCGAAACGGCAGCCAAGTAATCGGCCCGTGGTGATCTTTCGCCGTTTTCGTATTTGCCCTGCGCATTGGGTTCGACACCACCCACCTGGCCAAACTCTCGTTGCGTGAGCTCCAAACGCTCGCGCTCTTCCCTTAGTCGGGGACCGATTCCAGTCATTTGAATGTATAATCCTTTATCGAAACACCCGAAACGGTGCGAAATAAAACTACTTTGAACCCTCTAAAACGGACTTGAACTATGCATGGTATACGGACTGCCGCACAAGCCAGAGCCTGGCTCGATCAGCAAGGGAAATCGGTACAAGAGTTTGCGCGCGAGCACGGCGTGGACCCTGCCACCACCTATCAGGTGTTGGCAGGACGCAAGAAGGGGCGGCGTGGCGAGGCGCACCGGGTCGCCGTATTGCTGGGCATGAAACTGGGCACCATCAGCGCTGCACTGGAGAACGGCCAGCGCTGACCGCACATGGTCAACGGGCGGGGCTGGGCAGCACGTACTCCATGCGCAGGAAACTGTCCTGCTCCCCCACCACCTCGAAACCGTGGCGGCCATAGAGCCGCTGCGCGGGGTTGTCCTTGAACACCATCAGACGCACCCGCGGCAAGCGTTCACTACGTGCTTGCTGCATCACCTGCTCGAGCACCCAGTGGCCCACGCCCTGACCACGATGCACCGGCAACAGATGCACCTCGCGGATGAACAGTGCATGGGCATCCCTGGACAGACTGATGTAGCCCAGCGGCACGGCGTCGCGACAGATCAATCGGTTGTCGCGCCAATGCCAGGCCTGATCGAAACCCTCGTCCAGCCACAACAGATCGTGACGGCCGTAGTAAGGCAGCATCGCTCGCCGAGTAAGGTCTCGGGCGAAACGCAGATCCTGATCGACAGCCGCCCGCAGGTACAAAGTCATTGCATCCTCCCCACGTCAAGAATGAGCTTGAATCCTTCGCCATGGCTGAAGTAAGCTCCAGCCATCCACCGGAGACTATCAATGTCGCACAACACCTTCAGCCCTGCATCCTTGCCTGCGACCTGCGCAGCGATGACGGCTGTCCGTGCACCGGCAAACGTTTATTTTGGGTATTGGTTTAGCCACTGGCGCGCCTGATACCCATATCGGCGCCCATTTCACAGGGGTCGCCGACAGAGAATTCTCAACCCCCAGTCGGCCTCCCGACTGGGGGTTTTTGCTTTTCAGGGCTTCATGTTTTTTTCGGCACTTTCGCCACGAAATCGAGGAACGCTTCATGAACAACTTCACTTATTACCGTTTCGACATCCGCAACCTCTGGCGATTTAGCAACCTCCGTTCGGGCCAGCCTGCCGCCTCCGACCGGTCGTTGATGGGTGGCATGACCCGCAGTCCAGACTCCCCGGCACTTTGTCGAACACCTTGACAGGGCAGCGCATGCGGGCAATCCCCCCGCCGCTGTCCAGGACCCAGACCATGAACAACAGCCTGACCACTCTGCACCACACCCCTGCTGTCCAGACTCGCACAGCCGCAGCTTCATCCGCGGCAAAAGACGCCGCCAACACGCCGGCAACTCACCGTCTGCCTACGCATTTCGCGCTCAAGCAGCAGCTGCTCCTCGCCGATCACCTGGGCACCCAGGTCCAAGCCCATCGCCAAGCCATCCGCGCCATTCTCGAAGGCCGTGACCCACGCCTGCTGGTCGTAGTGGGCCCCTGCTCCTTGCACGATCCGAAGTCCGCGCTGGAGTACGCACGCAACCTGAGCCAGTTGGCGCAGGAGTTAGAGGGCGAGATGCTGCTGGTGATGCGCGCCTACGTGGAGAAACCACGCACTACCGTGGGCTGGAAAGGCCTGGCATACGATCCTTACCTGGACGGCACCGACGACATGGCGGGCGGCCTGACCCTGTGCCGCGACCTGATGCGCGAAATGCTGCGCCTGGGCCTGCCACTGGCGAGCGAAGTGTTGCAACCCATGGCCTCAGGGTACTTCGACGACCTGTTGAGCTGGGTGGCGATCGGTGCACGCACCACGGAATCGCAGATCCACCGCGAACTGGCCAGCGGCCTGGGGATCCCGGTCGGCTTCAAGAATGGTACCGATGGCGGCGTTGCCGTCGCGTGTGATGCCATGCGCAGTGCGGCCCATGCCCATCGCCATTTCGGCATCGATCCGCAGGGGCACCCGGCCATGATCGACACCACTGGCAATCCCGACACTCACCTGGTGTTGCGCGGGGGGCACCGGGGGCCCAACCATGACCGGCAGAGCATTGCCCAGGTGCACAACGATCTGGCCAAAGCGGGTGTGAAGGCGCGCATCATGGTCGACTGCAGCCATGCCAACAGTGGCAAGGACCCATTGCGCCAGCCAGCGGTGTTCGACGACGTGCTGCAGCAGCGCCTGGACGGTGACCGGTCATTGGTGGCGGTCATGCTGGAAAGCCACCTGCAGGAAGGCAGCCAGCCGATCAGCGGGCACATGCGCTACGGCGTGTCGGTGACCGACGGTTGCCTGGGCTGGGCCGCCACCGAGCGACTGCTGCGCCGAGGTGCCGAGCGCCTGCGCGGCGCTGCCGAGGTTTGATTCCCCCACGCGCCCGTGCGCCGATCCGGATCCGGGTCGGCGCAGGCAACCAATTGGACAGGGTCGAGTCCAAGCTGCACGTTCTGAACATCGGAGATCATCATGAAACTCATCCCGTGCGCCGGTCTGGTGCTGTGTCTGGCACTGCTGCAAGGCTGCTTCGACAGCGCCGACAAGAGCACCACCAAAGGCAACAACGACGGCACTCCTTCCTCGGTACAGATGCAGAAGCCCGATCAGTCCAAGGATAAATAAGCCCCGGCGCCTGCCCCCGCAGGCGCTTTCATGAAATGATGGCGGCTTTCCCGCTCGCATCTCCTGCGCACAAGGACTGTCGCCAGTATGCCGCTGACACTTGCCGCCTCCAAACGCAAATTTTCACGCCTGCTGTTGCCCTGGCTGGCGGCCGCAATACCACTGGCCAGTGGTGCGGTCATGCTGACCTGGGAAGCCGGTCGTTCGCTGCATCTGGCAGCGGCGCGCACCAGCCAGTTGGCGGTCGAGCAATTCGAACTCATCCTCGATAACGTCGCGGCAGCGGCGGATGCCGTTGTGCCCCTGTCCGGACAACCCTGCGCGCAGGTACAACCGGCGCTGCTGGACCAGGTGACCCGGCGGCCCTTCGTGCGCTCGGTGAATCTGATCCAGGGCGACACTCTTTACTGCAGCTCCCTGTCGGGCGCAGTGAGCGAAAACGCGAATCCGCTCGATTACGTCGATGGGCAGCTGTGGCTGCTGCCCGGCAATTCGGTGACGCCCGACCGCGGCTTGTTGATCTACCGCGCCGTCCGTGGCCAGGCCAGCGCGCTCAGCACCGTCGACGGTTATCACCTGGCCAACGCCTTGCGCATGATGGGCTCGACCTACTCGATCACCCTGCACGTCGGGCGCAGCTGGATCGAAGCCAGCGGCGAGGTTCATCAGGGCGCGCCGCTGCCTGCCGCAGGCGGGCAAACTCGACTGCAGTCCGCGCGCTACCCGTTCAGCGTGGTCAGCGGCATCCCGCAAGGTGCGCGCTGGACGTTGATACGCGAGCAGTACGCCGGCATGTTCGGCCTGCTGTTGCTCATCTCGGCGGTGGTCGGCCTGCTCTGCCGGTGGGTGATGAGTCGTTCCGGCTCGCGCTATCAGGAGCTGCAGCGTGCATTGGACGCCGAGGAGTTCGTGCCCTTCTTCCAGCCGGTGGTGTTCAGCGAGGACGGCCGCTGGGCGGGCGCCGAAGTGCTCATGCGCTGGCAACATCCTCGCGAAGGCCTGGTCCGCCCCGACCTGTTCATTCCCTACGCCGAGGACTGCGGGCTGATCGTACCGATGACCCGGTTGCTGATGAAGCGCACCGCACAGCAACTGGGGAGCTGCCTGGATCAGCTGCCGCACGGCTTTCATGTCGGCATCAATATCACCGCCCAGCATTGCCTGGATTCAGCGTTGTTCGATGACTGCAAGGCGTTCCTCGACGCGTTTCCGAAAGACCGGATCGCCTTGACCCTGGAATTGACCGAACGCGAGCTGATCCAACCCTGCGCGCAGATTCATACGCTATTCGAACGGCTGCGCGGGTTGGGCGTGAGCATCGCCATCGACGACTTCGGCACCGGGCAGTCCAGCCTGAGCTACCTGCAGCAGTTCCAGGTCGACTTCCTCAAGATCGACCAGAGCTTCGTGGCCATGATCGGCGTCAATACGCTTTCGCGGCATGTGCTGGACAGCATCATCGAGCTGTCGGCCAAACTCGAACTGCAAGTGGTTGCCGAAGGCGTGGAAACCGACGAACAACGCGCTTACCTCGTCGCACGCCACGTGAAATATCTGCAGGGTTATCTGTTTGCCAAGCCAATGCCGCTGGCGGATTTCGCGCACGCCTTGCGCCGTCTCTGAAAGCAGTGGTTGTAGCTTGTCCGTCTGGCTGAGATCATTGTCGGCTCAGTCAGGTTTTTCGCGCTTCGAGGCTCCCGTGTCCAAAGGCATCATCACGTCCGTCACAGCGTCCATTCTGTTCGCCGTGATGTATTTCTATACTTCGCTGCTGGCCCCTCTGAGCGGCGAAGAGATGTTTGGCTGGCGCATGCTGCTGACCTTGCCATGCGTGACCCTGTTCATGTGGTTCAGTACGGATCTGCATCTGGTCGCCAGGGTGTGGCGCAACATTGCCCAGCGTCCGATGCTGCTGCTCGGCTCGATGGGCACCTCGGCGCTGATGGGTGTGCAGCTGTGGCTGTTCCTTTGGGCGCCGCTGCACGGGCGCAGCCTGGAAGTGTCGATGGGCTATTTCCTGCTGCCGCTGACCATGGTCCTGACCGGACGGCTGGTGTACGGCGAACAGCTCTCGCACCTGCAGAAGCTGGCGGTGCTCTGCGCCGCCTGCGGTGTAGGCCACGAGCTGTTCCAGCACGGCAGCTTCGCCTGGGAAACGTTGCTCGTGGCTGCCGGCTATCCGGTGTATTTCGTGTTGCGTCGCGCGTGCGGCAATGATCACCTGGGCGGTTTGTGGACGGACATGTGCCTGATGCTGCCGGCCGCGCTGCTGTTCATCGTGCAAGGCCAGCTGTCGCCGGCAGACATGGAGGCGCGACCGCTGCTGTACGCACTGATACCGATTCTTGGCGTCATCAGTGCATCGGCATTGATCTGCTACGTAATGGCCAGCCGCCTGCTGCCGTTCAGCCTGTTCGGGCTGCTCAGCTACGTCGAGCCGGTGCTGTTGGTGGGTGTGGCCTTGTTGCTGGGCGAGAGCATCGCGCCAGACCAGTGGCTGACCTACTTGCCGATCTGGCTGGCAGTGCTGGTGCTGATGTTCGAGGGCGCCAAGCATCTGGCGCGCTCGCGTCGCGCAGTGTGATTGCGCGCGGTTTCGCTACACCTGCAGGGCTTGCTTGCGCAGGAGGACTTGCTTGACCCGGCGCTCCTCCACCGTCAGCACGGTCAGGCTCCACTGTTCCCATTGCAGCGTGTCGCCTTGCTTGGGCAAACGATCGAGCAGGCTCATGACCATGCCCGCCAGGGTCTGATAGTCATTGGTGGGCGCCGCATCGAAGCCGATGCGCGTCTGCAGCTGCTTGAGGTCCAACGCTGCACTCACGCGATAGCCCTCCTCCTGCTCGACGATATCGGGGGCCTGCACTTCGCTGGCGTCGGGCAACTCGCCGGCAATCGACTCGAGAATGTCGGTCATGGTCAGAATGCCGATGAAGCCACCGAACTCGTTGACCACGAAGGCAATGTGCGTGGACTGCGCACGCATCTGCTCCAGGGCGTTGAGAATGCTGAAGGTTTCGAGCAGGTTGATCGGCTGGCGCGCCAGGCTGGCCAGATCCGGTGCGTCGCCCGCCAGCAGTTGCTTGAGCAACTCCTTCTTGTGCACGAAACCCAGAGGCTCGTCCACCTGGCCTTGTGCGATCAATGGCAGGCGTGAGTAGGACGACTGCATCAAGGTCTGCTCGGTGACTTCGCGCGACGCACCCAGGTCCAGGCAATCGACCTGGGCACGCACGGTCATGATGCTGCGGATGGGTTTTTCGGCCAGGTTCAACACCCCGCTGATCATCACCCGCTCACGCCGATCGAACAGCGCTTCGCTCTGCTCCTGGCCCACCAGGTCTTCGATCTCCTCGTCCATGGCTTCGCTGGCCGGACGACGACCGCCCAGCAGGCGCAGTACGGCGTGGGCGGTACGTTCGCGCATCGGCCGATCCTGATGCTTGTGCTTGCGCCGTGCGCGCGCGATCTGGTTGAACACCTCGATGAGGATCGAGAAACCGATCGCGGCGTAGAGATAACCCTTGGGGATGTGGAAGCCCAGACCTTCGGCGGTCAGGGCGAAGCCGATCATCATCAAGAAGCCCAGGCACAGCATGATCACGGTCGGGTGGCCGTTGACGAAGCGCGTCAACGGCTTGCTGGCGATGATCATCAGGCCGATGGAGAAGATCACCGCGATCATCATGATCGACAATTCGTCCACCATGCCCACGGCGGTGATCACCGCATCCAGGGAGAACACAGCGTCCAGCACGACGATCTGCGCGACGATTGGCCAGAACAGGGCGTAGGTCTTGACGCCAGCCCGCTGCGCGACATGGCCTTCGAGCCTTTCATGCAACTCCATGGTCGCCTTGAACAGCAGGAAGATACCGCCGAACAGCATGATCAGGTCGCGCCCGGAGAACGATTTGCCGAACACCTCGAACAGCGGCTCGGTCAGCGTCACCATCCAGGAAATGCTGGCCAGCAGGCCCAGGCGCATGATCAACGCCAGCGACAGGCCGATCACCCGCGCGCGGTCACGCTGATGCGGGGGCAGCTTGTCGGCGAGAATCGCGATGAATACCAGGTTGTCGATGCCCAGTACCAGTTCCAGGACGATCAGGGTCGCCAGGCCTAGCCAGGCCGTGGGGTCGGCTAGCCATTCCATGGAAGGGTACTCATCAGGCAGAAGGAGGATGTTGCATGAAGCGCGGGACTGGGAGGTTCCGTGACGGGATTCATAGAGGTCTTGAGTAGTTTCGGAGTCTGATCCTACCGCCCGGCGTACTGATTCCTACAGCGGGAAAGTATTTCAAGGCTTGTACGACTGTGCCTTGGGGCTCTGTCCTGCCGTCAGGTGCTGGCCTGGAGAAATCGTTAGCTAGCTTTGTATTTTTTCGGAAAATCAAGCACTTCCAGTGATGTTCATCATTCGCAATGATAGTTACCTTCGAACCATTCGATTCGTCGATTGTCCCGTCTGCGCCTCATGATCCGCCCATCGTTGATGCTCCCTTACTTCACTTGGCGGATCTGCACATGCACCAGTCACTCACTCCGTTGCGTTTTCCGTTGGCGGCCCTTGCGCTGATGGTCATCGCCGCTTGCGGAAAAACACCCGATGTCGCTCAGGCGCCTGCTGCACCCAAGGTTACCGTGGCCCAGGTGCTGGAACAGCCGGTCAATGAATGGGACGAGTTCACCGGGCGCCTGGAAGCACCGGAAACCGTCGAGATTCGCCCACGCGTGTCGGGCCAGATTGACCAGGTAGCCTTCACCGAGGGCGCCCTGGTGAACAAGGGCGACCTGCTGTTCCAGATTGATCCGCGGCCTTTCCAGGCCGAAGTGCGGCGCCTGGAAGCGCAACTTCAACAGGCCCGTGCCAGCTCCGCACGCAGCGACAACGAAGCGCAGCGTGGACAGCGCCTGCAGGCGAGCAACGCCATTTCCGCCGAGCTGGCCGAGACCCGTGCCACCGCGGCGCAAGAGTCGCGCGCCGCGCTCGCCGGCATTCAGGCACAGCTTGACCTGGCCCGGCTGAACCTGAGCTTCACCCGCGTCACGGCGCCGATTTCCGGGCGCGTCAGCCGTGCTGAAATAACCGCAGGCAACATCGTCAGCGCCGACGTGACGCCGCTGACCAGCGTGGTCTCTACCGACAAGGTGTATGCCTACTTCGATGCCGACGAGCGCGTGTACCTCAAGTACACCCAGCTCGCCCGCCAGGGCCAGCGCGGCCAGACCACCCCGGTGTACCTGGGGCTGTCCAACGAGGCCGGCAACCCGCACCTGGGGCACATGAATTTCGTCGACAACCAGGTCAATCCCAAGACCGGCACCATCCGCGGTCGCGCCGTGTTCGACAACAAGGACGGCAGCTTCACCCCCGGCCTGTACGCACGGCTGAAACTGGTGGGCAGCGCCACCTATTCGGCAGTGCTGATCAAGGACGAAGCGGTGGGCACCGACCTGGGCAAGAAGTTCGTGCTGGTGATGGACCAGGACAACAAGGCCGCCTACCGCAGCATCGAGCTGGGCCCCAAGCTGGAGGGCCTGCGCATCGTGCGCAGTGGCCTGAACAAGGATGAGCGCATCGTCATCAATGGCCTGCAGCGGGTTCGTCCCGGTTCCCAGGTCGATCCCGAAGTCGCCCAGATGGCCAGCCCTGCCACCCTCGCCGCCCTGGCCGAACAGCGCCATGCCCTGGAAGCCAGCAACACGCCCGCTGCTGCGGTCAAGGTTGCCAGCGTTTCGACTCCACGCGGTTAAGAGATCACTGCGATGAACTTCTCTCAATTCTTCATCAAGCGGCCGATCTTCGCCGCCGTGCTGTCGCTGATCATCCTGATCGCCGGCGCCATCTCGCTGTTCCAGCTGCCGATCAGCGAGTACCCCGAAGTGGTCCCGCCGACCGTGGTGGTGCGTGCCAGCTTCCCCGGCGCCAACCCCAAGGTCATCGGTGAAACCGTGGCCGCGCCGCTCGAGCAAGCCATCACCGGCGTGGAGAACATGCTGTACATGTCCTCGCAGTCTACCGCCGACGGCAAGCTGACCCTGACCCTGACCTTCGCGTTGGGCACCGACCTGGACAATGCCCAGGTGCAGGTGCAGAACCGAGTGACGCGCACCCAACCCAAGCTGCCCGAAGAAGTCACGCGGATCGGCATTACCGTGGACAAGGCCTCACCGGACTTGACCATGGTGGTCCACCTGACCTCCCCCGACCAGCGCTACGACATGCTCTACCTGTCCAACTACGCGACCTTGAACATCAAGGACGAACTGGCCAGGCTCAATGGCATTGGCGACGTGCAGTTGTTCGGCATGGGCGACTACTCGCTGCGGGTCTGGCTTGACCCGAACAAGACCGCTTCGCGCAACCTGACGGCCACCGACGTGGTCACCGCCATTCGCGAGCAGAACCGTCAGGTTGCCGCTGGCCAGCTGGGCGCGCCGCCTGCGCCCAACGCCACCAGTTTCCAGATGTCGGTCAACACCCAAGGCCGCCTGGTCACCGAGGAAGAATTCGAGAACATCGTCGTGCGCGCCGCCGACGACGGCGAAATCACCCGGCTCAAGGACATTGCCCGCGTGGAGCTGGGTTCCAGCCAATACGCGTTGCGCTCGCTGCTGAACAACCAACCGGCGGTGGCCCTGCCGATCTTCCAGCGCCCCGGTTCCAACGCCATCGACGTGTCCAATCAGGTTCGGGCGAAAATGGCCGAACTCAAGCAGTCGTTCCCTGAAGGCATGGACTACAGCATCGTCTACGACCCGACCATCTTCGTGCGCGGCTCGATCGAGGCGGTGGTGCACACCTTGTTCGAAGCGCTGATCCTGGTCGTGCTGGTGGTGATCCTGTTCCTGCAGACCTGGCGCGCCTCGATCATTCCGCTGGTGGCCGTGCCGGTGTCGCTGATCGGCACCTTCGCCGTCATGCACATGTTCGGCTTTTCGCTCAACGCGTTGTCGCTGTTTGGACTGGTGCTGGCCATCGGTATCGTCGTGGACGACGCCATCGTGGTGGTGGAGAACGTCGAGCGCAACATCGAGCTGGGGCTGGAACCGGTGGCCGCCACCGAGCGGGCCATGCGCGAAGTGACCGGGCCGATCATCGCCACTGCGCTGGTGCTGTGTGCGGTGTTCGTGCCGGCGGCGTTCATCTCCGGGCTCACCGGGCAGTTCTACAAGCAGTTCGCCCTGACCATCGCCATTTCCACGGTCATTTCGGCGTTCAACTCGCTGACCCTGTCGCCGGCGCTGGCGGCCGTGCTGCTAAGGGCACACGACGCACCCAAGGACCGCTTCTCCCGGCTGCTCGACAAACTGCTCGGCGGCTGGCTGTTCCGGCCGTTCAACCGCTTCTTCGAAAAGGCCAGCCATGGCTATGTCGGCACCGTGGCGCGGGTGATCCGCAGCAGCGGTATCGCCATGCTGGTGTATGCAGGGTTCATGGTGCTGACCTGGTTCGGTTTCGCCAACACCCCAACCGGTTTCGTGCCTTCCCAGGACAAGCAGTACCTGGTGGCGTTCGCGCAGTTGCCGGACGCCGCCAGCCTGGACCGCACCGAAGATGTGATCAAGCGCATGTCGGACATCGCCTTGAAGCAGCCAGGCGTAGAGAACGCCATCGCCTTCCCCGGCCTGTCGATCAACGGCTTCACCAACAGCCCGAACAACGGCATCGTGTTCGTCGCGCTCAAGGACTTCGATCAGCGCAAGGACGCCAGCCTGTCGGCCAATGCCATCGCCGCCGAGCTCAACGGCAAGTTCGCCGGTATCCAGGACGCCTACATGGCGATCTTCCCACCACCGCCGGTGATGGGCCTGGGCACCATCGGTGGTTTCCGCCTGCAGGTTCAGGATCGCGGCAACCTGGGCTATGACGAGTTGTACAAGCAGACCCAGAACATCATCGCCAAGAGCCGCAGCGTGCCGGAACTGGCCGGGCTGTTCACCAGCTACACAGTGAACGTGCCGCAGGTGGATGCCTCGATCGATCGGGAGAAGGCCAAGACCCATGGCGTGGCCATCAGCGATATCTTCGACACCCTGCAGGTGTACCTGGGCTCGCTGTACGCCAACGACTTCAACCGCTTCGGGCGCACCTATCAAGTCAACGTCCAGGCCGAGCAGCAGTTCCGCCTGGAGGCCGAGCAGATCGGCCAGCTCAAGGTGCGCAACGATCGCGGCGAGATGATCCCGCTGGCCACGTTCATCAAGGTCAGCGATACCGCAGGGCCTGATCGCGTGATGCACTACAACGGCTTCGTCACGGCGGAAATCAACGGCGCTGCTGCACCCGGCTACAGTTCGGGCCAGGCCCAGGCGGCGGTGGAGAAGCTGCTCAAGGACGAACTGCCCAACGGCATGGCCTACGAATGGACCGAGCTGACCTACCAGCAGATTCTGGCAGGCAACACCGCCCTGTTCGTGTTCCCGCTGTGCGTGCTGCTGGCCTTCCTGGTGCTGGCGGCGCAGTACGAAAGCTGGAGCCTGCCGCTGGCGGTGATCCTGATCGTGCCGATGACCCTGCTCTCGGCGATTGCCGGGGTGATGATCGCGGGCAGCGACAACAATATCTTCACCCAGATCGGCCTGATCGTGCTGGTCGGACTGGCGTGCAAGAACGCGATCCTGATCGTCGAATTCGCCAAGGACAAGCAGGAGGAAGGCCTCGACCCGCTGGCGGCCGTGCTGGAGGCATGCCGCTTGCGGCTACGGCCGATCCTGATGACCTCGTTCGCGTTCATCATGGGCGTGGTGCCGCTGGTGCTGTCGTCCGGCGCCGGTGCCGAGATGCGCCATGCCATGGGCGTGGCAGTGTTCTCCGGCATGCTGGGGGTGACTTTCTTCGGCCTGCTGCTGACCCCGGTGTTCTTCGTGCTGATCCGTCGCCATGTCGAGCGTCGCCAGGCCCGCAAGGCGGACCGCGCGCTCAAGCTTGAGGTACAACCATGAACCGCTTGAAACCCCTTCTGCCCAGCCTGCTGGTGATGGCCCTGGCCGCGTGCGCGGTGGGCCCTGACTACCGCGCGCCGCAGGCGTTGGATGCGACCGTGGCGGCTGCGCAAGATGCTCGTTACTACCGCGCCGAGCAGTTCGATGCGGTGTGGTGGCAGCAATTCGACGACCCGACGCTCAATCGGCTGGTCAACGAATCGCTGCAGGGCAACCGCGAGCTGCGCGTGGCCTTCGCCCGCCTCAAGGCATCTCGGGCGATCCGCGACGACGTGGCCAACGATCGCTTCCCGGTGGTGACCAGCCGCGCCAGCAGCGAGATCGGCAAGAGCCAGATACCTGGCCAGACCAACGACCGGGTCAATACCGAGCGCTACGACCTGGGCCTGGACATGGCCTGGGAAGTCGATTTGTTCGGGCGCATCCAGCGTCAGTTGGAAGTCAGTGACGCCCAGCAGGGTGAAGCCGCGGCCAACCTGCAGCAGTTGCAGGTCACGTTGATCGCGGACCTGGTGGATGCCTACGGACAACTGCGCGGCGCTCAGTTGCGCGAGAAGATCGCCCTGGCCAACCTGAAGAACCAGCAGGATTCGCGCGGCATCACCCGCAGCCTGGAGGAAGCCGGCGTCGGCAATCAACTGGACGTGGTGCGTGCCGATGCACGCCTGGCCGCGGTCGAAGCGACCGTGCCGCAGCTGCAGGCCGAGCAGGTGCGGGCACGCAACCGCATCGCCACCCTGCTCGGCCAGCGCCCCGATCAACTCAGCGTCGATCTGAGCCCGGCGCAGCTGCCGGCCATTGCCAAGGCGCTGCCGATCGGTGATCCGACCCAGTTGCTGCGCCGTCGTCCGGACATTCGCAGTGCCGAACGCCGACTGGCAGCCGCCACCGCACAGATCGGCGTGGCCACCGCCGATCTGTTCCCACGGGTCACCCTCACTGGTTTCCTTGGGTTCACCGCAGCGCGTGGTTCGCAGATCGGTTCGTCGGCAGCCAATGCCTGGGGCCTGGGGCCGAGCATCACCTGGGCGGCTTTCGATCTGGGCAGCGTGCGCGCGCAGATTCGCGCAGCCAACGCCGATGCAGAGGGCGCGCTGGCCAGCTACGAGCAGGATGTGTTGCTGGCGCTGGAGGAATCGGAAAACGCCTTCAGTGACTACGGCAAGCGCCAGCAGCGTCTGCAGGCCTTGATGCGCCAGAGCGATTCCAGCCGCGCCGCGGCGGCGCTGGCGTCGATCCAGTACCGCGAAGGCACGGCCGATTACCTGGTGCTGCTCGATGCCGAGCGCGAGCGCTTGAGCGCCGAAGACGCCCAGGCCCAGGGCGAAACCGAGCTGTATCGCGGCATCGTGGCGATCTACAAGGCACTGGGCGGTGGCTGGCAGCCGGACACGCTGGCACGCCGGTAGCCCGGGAACGGCCGCTGTCGCGCGGGAAAAACGACGACGGCCGATGGTAGGATAGGCGCCATCCAGGCACCTCGGGGGCCGCTGTCGGGCATGTCTGCCTGGCAGCGGCCTGCAGTGGGCCGACCCCGATCCGCAGCGAGCGCCCCATGATCAGCATCCGCCCCATGACCCCCTCCGATTTCGAACGTTTCTGGCCCACCTTCAATGCGGTGGTCCAGGGCCAGCAGACCTACGCCTACGATCCGGCCATGACCCGCGAGGCCGCCGAGCACACCTGGCTGCAACTGCCCCTGCATACCTTCGTTGCCGAGGATGAACAAGGCCAGCTGTTGGGCAGCTACTACCTCAAGGCCAATGCCGCAGGCCCCGGCAATCATGTGTGCAACTGCGGCTACATGGTCACCGAGGCGGCGCGCGGCCGTGGTGTGGCGCGAATGATGTGCGAGCACTCGCAGCAGGTGGCACGCGACAGTGGTTTCCTGGCCATGCAGTTCAACTCGGTGGTAGCCAGTAACGAAGTGGCAGTGGCCCTGTGGCACAAGCTGGGGTTCGAAACCGTCGGGCGCCTGCCGCGGGCTTATCGGCATGCGCAACAGGGGCTGGTGGATTGCCTGGTGATGTACAAGTGGCTGGCCGAGGAATCTGCGCCGCAGACCCGGTTGATCGGCCGCAAGAACATCGAGTCGGTGGTGTCGCGGCCGCGACGCACGCGCTGAACCGTTACCGGCATCACGGAAGTCGATGATGGCTATCGAAAAACGGAATTTTTCTTCAGGGCGTGGGATCAGCACTATAGGCCCCTGACCACCCCTAAGGATTTCGTACCGATGAATATCAACCTGACTCTGTGCTGCATGATCGTCGTTTCATTCGGTATCGCATTGAGCCACGTCTGATCTTGCGCACGGGCGCGACGCAGGCCTCAAAGATTGCCCAAATGCTCGCGCAGGAACTCGATCAATACCTGCACCGGCCGCGATGTCTGTCGATGCTGCGGATATACCGCCGAAAGGGCTAGGGGCTCGGTGACGAAGTCATCGAGTACGGTCTGCAACTGTCCCGAGCTGATTGCCTGCTGGACGATGAACCGAGGCAGGTAGGCGATCCCCATGCCGGCCACGGCAGCCTCGCAGAGCAGTTCGCCGTTGTTGGCACGCAGACGCCCGCCCACGCCGATTACCAACGGTTTGCCGTCCACCTGGAAACGCCACTGTACTTGCCGCGCGTGACCGTAAGGCAAGCAGTCGTGGGCCGCCAGGTCTTGCGGGGTGGCCGGGATGCCGCGTTCAGCAAGGTAGCCAGGGCTGGCACAGTAGACGCGTGCGATGGAGGCAATGCGCCGAGCGATCAGCGATGAGTCTTCCAGCATGCCGATGCGCAGGACGAGGTCGTAGCCCTCGCCGAGCAGGTCGACCGGGCGATCGCTGAGGTCCATCTCGACCTGCACCTGGGGGTAGCGCTGGAGGAATCGCGGCATCAGGGCGCTAAGTTGCGCCATGGCGAACGACAGCGGCGCACTCACGCGCAAGACGCCACGGGGTTCGGCAGCCTGCCCGGCTATGCCCTGCTCGACCTGTTCCACTTCCGCCAGCAGGCGCACGGCCGAGTCGTAGTAGCTCTGGCCCAGGGCGGTCACGTCGAGGCGTCGGGTGGAGCGATTGAGCAAGCGCGCGCCGAGACGGTTTTCCAGCTGCATCAAGCGCCGACTGATGTACTGCTTGGAAATCCCCAACTGCTCGGCAGCGGCGGTGAAGCTGCGTGATTCCAGCACCTGAACGAAAAGCCGCATGTCTTCGAAAGCGTTCATCGTCACTCCTTGGTTGACAATGCATTGTGGAACAGCCTTCCGGCCTGAACAACCGCAGTGCCCCCGGACGCGGCTCGCGCCGCTGCTACAGAGATCGCAAGCTGCATCCGGGAACACCGCACAGAGCCGGCCCGAGCATCTGTAGCAGCGGCGCGAGCCGCGTCGGCAGGCGCCGCACAGAGCCGGTCCGAGCATCTGTAGCAGCGGCGCGAGCCGCGTCGACAGGCGCCGCACAGAGCCGGTCCGAGCACCTGTAGCAGCGGCGCGAGCCGCNCGCGAGCCGCGTCGACAGGCGCCGCACAGAGCCGGTCCGAGCATCTGTAGCAGCGGCGCAAGCCGCGTCGGCAGGCGCCGCAATGCGTCAGGCCAAGGGTTTTCGATGAGCGGGCGAACCTGCCGGGGGTTGCACAGTCACACCCTTTAGCCCGTCGTTGAAGCTCAACGGCGCTCGTGCGGAAAGCGATAGAAAAGCGCTCCCGCGCCCGTTTCTTATCGTCGCCATCGACGGAGCCGTCGGAGCAGCCTCTTGATGAATAGTCTTTCCCAGCACGCCGTGCCCGTCATCCCCCTGCACGACCTGCTGCAACGCTTCAACCAGGTGCGTCGCCACAGCGAACACCTGGCCAGCCCGCTCAGCGCCGAAGACATGGGCGCACAATCGATGCCCGACGCGAGTCCGGCCAAATGGCACCTGGCGCATACCACCTGGTTTTTCGAAACGTTTCTGCTGGCCGAGCAACTGCCGCACTACACGCCCTTCGATCCCGATTTCTGCTACCTCTTCAACTCCTACTACGAAGCCGTCGGACCGCGCCAGCCGCGTCCACAACGTGGCCTGATGACCCGTCCGGGGCTCGACCGGGTACGCGCCTACCGCGCCCATGTCGACCAGCACATGCAAGACCTGTTGAGCGGCGACCTTGCGCCGGAAGTTCAGGCACTGATCGAACTGGGCCTGTCCCACGAGCAACAGCATCAAGAGCTGTTGCTGATGGACATCCTGCACTTGTTCAGCCTGTCGGCGCTCAAACCTGCCTACGACCCGGCATGGCCCGTCGACGCAACCGGCCAGCGTGGCCGGTTCATCGGGCATGCCGGCGGATTGGTGGAAATCGGTCACGCAGGCGATGGCTTCGCCTTCGACAACGAAGGCCCGCGGCACAAGGTATTCGCCCAGGCATTCGAAATCGCCGATCGCCTGGTCACCAACGGCGAGTGGCTGGAATTCGTCGAAGCCGGTGGCTACACCCAGGCGGGGCTGTGGCTGGCGGACGGCTGGGCGACGGTCCAGGGCGAAGGCTGGCATGCGCCGTTCTACTGGCAGCAGGACAACGCCGGCAACTGGCAGGAGATGAGCCTGCGCGGACTGCAACCCCTGCAACTCGACGCCCCTGTGGTGCACATCAGCTACTACGAGGCGGCAGCCTTCGCCCAATGGGCCGGCGCACGCCTGCCCACCGAAGCGGAATGGGAAATTGCCGCTGGCACCGGTCAGCTGCAGCAGCTCGACGATGTGGCCTGGCAATGGACGCAGAGCGCCTACAGCGCTTACCCCGGTTTTCAGCCGGCAGTCAGCGCCGTGGGTGAATACAACGGCAAGTTCATGATCAACCAGATGGTGCTGCGCGGCGGCGCAAGCATTACCCCGGTCGGCCACAGTCGCCCCACCTATCGCAACTTTTTCGGCCCGGCCTGCCGCTGGATGTTCTCGAGCCTGCGCCTGGCGCGCGACGTGACACCGTACAGCGCCCGCAACGATGGCAGCGACGAGTTCGCTCGCGATGCGGTGACCGGGCTGTCAGCCCCACAGAAGTCGATTTCACCCAAGTATTTCTACGATACCCAAGGCTCGCAGCTGTTCGAAGCCATCTGCACCTTGCCCGAGTACTATCCAACGCGTGCGGAAACTGCCCTGCTGACCGAAATCGCGCCGCAGCTCGCTGCGCTGATCGCCGAAGATGCAGCGCTGGTCGAATTCGGCGCCGGTGCCTGCGACAAGGTACGTCTGTTGCTGGATGCCGTGCCGCAGATCGGCCTGTACGTACCGATCGATATCTGCAGCAACGCGCTGGAACGGGCCGGCGCCCAGCTGCGCCAGCGCTACCCTGCCCTGCGCATTGCCCCGCTGGTCGATGATTTCACCCGTGCCCTGCACCTGCCGGAGGAAACCCGTGGCCACCCGCGCGTCGGCTTCTTCCCGGGTTCGACGCTGGGCAACTTCACTCGCCCGCAAGCCGTGCGTTTTCTGCGTTCGGCCCGCGAGCTGCTGGGGCCCGACGCGCGTTTCGTCATCGGGGTCGACATGGTCAAGGACATCGCCACCCTGGAGGCTGCCTACGATGACGCTGCGGGGGTTACGGCACGCTTCAACAAAAACCTGCTGACGCGCATGAATCGCGAGCTCGACGCCGACTTCGACGAACAGGCCTTCGACCATTTGGCGGTATGGAACCCCGACTACGAACGGATCGAAATGCATCTGGTCAGCCGCAAGGCGCAACAGGTTCGTGTGGCGGGACGCACGTTCGCCTTCAAGGCGGGGGAACGGTTGCACACCGAGAACTCGCACAAGTTCACCGTGCAATCCTTTACCGAACTGGCCGCCGCGGCCGGCTGGGAAGTCAGCGACCAATGGGTCGGTGAGTCGCCGCAGGTGGCGCTGTTCTGTCTGCGCTGATCCTGCTGCAGCGCATCATGAGTGAGGAACGCCATGAGCAAGGCATTGGAGGAGTACAACCGCAAGCGTGACTTCGATGCCACCCCGGAGCCTTCGGGCGGCGCACGCAGCGGCAAGCGCGGCAAGGCCGCGCAGGCCCTGCAGTTCTGCATCCAGAAGCACGACGCCAGCCACTTGCATTATGACTTTCGCCTGGAACTCGATGGCACTCTGAAAAGCTGGGCGGTGCCCAAGGGTCCGTCGCTGGACCCGAAGGCTCGACGCCTGGCGGTTCATGTCGAAGACCACCCGCTGGTTTACGCCGGCTTCGAAGGCAACATTCCCGAAGGGCACTACGGCGCCGGCGACGTGATCGTCTGGGACCGCGGCACCTGGATCCCCGAGGGCGACCCTCGCCAGGGCTATGAAAAGGGCAAGCTCAAGTTCGTGCTGCAGGGCGAGAAACTGGCTGGCGCGTGGAACCTGGTCAAGACCCACATGCCTGGCAAGCGTGAGCAGTGGTTCCTGATAAAGTCCAAGGACGAGGCCGCGCGTCCCTTGGCCGAATACGATGTGCTGGAGGCCCAGCCCGACAGCGTCCTCAGCGAGCGCACCCTCGTCCCGCGCAAGCGCAAAGGCAAAGTATCGACCAAGACGTCCGACAAATCCGTGGCCGAGCCGGCAGCCAAACCCCGGGCCGCTGGCAAAGGTGTGCAGCTGCAAGGCGCACGCGCCGCTGCGTTGCCGGCCAGCCTCAAGCCCGAGCTGGCGACCTTGGTGGACACCGCCCCGGACGGTGACTGGCGCTACGAGATCAAGTTCGACGGTTACCGTATCGTTGCGCGCATCGAAGACGCCGAGGTCCGCCTGTTCACGCGCAACGGCCACGACTGGACCGCCAGGATGCCGCGCCAGGCCAAGGCACTTGCGGCCCTGGGCTTGCAGTCGGCCTGGCTGGACGGTGAAGTGGTCGTGACCAACCAACAAGGCGTGCCGGATTTCCAGGCTCTGCAGAATGCCTTCGAAGAGCAACACAGCGGCGACATCGTCTTCTACCTGTTCGACATGCCTTACCTCAACGGCATGGACCTGCGCGAAGTGCCTGTCGAACAGCGCCGCAGTGCCTTGGCGAAGGTACTGGAAGCCAACGAGGACGATGCCCTGAAATTCTCGGACGACTTTGCCGACTCGGCCGAATCCCTGCTCGCCAGCGCGTGCCAGATGAACATGGAGGGGCTGATCGGCAAGCGTGTCGGCAGCCCTTATGTCTCGCGGCGCAGCAGTGACTGGATCAAGCTCAAGTGCAAGCGGCGCCAGGAGTTCGTCATCGTCGGTTACACCGAGCCCAAGGGCAGCCGCAGCGCATTCGGTGCCTTGCTGCTGGGCCTGCATGATGCCGACAGCGGCGAGTTGCGCTTTGCCGGCAAGGTCGGCACCGGCTTCAGTGAAGCCACGCTGCGAAGCCTGCACGCGCAGCTGCAGTCGCTGGAAACCGACGAGCCGGCGCTCGGCAACCCGCCCAAAGGCGCCGACGCGCGTGGCGTGCACTGGTTGCAGCCAACGCTTCTGGCGGAAGTGGCGTATGCCGAAATGACCCGTGACGGTGCCGTTCGCCATGCGGTTTTCCATGGTTTGCGCAGCGACAAGCCCGCCAGGAAAATCACTGCGGACAAGCCGGCTGCGAAAGCCAGCGACCCCCCTCGACTCGTGAAGCCGAAAAAGACACCTCGCAAGGCGGCTACCAAGGCAGACGACGCAGACTTGGTCGGTCAGGTGCGCATCACCCACCCGGAACGGGTGATCGATGCCGCCAGCGGTACCACCAAGATGCAACTGGCCGAATACTACGGGCGCATTTCACCCTGGTTGCTGCCGCACCTCAAGCAGCGTCCGGTGGCGCTGGTACGAGCGCCCGACGGGGTGGGCGGCGAACTGTTCTTCCAGAAGCACGCAGGCCACCTGGCGATCCCGCACATCGTCACCTTCGACAAGGAAGAGGCAGGCCAGGCCGCCATGGTCATCAACGACGGCCAGGCGCTGCTCGGCGCGGTGCAGATGGGCACGCTGGAGCTGCACACCTGGAACGCGACCACCAAGGATTTCGACCATCCGGACCGGTTCGTGCTCGACCTGGACCCCGATCCAGCCCTGCCCTGGAAAAGCATGGTCGAAGCCACCCAATTGACCCAGACCCTGCTCGACGAACTGGGCCTCGCATCGTTTCTCAAGACCAGCGGCGGCAAAGGCATGCACGTGGTGGTGCCGATCACCCGCAAGCTGGGTTGGGACGAGGTCAAGGCGTTCAGCCGCGCCGTGGTCGAGCACATGGCCAGGCTGATGCCGGAGCGCTTCAGCGCCGTGTCCGGCCCGAAAAATCGTGTCGGAAAGATCTTCATCGACTACCTGCGCAATGGCCTCGGCGCGACCACGGCCTGCGCCTACGCCGCACGGGCGCGTGACGGCTTGCCGGTTTCGGTTCCGGTCACCCGTGACGAAGTGGCACATATCAAGGGTGGCGATCATTGGAACATCGACAGCGTGCTCGAACGCCTGGCAGAAATGGATGACGATCCGTGGGCGGATTTTTTCACCACCCGCCAGAGCATCACCGTTGCGATGCGCAAGAAGCTCGGGCTCGATTGAGCACACCCTCACCCGGCAGCAACGCCGCTCAGCTGCCGCGGTAGGTGGAGTAGCTGTAGGGTGAAAGCAGCAGGGGCACATGGTAGTGCGCCTGGGTGGCGTCGATGCCGAAGCGCAGCACGATCTCGTCGAGAAAAGCCGGCGCAGCCATGAGCGTGCCACGGGCACGGTAGTAGTCGCCGCCGGCAAAATGCAGCTGATAGACGCCCGAACGGTAGTGCTCGCCTTCGAGCAACGGCACGTCGCAACGCCCGTCGGCATTGGTCACGGCCGTTGCCAGCAGCTGCAGCTGCTCGCCCTCGACCCGGTACAGGCGCACTTGGATGGCGTTACCAGGGCACCCATGTGCGGTGTCCAATACATGTGTGGTCAAGCGTCCCATGGTCGATGTTCACCTGATGAAGGGGTGCGTTCAGCGCGCACCGTGGTAGAGCGGGAACGGACTATTCGCGCCGAAACGGGGCATGGCGCGTGGCACGTTGCAAAGGAGCCGAACCAAAAATGCCGGAAGATCCTTATTGCTGACCGACCGGGCAGGTTTTTTGCAAGACTCTGGGCAAGTGCTTCTGCAAGGATGAAGCCATCTATCCGCCAGTTACGCGAGCTTACAAATTGCCCATGCCGATGTATACAATCCATTCAAGCGCGAAGCGGGCCCTTCCCGGGTGCGTCGTCGAGCCCGTTCTGCCACGCACAGAAGGAAGCCTGCGGTGAGCCCCGACTACCCCCGCGACCTGATCGGCTACGGTGACACGCCCCCTCATCCGCAGTGGCCGGGCCACGCCCGCCTTGCAGTGTCGTTCGTGCTCAACTACGAAGAAGGCGGCGAACGCAACGTGCTGCATGGCGACAGCGAGTCCGAGGCGTTCCTGTCGGAAATGGTCGCGGCTCAGCCGTTGCAGGGCCAGCGCAACATGAGCATGGAATCGCTCTATGAGTACGGCAGCCGCGCCGGCGTGTGGCGCGTGCTCAAGCTGTTTCGCAACGCCGGCATTCCCTTGACGGTCTTTGCCGTGGCCATGGCGGCGCAGCGCCACCCCGAGGCCATCCGGGCCATGGTTGCCGATGGCCATGAAATCTGCAGCCACGGCTATCGCTGGATCGACTACCAGAACATCGATGAAGCGCAGGAGCGCGAGCACCTGCGCGAAGCCATTCGCATCCTCACCGATATCACTGGCCAGCGACCGCTGGGCTGGTATACCGGTCGCACCGGCCCCAATACCCGGCGCCTGGTCATGGAAGAAGGCGGTTTTCTCTACGACAGCGACGCCTACGACGACGACCTGCCCTACTGGCAACCGGGCAGCGATGCGCGCCATGGGCATCTGGTGATCCCCTACACGCTGGACACCAACGACATGCGTTTCACCCAGGTGCAGGGTTTCAACAAGGGCGACGACTTCTTCGAGTACCTCAAGGACGCCTTCGACGTGCTGTATGCCGAAGGCGCGGACGCGCCGAAGATGCTCTCGGTAGGCCTGCACTGCCGCCTGATCGGCCGCCCCGGACGCCTCGCATCGCTCAAGCGCTTCATTGACTATGTCCAAAGCCATGAGCAGGTGTGGTGCGCACGGCGCGTGGACATCGCCCGGCACTGGCAGACCGTTCACCCCTACCCAGGCAGCCTTCGCCCATGAGTCACTTCCGTACCCTGCAACCCTCACGGCTAAGCCGCGCCGGTTTCATCTCCGCGTTCGGGGATATCTACGAGCACTCGCCCTGGATCGCCGAGCAGGCTTTCGAGCGCCTGCCGGTGGACCGCCGCGACGACATCGAGGCAGTGCATGCCTGCATGAGCCAGGTGGTGGCCGACGCCGACCGTGCCAGGTTGATGGCATTGATCAATGCGCACCCCGATCTGGCCGGCAAGGCTGCGGTGCAGGGCCAGCTCACCGCCGCCAGCACCCAGGAGCAGGCCGGTGCCGGCATCAGCCAATGTACCCCCGAGGAGTTTCAGCGCTTCACCGAGCTGAACGATGCATATCGTGCCCGCTTCGGCTTCCCGTTCATCATGGCGGTCAAGGGCAGCGACCGGCAGCAGATCTTGGCGGCCTTCGAGACGCGTATCGGCCATTCTCCCGAAGACGAATTCAGCTGTGCATTGCGCGAAATCGACAAGATCGCCCTGTTTCGTCTGCAAGCGTTGTAACCGCTGCAGCCATGCCATCGCGCCCGCCGCGATTTTCCTCTCACCACCGTTCAAGGCAGACCCGCATTCATGAAAGCCTACGCCGCACCGTTCCAGAAATACGTCAACCTGGCGGATGCCCGCCTCGGTACCCGCGCCATTTCGGTGACCGATGATTGGTTCGCCAACGTCAACCGGCTGTTCCAGCCCACCCCGGCGGTGTGGAAGGAAGGCGTGTTCGACGACAACGGCAAGTGGATGGATGGCTGGGAATCGCGGCGCAAGCGCTTCGAAGGCCATGACACGGCGGTGATCCGCCTGGGCGCGCCGGGCTCGATCAAGGGTGTGGACATCGACACCTCGTTCTTCACCGGCAACTTCCCTCCCTCGGCGTCACTGGAAGCGTGCTTCATCAGCGAAGGCGAGCCCGATGACCAGACGCAGTGGGTCGAGATCCTTGGCGCGGTGGAACTGCAGGGCAACAGCCATCACTACCACAGCATCGACAACGACAGCGCGTTCAGCCATCTGCGCTTCAACATCTACCCGGACGGCGGCGTCGCGCGCCTGCGCGTATACGGCATCCCTTTTCGCAGTTGGTCGAGCGTCAGCGACGAAGAGCCATTGGACCTTGCCAGCGCGCTCAACGGTGGACGCGCGCTGGCCTGTTCGGACGAGCACTACGGCAGCATGAGCAACCTGCTCAATCCCGGCCGCGGGGTCAACATGGGTGATGGCTGGGAAACCGCACGCCGACGCACGCCGGGCAATGACTGGGTCATCGTGGCCCTGGGTCACGCCGGGGTGGTGACGCAGGTGGTGGTCGACACCTTGCACTTCAAAGGCAACTACCCCGACAGCTGCTCGATCCAGGGCGCATTCGTCAAAGGTGGCACCGACAGCCAGATCGAGACCCAGAGCCTGTTCTGGCGCGAGCTGCTGCCCAGCCAGAAACTGCAGATGCACCAGGAACACAGCTTCGCCGAACAGATCAAGGCGCTGGGGCCGATCACCCATATCCGCCTGAACGTGTTCCCCGACGGAGGCGTGAGCCGCCTGCGCGTACTGGGTACCCTGGCCAGGTAGCCGGCTCGGCATCCGCTCGGCTGCCCAGGTGGATCGACCACCCAGGCAGCGTTAATCAACGACGAGGCCCTTCATGCGTACATTAACCATCGAACCCCTGAGCAAAGCCGCATTCGCCCTCTTCGGCGACGTCATCGAAACCCAGGGCAGCGCGCACTTCCTGATCAACAACGGCTCCACGCAACGCTTCGATCGCCTGGCCGACGTGCAGCTTGGCACTGCGCAGGATCAGGCCGTGATCAGCATCTTTCGCGCCCAGGCCCTGCCGATGCCGCTGACCGTGCGCATGCTGGAACGCCACCCGCTGGGCAGCCAGGCGTTCATCCCGTTGCAGGGCAAGGCGTTTCTTATCGTGGTAGCCCCGGCCGGTGAGGTGCCGCACAGTGAAGCAGTGCGAGCTTTTCGTAGCGACGGGCATCAGGGCATCAACTACCATCAGGGCGTCTGGCACCACCCGATATTGGCCTTGGCCGATGGCGATGACTTCCTGGTGGTGGACCGTAAAGGCCCTGGCAATAACTGCGACGAGTTCTTCTTCGAGGAGCGCGATTCATTGTCCCTGGATCCCTTACGGTAATTCTTGCCACGCATGGCTCGGCATGTCTGTAGCAGCGGCGCGAGCCGCGTCCGGCGTCTACGTGTTGTTTCAGATAGACCACAGCGCCGGTGACGCGGCTTGCGCCGCTGCTACAGGAAGGCGCGGCGCAGGCGCTCGAGGCCTTCGTCGATGTCGGCAAGCCCCGGCGCGGCGAACGACAGGCGAATGCTGCTTGGGTCGGGGTCGTGGGCATAGAACGCGCTGCCCGGCACGAACAGCACCTTCTGCTCGATCGCGCGCGGCAGCAGCGCCTTGGCGTCCAGCCCGTGGCGGCAGCGACCCCAGACGAACATTCCCCCAGCAGGCGGGCTGACCTCCAGGTATTCGGCCATCGGCTGCAGCCCTGCCAGCATCCGCTCGCATTTCTTCCGGTAGCCCTCGGCCAGGCCCGGCAAAGCCCGCTCCAATGCCCCCGCCGCAAGGTAGTTGGCCGCGATTCGCTGCGCCCAGGGCGAGGTGCAGAGGTCCACGGTCTGCTTGGCCACCAGGCAGCGCTGGCGGATCGCCGCAGGTGCTACCATCCAGCCCACGCGCAGCCCTGGCGCCAGCACCTTGGACAGACTGGACAGATGGATCACCCGGCCCTCGGCGCCCTCGACCTGGCGACTCAGTGCCAGCAGCGACGGCACGTCCTCACCGGCGAAACGCAACGCACCGTAGGGATCGTCTTCGACCAGCAGAAAATCGTGCGCGACCGCCAACTTCAATAGTGCCAGGCGTCGCGCCAACGGCAGGCAGGCCCCGGTAGGGTTGGCGAAGGTCGGTACGCAATACAGCATGGCCACATCGCCGGGCGTACGCTGGGCGAGTTGTTGCGCCAACGCGTCGGTGTCCAAGCCGTCGGCATCGGTCGCCGCGCTGAGCACCTGCGCCCCGGCCAGGCGCAACGCCTGCAGCGCTGCTGGATAGGTCGGGCATTCCACCAGCACCGTGGCGCCGGGTACCAGAAGCACCTTGAGCAACAAGTCGAAGCCTTGCTGCGAGCCGGTCGTCACCACCATGTCCTCGGTCTTCACCGCGGCGCCGCGTCGCTGCATCAGCTCCGCCAGCTGTTCGAGCAGAGCGGGCAGGCCTTCGGTGGCGGCGTATTGCAGGCAGTCCAGGGGCGTTTCGCGCATGGCCTGCTCTGCGGCGTCACGCAGGCCGGACTGGTCGAAGAACGTCGAGGCCGGATAGCCGCCGGCGAAGGAAATCATGCCCGGCAGCGACAGGTACTTGAACAGCTCGCGTATGGCCGAGCCTGTGGGGTTTTCGAAGGCTGGGGTGAAACGGTAGTCCAGGGCCATGACAATGCTCGACGACGGATGTGCCGAAAGTATCGAGGCGGGCGAATACTCGTCACAAGCGAGGATATTTCCAGATGTCATGCCATTTGGTGCTGACAACGCGCAGGCGAGAAAAACACGGCTCGCCCCTGGTCCGCCGCGCATGGCTATCGCCAGACGGAACGCACACCACTATCATGACTCAGATACTCATGGCACCGCGCCACTGGACTAGACATGTCGCGTCGAATCTGGGGAAATGCGCGCCCTTGTCCGCAGGCCTTCACCCATGCCCATTGTCGAATGAATACGTCTTCGCGCCGCATCATCTGTGAACACTGCGATTCACTGTTCGAATCGGTGACGCTGGCCCATGGTCAAAAAGCCGAATGCACGCGCTGTGGCGCGGTGCTCGAACGCGGCCATCGCCTGAGCATCCAGGCGTTGTTCGCCCTCGCGCTGACCGCAGCCATGCTGTTCCTGCTGGCCAATGCCTTCCCGGTGATCAGTATCAGCATGGAAGGCCTGAGCAACCAGGCCACCCTGCTCGCTTCGGTCGAGGCGTTGGCCCAAGGGCGCATCACGCCCATGGCCGCCGTCACCGGGCTGACCATCATCCTCGCCCCGCTGTTGCAGATCTGCCTGCTGTGCTGGCTGCTCGGGTTCGCCACTGCAGGGCGCGCCGCGCCCGGCTTTCGCACCTGCATGCGAGCCCTGGAACACCTGCGCCCATGGAGCATGCTCGAAGTCTGCCTGTTGGGCATTCTGGTCGCCATCATCAAGCTGGCCGGCATGCTCGACGTGCATCCTGGCGTCGGCCTGTGGGCGCTGGGCATGGTCACGGTGCTGCTGATCCTGATTTCGGGCAAGGGCATCCGCCGGCTCTGGGATGACCTGGAAGGACAGCTGCGATGAGCGAGCCGGTCTACGCCCGACAACTGGGCCTGGTGCTGTGCCACACCTGTGGGCATATCTGCCAGACAGGTGAACATCACTGCCCGCGCTGCCACTCCACAGTCCACGCACGCAAGCCCGACAGCATTGCCCGTACCTGGGCGCTGCTGATCGCGGCCCTGATCCTGTACATCCCCGCCAACCTGCTGCCGGTGATGCGCACCAACATGTTCGGCAATGCCAGCGAAAACACCATCATGAGTGGTGTCATCGAGTTCTGGCACGGCGGCTCGTGGGACATCGCCGTGCTGATCTTCTTCGCCAGCGTGGTGGTGCCCTGCATGAAGTTCATGATCCTGGGCACGCTGCTGATAACCTGTCAGCGCAAGAGCCACTGGGCCATGCGCGAGCGGGCCCGGCTGTATCGCTTCATCGAGTTGATCGGCTATTGGTCGATGCTCGACGTGCTGGTGGTGGCGCTGGTGGCCGCGCTGGTGCAGTTCCGTTCGCTGAGTTCCATCGACCCATTGCTGGGTATCGTGTTTTTCGGTCTGGTGGTGGTACTCACCATGCTTGCCGCCATGAGTTTCGATCCCCGGCTCATCTGGGATGTAGAGGTTGAAGATGTCTGATCGTCCAGGTTCCACCCCCTCGTCCCCTGCCGCTGCGCCGGCGGTCAAGACGCGTCGTTTCAATGTCTCGCTGGTGTGGATCGTGCCGATCATCGCCGCCGTGGTGGGCGCCTCGATGCTGATCAGCAACGGCCTCAATGCCGGGCCGCAGATCGAGATCAGCTTTCAGACCGCCATGGGCCTGGAGGCCAACAAGACCCAGGTCAAATACAAGAACGTGGTGATCGGCCAGGTGACCGCCATCGCGCTCAGCGACGATCGCAGCCATGTGGTGGCCAAGGTTGACCTGAACAAGTCCGCCGAAGGCTTCACCGCCGAAGACTCGGTGTTCTGGGTGGTGCGCCCGCGCATCGGTGCCAATGGCATTTCCGGCGTCGACACCCTGCTCTCCGGTGCCTTCATCGGCGCCGACGCGGGCAGCGCCGAGGAGCGCAAGAAGCAGTTCGTCGGCAAGGAAACACCACCGCCGATCACCTATGGCGAGCAAGGCAAGCGGTTCACCCTGCACACCGAGGACCTGGGTTCGCTGGACATCGGCTCGCCGGTCTACTATCGCCGCATCGAAGTCGGCCAGGTGGTGTCGTACCAACTGGCCGAGGACGGCAAGGGTGTCGACGTGGAGATCTTCGTGCATGCGCCCAACGACAAATTCGTTACCACCGACACGCGCTTCTGGAACGCTAGCGGCATCGACCTGACCGTGGGTGCCAGCGGCCTGAAGGTGAACACCGAATCGCTGTCGACCATCCTTGCCGGCGGTGTCGCTTTCGTCGAGCCCAAGTACAGCCCCAACGCGACGCCGGCCACCGAACGCTCGCGCTTCGACCTGTTCGGGGATCAGGAAACCGCACTGGCGCCGCCCGACGGTGATCCACGCTACATCAGCATGAACTTCAACCAGTCGCTGCGCGGCCTCACGGTCAACGCGCCGGTGGAGTTCATGGGCGTCAACATCGGTCGGGTGGTCTCGGTCAACCTGGACTACGATGCCAAGACCAAGAGTTTTCCCAGCGTGGTCGGCGCGGTGATCTACCCGGATCGCCTGGGCAAGGCGCACGAAAAGCTGCTCAAGCAGATGGGCACCGAGGACGACGAACGTTCGGCCCAGCTGATGTCGGCCTTCGTCAAGCAGGGCCTGCGCGCCCAGGCTCGCAGCGCCAACCTGATCACCGGCCAGTTGTATATCTCGCTGAGCTTCATACCCAATGCCACGCCCGTGGCCTTCGACATGGCCGCTCGCCCGCTGCGCATTCCAACGGTGCCGGGCAGCCTGGACAAGGTTCAGGAACAACTGCAGGGTGTAGTCGACAAGATCAGCAAGCTGCCACTCGACGAGATCGCCACCAACCTCAATGGCAGCCTGAGCGAGATGCAGAAGACCCTGCGTCAGGTCAATGCCGAGGTGCTGCCGCAGATGCGCGGCACCCTGCAACAGACGCAAAAGACGCTCGCCGCGGCGAATTCGACGTTTGCCGACGACTCGCCGGAGCGCCAGCAGCTGAGCCAGGCCATGGATGAAGTTCAGCGCACCGCGCGCTCGGTGCGCGTACTGACCGACTTCCTCAGCCGCAACCCGGAAGCGCTGATCCGTGGCCGCACCAAACAGGGCGAGCCGGACGCCTTCCGCAGCCCGAGCAATACTTCACGTGAAATCCAACCGGAAGCTCAACCATGATCAAACGCACCCTGATGCTGGCCGCAAGCCTGGGCCTGAGTGCCTGCAGCTCGCCGGTCACCCACTACTACACATTGCAGGACACCGCGCCAAGCACCCCGGCCCGCCTGGCCGCGCCGTCGTTCCAATTCGAGATGCTGGGCGTGCGGATGCCGGTGCAGGTCGATCAGCCACAACTGGTGGTGCGGCAGAACCAGGGCAACCTCGCCATTCTGGAAAACGATCGTTGGAGCGCGCCGTTGGCCGATGAGTTTCACGATGCCCTGACCGATCGCCTCGAACGCCAACTGGGCACGCGAGACCTGGCCGGGCTACCCAAGGACGCGCAGCGCCCGGTGCTGTCGTTGCAGACCGACGTGCGGCGCTTCGACTCGCTGCCGGGGCAATATGCACTGGTCGACGTGGTGTGGAGCCTGGGCCTGCGCGGGGGTGCGCAGCCGCGCCGTAGCTTGACCTGTGCGAGTCAGATCCGCGAAACGGCGGGAGTGGAATTGAGCAGCCTGGTGGTGGCACACCAGCGCGTGATCGATCAATTGGCGAAGCAGATCGCGACGACTGCTCGCCAGTGGGTGCAGGGCAGCGGCGCTTGCCCTAGCTGACAGCGCGCGGCACGGTGGCCAGGGCTTTCTCGACACCGTCGAGCAACTGCCCCAGGGTCCAAGGCTTGCGCACGAAGCTGACGGGAATGGTCACGCCGGAGCTTTCCGGTGTTTCGTGCCCCGACATGATCATGATCGGAATCTCGGGCCAGGTCTGTGCCGAATAGTTGGCCAGGCCTGCGCCGTTCATGCTGCCCGGCATCAGGATATCCGTCAGCAACAAACCCACTTCGTTGGAATGCTGGTTCAGAAACGCGAGGGCATGATCCGCAGATTCGACACCCTCGGTCTTCCAACCCTCGTCGGTCAGCAGCTCGCAGACGAATTCGCGAATCACGGCTTCGTCTTCCACCACCAGAACCAGGTTCGCTCCCTTGGAAGCGCCGTCGATGCGCGGCGAATCAGTCATTGCCAAATCCTTCTGTGTACTTGAATTGATTGAGGAAAGTAACCGCCGCGATGGCGACTCCCACACTCAGGTTAGGAGAGCGGAAAAGCCTGCGAATTCCATTTGTCGAGGTTGCGCCGACGAACGGTAACCCGCCCGCCTGGCGCGGCCGCCGCAACGGCGATCAGCGCGGGGTCGCAAGTTCGATTCCGCTGCAGGCATGGGCAAGCCGAGCCGCACATTCCAGACGGTCAGTGCTCGCGCCATGGATAACGTAGAGCACATCGCCCGGCGCCACTGGTGTGCCCTTGTCTACCTTCAGGTCGATGCCGGCGCCCTTGTGCCGGGGCGCCCCGGCGCACCGTGCGATTTCCGCCAGGCGCCAGCCGTCGAACCGGGCCACGTGGCCTTCGCAGGGTGCACGGACGGCGCAGGTCAGCGCGCTGGGCATCACCGGCACCCTGCGCCCCTGGGCGTCGATCATGCGCTCGAACGCAGCAAGGGCGCAGCCTTCGTCCAACAGCTGCTCGGCGCGTCGCCGACCCGCGGCGACGCTGCCGACCTGCGGGTCCCAGGCCAGAATCTGCGCGGCAAACACCAAGGCTTTCTCGCGCAGGTCGGCCGGTGCCTGCACAGCGCCTTCAAGCACCCAGCGTACATCGCGCACTTCGAGCGCCGGCCCGATACCGCGCCCCACCGGCCGCGACCCATCGGTGACGAGCGCCACCACGGTCAGGCCCAGCAACGCACCGACCTGCTCGAACAGCTCGCCCAGTGCCTGCGCTTGCTCGCGGCTTGCAAGCTTGGTACGCGGGCCGAACGGCAGATCGACGATGACATGGGTCGAACCGGCAGTCAGTTTCTTGGACAGAATGGAGGCCACGGCCCAACGTGTGGAGTCGATGCGCAGCGGGCGTGTGATGGTATTCATCACCTCATCGAGATGTGAATGGTTGAGGCGACCGTTCCAGGCAATGCAGGCGCCGGTGTCGGCCACGCACTGACGCACTTGCGCAGGCGTCAGCTCCACTTCGGCGAGGACTTCCATGGCGTCGGCCGTGCCGGCCGCCGAAGTGATCGCCCGCGACGAGGTCTTGGGCATGGCCAGCCCATGTGCCGCAACGATCGGCACCACGATCAGGGTAATCCGGCTACCGGGGACGCCACCCATCGAGTGCTTGTCGACCACCATGGGCCGGTCCCAGCGCATGATCGGTGAAAATCGCGTGCGCACCCTGGCCAAGGCCATCACCTCGGCATCCGACAGGTGCTGGCTGGCACTCACCAGGAAGGCGCCGATCTCGCTGTCCGTATAGCGACCCTCGATGATGTCGCGCAACAACGATTCGTACTGCGTTTCGTCCAGCGCGTGACCCTGGACCTTGCGCGCCAGCAGTGGATGGCTGGTCGGCAGACCGGCGTGACGTCGGGCGACGCTCTGCACGGCATCGATGAAACCTTCGATGCCAGCGGCCAGTGTGCCGTCGTTGTCGACGCGCAGGGTTTCGATGTCCGCCGGCAGCGTGTCCACCTGACGCAGCACCCGCGCACTGGCCTGCTCGGCGGTCTCCCGCCCGCGTCCCAGAATGCGCGCGGCAAGCACCTCTGGCGCGGCAGTGACCTCGATCACCACCAGATGCGGCACACGCGCCGCGGCCTCGCGGATCATCCTGCGCGAGCCGTTGGCGATGACGTGGCCACCCGCCTCCAACACCTGCAACAGATCGGCAGACAAGCCATAGCTCAGGCCGTGGGCATGCCAGCTGAGCAGGAACTCGCCGGCCGCGACGCTGGCCTGGAACTGCTCGGCAGTCACCCCCGTGTGGTCTTCGCCGGGCGCGCCGCTTGGGCGGGTGATGGTGCGCCGGGCGAACAGGTATCGACCGCTGCCGCCCAGTCGGGCGCGGGCGCCTTCGATGAGCGAGTCCTTCCCCGCTCCGCTTGGGCCGACTACAAAGAAAAAAATGCCCTGCGCCATAGAAGAAGATGCTCCGCCTTGCCCGGACCGATGCCGTCCGGCGTATGGCCGGATCGAGCGTGTGGATGAAAGCGACGCGGCGCGAACCTGCTCGCCGACGCCGGCAGTCTACGCGATTATTTGCGCCCCAGGCTGGCACCCGTGCTGCATGCATCGAGCGCAACGATTATCATCGCCACGCACCGAGCAGTGCGGCGTTCGCGGCCATGGACCGCTCCTACGAGGGTCCCCGTTCATCCGTAGGAGCGGTCATCGACCGCGAAACAGGCGCTGCGGTGTATCGGACAGACCGCGGCGCGGCATTCGCGGCCACGGACCGCTCCTACGAGGGTCCGCATTCATCCGTAGGAGCGGTCATCGGCCGCGAAACAGGCGCTGCGGTGTATCGGACAGACCGCAGTGCGGCGTTCGCGGCCATGGACCGCTCCTACGAGGGTCCGCGTTCATCCGTAGGAGCGGTCATCGGCCGCGAAACAGGCGCTGCGGTGTATCGGACAGACCGCAGTGCGGCGTTCGCGGCCATGGACCGCTCCTACGGGATACATCCCGACTTTCTCAATGCTTCAGGAGTTCTTGCATGTCATCCATCTCCGGCCTGCCCGAGCACGCGAGCGCTGAAACGTACCGCAAGATCGTCTGGCGGTTGATCCCGTTCCTGTGCTTCTGCTACCTGGCCTCGTACCTCGACCGCATCAACGTGGGCTTCGCCAAACTGCAGATGCTCGACACCCTGCACATGAGCGAAACCGCCTACGGACTGGGCGCAGGCCTGTTCTTCGTCGGCTACATCCTGTTCGAGGTGCCGAGCAACCTGGTGCTGCAGAAGGTCGGCGCGCGCCTGTGGATCGCGCGCATCATGATCAGTTGGGGCGTGCTCTCCGGGCTGACCATGTTCGTCACCAGCCAATGGCATTTCTACCTTCTGCGGTTTCTGCTGGGCGCCGCCGAAGCCGGGTTTCTGCCGGGCGTGCTGTTCTACCTGAGCCAATGGTTCCCGTCGTACCGACGCAGCCGCATCATCGCCCTGTTCATGATCGGCCTGCCGTTGTCGAGCCTGATCGGCGGCCCCCTTTCCGGCTGGATCATGGGCAGCTTCGACGGTGTCGGCGGCCTGCATAACTGGCAGTGGCTGTTCCTCCTCGAAGCCATTCCCACTGTGATACTGGGCGTGCTCTGCCTGGCCATCCTGCCCAATGGCATTGGCGATGCAACATGGCTGAGCGAGCGCGAGAAACACCAACTGCAGGCGGTGCTGGCCAGGGACGAGAGCGAAAACCGCGGCGGCCACTCGTTTCGTGCAGGCTTTTTCGACATCAAGGTGTGGATGCTCGGCGGCATCGATTTCTCGATTCTGCTGAGCGCCTACGCTATGGGGTTCTGGCTGCCCACGTTCATTCGCAATGCCGGGGTGGCGAATGCCGGCGACATCGGCCTGCTGGTGGCCATACCCAGCCTTGCCGGGCTGATCGGCATGCTGGCCATCGGCGCCAGTTCGGACCGATACCGCGAGCGGCGCTGGCACATCATCGTGCCTTTCATCGTCGGCGCCGCAGCGATGTTTCTCAGCACCTTCTTCACCCAGAACGTGGCAATCACGGTCCTGCTGTTCTCGGTGGCTTCGCTGGCCATCATTGGCGCAGTGCCGGTGTTCTTCAGCCTGCCGGCGACCTTTCTCAAGGGCACCGCAGCGGCCACCGGTTTTGCCCTGGCCTGCTCGCTGGCCAACATTGCCGGTCTGGTCAGCAATTCCCTGATGGGCGTGGTGATGGACCGTTTCCACAGCCCGCAGATTGCCCTGTGGATCTTCGCCGCCTGCCTGCTGCTCAGTTGCCTGCTGGTGCTGGCACTGCCGGCCAAGACCGTCAATCGCTGAGGGTGAGTGACCCGCGAGCGACTTGCCAGCAGTCTAAGCTAAGATCCAAAAGGTATTTACAGTTGGTTTTTTAGATCATTTAGGCTTGGGGTCCGGCGTGCCAGCCGGCTCTCCCCTGCCAAGGAATGATCACCATGACCCTGTTCTCACGCCTGTCCAAACCGCTGCTGGCTACCGCCGTGCTGCTGGCCGCCCTCGGCAGCACCGCCCAGGCCGCAGCGCCCGCCGAGGTTCGCCTGGACTACGCCTACTACTCGCCCACCAGCCTGGTGCTGCGACATTTCGGCTGGCTGGAGAAAGCCCTGCCCGGTACCAAGGTCGACTGGGTGCTCAGCCAAGGCAGCAATCGCTCCCTGGAATACCTCAACGGCGGCAGTATCGACTTCGCCTCGACCGCCGGCCTTGCGGCGGTGCTGAGCCGCGCCAATGGCAGCCCGATCAAGACCGTGTACATCGCCAGCCGCCCGGAATGGACGGCCCTGGCCGTGCGCAAGGACTCGCCGATCAAGAGCGTGGCCGATCTCAAGGGCAAGAAGATCGCCGCCACCAAAGGCACCGACCCTTTTCTGTTCACCTTGCGCAGCCTGCAGCAGGCTGGGCTGAGCAAGGATGATGTGGAGCTGGTCCACCTGCAGCATGCCGACGGCCGCATTGCTCTGGAACGTGGCGATGTCGACGCCTGGGCCGGGCTCGACCCGTTGCTGGCGGCCAGCCAATTGCAGGCTGGCTCACAGTTGCTGTATCGCAACATCGAGTTCAACAGCTACGGGGTGATCAGCGTCACCGAAACATTCGCGGCAGAACACGCCGACACCGTCGAGCAGGTCATCAAGGCCTACGAGCAGGCACGTACCTGGGCGCGGGAGCATCCCGACGATCTGGCAGCGCTGCTGGCCAAGGAATCCGGCTTGCCGCTGGATGTGGCCAAGCTGCAGCTGTCGCGTACCGACTTCAGCGATGCACAGCCAGGCCCCAAGCAGGTCGAAGCCCTGAAGGCTGCCGCACCGATCCTGACCGCCGAAGGCCTGGTGCGCAAAGGCGTGGACGTCAACGAGGTGGTCGATCGCCTGATCGAGCCGCGCTTCAGCGCGCAAGTCATCGGGAAGCCATGAATTCATGAGCACTTCGGAAAAAGCCCTGCCCAGGGTCGCCGCATCGTCCCCTGGGCGTGTATCGACGGCCTGGCGACGCGGCGCCAAGGGCTGGCTGCTGCCCTGCATGATCGTCGCAGTGCTGGAAGTCGTGGTGCGGGCCGGCTGGATTCCCGCCTACCAGATGCCGGCGCCCAGCGATGTGGCACTGACGCTGGTCGAACTGGCGCAGGGCGCGCTGGGCAAGCACGTTCTCGCCAGCGTGGGCCGCGTGCTGGCAGGTTTCGTCATCGGTGCGTCGCTGGCCCTGGTATTTGCCGCGTGGGTGGGCCTGAGCCGAGAAGCCGAAGCCTATCTGGAGCCGACCTTCGCGGGTCTGCGCGCCATACCGAGCCTGGCCTGGGTGCCCCTGTTGCTGCTGTGGCTGGGCATCGACGAGACGTCCAAGATCGTGCTTATTGCCATCGGCGCGTTTTTTCCGGTGTACGTCAACGGCGTTGCCGCCATTCGCAACATCGACCGCAAGCTGGTCGAGGTCGGCCAGATGTATGGTTTCAACGCCCGCCGACTGACCGTGCGTATCCTGTTGCCGGCGGCCATGCCGGGATTGTTCACCGGCCTGCGCAGCGGCCTGAGCATGGCCTGGATGTTTCTGGTCGCCGCCGAATTGATTGCCGCGACCAAAGGCCTGGGTTACCTGCTCAGCGACGGACGCGAAACCTCGCGGCCGGACATCGTGCTGGCGGCGATCCTCGCCCTGGCGGTGCTCGGCAAGCTCAGCGATGGCCTGCTTGCGGCCCTCGAGCGACGCTGCGTCAGCTGGCGCGATGCATTCACCGGCGAAGCCTCGGGGAGCCGCTCATGAACGATGCCCTGTTGAGCCTTCGCGTCCGGCGCAAGGCATTCGGCGACACCGTGGTGCTCAAGGACCTGGAACTGCAGTTGCAACCCGGTGAGCGGGTCAGCCTGCTGGGGCCCAGTGGTTGCGGCAAAAGTACGCTGCTGCGCATCGCCGCAGGGCTCGATCGGGACTACACCGGTGAGCTCGACAGCGCGGGCGACTCGGTGGCGTTCGTGTTTCAGGAACCGCGGCTGATGCCTTGGCTGAATGTAGAGCGCAACATCGGCTTTCACGATGATGGCCGCTACGATCCGGCCTGGGTGCGGCAATTGATCACCGAAGTCGGCCTGGACGGCTTCGCCGAGGCGCTGCCAAAAGCGCTGTCTGGTGGCATGGCGCAACGTGTGGCGATTGCCCGCGGGCTTTATTCCAGGCCCAAGGTGTTGCTGCTGGACGAGCCGTTCAGTGCCGTGGATGCGTTCACCCGAATGAAGCTGCAGGATTTGTTGCTGGACTTGGCTGAGCGCCATGACATCGCGTTGTTGCTGGTGACTCATGACGTGGATGAGGCGCTATATCTGAGTGATCGGGTGTTGGTGATGGGGCATCGGGCCAGTGGGATAGGCGGTGGGATCGATGTGGATCTGGCGCAGCCGAGGGATCGGCGGGATCCGGTGTTGGCTGAGCTGAGAATACAGGCCCTGACTCAGCTGAAGTCAGCGCATGTGGTTTGATCTTTGTGTATGGCTTGAGGGCCCATTCGCGGGCAGAGCCCGCTCCCACAGGAATCCCGGGTGGACTTGGGAGTATGTGGGAGCGGGGCGGGCGGCGAGCCCTCTGCCCGCGAAGAGGCCCGAGCGGACAAAACAAGGACCGCCAACCGGGCGCAGCATTACAGAATAGGCTTGCCCCCTGTCACCGCATAGCGCGAACCAGAGATATAGCTGCTCTCATCAGACCCGAGCAACACATAGATAGGCGACACCTCCACCGGCTGCCCCGGGCGACCCAGCGGGGTTTCCTCGCCAAAGGTCTTCACTGCGTCCGGCGGCATCGTCGCCGGAATCAATGGCGTCCAGATCGGGCCCGGTGCCACGCTGTTCACGCGAATGTTTTTCTTGCCCAGCAACTGCGCCAGGCCCGCGGTGAAGTTGGCAATCGCGCCCTTGGTGGTCGCGTAGGGCAGCAGGGTCGGCTTGGGCATGTCCGAGTTGACCGAGCTGGTGTTGATAATCGAACCGCCGGACGGCATGTGCGGCACTGCTGCCTTGCAGATACGAAACATCGCCGTGATGTTGATATCGAAGGTACGCACCCACTCCTCGTCAGGAATCTCGTCCAGGGTTTCGTGGCTCATCTGGAACGCGGCGTTGTTGACCAGAACGTCGATACGGCCGAAACGCTCGACAGTCTTCGCCACGATGGCCAGGCACTGCTCTTTCTCGGCCAGATCGCCTGGCAGCAGCAGGCACTGGCGTCCGGCTTCCTCGACGTAACGGGCGGTGTCCTTGGCGTCCTCATGCTCATCGAGGTAGGAAATCACCACGTCAGCGCCTTCGCGGGCATAGGCAATCGCCACAGCGCGGCCAATGCCGCTGTCGCCACCGGTGATCAGGGCGACCTTGTTGGCCATCCGTCCTGAGCCCTTGTAGCTGGTTTCGCCACAGTCGGGAACGGGATTCATCTTCGACTGCGTGCCAGGTACCGATTGCTGCTGCGGCTCGAACGGCGGAGTTGGATAGTTGGCCATGGGTATCTCCATAGGTTGGCAAAAAAAGGTGCGCAAAAAATGCGTTGCGAAAACATCCCTCGAAATGGATACGCGTGCAAAGTCGACTTCCTTGTCCGCGCAAAAGTTTGTTTTTTTTGTGCGGCGCCTGTGCAGGCGTGATTGCAGACGCAAGGAATCTCTCGCGCCTGACCGAGTCACAATGGCGTAACCGATGCATTTTCATTCAGCAGTCAGAGAGGCATTCATGAGCAACGTCGAACTTGAGCACGAAGTACTCACCCGTTTGCTGCACGCGCATCCCCACGGCCTGGGCAAGGAAATTCTCGACAATTACCGCGGCGAGAAGGCAGTGGCCGGAATGATCAAGACGCTGCAGGAAAAAGGCCTGATCCAGGGCAAGCCGGTCACGGTCGAAGACCACGAACCCGCGCTCGAATACCCGATAAAACTGAGCAGCGCAGGCGTCGACGCCGCGAAGAAACACGATGCGGAGAAAGGCAGCAACCCGCACGCCTGACGATCAGGTAGCGCAGACCTTCAACCTGATCGAACAGCAAAGGGCATCGAGCGTACTCGATGCCCTTTGTCGTGAAGGGGCATAATTCGGGAAAAGGAGTATTGACAGGTGAAGGTCACGCGCAGGTAGCGGCCTTGACGAATATCAGCTGCAGGAAGCGGCTGATGTGATCATCCTGCGCATAGGCGTCGGCCAGGCAGGCGCGAGCCTTGTCCAGGTGTTCCTGCAGGCGCCGCTTTACTTCATCCTCACCGCACAGCGCCATGAAGGTCGACTTGCCGTCGTCCTTGCCCTGGTCCTTGGCCGTGGCTGGGCTGTGATCATGAAGATCGTCGTACAGTTGGAAGGCCTGCCCCAGTTCCAGGGCAAAGCACTGCAGCACGGCGCGTGTAGGCGGTGGTGCATCGCTGATCAGGTAGGCCATGTCCATGATTGCGCTGAACAGCACGCCGGTCTTAAGGTTGTTGGTGGCGGCAATTTCCTCTGCGGTGCGCGGGTGCAGGCCTTCGCGCAGGTCTTGCAGCTGACCCCGGGCCAGACCTTGAGCACCGATGGCGTTGGCCAGTATTTCCACCAACTGGGTTCGAATCGAAGGCTTCAGCCCGTCGATGCCCGCCACCACGGCGAAGGCCCGCGACAACAGCGCCACTGCAGCCAGAATGGCAACGTCTTCGCCAAACGCCAGATGCGTGGTGACACGGCCCCGGCGCAGCCTGGCGTCGTCCATGCAGGGCATGTCATCGAGCACCAGCGATGCGGCGTGGACCATTTCCACCGCGCAGCCCAGATCCAGGGCCGCCTGGTCGCTGGCTCCCAAGCCGTTCGACGCCAGGATCAACAGGATCGGACGCATGCGCTTGCCCGGCGCCAGGGCACCATCGCGCATCGCCGTGGCCACGAGGTCGCGCTCATTGCTCGCCGTGGGCAGCAAGGCGTCCAGGCGCGCTTCGATGGTCGTGCGCAACAAGGCCATGTGCTCGGTGAAACCGCTATCGCTGGTCGCAGACGTGTCAGCTGTCATCGTTCCCTCTGTTCTTGTTTCGAGTCCTGCGGCCGCCGGAGACGAGGTATCGGCATGGCCTGGCGCGGGCAGCTGCGCTCCTAAACAAGGAACGACTGCGCAGCGCCGATGCCTGAGCCTGTGAAGATGGACATACGTTATGCGAATATGAGCGCGCCGTACAACTCTCTACCATGGACAGACCGCAGGCGGCCGTAAATGATTCCTGAGCAATGGAGCTGACATGAAGCACGACGAGTTGAGTCGACGCAAGGATGACCACCTGGACATCGTTCTGGACCCGCTCAGGGCCGGTACACGGGCGGGCGCCGGCTGGGACGTGGTCCAGTTCGAACACTGTGCGCTGCCCGAACTGGACCTGGCAGACATCGACCTGAGCAGCTCGTTGCTCGACATCGCCCTGCGCGCACCCTTGCTGATCAGTTCCATGACCGGTGGCGCCCTGCGCTCCGTGGCGATCAACCGTCACCTCGCCGAAGCGGCGCAGGCGCTGGGCATCGCCATGGGTGTCGGCTCGCAGCGGGTCAGCCTGCAGACCGGCAACGACCAGGGGCTCACCCGCGACCTGCGGCGCATCGCCCCGGACATCCCGCTACTGGCCAACATCGGTGCAGCGCAGTTGCTCGAGAAAGACGGCATGGACCTCGCTCATCGTGCGGTCGACACCCTCGAAGCCAACGGCCTGATCATTCATCTCAACCCGTTGCAGGAAGCGGTGCAGCCCGAAGGCGACCGGCACTGGCGCGGCGTGCTGGCGCAGATCGCCCGTGCAGTGACCGTTCTGAAAGTACCGGTGGTGATCAAGGAAGTCGGCGCCGGGCTCTCGGCCAGCGTCGCGCAGACCTTGGTCGAGGCCGGCGTGCAGGTCATCGATGTAGCGGGCGCGGGCGGTACCAGCTGGGCCGCAGTGGAAGGTGAACGCGCCACCCGCGCGGCCGATCGCGCGGTGGCCATGGCATTCGCCGGCTGGGGCATTCCCACGGCGACCTGCATCCAGACCGTGCGCCAGGCCTTGCCGCAGGTACGCTTGATTGCCTCGGGCGGCGTTCGCGATGGCGTCGATGCAGCCAAGGCCATTCGCCTGGGCGCGGACCTTGTTGGCCAGGCCGCTGCCGTGCTGCCAGGCGCAACGCTGTCCACCGAAGCGGTGATCGAACACTTCGAGGTGGTCATCCGCCAACTGCGCGTGGCCTGTTTCTGTACCGGCTCGGCCAATCTGTCAGGCCTGCGCCATGCCCGCCTGCTGGGTCCGCAGGCCCTGCCTCGATGAGCCACTTCGGCGTCGTGGCGCCCGCCTACTACAGTCATTTTCACGCCCTGCAGGCTTTGGCCGAGGAATTGATGCGACGAGGCCACCGTGTCACGTTCTTCCACCAGGCGGACGCCGCGCGCTGGGTCACGGCTCCCGGTATCGGCTTCGCAGTGCTGGGCCAGGCCAGCCATCCGCCCGGCAGCCTGCAGCGCAGCCTGCGTCTGGCGGCAAACCCAGGCACACCGTGGGGCCTGCGGCAGATCATCGAGCAATTGGCAGCGACCACCCGCATGTTCTGCGACGAGCTGCCGGCAGCCTTGGCGCAACACGGCGTCGACGCGCTGCTGTGCGACCAGATGGAGGCTGCCGGCGGCCTGGTCGCGGAAAGCCTGGGGCTGCCCTTCGTTTCGATCGCCTGCGCGCTGCCGGTCAACCGTGAGCCGGGCCTGCCGTTGCCGGTGATGCCCTTCGCCTATGCCACGGACGAGCGCAGCCTGCACATGTACCGCGGCAGCACCCAGGTCTACGATTGGTTGATGAAGCCCCATGCGCGCGCCATCCAGAGCGCTGCGAAAACCCTCGGCCTGGCGCCACGCAGTGCGTTGCACGAATGTCTTTCGCCACTGGCGCAGATCAGCCAGACCCTGGCCGGCTTCGACTTTCCCCGCCAGCACGCCCCGCCCCACCTGCACGCCGTCGGCCCGCTGCGCAACGCTGCCATTCAGGCCCAGGGGCACTGGCCAATCGACCCGCAACGCCCGTTCGTCTTCGCCAGCCTGGGCACCCTGCAAGGCCAGCGCCTGGCCATGTTCGAGCAGATCGCCAAAGCCTGTCGACGACTCGACGGGCAATTGCTGATTGCTCACTGCGGCCTGCTCGACCCTGCTGCGGAGCAACGCCTGCACCGCTTGGGCGCAACATGGGTGACCGATTTCGCCCCGCAGCAGTGGGCCCTGGAGCAGGCCGATGCGGTGATCACCCACGGCGGGTTGAATACGGTCATGGATGCCATCGCCAGCTCGACGCCCATGCTGGTGATGCCCATCGCCTTCGACCAGCCAGGCGTGGCGGCGCGGGTGCGCCATCACGGCCTCGGCCGCCATTTGCAACGCCGCGCGCGGTCTTCGCGCATTGCCCAGGTGCTGCGCGAGGTACTCGACATGCCGACACCGGCCTTTGCCCGCTTGAAGGCAGAACTGGCCAGCGCGGGTGGCACGGCCAAGGCGGCGGCTATCGTCGAAACCGCGGTGCGCACGCGGCAACCCGTAGTGGCCGGAGCCCCGTCATGACCTACGACCTGATCCTCGCCGGTGCCGGCCTGGCCAATGGCCTGATCGCCTGGCGACTGCGCCAGGTGCGCCCGGAGCTGAAGGTACTGTGCATCGATTCGCAGCAGAGCCTGGGCGGCAACCATACCTGGTCGTTCCACGATGGCGACCTGACCGCCGAGCAGCACCACTGGATCGAACCCCTGGTGGTCAAGCGCTGGCCTTGCTACCAGGTACATTTCGCCGAGGTCTCGCGGCGACTCGACAGGGGCTACGCCAGCATCACCAGCGAGCGCTTTGCCGAGGTCATCACCCAGGCCCTGGGCTCGAGCCTGCGCCTGGGCGAAACCATTGCCGAACTGGGCCCGCGACACGTGCGCCTGGCCAGTGGCGAGACGCTGCAGGCCCAAGCGGTGATCGACGGCCGCGGCGTGCAGCCCAGCCGCCACCTGGTGCTGGGCCAGCAGGCATTCGTCGGCCAGCTGCTGCGCCTGCAACAGCCCCACGGCCTGCTGGGGCCAATCATCATGGACGCGCGGGTCAGCCAGGGCGAAGGCTATCGCTTCGTCTATGTGTTGCCATTCACGGCTGATACGGTGCTGGTCGAAGACACCCATTACGTGGATCGCCACACCTTGAGCTGCGATCAGTTGCGCGAGCATATCGCCGATTACGTGCGCTGGCAGGGCTGGACAATCGCCGAGTGCCTGCGCGAAGAACAGGGCGTGCTGCCGATCACCCTGGCCGGCGATTTCGATGCGTTCTGGCAGCAAGCCGCCGGCCAACCCCTTTCCGGCCTGCGCGCCGGCCTGTTTCACTGCACCACAGGCTATTCGCTGCCCCATGCTGTGCGCCTGGCCCAGTGGCTGGCGGAGCAGACCGACCTGGACGCCGACCGCCTGTTCACGGGTATCCGCGAACATGCACGCCAGCAATGGCAGGCGCAGGGTTTCTATCGCCTGCTCAACCGCATGTTGTTCCTGGCCGGCAAGCCTCAGGATCGCTGGCGGGTGATGCAACGCTTCTACCGCTTGTCGCCCGCGCTGATCAGCCGATTCTATGCAGGCCAAAACCACTGGCGTGACCGCGCCCGGATTCTCGTCGGCAAGCCTCCCGTGCCCGTCGACGAGGCCGTGCGCGCCGCCCTCAGATCTTCTCCCCGGCAGTTCGAGAACCCCCATGAATCCAGCTAAAACCGCCATCGTCATCGGCGCAGGCTTCGGCGGCCTGGCCCTGGCGATCCGTCTGCAGGCCGCAGGCATCCACACCACCTTGCTGGAAAAGCGTGACCAGCCCGGAGGCCGAGCCTATGTCTACCGCGACCAGGGCTTCACCTTCGACGCCGGCCCGACCGTGATCACCGACCCTTCGGCCATCGAAGAGCTGTTCACCCTCAGTGGCAAGCGCATGGCCGACTACGTCGATCTGCTGCCGGTCAAGCCGTTCTACCGGCTGTGCTGGGAAGACGGCACGAAGTTCGACTACGCCAACGACCAGGCCGAACTGGACCGCCAGATCCATGCCCTGAACCCACCGGACGTCGCCGGCTACCAGCGCTTCCTGGCCTACTCCCAGGCGGTATTCAAGGAAGGCTACCTCAAGCTTGGCGCGGTGCCCTTCCTGTCGTTTCGCGACATGCTCCAGGCGGGTCCGCAACTGGCTCGGTTGCAGGCGTGGCGCAGCGTCTACTCGATGGTTTCAAGCTTCATCGAGCATGATCAGTTGCGCCAGGCATTCTCGTTCCACTCGCTGCTGGTGGGCGGCAACCCGTTCGCCACCTCGTCCATCTACACCCTGATCCATGCCCTGGAACGCGAATGGGGCGTGTGGTTTCCCAAGGGCGGCACCGGCGCGCTGGTGCAAGGCATGGTCAAGCTATTTCAGGACCTGGGCGGTACCGTGGAGTTGAATGCCGAAGTGGCGAAGATCGACGTCGAGCACGATCGGGCCACGGCAGTGCATGCGCGCGACGGCCGCAGCTGGCGCGCCGACTGCCTGGCCTCGAACGCCGACGTGGTGCATACCTACGCCGACCTGCTGGGCGAGCACCCGCGCGGTCGACGCGAGGGCAAGCGCCTCAAGGGCAAGCGCTTCAGCAACTCGCTGTTCGTCATCCATTTCGGCCTGAAGCGCCCACAACCGCAGTTGCAACATCACACGGTGTGCTTCGGTGCGCGCTACCAGGCGTTGATCCACGAGATTTTCAACGGCGCCGAACTGGCGACGGATTTCTCCCTGTACCTGCATGCGCCCTGCATCACCGACCCCAGCCTGGCGCCACCGGGCTGTTCGAGCCACTACGTATTGTCGCCGGTTCCACACCTGGGCAATGCAGCCATCGACTGGTCGGTGCAGGGCCCGCTGTACCGCGACCGGATTTTCGAATACCTGGAAGAGCACTACATTCCCGGCTTGCGCGAAGATCTGGTCACCTGCCGCATCTTCACCCCGGATGATTTCCAGACCGAACTCAACGCGCACCTGGGCTCGGCGTTTTCGCTCGAGCCGGTGCTGCAGCAAAGTGCCTGGTTCCGCCCGCACAACCGCGATGCGCAGTTGAACAACGTCTATCTGGTCGGTGCCGGTACCCATCCAGGCGCCGGGGTGCCGGGTGTGATCGGCTCGGCCAAGGCGACTGCCGGGCTGATGATCGCGGACCTGCATTCATGAGCACGCCGGCGCCGGATCCGGCGCTGCGCGAACATGCCGAGCAGAGCATCGCCGTGGGTTCGAAAAGCTTCGCTGCAGCCGCCAAGCTGTTCGACGAACGCACGCGGCGCAGTGCGGTGATGCTGTATGCCTGGTGCCGCCATTGCGACGACGTGATCGACGGACAACAGGCCGGCCACGACGCGGTATCGATCAGCGCTGGGGAAGCGCAGCGGCGGCTGGCCCTGCTGCAGGCCCAAACCCGTGCGGTGTACGCCGGGGAGCCTGCCGGCGAACCAGCGTTTGCCGCGTTCGCCGAGGTCGTGCGCGAGCACGGCATTCCCGAACACAACGCAATGGAACACCTGGCCGGGTTTGAAATGGACGTGCTGGACCGCCGCTATCACACCCAGGACGACACACTGCAGTACTGCTACCACGTGGCTGGGGTGGTCGGCCTGATGATGGCGCGGGTCATGGGCACTGACGATCCACGCACCCTGGATCGGGCCTGTGACCTGGGGGTGGCGTTCCAGCTGACCAATATTGCCCGAGACATCGTCGAAGACGCGCGTATCGGCCGCTGCTACCTCCCCGCGCAGTGGTTGGATGAGTTGAACATTCCGCTGCAGGCACTGGCCGCGCCTGAGCACCGGCCGGCCGTGGCAGTGCTCGCCCAGCGCCTGGTCAACCTGGCCGAACCCTACTACGCCAGCGCCCAGGCCGGCCTGGCTGCCCTGCCCTGGCGCTCGGCCTGGGCCGTGGCGACCGCCGCCGCGGTGTACCGACAGATCGGCGTGAAGGTGGTTGCAGCGGGCAGCCATGCCTGGGATGCCCGCATTTCAACCTCGAAGGCAGAAAAGCTGGCAGCCGTGAGCCAGGGCGGATGGCGCGCCGTCAGCGCTCGCTGGCGGCAGTGGCCGCAGCGCCCTGCGCAGCTGTGGAGTCGGCCTCGTCCGCCTTGCGCAGCGGCCCCTGGTGCAGTGCGCGAAGCTGAGCACGCAAACGCGTCGTAGAAGGCGCGAACAGAAAGCCGAAGGAGACGCAGCGCTCCTTGCCCTCTACCGCGTGGTGCATCAAGTGCGCCTGGTAGAGGCGCTTGAGGTAACCACGTCGGGGCACCAGGTGAAACGGCCAGCGCCGGTGCACCAGCCCATCGTGAACCACGAAATACAATGCGCCATAGGCAGTCATGCCCGCGCCGATCCACTCCAGCGGATGCAGCCCCTGGGTCCCCAGGGCAATCAGCACGATTGCCAGCCCTGCGAACACCACCGCGTACAGGTCGTTCTTCTCGAACCAGCCGGTGCGGGGCTCGTGATGGGAACGATGCCAGCCCCAGCCCCAACCATGCATGAGGTACTTGTGGGCCAGGTAGGCAACGCCTTCCATGGCCGCCAAGGTGATGAAAAAAACCAGGCTGTTGAGGATCACTGCTGCTCTCTGCCAAAGCGGGTAGGCCACTATCTTAACGCAACCGGCGCGACCCTGGCCGGCTGCTCATCGCCTGGTCAGCGCAAGGTCCAGGAAATGCCCGCATAGACACCCAGGCCGTCGCCGGGGGTCGAGCGCGCCACGTCACGGCCCTGATCGTCATAGCCCGGAGTGACGGTGCTGGCATAGCGTTTGTTGGTCAGGTTGCGAACGTCCAGCCAGGTCTGCCAGGTGTCGTCCGGCGCGGCGTAGCCCAGGCTGGCACCGAACAGGGTATACGGCGCCGCGTAATAGGAATTGGCATAGTCCACGGCAATGCGTGAGGCGTGTTGCACGTTGAGGCCGGTGTACACACCGCTGGGGTGGTCGTAGCGCAGTTCGGCCTGATAGTAATGCTCGGGCAGGCCGGGCAGACGGTTGTCACCGAACCGCGCATCGTCACGGTAGTGGAAGTCACTGTAGGTATAGGTTTGCCGCAGTGCCAGGCGGCCGGCCTGGTGGCCGTCCCACAAGGGGCTGTCCAGTGCCAGCTCGATACCTTGATGCACCGTCGGGCTTGCATTGGCCTCGCCAATCACTTGCGAGCGCGTGGCCGTGGCGGCCTGGGTCTCGACGCTGAGCAGTTCGTGACGCACCTGCGAGTAATACCAGGCCAGGTCCCATTGGCCGAACCAGGCCTCCCCTCGCCCGCCCAGTTCCAGGGTGGTAGCGCTCTGGTTGTCGAGTTCGACGCCGTTGCTCTGCAAACCCGTGGCCGCACCGCTGCCCGCCGCGAAGTAGCGGTTGGAGCCCCAGATCATCGACCACGGGTGCGGCGGTTCCACCGAACGACTGAGGTTGCCGAACACCTGCAACTGCGGGCTGTAGTCGTAGCGCAGGCCCAGGCGTGGCGCGTAGTCCCAGGCATGCAGGCTGACGCGGTCGTTGGTCACCGGGTAACTGACTTCCGTCTCGCGGCGCGTGTACAGGGCGGCCAGTCCACTGGTCAGCCAGAGGTCCGGCAGCAGCTCCAGTTCGTTGCTGACGTACAGCGTATGGTCGGAGCCTTGGTAGCTGTAATCGCGGGTGCGCGTGCCAGGTGCATACCCAGCCGTGTTGCCGACCGGCACGCGGACGAATTCCGACACTCCGGAATTGGGCAATGCCTTGGTGCTGCGCCACCCCACTGTGGTCTTGCTGACATGCCCGAGCAGGTCGTCCTGGCGCACATAGTTCAACGTGCCGCTGACATCGGTGTAGGCCACCTTCATCCGATTGGTGCCTTCGCGCAGGTCCATCGGGTAGTCGTGATAGACCAGCCCGGCTTCCAGGCGGGCACCGTCATCCAGGTGCCAGGTGGTCTTGTTGGCCAGCCAGGTACTGCCCGGCTGGATGCGCTTGGAGTCGCGCGCCAGGTTCAAGCCATTGGCCGCGCGAGGGTCGTGGGCGATCTGCCCGCGGGTCAGTCTGCCGGGCGTGTCGTTGTCGGTCTCGCGATAGCGGAAGAAAAACCGGGTCTCCAACTGCGGGCTGAAGCGATAGCCGAAGTTGCCTGCAGCGCCACGGCTGCCGCCGGCGCTCTGGTCCTGGAAGCCGTCGTAGCTGGAATCGGTCACGCTGAAATAATAGTCGGCATCTCCCAGCACCTGGCCGGAACTGACCTGGCGCTTGCTGTAGCCATGGCTGCCCACTTCGTAGCGCAGCTGCAATCTGGCGGCGTCGTAGCCGGTACGCGTGACATAGTTGATGGCGCCGCCCAGGGCCAGCGCGCCACGGTCGAAGCCATTGGCTCCGCGCAGCACCTCGACACGGCTCAGCCACAGCGGTTCGAGCAACTCATAAGGCGTGCCACCAGGGCCGGTCAGCGGCAGGCCGTCGAACATCTGGTACAGCCCCGAAGAATGCGCGCCGGGACCGCGGTTGATGCCCGAACCACGGATGGAGATTTTCGCACCTTCGTTGTTGGCAGCGCGGGCATAGATGCCTGCCTGATTCCTGAACAAGTCTTCATTGCCCGCCAGCCGCCCGCGCTCACTCGCTTCGGCGTCGATCAGATTGGTACCGCCCGGGACCGAGTGCAATGCCAGACCTGCCTCGTCCAGCTCGCTCACGCGGGCCTCGCTGACCTCGACAGCCGGCAACTCCATGACCTGTGCCGCGAGGGCACACGAAGGTGCGCCGAACACGGCAGCCAAGCCCAAGGCAGGCCATCGGGGCGAGCGTGACAGGGCAATCGAAGACAGGCAGTGGGGACGGCCCCCGACATGAAGACGGGGCGCAGAGGGTTGCGGCATGGAACGGATCCTTGAAGAGCGGTATACCCGAGAACGGTCCGGGTCTGGCAAGCGGCGCGGCCCCAGCCTCGGGCCCGTTGGGGAGGATTGACGCTCGTGATGGCCCAATGAGCACATTGGTGGGTGAAATGCCCCGCAGCGGTCAGACTTCGCTGCGCAGTTCCTCGAGATAGCGGGTGCCGCGCACGGTGAGGGCCAGCCGCGTCCGGCTATCTGGGGTGACCGTGGTAACCACGTAACCGACCAGCAGCAACGCGCGCAGGGCGAAACCGTCCTCGCTGCCGAATGCCTGCCATTGGGCGCTCTCTATCAGCGTCAGCAGCCGCTTGTAGTTAGCCTGGTCTTCCGTCATCGCTAGCCAGCCTCCGTTGCATCCATTGCACGTGCCGCCAGCTTACTCAAAAGCATCGACCAGGGCACAGGAAAAAGCATGCCGGAGGATCCCGAGCATGGAAGTGGCGGCTGCGGCCGAGCCGTGGAAAAACCAATGGCAGCAGGGAGGCGGTTTCGGCCAACATCAGCTATAGCTTTTACAGCCCCGGGCAATTTCAGCCGGTTTATTCCCCTGCCTTCTCATCATCGACCGTCAAGGGTGACTCCATGGCTTCCATCGAAGCGGTACTAGCAGGGCTCGACCCGCCCCTCAAACATGAAACCCACATGGAAGAAGGGCTGCTCAACCTGACCCTGATCGACCCCAATGTCCCCGCGCAAGTGATGCGCAGCCTGTCGCCCCATGAATACAAGGACAGCACCACGTTTCGCCTGCTGGTGCTGTATGCGGTCAACGAAATCCGTGGCAAGGGTTCCCATGCGCCACTGGAAGTGATGCCCGCCGTCGAGTGGGACTCGCACACCTGATTGCAGAGGGCTCGCCAGGCAAGCGACAACTCGTCGCTGTGCCACACATTTTCTGAATCTTTCCTGCGTATCACAACTCAATGATGAGTCAACGCAGGAGATCACCATGCCGAACCCAACACTGTTCATCATTGACTACCGGCTCCATGGAGCGGAAAAGTCGTTCATCATCCGTCTACCGACCCTGAACAATGCCGATGCCTGGCATTGGGCAAGTTGTGATGCAGGGGTCGGTGTCATCCCCAAGTTCGGCCGCGAACGGGTGCAGAAAGTCAGCAAGCCCAAGGCCGAGCAGTATGGGATTACCGATGTGCGCTGGAGGCCGTCCGGCCAGCAGGCACGTGAAGAACTGGGAATCGAAACGGCTCATTGAGCCGTCCGATCTGCGCTTCGCTTCATCGCCTTGGTATCATCCGCTGTGGCAGGACCATGCCGGGGGTTGCCCACGCAACCCCCGCAGCCAATCCGCAATCCCCCTCGCCGCACCCTCGCTCACTCATCGAACATCGGAATGATTCCTGATTCCGCTGAGCATATCCGCTTGAACTTCCCGGTTTTGGTATCCCTCTGCTGATAACCATCCCTGATCAAGAGGCTGAAGAACATGAGAGCACTTACCTACCACGGCGCTCACGACGTCAAGGTCGACACCGTTCCCGACCCCCAGCTGCAGGATGCCGACGACATCATTCTGCGCGTGACGGCCACCGCCATCTGCGGCTCCGACCTGCACCTGTACCGCGGCAAGATACCCACGGTGGAACACGGCGACATCTTCGGCCACGAGTTCATGGGTGTGGTCGAGGAAGTCGGTACCGGCGTCACCGCCGTCAGTCCCGGCGACCGCGTCGTCATCCCTTTCGTGATTGCCTGTGGCAGCTGTTTTTTCTGCAATCTCGACCAGTTCGCAGCCTGCGAGACGACCAATACGGGCCGCGGGGCGATTCTGAACAAGAAGTCGATTCCACCAGGGGCGGCATTGTTCGGTTTCAGCCACCTCTACGGCGGCGTGCCCGGGGGGCAAGCCGAATACGTGCGGGTGCCGAAAGCCAACACCGGTCCGTTCAAGGTGCCAGGCACACTTGCCGACGAGAAGGTGCTGTTTCTTTCCGACATTCTGCCAACCGCTTTCCAAGCGGTGAAGAACACCGAGATCGGCCAGGGCTCAAGCATTGCCATCTACGGCGCCGGTCCCGTCGGGCTGCTGTGCGCCGCCGTGGCGCGGATGCTCGGCGCCGAGCGTATCTTCATGGTCGATCACCACCCCTACCGCCTGGCGTATGCACAACAGGCCTACGGCGTGATTCCGATCAACTTCGATGAAGACGATGACCCTGCCGACACCATCATTCGCCAGACTCCGGGCTCGCGCGGTGTCGACGGCGTGGTGGATGCGGTGGGCTTCGAAGCCAAGGGCAGCACCACCGAAACCGTGCTGGCGGCATTGAAGCTGGAAGGCAGCAGCGGCAAGGCGCTGCGCCAGTGCATCGCGGCCGTGCGTCGCGGGGGCGTGGTCAGCGTGCCCGGTGTATACGCAGGGTTCATCCACGGCTTCCTGTTCGGCGATGCATTCGACAAGGGCCTGACCTTCCGCATGGGCCAGACCCACGTGCAGCGCTATCTGCCGGAGTTGCTCGAGCACATCGAAGCAGGCCGCCTGACGCCTGAAACCATCATCACCCACCGCATGTCGCTGGAACAGGCTGCCGAAGGCTACAAGATCTTCGACAAGAAACAGGAGGACTGCCGCAAGGTCATTCTCACGCCTGGCGAGCCGACCATCGAAGCCCCGGTTGTCGAGCCTACCGCAGGCGTCATTCCGGCGCTTTGAGGTACCCCACAACAAGGCTGGGCAGTGCCCGGCCTTGGCCACTGCAAAGCAACGGACCGGGATAACCGATCGACATGGGATGAAACGAGCGCCGAGGGCCGCTGTCTAGAGCAGTAACACCCATTGATGTGAGTCATCCCATGTTGAAGTTTCTTGGCAGTACCGTCGGTATCATCTTCCTGATCGGCCTGGTCGTGGTCATCGGCCTGTTCAAGCTGGTCTTCTGAACCCTGTCGGGGCACTCATCGAGTGCCCCTGCCCTGCCTGGGCCGCTGTGCACTCGCCGCTATCTCCAGAATGTCAGCCGCCTTTCCCGCCACTGCCTGTCAAACGGCGCCCGCCATCGCCACCCCTTGCCGACCTTCCAGCTTGACCTGATACATTGCCTGATCGGCCGCCTTGAGCAAGGTGTCCAGGTCTTCACCGTGTACGGGGCACAGCGAGATCCCGACGCTGCCCGACAGTGACAGCGCACCGACGCTGGTGCCGATTGGCAACTCGATCGCATCCAGCAGCTGCTGCGCCTTGAGGATCACGCTGTCCGGATTGGTCAGATCGGAGACCAGCGCGACGAATTCATCGCCACCGTAACGCGCGACCGTGTCGTAATGGCGCACTGTCTCGCGCATGCGTTTGGCCAATGCCTGCAGCACCTGGTCGCCCACCGCGTGGCCGTGCTCATCGTTGATCTGCTTGAAATGGTCGAGGTCGATCAGCATGACCGCGAATGGGACGCCTTGCTCGGTCCATTGCTGCAGTGCCTGGGTGAAGCGGTCTGCCAGCAGGTAACGGTTGGGCAACTGGGTCAGGACGTCGTGGGTGGCCAGGAATGCCGAGCGCTCATGCTCCAGTTCGGCGGCCTCGATGGCCGAGAAATGCCTGACCAGCACCATCGGCACCACCACCAGGCTCGCCATCAAGATTGCCAGAATCAACAGATTTCCCGGACCCAGCACGTCCATCAGGCGTAGTTGCCGTTGAAAGCTGAGGGAAACAGGTTGCGTAGGACTGTCCACGTACACACTATCGGTCAGCCGCGGCAAGGCAAGTTCGTCCCACCAACGCCCCGCCACCGGCTCCATGGCGACCACCTGGCTGGGGCTGTCAGGGCTGTGCAACTGAGCACTCACTGCCACACGCGAGTCGCTGTTGTGGCGCACGATGGCACCGAGCAGTGCATCGGTCTTGATCAGCAGCATGGCCACCATGGTGCTGCCGAAGAAATTCGGCAAGGTGTGCTGGGTATCCTCATCGGGGCGCGACACCGACTTCATGAGAATGTAGGCGTTGCCGCCTTCGTGCAGGGCGAACACCGGCGACACCACTGGCAGCGGGTTCTGACGAATACGCGCCAGGGCGTTGGCCAGGTACGGCACGGTTTCCAGGCGCACGCCATAGATGACGCTGGCCTGCGGCAGCTGCGGCGACATGAACAGGATGGGCCAGGTCGCTTCCGCCATGGCTCGCGACCCGCCGACCCCAGGCTCGGCTGGCGCTACGCCCTTCATGTGCGCGTCTTTGACCTCGAAATTCTTCAACTCGAAATCGGGCAGCCAGGTGCGCCGCAGCAATGCCGTGAAATCGAATTGCTCGTCCACCGGGACGCTGCGCGCCACTTCCAGCATGTAGATGTGCGGGTACGCCGCCAGCACGGCCGCGCCGTAGCGGGCTGCCGCATCGGTATCGCTCTGCTTGACCGCCTGCAGGAATGCCGCAAAACCTGCCAGTACGGCATCGTTGGTGTCGAGCTGATTGCGTACGGTGCCGGCGATGCTCTGTACATACTCGGAGAAGCGGGTTTCCTGCCGCTGGATTTCGGACCGCAACAGCGAGAACGCCGAAAACACGATCAAGCCGAGCGCCAGGCCGATAAAACCTGCGAGCGATGGGCGGCGTCTGATCAACATCGTGGCAATATCCAACGCACGGGCGTGCACGGGCAGCAAGTTTCGGGGTCGTCGAAGGTCGTCATGTGTGGCTGCGTAAGGGCAGCAAAGGATGAGTTCGACGGTACACATGGCCGCCAGTCACGGGGTTGACCGGCGCCTGCAGAGCAAGCTAGCAAATTGCCATCTCAGCGTCTACAGCGTCTCGTCGCTATCGTGGAAGGACAGATGCCCCACGTTGGCCAGGACTGGCCAACGTGGGGCATCGAGTTACAGCGGTATCAGCGACGCTTCTTGCTCACTGGCTTGGCCAGTTCGAACATCAGTACCGAACGTCCGGTGACGGCGTACTCGGTGCCGAAGTCGAACGACTCACCGGCTTCGAAGTCGGTCTGGTTGGTGTCCAGTTGCAGGATCCAGCGCTTGCCTTCCGGCACTTCCGGCAAGGTGAAGCCAACCACGTCATGGTGCGCGTTGACCACGATCAACAACGAATGGTCGACCCCGGCGCGGCGGATACCACTGGACTGGGTGCGGCCATCGAGCAGGATGCCCATGCAGCGGTTGCTGCCGTCCTGCCACTGCTCGACGCCCATCTCGCTGCCGTTGGGCTGGATCCAGCTGACATCCTTGATGCCCAGGCTTTCGTCGTAGGCACCGGTGAAGAAGCGATTGCGGCGCAGCAGCGGGTAGCGATTGCGCAGCTCGATCAGGTACTTGACGAAGTCCTGCAGCTCGCTGCTCTGCTCGCTGATGTTCCAGTCAACCCAGCCGATTTCGCTGTCCTGGCAGTAGGCGTTGTTGCTGCCGCCCTGGGTACGAGCGAACTCATCGCCCGCCAGCAGCATCGGCGTGCCCTGGGCAAAAAACAGCGTCGCCAGCAGGTTGCGCATCTGCCGGTAGCGCAGCGCGACGATTTCCGGATCGTCGGTCGGACCTTCGACGCCGCAGTTCCACGAGCGGTTGTCGGAGTGGCCGTCGCGGTTGTCTTCACCGTTGGCTTCGTTGTGCTTCTCGTTGTACGACACCAGGTCGTTCAAGGTGAAGCCATCGTGCGCGGTGATGAAGTTGACCGAAGACGCCGGCTTGCGACCACGACGGTTGAACTGGTCGCCCGAGCCCAGGAAGATTTTCGCGAAATCGCCGAGCATCTCGTCGTCGCCCTTCCAGAACGCACGGGAGATGTCGCGGAACTTGTCGTTCCATTCCATCCAGCCCGGCGGGAAGTTGCCCACCTGATAGCCGCCCGGGCCGCAGTCCCACGGCTCGGCGACCAGCTTGACCTTGGCCAGCACCGGATCCTGGCGGCAGGCGTCGAGGAAACCACCGCCTTCGCTGAAGCCATGGGCTTCACGACCCAGAATGGTCGCGAGGTCGAAGCGGAAGCCGTCCACGCCCATTTCCGAACTCCAGTAACGCAGGGAGTCGGTGACCATCTGCAATACGCAGGGGTGGCTCATGTTCAGGGTGTTGCCGGTGCCGGTGTCATTGATGTAGTAACGCGCATCGTCTGGCATCAGACGGTAGTAGTTGGCGTTGTCGATACCCTTGAGCGACAGGGTCGGGCCCATCTCGTTGCCTTCGGCAGTGTGGTTGTAGACCACGTCGAGAATCACTTCCAGGCCGGCCTTGTGGAAGCGCGAAACCATGACCTTGAATTCGGCGATCGACGAGCCGGCCATGAAGCGGGCATGCGGCGCGAAGAAGCCCAGGGTGTTGTAGCCCCAGAAGTTGTGCAGGCCTTTTTCCAGCAGATGATTGTCATCAAGGAAATAGTGAACCGGCATCAGCTCTACCGACGTGACGCCGAGCGAACGGATGTATTCGACCACGTCGTTCTCGTGGAAGGCGGCGAAGGTACCGCGCTCGGACTCACGCACCGAAGGGTGGCGCATGGTGAAGCCGCGCACGTGGGTTTCGTAGAAAATGGTCTTTTCCCACGGCACGTTCGGCTTGGCTGTGTTGCCCCAGGTGAAGGCCGGATCGATCACACGGCAGCGTGGCATGAACGGTGCACTGTCACGCTCGTCGAACGACAGGTCGCCGTCTTCATGGCCCACGGTGTAGCCGAACAGCGCGTCGTCCCACTTCAATTCGCCCGAGATCTGCTTGGCGTAGGGGTCGATCAACAGTTTGTTGGCGTTGAAACGGTGGCCGTTGGCAGGGTCGTATGGACCGTGCACGCGGTAACCGTACAATGTGCCCGGGCGCGCATCGGGCAGGTAACCGTGCCAGATCTCGTTGGTGAATTCAGGCAAGGCGATGCGTTCGATCTCTTCGACGCCGTCGGCATCGAACAGGCACAACTCAACCTTGGTGGCGTTGGCGGAAAAGATTGCAAAATTGACGCCCGACCCATCCCAGGTCGCGCCCAATGGGTACGGCAAGCCCTCGCTGACACGGCTGGCGGGACGTTCCTGGCTTGACGCACTGTCATTCATTGATTGATCAGACATGATCAAACACTCCGGAAATAGGTTGAGCCTGAGCTCTGAGGTAGACGACCAAAACGGTCTACTGATAGAAGCGCGCGCAGCCGAACAGTTCAGGATATTTTTCAGCGTGGAATCAAGATGTGGTTAGCAGCCGACAACGCGAGATTGAACGCACTGGTTTATTGACGCTCTTAAAACAAGCTTTGCAAGAAGAGCGCAAGCGCCCTTGAAGAGAATGAGTTAACTCAATGCGTATCCTGCTGATAGAAGACGATCCAATCCTGGCGCTACTGGCCGAGATAGCTCTGGAGGAAGATGGCCATGAGATCATCGGTCCTGCGTATGACGTCGCCGGAGCGCTGTCACTGGCGCACGAGCATGTCATCGACGTTGCATTCGTCGACATCAATCTGGATGGACACGACGAAGGCGTAGGCCTGGCGCAGACGCTCTACGAGCAATTCAAAATCCACTCGCTGTTCGTCAGTGGCCAGATTGATGTGGCCAAGGCCAACAGCGGCTACGCGTTGGGTTTGCTGTCCAAGCCCTACAGCCCCAATGACCTGTCGCGCAGCGCACACATCGTGCATTCGCTGGTCAAAGGTGAACTACCCTTGAATCGACCGCTGCCAGTGCCCTTGAAGCTTTTCACAGAATCGCGCGGCCTATATGGAAAGAAGCATGAGTGAACCCACAGATCTCCCGGGCATGGGACCAGGACTTGGTGAAACCGAGTTTCGCGAGTTGGCTGACAACGCGCCGGTATTGATCTGGCGCGCGGGTACCGACAAACAGTGCGATTGGTTCAACAAGCCTTGGCTCGATTTCACCGGCAAGACTCAGGACCAGCTCTGCGGCTATGGCTGGGGCGACGACGTGCACCCCGATGACCTGGAGATGTGCACGCGCAATTACGAACAGGCCTTCGACGCCCGCGAGTCCTTCACTACCCCGTATCGCCTGCGTCGCCACGACGGCAGCTACCGATGGTTTCTCGACCACGGCGCGCCGTTCTATCGCCAGGGGGTGTTCGCCGGCTACTTCGGCAGCTGCACCGATATTACCGCACAGAAAGAGCTCGAGGCGCATCAGGACGTTCTGGTTTCCGAGCTCAATCATCGGGTCAAGAACAACCTGCAGCTGATCATCGCTTTCCTGCAGATGTCCAAGCTGCGCGCCCAGGGCGACGAAGCGCGGCAACTGCTCGAATCGGCCATCGCGCGTATCCAGGGCGTGGGTACGGTCCAGGCCGAGCTGTATCGCAGTGCGTCGGGCACCGTGGATCTGGCGCATTACCTTCCTCACCTGGTACGGGCATCGATCCAGGCCGAGCGCGACGACAGCATTCACCTGACCGTCGATACCGAAACTGCCCACGCCCCGTTCAAGCTGGCTTCGGACCTGGGCTTGATCGTCAACGAGCTGGTGGCCAACGCCATCCATCACGGCAACCAGCGCACCACCCATATCCACTTTGCACTCAAGCGTCTCGGTACAGGTGACCTGCAGTTGACGGTGAGCGATCGCGGACCAGGCTTCTCCCCGGCGCAATTGTCGAATGCAGGCACGTCGGGGTCCAAGCTCAGTGGCCAGGGGTTGATCGGCGCGCTGGCCAAGCGTTGCGGTGCGGTTCTCAACCGCAGCAACGCAGAGGGCGCCGTGGTTACCTTGACCTTGCCGCACCCCTAGACAGTGCAGTTGCGCGCTACAGCGGGCTGCCCTCGTCGGTCTTGATCAAGCCACCCAGAATGTCGCTGCCATCGCTGCCTGCCAGCGTTGCGTACCATTGCCGGGTTTCTTCCGGCACTTCGCCGTGGATGATCGCCGCCCGCTGGCGCGCCTTCACTACCAGACCGGCGACCCGCTCCGCGCGTGCAGCCTCATAGGCCGCCAACGCGGCTGCCGGAGTCAGCTCGCGTTCGATGCAGCGGGCCAGCACCCAGGCATCCTCCATGGCCTGGCAACCGCCCTGCCCTATGTTGGGGGTCATTGCATGGGCCGCGTCGCCCAGCAGCGCAACCCTCGTGCCGACCAAATGGGGGACTCGCTCGGTGTCATGGATTTCCACTCGCGCAACGCTGGCCGGATCCAGCCGTTGCAGAAGACGCTGCACCGGGTCGGGCCAGCCGGCGAATTGCTGCTCGAGTTCGGCGCGATAGCCTTCACGGACGTTGGCCGTTCCTGCCGGCAACGGTACGTCGAAGAAGAAATACAACTCACCGTTCCCCATGGGCATCAACGACACCCGCTTGTGGTCACCCACGTACTGCACCCATTCATCGGCGGGTGCCAGGTCGGGTGCCGACTGGATGCGACCATTCCAATTGACGTAGCCGCAATAGCGCCGCGGAATCGGTCGGCCGGCAATCTTGTCGCGCAACAGCGAGTGGGTGCCGTTTGCCGCTATCAGCAGGTCGGCTGTCACCGTTTCACCCGTCGACAACATGACCTGTACATGCTTCTCGCTTGCCTCATAGTCCAGGCAAGCAACTCCAAGGCTCACATTCTGCATCTCCACCGCCTCGAGCAGAATGCTCTGCAGACGCGCACGGGCGATTGGAAAGGCTCGACGCCGGGCGTGGCTGTACAAGGGTTGCAGATCGAAACGGGTGAGCAGGCGGCCTTGGTGGTCGCTGTAACTCATGGTCTGCATATGGCCGCCCGCTTGCTCGATGGACCCACCCAGGCCCAGCGCGTCCATCACCCGCACACCATTCGGCCAGATGGAAATGGCTGCGCCGACCGGGGCCAGCTCTGCCGCACGTTCATAGACGTGCACCCGGTGGCCAGCCTGACGCAGGGCCACGGCGGCGCTGAGGCCACCCATGCCGGCACCGGCAATGACGATATTCAAGGCTTTCATGGCTTCTCCACTGAGATCGGTTCGATCCGAGACCGTGCAAAAAGCTGTCCAAGTGATCAGGAACCGCTATCAGCCGAGATTACGCCGACTAGCCAGGTGTGCCCAGTGAGGGCTGGCGTCAAACCGGTGCGTCGCTGCCGCGTGCGCACCGGTTTGCAGCGTCGGGACTCAGCGCAGGAGGTTGTTCTTGGCCAGACTGACCAGTTCCTTGGCTCGCCCGTCGAGTACCGCACGCATCATGAACAAGCCGAAGCCCTTGACGTTGGCTGCCGTGATTTCCGGCGGCATGATCAATTCCTGACGCTCGCTGACCACATCCACTAAAACCGGCCCATCATGCTCGAACGCCTCGATCAGGGCGGCACGCAGATCCTGCGGTTTCTCCACACGGATGCCCTTGATACCCATGCCCTGGGCGAACGTGGCGAAGTTCGGATTCTTCAGCTCGCAGCCCACGTCCACCAGACCGCTGGCCTTCATTTCCATTTCGACGAAGCCCAGCGTGCCGTTGTTAAGCACGATGACCTTGACCGGCAGGTTGGCCTGGCTGAGGGTCAGGAAGTCACCCATCATCATGGCGAAGCCGCCGTCGCCGGACATCGACACCACCTGGCGGTCGGGGTAGGCCGCCTGTGCGCCGATGGCCTGGAGCATGGCGTTGGCCATCGAGCCATGGTTGAACGAGCCGATCAGGCGGCGCTTGCCGTTCATTTTCAGGTAGCGGGCGGCCCAGGCGGTGGGCGTGCCCACATCGCAGGTGAATACCGCATCGTCGGCGGCCAGCTCGCTGACCAATCGGCTGACGTATTGTGGGTGGATGATCGTGCTGTTCGGGCCGCTCTCGGCGAGGTCGTCGAGGCCCTTTCGCGCGCTGTCGTAGTCCGCCAGCGCCTTGTTCAAGTGCATGGTGTCGGTGCGTTCTTCAAGGCGTGGCAACAGTTGCTGCACGGTGTGCTTGATGTCGCCGATCAGACCGATAGCCAGTGGGCAGCGATTGCCCAATGCCTCAGGCTGCAAATCGATCTGGGCAATGCGCGAGTGCTCAGGAAAGAACTGCCGGTACGGAAAGTTGGTGCCGAGCATCAGCAGAGTGTCGCATTCCTTCATGGCATTGAAGCCGGAAGCGAAGCCGATCAGCCCAGTCATGCCCACGTCGTAGGGATTGTCGTATTCCAGGTGCTCCTTGCCGCGCAGGGCGTGCACGATGGGCGCCTTGAGCTGCTTGGCCAGTGCCACGACTTCGCTGTGTGCACCTGCGCACCCGGCACCGCACAACAGGGTGACGCGCTTGCCGCCGTTGAGAAACCGGGCGAGCTCGTCGAGTTGCCCCGGCGCCGGAACGACCACTGGCGCCTGTGGTGCAATCCACTGGCTGACCGGCGCGTCGAGCGAGCTCAGCGCCACATCGCCCGGAATCACTACCACGGCAACGCCGCGGCGACTGATGGCAACGCGCATGGCCCGCTCCAGAATCTGCGGCAATTGCTCGGGGCGCGAGACCAGTTCTACATAATGGCTGCAGTCTTTGAACAACGACTCGGGATGGGTCGCCTGGAAGTAGTCTATGCCGATCTCGCTGCTGGGAATGTGCGCTGCAATCGCCAGCACCGGCACGCCGCTGCGATGACAGTCGAACAAGCCGTTGATCAAATGCAGGTTGCCCGGTCCGCAGCTGCCGGCACAGACCGCCAGTTCACCGGTCAGGTGCGCCTCGCCGCCAGCGGCGAAGGCCCCGGCCTCTTCGTTGCGCATGTGTATCCAATCCAGCCCGCCCAACCGACGCATTGAATCGGTCAGGCCATTCAAGGAATCACCCACTACGCCATAGATGCGTTTGACACCTGCGTGCTTGAGGGTATTGACCATGAAATCGGCTGCAGTGGACATTTGGCGCTCCTTTGAAAATATAAGTTCAAGGGCTCTGAGTACCGCCACGCCGAGGGTGTTCCGCTCGATTTATTAACAAAAATTATAGAATTGGCCCACGGGTTCTATAAGGGCGCCTGCGGCTGCGCGCGAACCGGGTATTCAAATGCAAGAAAGCCCGACCGGGGTCGGGCTTTCTTATAAGCGGTGCAGCACGCTGAGCGATATATCAGTTCAGCAATTCCGCAGGCACGGTGCCGCCGTTTTCAGCGAGCTTCTTCATCACAGCAGAGTGCAGCCAGGTGTTCATGGCTGCCGAATCATCGGTCGAACCGGTGTAGTGCAACTCTTCGGCAAGTTCCTTGCGCGCGGTCAGGCTGCTGTCCAGGCCAAGCAATTTGAGCAGGTCAACGATCGACGTACGCCAGTTCAAAGTTTCGCCGTGGCTGGCCGCCATGGCTTCGAGCTTTTGAGCGACATCCACCTGGGTGATCGGCGCAGCGGAGGGCTGGTTCGTGACGGTAGTGGTGGGCGATGCACCTGGCGCAGGAGCAACGGGAGTTTGTGTAGAAGCGTCTGCGTCCGGAACAGCGTGCTTGCCGATACCCAGTTTCTCGAGGATGCTGCTGAAAAAGCTCATTTCGTATCTCCAGATTTCTTGGCTGCTGCCGTGGATTCGACAGCCTACTTAAGACCTGACACCCCTGGTCGCCGAAAAGTTTAATCGAGCCTGCGACATTCCGTGTCCTCGACCGGATACGAAGCTGGCCACATATTGTAATAAACGTTATTTAGTTGTGGCATCGGTGCGCACACTGCGCCAGAATCACGCCTCGATACCTTTACCTTTTTATCCACGATCCATGCCTGGGGATACTCATGTCCAAACTTGCTGAATACCGTCAACTCGAACGTCATCTGGCCGAACAACTTGCAGCACTTGAGGCCATGAAAGGCGACAAGGGCCTGGAACAGGAAATCGAGTTCGAGACCAAGTTGCGTTCGCTGTTGGGCGAATACAATAAAAGCCTCAGGGACATCGTTTCCATCCTCGACCCGCAGCAAGGCGGCAAACCAGTCAAGGCCAGCGCAGCGCCTGAAAAAGCCACGCGCAAGCCGCGCTCGCTGAAAACCTACAAGAACCCCCACTCGGGTGAAGTCGTCGAAACCAAAGGCGGCAACCACAAGACCTTGAAGGAATGGAAAGCCGAATACGGCTCCGACACTGTTGAAAGCTGGTTGAGCTAAGCCACACCCACCGGCAAGCAGCGACCTACGGCCCGCTTGCCGGATTGCATCACCCTCCCCTCACACCGTCCTTGTCGATGATCCCGCGATGTATCCCACCACACCCGATGGACGCTATTTCGTCGTACGCGGCCGGCTCTGGCGATGCAGCAACCCTGCCCTGCCCGAAGCCGTGCGCGAACATTGGGTCAAGGTGCTCATGGATGCACGGCGAGCGGTCAAGGCCGCCAAGCACTCGGAAGATCCCGAGGCTCTCGTAAAAGCCCGCGCGCAGGTCGATGTCGCCAAGCAGGCCTTGGGCGAGCGCGGGGAAGTGTGGTGGGACGACGGCAGCGCCGACGTCAACCGACGCATGGCGCGCAATACACAATACGCGGATTGGTACGCCGGGCTGGATGAGGCTTCACTACAGAAGTAACCCTCAGGCGGCCTTCACACCCAATGACAACAGGCGCTCTATCCGGGTGGTAGCTTCGCGCATGCGTGTCAGCAGCAGCGGCAAATCAAGCTCGCTCTTGCGGTACTGCGGGATCGTTGCCGAGATCGACCCTCGTATTCGACCGTCTACGAAAAACGGCACAGCCAAACCGAAAGCCCCCAACACACGCTCACCTTCACCCGTGGCCCAGCCTCTGGCTCTTATGGCTTCCAGGTCTGCCCTGAGCAACTCGCGGGAGGTTATGGTCGCGTCGGTGATCCTCACCAGGTCAAGAGATTCTGCTACCTGGCTGTCGCAGTTGGCCAATACCGCCTTACCCGCCGCACCCGCGTACAGTGGCACTTCCACGTTCACCTGCAGCTTGTATTGAATGGGTCGCCAGCCTTGGATGACGTCGAGAAATTCAGCCGTGCCAGTAGCCTCGTCATAGGAAAGCAGCGCTATGGTCTCGCCGGTTTCCTGAACGAGTGAAGAAACGATCCGGTGGGTCATGTCGGCAAGGTCACGGTCTGCAGCGGTGATTCGCGCCGCCCATTGATAGAGCTTCGGGCCTGGGTACAGCGTGCCTGCAACCCACCTGACGACACCGGCCTGACTACCTGACTCGATCAATCGCTTGGCTGTGGCCGCGTTACACAGCAATTGGTCGTGCAGATCCACGGAGTTTTTCACGCCTTGGGGGAAGGCGCACGCCAGCAACAGGAGTCGCTCCAGACGACCGACCGTAGATTTGCTATCCGGCTCGATGACATCAGGCAGGCGTTGAATCCGTTCGACGCTTCCAGATTCCATGTCTGCCTGTATTCGAGCGATGACGTGCTGCGCATCTGCCTCCCAGGCTCGAGGTTGCGCCGTTTCCGTGCTGCTCGCGCAGTGAACGGAAACCGCTACCACAAGCCCATTCGCCATGCGCCTGACCGAGATCGACGACGCGCGCGGAAACTCGGATTCCGACAACAGCCCAAGCTGTTCATGCTGAGACAGCGCATAGGCAGCGACATCGGATTCCCTATCCTGGGAAGAAAGGTCGTCGGCAAGGAATCGCTGGAATGCGCGTCCAATGTCGCCGAAAGCGAGCGGATAAAGCGCGCCCAGCGCGGGTTTGAATATGAGCGCCGCCTTGGCTTCGCTGCAGGCGGCAATGAAGTACCCGCCTTCGTGTGGACAGCAGACTGACACCAATGCCGTGCACCTCGATGCTGCTGCCAGATCACCCAACGATCGTGAGCCGCGCCCCAGAAGCGTGCTCGCATCACTGAGCGTCCTGGCCAAGACATCGACTCTCGGCCCTACTGCGTACTTGCCCGTTCCTGCCTCGGTCGCCAAACCAACTTCGACCAAAGACGCCAGGATCCGATTGACCGTGCTGCGACTCTCGTCGAGTTCTGCCGCCAGTTCACGCACCCCCCAAGGCTCGGCGCCCGAGCGCCTGACAAGCGCGTCCACGACCTGAATCAATCGGGTGTGGCTGGAGGCAGTTGCCGCAGTCGAGGAAGTGACGGAAGAGCAGCTTGATGAGGACATCATGAGTCGAATCGAGGGTTTGGGCCCCCATTCTGGGGTGTAAAGCTGCCGCAGGGCAATTACACGTGACTGTTGACAAGCTCCTCGAGCTTCTAGAAGCTAGCCAAAACAAGATCAGGACACTGTCCCATTTTTTGAATAGATAGTGTTCTATAACCCGAGGTGCCCATGAATAACAACAATGCTGTGGCCGAGCCTGTCCGGTCTGCCGTCGATCAGACGGAGCAAACGCGCAAAGCCAAGAAAGCCACTAGAGCGGCGGTGTTCGGCACCTTCGTCGAGTACTACGACTTCAGCGTCTACGGTTATGTGGCTGCGACCCTGGCGCTGGTTTTCTTCCCCTCGGACAACGCGACTACAGGCCTGCTGAACACTTTCCTAGTGTTCGGCTCTGCATTCCTGGTCAGGCCCTTGGGTGCCATCGCCTTTGGCTGGCTGGGCGACAAAGTAGGAAGACGCTTCAGCCTGATCGCCAGTATCACGCTGATGGGCATTGCCGCCACGCTGATCGGCCTGCTGCCTGGCTACGCGCAGATCGGCGTGTGGGCGCCGATACTGCTGGTCGTGCTGCGCATGCTCCAAGGGTTCTCGGCAGGCGGCGAAATCGGCGGCGCCGCAAGCTACATCCGCGAGTGGGCGCCGCCCAAACGCCGCGCCTTGTACATTTCCTTTCTGCCCTCCATCGCGCAATTCGGCAAAGGCCTGGCCGCAGCCATAGCAGGCCTCGCAGCGGCGGCCCTCACGGATCCCGAAATGCTTGCCTGGGGCTGGCGCATTCCTTTCCTCCTGGCGCTTCCGCTCGGGATCATTGGCCTTTACATGCGGCTGAGCATCGAGGACAGCCCCGAGTTTGCGTCGAAGAAAAACCATACCGAGGTCAAGCAAGGCCAGCCCTTCGCGGAGTTGCTGCGTGACTACCGCAAGCCATTGCTCAAAGTGATCATGATCGCGATGGTGCAGAACATCGGCACCTACATCGGCACCGTATTCATCGCAGCCTATTTCAGTTCGATCCTGGGCTATTCGAAAGGTCAGGCATCCACCATCGTGCTGGTCGCGGTGATTCTTGCCGCGTTCCTGATACCTCTGGCTGGACAACTGGGCTCCTATCGCGGCGGCAAGTCCATCCTGCGCTACGCCTACGTTGCCTATGCCGTGCTCTCGATACCCTCCTTCATGTTGATGCAGCAAGGCTCGGTGAATCTGGCCATGGCCGGTTTGGCGCTGGGCATGATTCCCTACGCGCTTTGCCAGGCCGGTACCTACTCGGTCATGCCCGAATTCTTCCCGATGCACATCCGCCACACCGGGGTGGCGTTCGGGCACAGCGTAGGTGCGGTCATCGGCGGAGGCTCGGGCCCGTTTCTGGCTACCTGGCTGATCGGCGCCACCGGCAATCAGTCCACGCCTGCATTCATCCTGTGCGCATCAGGCCTTCTGGGGCTGATCGTTATCTCGACCGTTCGCAGAAATCCGCCCGCGGCTACCGATGATGCCAACACCCACCAATTCTCCTGAGGTGACGATGATGCCTTTGATCTATGTAACGAGCCCGATTCATCCAGATGTATTGCAGGCACTTTCGTCTACAGGCGAGGTGCGACTCGGCTACGGCCCGAACGCAGTCCCGTACACCGACATTCAGCAACAGGTCGATGCCGTGTTCCTGCGTGGTGGCCATATATCCGCGCAAATGATTGCGGCATCACCGAAGCTGCGGATCGTGGCCAGACACGGAGCGGGTTATGACAATGTCGACCACCAGGCGGCTGCCGAACGGGGTGTGTGGGTCACCAACACGCCAGGGGCCAATCGCAGAAGTGTCGTGGAGCATGTGTTTGCCCTGCTGCTGGGGGTCAGCCGCAAGCTGCAACTGGCCACCGATCAGACTCGTGACAGGGTCTGGGCAGCGGACCGTCTGTCCCTGACCGGAATAGAGCTTGAGGGGCGTACCCTGGGCCTGATCGGCTTCGGTGATATCGGCCAACATGTCGCGCCGGTTGCCGAAGCGTTCGGCATGAATGTATTGGCGACCGATCCTGCCTATGACGCAAGCTTCGACGCCCGGCTGGTCGATCTCGACACCCTGCTGGCCAAGGCCGATGTGGTAAGCCTTCACGTGCCTCTACAGTCGAGTACCCGGAATCTGATCGGTCGACCCGAGCTAGCACAGATGAAGGCTGGCGCGATCCTCATCAATACCAGTCGCGGCGGGGTCATCGATGAGGCGGCTGTCGCCGACGCCTTGCGCAGCGGCCAGCTGGGCGGCGCAGGGATCGACGTTCTGGCTGCGGAAAACGCCGACATGATCAACCCGTTCAGCTGCAACACGTTCCCCGTTTCCGACCTGCCCAATCTGCTCGTGACACCTCATGTCGCAGGGCAAACCAACGAGTCGTTGCTGCGTGTCGGCATGAGCGCTGTGGACGCCATTCGCGCCGTGTTGCGTGGCGAGCCGCCCTTGCATCCGGTCAACGAGCCCGTCTCCCGAGCGTTCGACTGACGACGCCCGCTAAACGCAACCCTGCCGAGGTCAACATGTTCATCAATGCATCCGCTGCAAACATCACCGTGAGCGAAGACTGGCCCAGGGCTTGTCTTGCGCAGCTCGAGGAAATATCACAATACCCCGTCGCGCTGATCGGCGACGTGCTGCAACGCATGGGGATGATGGCATCTGCCATCCACCACGTCGCTGGCAAGGCATCGTTTCATGGCACGGTTCTGCCGATTCAGACCTGGGAAGGCGACAACCTGGCCATCCACCGCGCGTTGGACGATGCCAAGCCAGGCGATGTACTGGTGATCAACGGCAACGGCGAAATCAATCGCGCGGTGTTCGGTGACTTGCTCGGAGAAATATGCCTGGCGCGTAAAGTCGCCGCCGTGGTCATCGATGGCGCGGTTCGAGACGTGGAAGAACTGAGCGTGATGGGGCTGCCTGTCTACGCGCGGGGCGTGAATCCTGCCGGACCTTCCAAGCACGGTCCAGGCCAGGTCGGCACGCCGGTGGCGTGTGGCAACGTGGTGTGCAATCCGGGTGATGCCATCGTGGGAGACAGGGACGGCGTCATCGTCATTGGCCGCCACCTGATTGCGGCGCTCGCCGATAGACTTGAGGCCCAGGCCGGGATCGAAGCGAAGCTCAGGGAAAATATCAGGGCGAGCATCGTCGAAGCATAGCCAACGAAGCCGGCAATACCGCGCCGAGAGAACCCCCGGCGCGGCAACGAGCGATCAAACGCTGACGGTCGGCACCTGATCCATCAGTTTTTCCAGGCTGATCGGCAGGTCACGCACACGCTTGCCGGTGGCATGGTAGACCGCGTTGGCCACAGCAGCCGCCAAACCGGTCACACCGATTTCACCCACACCACGCGCACCGTACTCGTTGAGGTTGTAGTCGGGGTAATCCAGCAGGATCACATCGATGTCCGGCTGATCGGCGTGCACCGGCACCACATACTCCGCGTAGTTGTTGTTCACCGGCATGCCATTGCGCTCGTCGTAGTCGGTCGACTCGAACAGCGCCATGCCGACGGCCATGACAATGGCGCCTTCGACCTGATTGCGCGCGGTCTTGGCATTGATGATCTTGCCCACATCGATGGCGCTGACCACGCGCGACACGCGCAGGCGGGAGATACCCGGATCCCAGCGCACCTCGACGAAATGCGCGCCGAACGAGCTGAATGCGTGTTTCTTGGTGTCGGCCATACCGGTATGGGCCTCGCCTTCGGCACTGGCGATCTTCAGCTTCTTGAGTACTTCGGCGAACGCCAGGCTGGTCGAACCGTCCTGCAGGCGCCCGTTGCTGACCGTGATCGCTTCTGGCTTGGCATTGGCCAGCCCGCCCTCTTCCGAAGCGGCGAAGCTCTTGAGCTGTGTGAGCGCGGCGCGCGTTGCCTCTGCCACGGCCGGCAAGGCACTGGCGGTCATCCACGAGCCGCCGGAAACAGGCGCGGGCGGGTAGGAAGAGTTGCCCAGCTCTACCGTAATCCGCTCCAGCGGCAGACCGGTGATGTCACTGACGCACTGGGCAAGCACCGTGTAGGTGCCGGTCCCAATGTCCTGAGCACCGCAGTACACCACCGCGCGACCGTCGGAGGTCAACGAGACCCGCGCTTCGCACGGCGTGCGGAAGGCATCCCAGTTGCACTGCGCCATGCCGTAGCCGACGATCTCATGGCCATCGCGCATGCTGCCGATACCCGGCGTGCGCTTGGCCCAGCCGAAACGCTCGGCGCCTTGCGCCAGTGCTTCGCGCAGATGGTTGCCGGACCACGGCAGTTTCTCCTGCTCGTTCTGCTCGGCCCAGTTCAACTGGCGAAAGGCGAGCGGGTCCATCTTGCAGCGTTCGGCCAGTTCGTCGATGGCCGACTCCAGCGCAAACAGGCCAGGGGCTGCGCCTGGAGCACGCATCGAGGTCGGTGCGCCGCGGTTGACCTGAACCGTGCCATGGGTCACTTCGACGTTTGCACACGAGTACAGGCTGGCACTCATGCCCCCGCAGTTCTCGACATACTGGTCGCCGATCCCGGTGGTGTTGAGCGATTCATGACGCAGGGAAACCAGCTTGCCCTTGCCATCGGCCGCCAGGCGCATGCGCTGGCGGGTCTCCGGGCGATGCCCTACCGTGGTGAACATCTGCGCTCGCGGCAGCACTAGTTGCACCGGTCGGCCGACGATCTTGGCTGCTGCGCAGGCAGCTACCGAGTGCGGCCAGATCCACAGCTTGCCGCCGAAACCCGAACCAATGAACGGCGCACGCACTTCCACGCGCTCGGTGGGCAGGCCGAAGATCTGCGCCAGGGTGTTGCGGTGAACCACGACCGACTGGGTGGATTCATACACCACCAGTCGACCGTTGTCCCACAGCGCAACGGTGGCGTGCATTTCCATGGGGTTGTGGGTTTCCACAGGCGTCGTATAAGTGGCATCTACCGTCTGCGCACCGCCATCGAAGGCGCTCGCAGGATCGCCACGCTTGTGGCCCTGCCCGCCGTCGGCGGCTGCGCGCCGCTTCAGCCCCTGCTCCAGATTGGCGGCAGCCGCGCTTTCGCTGTAGCTGACCTTGACCTTGTAGGCCGCTTCGCGCGCATGCTCGAACGTGTCGGCAACCACCAGCGCCACGAACTGCCCGGCATAACGCACGACGTTGTCCTCGAACGGCAGCCTTTTCTCATCGGTACGCGAGCCTGTCAGCACCCCTGCCAGGGAGAAAGGCACGGGCGAGGTGTGGAACGCCTGGGGAAAGTTGCCGTGGTGCAGAATTTCCAGCACGCCGGGCGAGCGGCGCGCCGCCTCGATGTCCAAAGATGTGATCGAGCCACTGGCCACCGTGCTGTAGACGCCGTAGGCGAAGACCATGCCCTTGGGCTGATGGTCGGCCGCATACTGCGCGCTGCCGGTGACCTTCAGGCGACCGTCGATGCGGCGTGGGGATGCCCCCATGATTGACTCGCTCATGCCATGGCTCCTGTGCTCAGGGTGGAGAGGTTGCGCACGATGGCCTGCTGCCCAAGGGGAATCTTGTAGGCGTTGTGTGCATACGGCTTGGACCCTTGCAGCGCGATGGCTGCGGCCTTGGCGAAGTTTTCCGGGGTAGCGGCCGCACCGCGCAGTGCGCGCTCGGCTTCCAGCGCACGCCACGGCTTGGTGCCGACGCCGCCCAGGGCAATGCGGGCCTCGCGAATGACCTGCCCGTCCATGACCAGAATCACCGCGCTGGAAGCCAGCGCAAACTGGTAGGACGCGCGATCACGCAGCTTCAGGTACGCAGACTTGCCGTTGGCCAATGGCGCATTCAGCGTTACATGGGTAATCAATTCGTCAGGCTGCAGCGCATGCTCTTTCCACGGCGTGGCGCCCGGCAGCAAGTGGAAGTCCTGGAAGTCGATCTCGCGTTTGCCGTTGGGGCCTTTCACCTGCACGGTCGCACCAATCGCCGCCATGGCCACGCACATGTCCGAAGGATGGGTGGCAATGCACTGGTCGCTGGTGCCCAGTACCGCGTGCACGCTGCGGTTGTGCCCGCCGATGGCAGCACAGCCCGAGCCGGGCACACGCTTGTTGCAGGCGGAAACGCCGTCGCGGAAATAATTGCAGCGCACCCGCTGCATGACATTGCCGCCGGTGGTCGCCTTGTTGCGCAGTTGCGTGGTGGCCCCGGACAGCAGCGCCTGGGACAGCACCGCGTAATCACTTTTGATGCGCGGATGATTGGCCAGACGAGTGTTGCTGACCATGGCGCCGATACGGGTCCGGCCATCGCTCAAGGTTTCGACCTGATCCAGCGCCAAGGTATGCACGTCGATGACCCGATCAGGCTGCATGATGTCGATCTTGACTAAATCCAGCAGGGTCGTACCGCCGGCAAGAAACGCCGTGGCTTCATTGCGGGCATGGGTCGCAACGGCCTGTTCGGGGCTGGTTGCGCGGGTGTATTCCAAGGCTCTCATCAGCTGGCTCCCTGTACTTTGCCACGGGCATCCTGCACGGCGGCAAGGATGTTCTTGTACGCGCCACATCGGCAGATGTTGCCACTCATGGCCTCGCGCACGCTGGCGTCGTCGGCGCCGATGTCCGGGTCCTTGATGATGGCCGCAGCGGTCATCATCTGGCCCGAGGTGCAATAGCCGCACTGGAACGCGTCGTGGGCCCAGAACGCCTCCTGAATCGGGTGCAACTGACCATTGCGCTCCAGACCTTCGATGGTGGTGATGTCATCGCCCTGGTGCATGGCCGCCAGGGACAGACAGCTGTTCACCGGCTGACCATTGATGTGCAGCGTGCAGGCCCCGCACTGACCGTGGTCGCAACCCTTCTTGGTGCCGGTGAGCATCAAGCGGTCGCGCAACACGTCCAGCAGCACGGCATTGCCGGGCACATTGAGCGTGTGCGGCTGGCCGTTGACCTTGAGCGTGATCCGCTGCTCGCCCTTGGCCAAGGGCTTGTCGCTGTCGTCGACAGGCGCCAGCTGGGCGGCCTGGGCCCACACCGGGGCGGTGGCAGCGGCCATGCCGGAGATGCCCATGGTGCGCAGGAAATTGCGCCGCGAGGGTGTGGTCAGTTCCTTGAACAGCTCACCTGAACCCTCTGGTTCGGAGGAAATCTTTTCGGTCGGATCGGTCATGTTGCGGTCCTCATCTATTTTTTTATGTCTCGAATCACGGTCTTGCTGCGTCTAGTGCAGACACCTGGATCACGCCATTGGTTGAGGTCGTACGTCAGGTGACAAGACACTATGGTTTCAAAGCGTGTCGCGGATCACGCCATTGACGACCCGCACGATGCCCGACATGGCAACGAGGGCAGCTGTTGCCGGGGTCTTGCAGAGCGGGTTCAAACCTGTGGGGGCGCTCATGCGCTGCGGGAAACGTCACTCCGTTCGCCGATCCGGCGACTCAGTATGCGGTCGACCACGGAGCGCCACTTGCCCAATCGAGTGGCGTTCTTGCCTATTCCAGTGGAAGCGACGAGGTATGCGCGAGCGCAGCCAGGCTAGCCGTTTCCGCGCAAGGCCGCGATGTCGCGCTTGGGTGGCGCGCCGAACAGACGACTGTACTCGCGACTGAACTGCGACGGACTTTCATACCCAACCTTGAAGGCTGCGCTGGACACGTCCTGATGTTCATTGAGCATCAACCGCTTTGCCTCGTTGAGCCGCAGCCACTTTTGATACTGCAGCGGGCTCATCCTGGTAAGTTGGCGGAAATGATGATGAAAGGTCGGGGTACTCATCTGCACCCTGGCTGCCAGTTCGTCGACGCGCAGCGCTGACGTGTAATTCAACTTCAGCCAATCGATCGCTCTGCCTATGCGATAACCCTGCCCGTCCACCGAGGTGATCTGCCTCAGCCGACCCGCCTGGTCGCCTTGCAGCAGGCGATAGTGGATTTCGCGCTGGATCAGTGGCGCCAGCACAGGAATGGACTGCGGCTCATCGAACAGCGCCAGCAGCCGTTCGAACGAGGCCAGCAATGGCAGCGTTACCGAACCGATACCCACGCCCTGGACCGCGGCACGATCACGGATGGGCGGCAGATCACCCTGCGCTATCAGTTCGGCCAGCATGCGCATATCCAGCTTGAACGTCAGCCCCAGGCATGGCTGCTCGTGGCTGGCCACCAGCACTTCGGAGTTGGCAGGCAGATCCAGCGACGTGATCAGAAACTTCGAGGTGCTGTAGCGATAACCTTCGCCCCCCACCCACAGCTGCTTTTCGCCCTGAGCAACCAGAATGATGCTGGGCTCGACCATGCAGGTCATGGGCGGTGCCGGGCAGTCGCGTCGAAAAAAACCAAGACCTGCGATGTCCGTTCGGTAATCACCGGGCGCCTTGGTGTGCGAGGCGATCATCCGCGTCAGCGTTTCCTGCGTCGATGAGCCTGGACCAGTCGTGTCGAATTCGTTCGTCATATTCACCTTGCTCCCGTGTCACGAACTCTAACTCGCCTCTGCTCGTTCGTCCCGCCATCCAGTGCAGACTCATAGGATCAGGCAAGTAATCCAGTGCAATGCGCTACAGAGAGACTCACCGGGCCGAGACAATGGCCATCGATAAATCTCTGGAGAAGACCTCTCGAATGAACCGATCTTCGACCTCCGCCACCCACACCGGTGAATCATGGGGCGCCGTGTTCGCCATGTCGCTCGCCGCTTTCGTGCTGGTGGCCTCGGAATTCATGCCCATCAGTCTGCTCACACCCATCGCGGCGGACCTGCACATCACCGAGGGCCAGGCCGGCCAGGGCATCTCCGTATCAGGGCTGTTCGCGCTTTTCACCAGCCTGCTGATCGCATCGGTGGCCGCTCGGGTCGAGCGCAAACCGCTGCTCGTTGCACTTACCCTGCTGATGATCGTTTCCGCAGCCGTCGTTGCCTTTGCGCCCAACTATTGGGTATTCATGGGCGCACGCGCCCTGATCGGCGTCGCCATCGGCGGGTTCTGGTCATTGTCGGCAGCGACCGCCATGCGCCTGGTGCCTGAAGGCCAGGTCACCCGGGCGATGGCTATCGTCAACGGCGGCAATGCTCTGGCAACGGTCGTGGCAGCGCCCCTGGGCAGTTTTCTCGGCGCGCTGATCGGCTGGCGCGGTGCCTTTCTGGCCCTTCTTCCCGTGGCCGTGATTGCCTGTGCATGGTTGTTGGTGAGCCTCCCAACCCTGAAAGCGCGCAGCGAGTCGGGCACCGGCAACGTTCTCACGCTGATGAAACGCACCCCGGTCGCCCTGGGCATGGTCGCGGTAAGCGTATTTTTCATGGGTCAGTTCATGCTCTTCACCTATCTGCGTCCGTTTCTGGAAACGGTCACACAGGTCAGTGTTTCCATGCTTTCGTTGATGCTGCTGGTGCTAGGCCTGGCCGGGCTTGCCGGCACGTTCCTGATCGAAGCCTTCCTGAAAAATGGCCTGCATCGAACGCTGACCGTTATCCCGATCCTGATGGCCGCCATCGCCATGGCACTGTTGTCATTCGGCAGCTCGACGGTCATCACTACGGTACTGCTGGGGCTTTGGGGAGCGGTTGCGACTGCCGCACCGGTGGGATGGTGGACGTGGCTGGCAAGAACCCTTCCGAACGATGCGGAGGCAGGCGGTGGCTTGATGGTTGCGATCATCCAATTGGCCATCGCGTCCGGGGCCATCGTCGGTGGGCTGGTATTCGACGCAAGCGGCTACCGGGCGACTTTTGAAACGAGCGCAGGGTTGCTCGGCTTGGCAGCGGTGCTTGCCTTTCTGGCGGGACGCGCGGCAACCCGGGCAGCTGCAGGCGGCACGTCGGGGACAGCGCGGCCCTGTGCACCGGCTGCCAGATAGGCGAAACGCCGACTCGGCGTATCGCACAACCGATGCGTCAGGTGACAGATGGCAGATCCATACCCGCTCTCGCCCAGAACGCTTCCGCGGACTGACCCAGGTTCGCTTTCGGCCGGGTCAGGTGCACTTCCAGCGGTATGTCCCAACTCTCATCGAGCGCCCTCACCAAGCGTCCCTCGTGAAGCTCCTGCTCGGTCAGGCTCTTGGGCAACCAGGCCACGCCTTTGCTTTCAAGGGCCATGGACATGAGCACCGCCGCCAGGTGGCTGCTGAACAGCGGCTGCAAGTGCAGATAATCCTCTTTGCCGCGCAACCTGTGGGCGACGATCCGCCCCAGCCCCGACTCATGGGTATAGGCAAGGTAAGGCAGCGCAGCGGGCGAGGTATCGAAGTGTGAGGAGGCACTGGCGAGCGGTACCAGAACGTCCTCTGCGACCTTCTTGCTGATGAACTGATCGGGCGCCAGCAGCGGCGGAACATCGGGATGACGATGGCACAGCAGAAACTGGACCTGGCCGTGTATCAGCATCTGCTCGCAGACAGCCATGCTGTCGGAGTGAAGCTGGACCGCTTCGATAGGCGCACCGGCTTCCGAACTGCGCAGCCACCTGGGGAAAAACGTGAATGACAGCGAGTGAGTAGCGGCGAACTTCAGTGAGCGTGCCGACACGCCCGCCACTTCCTGCGCCTCGTTGCGCAGCCGATACAGGTGGCGCGCCGCCTCCTGTGCACCGGGCAGAATCTGCCTCCCCGCCTCTGTCAGGGTCGCGCCATGGGGCGTGCGGATGAACAATTCCACACCCATCCAGTTTTCAAGCGAGCGGACCCTGCGGCTGAAGGCCGGCTGGGTAATGTGGCGAGCTTCGGCGGCGCGCACGAAGCTGCCGTATTCGGCAAGCGCCGAAAGGTCTTCGAGCCAGACGAGTTCCAAGGGCCATGCCTTCTGTGCATAGGGTTGGGCATTAATAGCATTGGGCGGGTGACTTCGCAAAGCCTAACGTGGGGCCACAACCCATAAGAGGAACCCTCCATGCGCATCGTCGACATTCGTGAGAAGACCGTTTCCATCGCCTCCCCCATTGCCAACGCCTACATCGACTTTTCCAAAATGACCTGCTCGGTCGTGGCGGTGATCACCGACGTGATCCGCGATGGCAAACCGGTCATCGGCTACGGCTTCAACTCCAACGGTCGCTACGGCCAGGGTGCGCTGATGCGCGACCGCTTCCTCGCCCGTATCACCGAAGCCGACCCCGATACACTTGTCGATCATGAAAACGACAACCTCGACCCGTTCGCCATCTGGAAAGCCCTGATGACCAACGAAAAGCCTGGAGGCCACGGCGAGCGCTCGGTGGCGGTCGGTACCATCGACATGGCGGTGTGGGATGCGGTCGCCAAGATCGAAGGCAAGCCGCTGTATCGCCTGCTGGCTGACCGCTATCGCAACGGCGTGGCGGACGACAAGGTCTGGGTCTATGCCGCCGGTGGCTACTACTACCCCGGCAAGGACCAGACCAAGCTCAAGGCCGAAATGCAGAGCTATCTGGACCGTGGCTACGACGTGGTCAAGATGAAGATCGGTGCGGTGCCGCTCGATGAAGACATCCGGCGTATCGAAGCAGTGCTCGAAGTGGTCGGTGATGGCCGGCGCCTGGCGGTCGATGCCAATGGTCGCTTCGACCTGCAGACCGGTATCGCCTACGCTGAAGCCATCAAGAAGTACAACCTCTTCTGGTACGAGGAAGTCGGCGATCCGCTGGACTACGCCCTCCAGGCCGAACTCGCCAATCACTACGAATTGCCCATGGCCACCGGCGAAAACCTGTTCTCCCACCAGGACGCTCGCAACCTGCTGCGCCACGGCGGCATGCGCCCCGACCGTGATTTTCTGCAGTTCGACTGCGCACTGTCCTACGGCTTGGTCGAATACATGCGCACCCTGAAAGTAATGGAAGACATGGGCTGGTCATCGCGCCGCGTGGTCCCGCACGGCGGCCACCAAATGTCATTGAACATTGCCGCGGGCCTGCACCTGGGTGGCAACGAATCCTACCCGGATGTGTTCCAGCCGTTCGGTGGCTTCGCTGACGGTCTCCAGGTCGAAAACGGCTATGTCGGCCTGCCGGACATTCCCGGTGTCGGTTTCGAAGCCAAGTCGGCCCTCTACGCCGTCATGCGCGAGCTCGGCGAAGGCTGATCGCTTCCCTCTGCGGCCTGTGCCAAACAGGCCGCAAACGCTGGCGTCAGGCACTGACGTCACGCCACACGCCCATCACAACAATAAAATGAGGTGCTCTCGTGGAAATCTCCAGAACCCGCTGGTATGGCCAGCTGTACGTGCAAGTGTTGATAGGTATCGTCATCGGTGCCGCCATCGGTTACTTCGCACCCAACATCGGCGCCAAGCTGCAGCCGTTTGCCGATGGCTTCATCAAACTGATCAAAATGCTGCTGGCACCGATCATCTTCGGCACGGTGGTGGTCGGTATCGCCAAGATGGGCAGCATCAAGGAAGTCGGACGCATTGGTGTGAAAGCCCTGATCTACTTCGAGATTCTGTCGACGATTGCGCTGGTCGTCGGGTTGATCGTGGTCAACATCGTCAAGCCCGGCGTCGGCATGAACATCAATGTCAGCGCCCTGGATGCCAGCGCCATCAATAAATACAGCCAGGCCGCCAGCGAGCAAGGCGGCACCGTCGAGTTCTTTCTCAACATCATCCCGCACACGTTCATCGGCGCCTTTTCCAACGGCGTGATGCTTCAGGTGATACTGCTCTCGGTATTGATGGGCATTGCCCTGGTTCAGTTGGGCGAAACCAGCAAGCCTCTGATCAATACCATCGATCTGTTCCTGCAAGGCCTGTTCAAGATCGTCGCCATGGTCATGCGCCTGGCCCCGCTCGGCGCCGGTGCCGGCATGGCGTTCACCATCGGTAAATACGGTATCGGCACGTTGCTCTCACTTGGGCAATTGCTGGTGGCGCTCTACATCACCACGTTGATATTCATCGTCGTGATACTGGGCACGGTCGCCAGGTGGTCAGGCATGCCGTTGATGCAGTTCCTGCGCTACTTCAAGGATGAAATCCTCATCACCCTGGGCACCTGTTCGACCGAGGCCGTGTTGCCCCGCATGATGGTCAAGCTGGAAAAACTGGGCTGCAAGAAATCGGTCGTGGGGATGGTTCTGCCGACCGGATATACCTTCAATGCGGACGGTACCTGCATCTACCTGACCATGGCCGCGATTTTCATTGCCCAGGCAACCAATACGCCACTGACGTTCGCGGACCAGATGATTCTGCTGGCGGTATTCCTGCTGACGTCCAAAGGCTCCGCAGGCGTGGCAGGGGCCGGGTTCGTGACGCTGGCCGCAACGCTCACCACTATCCATTCCATTCCTCTGGTTGGCCTTGTCCTGCTGCTGGGCATCGACCGGTTCCTCAACGAGGCCCGGGCTGTCACCAACCTGATCGGCAATGGCATCGGCACCATCGCGATCGCCAAGTGGGACAACTCGTTCGATGTCGAGGTCTGCCAGCGTGAGCTAGCCGCCATGAAAGACGAAAAGGCTGCCAGGAAAACGCTGCTGGCGCAGAAATGACCCATTGCCGAGCCGGCGTTGGCGCGGGTTTCAAAGCACCGGTTGACAGCAATCACCTGCCGTTTACGAGCGACGTGTGGTCGTCGATCTGACTCGACAGACGAAACCTGGAAGCGGCCGTCCGAGCCGTCACTCGCCAGATCAAGTCAGCCTGCCACCTCGATGAGTGCGGCATGGACGCGCTTCATCACATGCTCGACGCCCTTGGCCATGGAGCAAATGACTGAGGATTTTAACCCCCCCTCAACACAATCAGGAGAGACACAAATTGAACATCGGAATAATCGGCGCCGGCAATATTGGCGCGACCTTGGCGCGCAAACTTGCAGCGGTGGGTCATACCGTCAAACTGGCCAACTCCAAAGGCGCCGACAGCATCCAGGCGCTCGCCCATGAGATAGGCGTACACGCAGTGACCAAGGAACAAGCGGTCTTGGAAGTGGACGTGGTCATTCTTTCGATTCCTTTCGCCAGCTACCCCGATCTTAAGCAAACATTGGGCGGCGCGACCTGAGGCGACAGAGTCGCCGGGGGCTCAGGTAAAGCTACCCATGAACCCCTGTCGCAGCTCCTTCCCGAGGGGGATAGGCCCCAGCATCGATCCCGACCCTGCCCGAGTCCGATATCGCTGAAGGGCAGCGGCAAACCTAGGCGCCGCCGGGTACCTCTCGCAGAGCCTCCAACCCCTGAAAAGCAGGCCGAACCACGGAAGGCCTGTGTACTCAAGGTCGGGCAGCGCCAGCGCGTTGTTCCCAAGGTGGGCAGGGTGACCAAGCCTCTACAAGCTTATCGATGAAGAGTCGAATCTTTGGAGAGAGGTGTCGCTTGCTGGGGTAAATAACCCGAATGGGCTCTGCGGCCTCTGCATATACGGCGAGCAATTGAACGAGCTTGCCGTTTCTCAAATCCTCATTTATCACGTAAGACGGCAGCGTAGCGATGCCCAGCCCCGCGACAACAGACCGGTGCAACGACTCAGCGCTGTCCATTTGCAGCCTTCCACTACAAGTGAACGATACACAGCGCCCATTCACTCGAAAATTCCAGGGAAGCAATCTTCCACCACTCACGAAATGCAGGCACTGGTGCTCGGATAAATCCTCAGGCGTTTCAGGCTCTGCATGGTCAGCCAGATACTGGGGTGAGGCGCAGGTGATCATTTGTTGGTAGGCCACCGTGCGCGTCAGTAAACCAGAGTCTTCCTTGGGCGGACCGATGCGCATGGCCAAATCAAACCCCTCATCGATCAGATCGACCAGCCTGTCGGAAAAACTGATGTCGACGCTCAGCGCAGGCCATTCTTCGAGACAGCGCTCGACGTGCTCAAGGATATGAAGCCTGCCTAGCGCGACAGGCAAGCTCATCCGCAGCCGTCCACTGGGTGTCGAACGGCGAAACGCAAGGGCATCCTCTACCTCGTCCAGGTCCTGCAAAACACCCACACAACGCTCATAAAGAACCTGGCCGTCATCCGTCATGCTCAAACTGCGCGTGGTGCGATTGAGTAGACGTACCTGTAGACGCGCCTCGAGCCTGACTATCGATTTGCCTACCGCTGAACGAGTGAGGCCAAGTTGCTTGGCCGCCGCAGTGAAGCTTCCAGCGTTGACCGAGCCTACAAAAGCGGCGATATCGTTTAGGTTGTGGAGTTCCATATGGCCTCTCTGTCCTCACCGCCAGGGCGGGCTGGCGCCTTCAATGGGGAACCCTATTCCCCAATACCAAGCATAGTATCTCGATTAGCTTATCCACACCCAAAGATCAATTGAGGTCATTATGAATATAGAAGTCCAAGCAGCCGTCCAAACCTGGGCCAACAGCCTTAGCGATCTGGTACCCGTTCTCAAGGGAATCGATACGACCACAAAGCTAAGCGACATCCGCGACGCCTACGCAAAAATGCTCGGACATAATCCAGCGCCTGATGGCGTCAGGTTCGAAGCAGTCGACATGGGTGGAGTGCCTGGCATCCTGGTGACTCCGCAGGAGATCAAAACCGACGCGGTAGTGATGTACATTCACGGCGGGGCTTACATCGTTGGCCGTCCAGACGGTTACCACGGGATCGGCGGCAATTACGCGAAAATGCTGGGCGCTCGTGTATACATGCCGGACTACCGCCTTGCCCCTGAGCATACATTTCCAGCGCCCATCGACGACACATTGCGCGCCTACGAGTGGTTGCTCGAGCAGAACATTCCGGCCAGCAAGATTGCCTTTTCCGGCGAGTCAGCGGGCGGCGCGATGGTTGTCAGCGTAATGGTGGCGGCAAAATCCAAAGGCTTGCCATTGCCTGCCGTTGGCTCCTCGATTTCGCCGTGGGCAAACCTTGAACACACCGGCGCGACCATGAGTAATCGTGAAGGACTGGATCCGCTGAACTCCAAGCCCGTGCTGGATATTCTCGCCAGAGCGTTTCTGGGCGACACGCTGGCCAATCATCCTCTGGCCTCTCCGGTCTTCGCGGACGTCACAGGCCTTCCGCCGATTCTGGTGCAGATAGGCGAAAACGAGTTGATGTTGACTGACGCCATGCGTCTTGCAACTCACCTTGCCGATAACCGTGTTCGCGTCAACCTGGAAGTATGGCCTGCGATGTTTCACGCCTGGCACTTTTACGCCGCGATCTTGCCAGAGGGTCAGCAGGCCATGGAGAGTTCGGTGCGTTTCATCGAGAAAGGGCTGGCGGATGCCCACGGCTGAAACCCAGAACACTCACTGCAGAAGGATCATTGGATAAGTTGATGCGGGCTCACGCGATTGCATCGGACGGGCGGGCCTCATCAGAACATCGTCTAACGGACTGCTCAGTACGTGAAGTCTGGGCTCCCTGTCGCTGAGGCGGGAACACTCGCCTCCTCGCAGTGCATGTTCAAGGAACTTGCGCAGCTAAATCAGTTGACGCGCAAGAATGGTGTCCCAGGCGGGGTTCGAACCTGCAACCTTCCCCTTAGGAGGGGGATGCTCTATCCAATTGAGCTACTGAGACACACGGCGTCGTGCCAGGCGGCACGACGAACGGCGTGCATGTTACCCAGCCACGCGCGGTTTGTCATGTAACGTGGACAGTTTTATCCGTGGCAAATGCCGATCAAGGATGAACGCGACAGTCATGCATTTTGCAATGCCTGCAGAGACCGAGGTATGCAGAATGCAATATCAATGTGCCTGCCTTCCTTGGTATGCCTCTGAATTACCTAGAAATTTCGCTAAATAAAAAGTTGGCACGCGCCCTGCTATGTTCCTGGCTGAACACTGATTTGCCACCACCAGCCATGGAGCGTCCCAATGAACAGCGTCCTCGTCATGCTCAATGTTATGGCATTGGTCACCTTCATTGGCTTTCAGTTCCACACTCAAGCCGACGACCCTGCACTTGTCCACATCGACGCTGCTCGACTAATCCCTGCGCCCGTTGCCCGCGTCGCGGCTTCGGGCCCTGAACGACCTGTCATGGCTGCACAGGGTGTCAACGAGACCGCGACGACGCAACGGTCTGAACGCTACATATTTTAAGGAGTTGTCGATGTCGAGATACGCCTTGGCGTTCATGTTTGTGGCTGCCGTGTGCTGGATCGGCGCACTTACCCTCGAGCAGAACGCCGTCGCTTTGGGGACAATGCTGCAAGTGCTGGGCAGCATCAGCGCTGTGGCATTTTTGCTGGCAATGGTCAAAGGCCGCAGGATCAAATTCGATCCATACCTGCATTGATTTCAAACCAATTGCCGCTTAGCGATAATCAATACTAGCAAATGGCCCAAATGTCACTATGCTAGCCCAAGGGTAGCTCGCACGTGCTGTGCGCGGTGTGCACAAGACGGGTCAGAGCACCTCTCGAACGAATCTTCGACTTTTTTCGAACGGCGTGATCGCAAATTTCCACCGGCCTTGTAAAATACCTGCCGCTGGGGACTGGCCAAATGCCACGATTCGGATCATTATTTGTCACAGATTTGGCGTCAAGGTTATGTCGCAACTAAGGCATCATAGCGCGGCATCGGCAGGCTGGAACAATTTGCCGATCGGCGTGTCCTAACCGACATCCTGCGGCCTACTTCGAGAACCGCTCCCCCTGAACTTATCGGTCAACACTATGCGCCCACTCAAACAGGCTGTTTACTCCAGCCGCACGGCTGACAAATTTGTAGTACGTCTTCCCGACGGGATGCGTGAGCAGATCGCTGAGGTGGCTCGTAACCATCACCGAAGCATGAACTCCGAGATCATCGCACGCCTGGAACAGAGCCTGATCCAGGAAGGTGCCTTGGGCGAAGAGTTGAGTATGAAGATGGACAGTCCGGAGCTGTCTCTGCATGAGCGCGAGCTTTTGCAGCGTTTCCGCCAGTTGTCTCACCGACAGCAAAACGCACTGGTGTCCTTGATCGCCCATGACGTCGAGGCCGCAGCCGAAGCGTCATGAACACCGCTGCAAAGAAAAGCCAGCTCTAGAGCTGGCTTTTTTGTGGGCGACGCTCAGCTCAAGCCGCTGCTTGAACCCGTGCGCCCTTCACGCGATCGACCAACACCGCCACCAGCAGGGTTGCCACCGAAGGCACCAGCCAGGCCAGGCCCTGCTCGCTCAGGGGAAGATCGAGCAGGGATGTCGGCAGCCACTGCGAGAACCCTGCCCCCTTGATCGCATCGATCAGGCCGAACAGCAACGAGACGAACATCACCGGCCCGAGAATGCGCGACTGCGAATGCCACAGCCCTGCGCAGAAGCTCAACGCCACCAGCACGATGCAGGGAGGGTAGATGGCTGTCAGCACTGGAATCGAAAACGCGATCAGCTTGGTCAGGCCCAGGTTCGAGACCAGCAGCGAGAACAGTGCGAGCAACAGCACCAGCGTCTTATAGGACAGCGGCAGCACGCGGCTGAAGTACTCGGCGCAGGCGCAGGTCAAACCCACTGCAGTCACCAGGCAGGCCAGCGAGATCAGCACGGCCAGAAAACCACTGCCAAGGGCTCCGAAGGTGTGCTGCACGTAGGCATGCAACACCGCTGCGCCATTGGTGGCGCCTGCAGCCACGGCGTGGCTGCCCGACCCGAGGCGGAACAGACTGACATACACCAGCGCCAGCCCTACCCCGGCAATCAGACCCGCAATGATCGCATAGCGCGTGATCAGCTTGGGTGACTCGACACCTCTGGAGCGGATGGCATTGACGATGACGATGCCGAACACCAAAGCGCCCAGCGTATCCATGGTCAGGTAGCCGTTGATGAAACCCAGGGAAAACGGCGCTGCAACGTACTCGGGTACCGCGTCACCGCTGGGGCCTACCGGCAAGGCAAACGCTGCAATGCCCAACACCGCCAAGGCGATGATTTTCAGCGGCGCCAGAAACCGTCCGACGGTATCGAGCAGGCGCCCCGGATAAAGCGAAACGAAAAACACCAGCAGGAAGTACACCGCGCTGTAGAGGAACAGTGCCAGGGGTGTCTCACCGGTCAGCGGCGCCAGACCCACGGCGAACGATACCGTGGCCGTGCGCGGCGTGGCGAACAGCGGCCCTACGGCCAGATAGCACACCGCTGCAAGCAACCCGCCCGCCACTTTGCCGATCGGGCTGCTCAACGCGTCCATCGAGCCGCCGACCCTGGCCAGCGCGACCACGGTTATCACCGGCAGACCCACTGCGGTCACCAGGAAGCCCAGCGCGGCCATCCAGACGTTCGGGCCAGCCTGCAGACCGACGAAGGGAGGGAAGATGATGTTGCCTGCGCCTACGAACAAGGCGAATGTCATGAATCCAAGCGCCAGAATATCCTGGCCTTTAAGCACTTTCATTGGAAGGAAACCACGTCAATAGATTGGAATTGAGAGAGGTTTTCCCCATGGATGAGGGAAACACGGTCGGCCGGATGAGGCCAGACCTGGTGCGCGGACCTTAGCCTTGTGGGCAAGCCGGGCAAAACGGCGCGTAGAGTAGCGAAAATGCGCGCTCATCGCACTGTTGCAGTGCGAAGTGTCCGCTGAGCGCACCTGTGTGTCGCATCGGTGCAAGACTCAGCGGAAACGGTACAGCTAATCCTTCCGCCCCCAAAACCGAGGGCTTGGGGATTACAGGGCCATGTCGGCCGCTGGATTGCTTTCAGCCTTCGGTGCAGTCTGACCTTCGATCGGGTTGGCAGCAGCGGCGGCCTGGTCGATCACCGGCGGTGCAACAGCCAACTGCAGGATCTTGGCGGTGTAGTTCCACTCTTTCTGCACAGCCTCTGGCGAGTTGTTCAGTGCAGTCCCGTAGCTCGGCACGATCTGACGCAGCTTGGCTTGCCATTCAGGCGTGGCAACTTTGTCCTTGAACGCTTTTTCCAGCACGTTGATCATGATCGGTGCTGCAGTCGATGCGCCCGGCGAAGCACCCAGCAAACCGGCAATGCTGCTGTCCTTGGACACCACGATTTCGGTACCCAGTTTCAGCACGCCGCCCTTCTCTTCGTCGCGCTTGATGATCTGCACGCGCTGGCCGGCCTGCCACAGACGCCAGTCTTCTTTCTTGGCGTTGGGGAAGTACTGCTTCAGTGCCTGGTAGCGATCGTCGTCGGACAGCATGACCTGACCTGCCAGGTATTCGATCAGTGGGTACTGTTCGATACCGACCTTGGTCATCGGCCATACGTTATGCAGGTTGGTGCTGGTCAGCAGGTCCAGGTACGAACCGTTCTTCAGGAACTTGGTCGAGAAGGTCGCGAATGGGCCAAACAAGACCACGCGCTTGCCGTCCAGCACGCGGGTGTCCAGGTGTGGAACGGACATGGGCGGCGCGCCAGTCGACGCGATACCGTAGGCCTTGGCCATATGCTGCATGGCCACGGTCGGGTTCTCGGTCACCAGGAACGAGCCACCTACCGGGAAACCGCCGTATTCCTTGGCCTCGGGAATGCCCGAATCCTGCAGCAGATGCAGCGCGGCACCACCAGCACCGATGAACACGAACTTGGCGTCGGTTTCGGTCTTGGTACCGTCTTTCAGGTTCTTGTAGGTCACGCGCCACGAACCGTCGGCGTTGCGCTTGATGTCTTGCACTTCGCTGGACAGCTTCAGATCGAAGCCGTTCTGACCCTTCAGGTGGCCGACGTACTGGCGAGTGATCTCGCCGAAGTTCATGTCGGTACCCAGCGGACTCCAGGTGACGGCCAGTTTCTGATTGGGGTCGCGGCCCTCCATCATCAACGGCACCCACTTCTTGATCTGCTCGTGATCCTGGGAGAACTGCATGCCGGCGAACAGCGGGCTGGCCTTCAGCGCCTCGTAGCGCTTCTTAAGGAACTCGATGTTGTTGTCGCCCCACACGAAGCTCATGTGCGGCGTGGAGTTGATGAACGTGCGTGGGTTCTTCAGAACACCGGCAGTGACCTGGTGCGCCCAGAACTGACGGGAAATCTGGAAGGCTTCGTTGATCTCGATCGCCTTGGCGATCTGGACCTTGCCGTCCTTGTCTTCCGGGGTGTAGTTCAGCTCTGCCAAGGCAGAGTGACCGGTACCGGCGTTGTTCCAGCCATTGGAGCTTTCTTCGGCAACGGCGTCCAGGCGCTCGACCATTTCCATCGACCAGCTTGGCTCGAGCTCGTTGAGCAGCACGCCCAGCGTGGCGCTCATGACACCACCGCCGATCAGCAGGACGTCGACTTTCTTCGCTTCGGCCGCTTGTGCCGACACCATCCCGATGGACAGAGCCAGACCCAGCAGCGCTGTGTTCGCTTTCTTCAACATACAGAAATTCCTAGGATTGAACGCCATTGGCTCGATCCGACCACGCTGACGTTTCAAGCTGCCCAGAGCGGGCCGCGAAACGAGTCGTCGGCAAACCGTGTAAATGGCATAGAAGGCCAAATTCGTTGCATCGGCCTCACATTCATGTCCTTAGCGTGCTGACTTTCTTGTTGAATATTGTCTTCAGCGACTTCAGTGACATCGACCTTGGCATGCCTTGCAGCACAAGGTCACTGCTGGCAGCCGGCCAGAATCCACAACCTGAACTTTCGTTCATGGGCTGCGACATTATGGCGGGTCGACATATTACATGAGAGTGGCTACCCGCAACCAGATCAATGTGGTCGATTGCCTCAATCGATATAAATGGTCATATCAATTAAGGAAAGCCCCTACATCGTTTAATGATACTTCTTACATGCGGGACTTGGTGAGTCCAGTAAAGTCCTCCGCTTTCATGAGTGTCATACGATGACCGACTGTACGGACCCATTCATACCTACGCTCAGTACCCGCAGGCTGCTGCTGCTCCCGCTCACCCTGGCCGACGCGCCGCGCTACCAGCAGCTGATCGCAGACTGGGACATGGTTCGCTACATCACTGCCAACATGCCGTGGCCCTACCCCGCCGGCGAGGGGCTGCGCTACATCCGGGAGGATGCGTTGCCTGCCATGGCCGACGCCGAAGAATGGCATTGGACACTCCGGCTGCATGACGCGCCCGAAACCATTATTGGCGTGATCAGCCTGATGGACGAATGCGACGACAACCGCAGTTTCTGGATTGCCAAGCCCTGGCAAAACCAGGGGCTGGTTGGCGAAGCATGCGAGGTGGTGACCCGTTTCTGGTTCCAGACCTTGGACAGACCCATCTTGAGAGTCGCCAAGGCAGTGGCAAACGAGGCGTCCCGGCGGATCTCCATGCGCGAGGGCATGCAGGTGGTTCTTCGGCGAGACCAGGACTTCGTGTGCGGCCGCATGCAGGAAGAGGTCTGGGAATTAACGCGCGAGCAGTGGCTGGCACGGCAAACCTAGGCCTGCGGCAAAAACACAAAAGCCACCCGAAGGTGGCTTTTGTGACTACGCAAACAACCCAGCAAACAGGTAAGCGAAGCTTACTTGACTGCCCAGCCCGTCAGCTCGGCCAAGGCCTTGCCGATGTCGGCCAGCGAACGCACGGTTTTCACACCGGCGTCCTGCAGTGCAGCGAACTTCTCGTCTGCAGTACCCTTACCGCCGGAGATGATTGCACCGGCATGGCCCATGCGCTTGCCCGGAGGAGCAGTCACACCAGCGATGTACGAAACAACCGGCTTGGTCACGTGAGCCTTGATGTAGGCTGCGGCCTCTTCTTCGGCAGAACCACCGATCTCGCCGATCATGACGATCGCTTCGGTCTGTGGGTCTTCCTGGAACAACTTCAGGATGTCGATGAAGTTCGAACCTGGAATCGGGTCACCGCCGATGCCGACGCAGGTCGACTGGCCGAAACCGGCGTCAGTGGTCTGCTTCACGGCTTCATAGGTCAAGGTGCCGGAACGCGACACGATGCCAACCTTGCCTGGCAAGTGGATGTGGCCTGGCATGATGCCGATCTTGCACTCGCCCGGAGTGATGACGCCTGGGCAGTTAGGGCCGATCAGGACGACACCCAGCTCGTCGCACTTGACCTTGGCTTCCAGCATGTCGATGGTCGGAATGCCTTCGGTGATGCAGACGATCAGCTTGATGCCGCCGAACGCTGCTTCAAGGATGGAATCCTTGCAGAACGGAGCGGGTACGTAGATGACCGAAGCGGTGGCGCCGGTTTTCTCGACAGCTTCCTGAACGGTGTTGAATACCGGCAGGTTCAGGTGAGTGGTACCACCCTTGCCTGGGGTCACGCCGCCGACCATCTTGGTGCCGTAGGCGATGGCCTGTTCGGAGTGGAAAGTACCCTGCGAGCCGGTGAAGCCCTGGCAGATGACCTTGGTGGCTTTATTGATCAGGACGCTCATTACTTGCCCTCCGCAGCTTTGACAACTTGTTGAGCAGCGTCGGTCAGGCTGGTGGCTGCGATGATGTTCAGACCGCTTTCCGCCAGTACTTTAGCGCCCAGTTCAGCGTTGTTGCCTTCAAGGCGCACAACTACCGGGATTTTCACGCCGACTTCCTTCACCGCGCCAATGATGCCTTCGGCAATCATGTCGCAACGAACGATGCCGCCGAAGATGTTGACCAGTACGGCCGCGACATTGGTGTCGGACAGGATGATCTTGAACGCTTCGGTTACGCGTTCCTTGGTGGCACCACCGCCTACGTCGAGGAAGTTGGCTGGCTTGCCGCCATGCAGGTTGACGATGTCCATGGTACCCATGGCCAGGCCAGCACCGTTGACCATGCAGCCAATGTTGCCTTCCAGGGCCACGTAGTTCAGTTCGAACTTGGCGGCGTGCGCCTCACGCGGGTCATCCTGCGATGGGTCGTGGAAACCCTTCAGCTTGGGCTGACGGTACATGGCGTTGGCGTCGATGTTGATCTTGGCATCGAGGCAATGCAGATCGCCATCGGCCTTGATGACCAACGGGTTGACTTCCAGCAGGGCCAGATCGTGGTCCTGGAACAGCTTGGCCAGGCCAACGAAGATCTTGGCGAACTGAGCGACCTGCTTGCCTTCCAGACCCAGCTGGAATGCCAGCTCACGGCCCTGGAACGGCTGTGCGCCGACCAGCGGATCGATGGTGGACTTGAGGATCTTCTCGGGAGTGTCGTGAGCGATCTTCTCGATGTCCACGCCACCTTCGGTGGAAGCCATGAACACGATGCGACGGCTGGAACGGTCCACTACGGCACCCAGATACAGCTCTTTGGCGATATCGGTGCAGGACTCGACCAGGATCTTGGTGACGGGCTGACCGTTGGCGTCAGTCTGGTAGGTCACCAGACGCTTGCCCAGCCACTGCTGGGCGAAAGCCTTGGCGTCTTCCTTGCTGCGAACCAGTTTCACACCACCAGCCTTGCCGCGACCACCAGCGTGGACCTGGGCCTTGACGACCCACTCGCTGCCGCCGATCTTGTCGCAGGCTTCTGCGGCGTCTTCGGGGGTGTCTACCGCGTAACCTTTGGATACTGGCAGGCCGTATTCAGCGAACAGCTGCTTACCCTGATACTCGTGAAGATTCATGCTTATTACCGTCTTCGTTAGGTACTGCGCTTTTCGGCGCTGCGCTTCATGATTGAAGTGCCGCGCCACCTGTGACTGCTACTCGCCGGTTGACCGGCGAGGTGAGTCCGGCGGACATTCCGCGGCAGGCCCTGCGAACAGGGCATGCGACGGGCAGGCCACCGTGGTTTCTTATTGTTTAACGCTTCTTGCGGTTGGCGATGTGGATGGCGCCGCCATTCACTGCCAGGGCCGCTTCGTGCAGGGCTTCCGACAGGGTCGGATGCGAGAAGACCATCATGCCCAGGTCTTCGGCACTGGTACCGAATTCCATGGCGATGGCGCCCTGCTGAACCAATTCTGCCGCGCTCGGGCCAATCACATGCACACCCAGTACGCGGTCGGTCTTGGCATCGGCGATGACCTTGACGAAACCGCCGGTATCGTTGGCCGCCATGGCACGACCACTGGCCGCGAACGGGAAGCTGCCGACGTTGACTTCAACGCCTTCGGCCTTCAGCGTCTGTTCGGTCTTGCCGACCCATGCGATTTCCGGGTGGGTGTAGATGACCGACGGGATCAGGTCGTAGTTCATCACGGCCTTGTGGCCCTTGATGCGCTCGACGACCATGATGCCTTCCTCGGACGCCTTGTGCGCCAGCATCAGGCCACGCACCACGTCGCCGATGGCATAGACGCCAGGCACGCTGGTGGTGCAGTAGTCATCGACATAGATGAAGCCGCGCTCATCAATGTCCACGCCGCTGTCCGAAGCCAGCAGGTCGGTGGTGACCGGGCGACGGCCCACGGCGACGATCAGCTTGTCGAAGGTGATCGTCTGCTCGCCGTTGGCGTCGGTGTACTTGACCAGGACTTCTTCACCCTGCACTTCGGAACCGGTCACGCGCGCGCCGAGCTTGATGTCCAGGCCCTGCTTGGTGAAGGTCTTCAGGGCTTCCTTGGACACCGCGGTGTCGGCAGCCATGAGGAACGTGTCCAGTGCTTCGAGTACGGTGACTTCCGAACCCAGGCGCGACCATACCGAACCCAGCTCGAGGCCGATCACACCGGCGCCGATGACGCCTAGACGCTTGGGCACCTGCTGGAATTCCAGCGCGCCGGTGGAGTCGACGATGGTCTTCTGGTCGACAGGGGCCGGCGGGATGTCGATCGGACGCGAGCCGGACGCCAGGATGACGTTGTCGGCCTCCACGATTTCAACACCGTTGGGGCCGGTGACTTCGACTTTCTTGCCGGCCAGCAATTTGCCGTGGCCTTGCAGCACGGTTACGCCGTTGGACTTGAACAGGCCGGCGACGCCGCCGGTCAGGTTCTTGACGATGTTGGACTTGCGACCAATCATCGCCGGTACGTCAATGGTCACGCCAGCGTGGTTGATGCCGTGGATGGCAAAGCCATCCTGTGCTTCGTGGAATTTCCACGAGCTGTCCAGCAGTGCCTTGGAGGGAATGCAACCCACGTTCAGGCAGGTACCGCCGAGGGCCAGCTTGCCCTCGCCGTCTTGATACTTCTCGATACAGGCAGTCTTGAGGCCCAGTTGTGCGGCCTTGATGGCAGCGACGTAGCCACCGGGGCCTGCGCCAATAACTACCACGTCGAATTTCTGAGTCATAAAACGATTCCTATTAGCGGCATGCTTGAAGCCCAGGTGCCGAGTTCCGGATCAAGCTGCGTGGGCTCGATGGCGGATCCCGGGACCTGTGGCTGCCTTATCAGATATCCAGCAACAGACGCGCTGGATCTTCCAGCAGGTTCTTGATGGTCACCAGGAACGTCACGGCTTCCTTGCCATCGATCAGGCGATGGTCATACGACAGCGCCAGGTACATCATCGGGCGGATGACCACCTGGCCGTTGATCGCCATCGGGCGCTGCAGAATGTTGTGCATGCCCAGGATAGCCGCCTGCGGCGGGTTGACGATCGGGGTCGACATCATCGAACCGAAGGTACCACCGTTGGTGATGGTAAAGGTACCCCCGGTCATTTCGTCCATCGACAGCTTGCCGTCGCGCGCCTTCTTGCCGAAGGTGGCGATGCCGCCTTCGATCTCGGCCAGGCTCATGGCCTCGGCATTGCGCAGGACGGGAACCACCAGACCGCGATCACTGGAAACTGCCACACCGACGTCGGCGTAGCCGTGATAGACGATGTCCGAGCCGTCGATCGAGGCGTTGACGGCCGGGAAGCGCTTCAGCGCCTCGGTGGCTGCCTTGACGAAGAACGACATGAAGCCCAGGCGCACGCCATTGTGCGACTTCTCGAAGAGGTCCTTGTACTTGGAGCGCAAGGCCATGACTTCGGTCATGTCGACTTCGTTGAACGTGGTCAGCATGGCCATGTTCGACTGGGCTTCCACCAGACGCTCGGCAACCTTGGCGCGCAGACGGGTCATCGGCACACGCTTTTCGGTACGGTCGCCGACGCTCTGCACGATGGCAGCAGCAGCGGCTGGCACGGCCGGCTTGGCGGCCGGTGCAGACTTCTTGGCTTCGATGGCGGCGACCAGGTCTTCCTTGGTGACGCGACCGTCTTTGCCGGTGCCCTTGACGCTGTTCAGGTTGATGCCGTTTTCTTCGGCCAGCTTGCGTGCAGCCGGGCCGCCAATGGCGTCATCGTCGCCAGCGGCAGGCGCCGAAGCCGCCTGTGGTGCGGCAGCCTGAGGCGCAGCAGCGGCCTGAGGTGCGGCAGCAGGTGCAGCAGCGGCGCCGCCCGCCTCGATGGAGCCCAGGACTTCGTCCGACAGAACGGTGTCGCCTTCGTTCTTGACGATCGCGCCCAGCACGCCGTCGGCGGTGGCCAGCACTTCCAGGACGACCTTGTCGGTCTCGATGTCCACGATCAGGTCATCGCGCTTGACCGCGTCGCCCGGCTGCTTGTGCCAGGTGGCAACGGTGCCGTCGGCGACCGATTCCGGGAAGGTAGGGGCTTTGATCTCGATAGCCATTATCAGTATTTCCTTAAATTCGGTTTCAGGTGCGCGTTGGCATTAAACGGTGAAAGCATCTTGCAGCAATTTGGCTTGCTGCTCGGCGTGCATCGAAGCGTAACCACAAGCCGGGGCAGCCGATGCGTCACGGCCGGCATACTCGAGGACCAGGGTCTTCTTGTGATTGCTCATGCTGCGGCGCAAGTGATGCTGACTGCTGTACCAGGCACCCTGGTTCATCGGCTCTTCCTGACACCAGGCCACATGTTCCAGATTGGTGTAGGCAGCAATCGCTTCCATCAGGTCGTCTTCAGGGAACGGATACAGCTGCTCGATGCGCACGATGGCCACATCTTCGCGACCTTCGGAACGGCGCTTCTCCAGCAGGTCGTAATAGACCTTGCCGCTGCACAGCACCAGACGCGTCACCTTCGCGGCGTCCAGGGTATCGATTTCCGGAATGACCGTCTGGAACGAGCCTTCGGCCAGGTCTTCCAGGGTCGACACGGCCAGCTTGTGACGCAACAGCGACTTGGGCGTGAGCACAATCAGCGGCTTGCGCAGCGGACGAATCACCTGGCGACGCAGCAGATGGTAGATCTGCGCCGGGGTGGTCGGCACACACACCTGGATGTTGTGCTCGGCGCACAACTGCAGGTAGCGCTCCAGACGTGCGGAAGAATGCTCCGGGCCCTGCCCTTCGTAGCCGTGCGGCAGCAGCATGGTCAGGCCGCACAGACGGCCCCACTTGTGCTCGCCACTGGTGATGAACTGATCGACCACCACCTGTGCACCGTTGGCGAAGTCGCCGAACTGGGCCTCCCAGATCACCAGCGCATTGGGCGAGGTGGTCGAGTAGCCGTATTCGAATGCCAGCACCGCTTCTTCGGAAAGGAAGGAGTCGTACAAGTCGAAACGCGGCTGGCCATTGTAGAGGTTCTGCAACGGGATATAGGTCGCCGCATCCTTCTGGTTGTGCAGCACCGCGTGCCGGTGCGAGAAGGTGCCGCGGCCGATGTCCTGGCCGGTCATGCGGATCGGATGGCCTTCGAACGCCAAGGTGGCGTAGGCCATGGTCTCGGCATAGCCCCAGTTGATCGGCAAGCCACCGGCCTGCATCTTCTGCCGGTCTTCATAGATCTTCGCAACCTGACGCTGGACCACGAAGCCTTCCGGGATCTCCAGCAGCTTGGCGGACAGTTCCTGCAAGGTCTTGAGGTCGAAGCTGGTGTCGTGACGCGCCGTCCAGGCATGGCCCAGGTACGGGCGCCAATCGACGAACAATTCCTTGTTCGGCTCCTTGACCAGGCTCTTGACCACGTGCAGACCGTTATCCAGCGCGTTGCGGTACTCGTCGATCTGGCTTTGAACGCTGCCTTCGTCGAGCACGCCGGCCTTGATCAGGCTTTCGGCGTACAACTCGCGCGTGGTGCGCTGCTTGGCGATCTGCTGGTACATCAGTGGCTGGGTGCCGCTAGGCTCGTCAGCTTCGTTGTGACCGCGACGGCGGTAGCAGACCAGGTCGATGACCACGTCACGCTTGAACTGCATGCGGTAGTCGATCGCCAGCTGGGTGACGAACACCACGGCTTCCGGGTCATCGCCGTTCACGTGCAGGATCGGCGCCTGGATCATCTTGGCCACGTCGGTCGCGTACTCGGTGGAGCGCGCGTCGTACGGGTTGCTGATGGTGAAACCAACCTGGTTGTTGATCACGATGTGCACGGTACCGCCGGTCTTGAAACCGCGGGTCTGCGACATCTGGAAGGTTTCCATGACCACGCCCTGGCCGGCGAATGCAGCGTCGCCGTGCAGCGAGATCGGCAGCACCTTGTCGCCGACCGCGTCGTTGCGACGGTCCTGGCGGGCCCGCACCGAGCCTTCGACCACTGGCGACACGATTTCCAGGTGGGACGGGTTGAACGCCATGGCCAGGTGAACTTCGCCACCTGCGGTCATCACGTTGGACGAGAAACCCTGGTGATACTTGACGTCACCGGAGCCCAGCTCGACCTTCTTCTTGCCTTCGAATTCGTCGAACAGGTCGCGGGGGTTCTTGCCGAAGGTGTTGACCAGCACGTTGAGCCGGCCACGGTGGGCCATGCCGATCACGACTTCCTTGGTGCCATAGGAGCCCGAGCGCTGGATCATCTCGTCCAGCATCGGAATCAGGCTCTCGCCGCCTTCCAGACCGAAGCGCTTGGTGCCCGGGTATTTGGTGCCCAGGTACTTCTCCAGGCCCTCGGCTGCGGTGACGCGTTCGAGCACATGGCTGCGGCTCTCGGCCGAGAACGATGGACGACCGCGCACGCTTTCCAGGCGCTGCTGGAACCAGCTGCGCTGCTCGGAATCGGTGATGTGGGTGAACTCGGAGCCGATGGTGCGGCAATATGTCTGCTGCAAAGCCTCGAGAATTTCACGTAGGCTCGCCTCCTCTTTGCCGATGAACAGGTCGCCGGCACGGAAGGTCGTATCCAGATCGGCATTGGTCATGCCGTAATGGTTGATTGACAGGTCTGCCGGAGCAGGCCGTTGCCACAGCCCCAACGGGTCCAGTTGGGCTGCCTGGTGGCCGCGCATCCGGTAAGCCTGAATCAATCGCAGCACTTCCACCTGCTTCTTCTCGTGCTCGCTGCTCACGCTACCGGCGGAAACCGGTTGGGCACGGCGCTGGTTTTTGGCCAGCAGGACGAAATGATCGCGGATGGTGGAGTGTGCAACGTCGGTGGCAGTGCTGCCTTCGGCAGGCAACTTCTGAAAGTAGGTGCGCCATTCTTCTGGCACAGCGTTAGGGTCGTGCAGGTAAAGCTCATAGAGCTCTTCCACATAGGCAGCGTTACCACCGGATAGGTGGGCGCTGTTCCACATGCGCTGCATCACGCTTTCTTGCATGCTTGGTCACCCTCGGTTAGGGGACACCACCGGCGCTCACACCTTGGGCGTACTGACGCGGTCCATGTACAGCGACCGTGCAAGCCACCTCAGTTGTACGCTGGTAGTCCGGGTACCAGCCCGGAGCCCCTGCTGGTCTTGTTTCTTCGAAAGTAAAAGCGAAGCCTTACGCAGCCACGCTCGGGTTTTCATCACAGCACAGGATCAATCCTGCGCTGTGATGGCTTGCGGTGTAGCAGATGAATCAGACGCCGTTGGACAACAGCATGTTCCGCACGTGGCCAATGGCTTTGGTGGGGTTCAGGCCTTTGGGGCAAACGCTGACGCAGTTCATGATGCCGCGGCAGCGGAATACGCTGAACGGATCATCCATCGACGCCAGGCGCTCGCTGGTCCGGGTGTCACGGCTGTCGGCCAGGAAACGGTAAGCCTGCAGCAGCGCCGCCGGGCCGAGGAACTTGTCGGGGTTCCACCAGAACGAAGGGCAGGACGTCGAGCAGCAGGCGCACAGGATGCACTCGTACAGACCGTCAAGCTTCTCGCGCTCTTCCGGAGTCTGCAGACGCTCGATGGCCGGGGCCGGCGTGTCGTTCTGCAGGAACGGCTTAACCTTCTCGTACTGCTTGTAGAAGATGCTCATATCCACGACCAGGTCACGGATGACCGGCAACCCTGGCAGCGGGCGCACGATCAACTTGTTACCTTTTACGACAGCGGACAGCGGCGTGATGCACGCCAGGCCGTTCTTGCCGTTGATGTTCATGCCATCGGAACCGCATACGCCTTCACGGCACGAGCGACGATAGGAGAAGCCTTCGTCCTGTTCCTTGATCAAGGCCAGCACGTCCAGCACCATCACATCCTTGCCACCGGTGTCGACCTGGAATTCCTGCATGGACGGCGCAGCGTCCTGGTCCGGGTTGTAGCGATAAACACTGACTTGCAACATGGCGGCCACCCTCAGTAAGTCCGGATCTTCGGTTCCATGGTCGGAACGGTTTTCGGCGAGAAGTTCACGGCGCGTTTGGCAACACGTTTTTCACCCGGGAAGTACAGGGTGTGGCACAGCCAATTTTCGTCGTCGCGATCTTCGAAGTCTTCACGGGCGTGAGCGCCGCGGGACTCTTTGCGATGCTCGGCGGCAATCGCGGTGGCTTCCGCCACTTCCAGCAGGTTCTGCAATTCCAGCGCTTCGATCCGGGCGGTGTTGAAGCCCTGGCTCTTGTCGTTGATCTTGACGTTGGCAATGCGCTCGCGCAGGCCGGCCAGCTGATCGATACCTTTCTGCATGTACTCGCCGGTGCGGAACACACCGAAGTAGTTCTGCATGCAGCTCTGCAGTTCTTTGCGCAGGCTGGCGACATCTTCACCCGTGGTGCGCGCGTTGAGGCCGTCCAGACGCGCCAGGGCGACTTCCAGATCGGTGTCGCTGGCGCGGCGGTATTCGATACCCTCGCTCAGCGCCTGCTCCAGGTGCAGGCCTGCGGCACGACCGAACACCACCAGGTCGAGCAGCGAGTTGCCGCCCAGGCGGTTGGCGCCATGGACCGACACGCAAGCCACTTCGCCCACGGCGAACAGGCCCGGGATGATGGCGTCGTTGCCATTGGCATCCTGGGTGATTGCCTGACCGTGGATGTTGGTAGCGACACCCCCCATCATGTAATGACAAGTTGGCACGACAGGAATCGGCGCAACGGCCGGATCGACGTGGGCAAAGGTCTTGGACAACTCCATGATGCCTGGCAGACGGCTGTGCAGCACTTCCTCGCCCAGGTGATCGAGCTTGAGCATCACGTGATCGCCATCGGGACCACAGCCGTTGCCGGCGATGATTTCCTTGACCATCGAGCGTGCGACCACGTCACGACCGGCAAGGTCCTTGGCGTTCGGCGCGTAGCGCTCCATGAAACGCTCGCCATGCTTGTTGATCAGGTAACCGCCTTCACCGCGGCAGCCTTCGGTGACCAGTACACCTGCGCCGGCGATGCCGGTCGGGTGGAACTGCCACATCTCGATGTCCTGCACCGGCACACCGGCACGCAGGGCCATGCCCACGCCGTCACCGGTGTTGATCAGGGCATTGGTGGTGGACGAGTAGATACGCCCGGCCCCGCCGGTAGCCAGTACGGTGGCATTGGCGCGGATGTACGAGGTCTCGCCGGTTTCGATGCAGATGGCGATGACGCCAACGATCGCACCGTCCTGGTTCTTCACCAGATCGACCGCGTAGTACTCGTTCAGGAACACGGTACCGGCCTTCAGGTTGGCCTGGTACAGGGTGTGCAGCAGCGCGTGGCCGGTACGGTCGGCAGCGGCGCAGGTACGTGCGGCCTGGCCGCCCTTGCCGAAGTCCTTGGACTGGCCACCGAACGGACGCTGGTAGATACGGCCCTGCTCGGTACGGGAGAACGGCAGCCCCATGTGCTCGAGCTCGAAGACCGCTTCCGGGCCTACCGAACACATGTACTCGATAGCGTCCTGGTCGCCGATGTAGTCGGAACCCTTGACGGTATCGTACATGTGCCAGCGCCAGTCATCGTTCGGGTCGGCCGAGGCGATGGCGCAGGTGATGCCGCCCTGCGCCGACACGGTGTGCGAGCGAGTGGGAAATACCTTGGTGACGACGGCGGTCTTGTGACCACCCTGGGCCAGCTGCAGCGCTGCGCGCATGCCGGCACCACCACCACCAATGATGATGGCGTCGAAGGAAAGCGTACTAATGTTAGCCATGAATCAGATACCCCAAAGAATCTGCACACCCCAGACGAAGTACGCGAACATCGCAACGCCGCATACCGCCTGGAACAGGAAGCGTATAGCCGTGGCCGACTTGCCGAACGCCATCGGCGTCAGGTAGTCGGTGGCAATGGTCCACATGCCTACCCAGGCGTGGGCGCCGAGGGCGACCAGCGCCAGAAGGCTGAAGATGCGCATCCAGTTGCTGCTGAACAGCGAGTGCCATTGGGTGTATTCGATGCCTGGATTGGCAACGATGTAGCCGATCAGAAAAAGAAAATAAGCCGCGAGAACGACCGCAGACACACGCTGTGCCATCCAGTCATAGAGGCCCGAACGCGAAAGGTTCGTAACGTTGGTTACCATACCCAAACTCCTGCCAGAACGATCAGCACCACCGAGATGATGAGAACGATTTTAGAGCCCAGCTTGCCGCCTTCCAGCGTCTCGCCGATGCCCATGTCCATGATCAGGTGGCGCACACCGGCCACCAGGTGATACAGCAAGGCGGACAGCAGGGCCCAGATCACGAACTTGGCCAGCGGGCTGGTCATATACGCCTTCACCTCGCCGAAGCCTTCCTCGGAACCCAGGGATTTGCCCAATGCGTACAGCATGAGAGCGATGCCCAGGAACAGGATGACACCGGATATACGATGGAGAATGGACGTGTAAGCAGTGACAGGGAGTTTGATGGTCCTTAGGTCTAGGTTTACAGGTCGTTGGCTATTCACGGCTTTTTTCACACTGAAGAGCCCCTAGCAAGCAGGGCAAGTTGTAGGGAAGTGTACTGGTCAGGTACTCACCACCCAGGAGGTGACGACCCCGTCGAAATGGCTCGGAAAAGCCCCCGGCGGTCGGCTGCCGAGTATAGACAGTTAGGATACTAATGACAACGCACCGCAGGCCCCGGACGGCGGATTGCGCATGCATGGCAAAAGGTTTGAACGGGGCGTAATTTCGCGAAAAAAGCCCGCTCGCAGCGCTCTGGAGCCTTACTTTAAGCAAATTGACATTCGAATTTATCTCACTATAGTGGTGCGGGCCCTGCGTGGGGGGTCTGTCTGATGATTCCAAGCATTAATAGGAGGCCACATGGCTGACAAAAAAGCGCAGTTGATCATCGAGGGCGCAGCCCCCGTCGAGCTGCCGATTTTAACCGGCACCGTTGGTCCCGATGTAATCGACGTCAGGAGCTTGACTGCCACGGGCCGCTTCACTTTCGACCCAGGCTTCATGTCGACCGCCTCGTGCGAGTCGAAAATCACCTACATCGACGGCGACGCCGGAATCCTGCTGCACCGCGGCTATCCGATCGAGCAACTTGCCGAACAATCCGACTATCTTGAAACCTGCTACCTGCTGCTCAACGGCGAATTGCCTACGGCCGAGCAGAAAGCCAAGTTCGTTGGCAACATCAAGAACCACACCATGGTTCACGAGCAGTTGAAGACCTTCTTCAACGGCTTCCGCCGCGATGCCCACCCGATGGCCATCATGTGCGGCGTGGTCGGTGCGCTGTCCGCGTTCTACCACGACTCGCTCGACATCAATAACCCGCAGCACCGCGAGATCTCGGCAGTACGCCTGGTGGCCAAGATGCCGACACTGGCGGCCATGGTCTACAAGTACTCCATGGGCCAGCCCATGATGTACCCGCGCAACGATCTGTCGTATGCGGAAAACTTCCTGCACATGATGTTCAACACGCCGTGCGAGATCAAACCGATCAGCCCGGTACTGGCCAAGGCCATGGATCGCATCTTCATTCTGCACGCCGACCACGAACAGAATGCGTCCACTTCCACCGTGCGCCTGGCAGGCTCGTCGGGTGCCAACCCGTTCGCCTGCATCGCGGCCGGCATTGCAGCACTGTGGGGGCCTGCCCACGGCGGTGCCAACGAAGCCGTGCTGACCATGCTCGACGAGATTGGCGATGTCTCCAACATCGACACCTTCATCGCCAAGGCCAAAGACAAGAACGATCCGTTCAAGCTGATGGGCTTCGGTCACCGCGTCTACAAGAATCGCGACCCGCGGGCCACTGTGATGAAGCAGACCTGCGACGAAGTGTTGAAGGAACTGGGCATCAAGAACGATCCGCAGCTCGAACTGGCCATGCGCCTGGAAGAGATCGCCTTGACCGACCCCTACTTCATCGAGCGCTCGCTGTACCCGAACGTCGATTTCTATTCGGGCATCATCCTCAAGGCCATCGGCATTCCAACCAGCATGTTCACGGTCATCTTCGCCTTGGCGCGTACCGTGGGCTGGATCTCGCACTGGAAGGAAATGCTGTCGAGCCCGTACAAGATCGGCCGCCCACGCCAGCTGTACACCGGCGAGAAAAGCCGCGACGTGACCGCTCTGGACGATCGCACCTAAGCCTTCGCGTCACAACGAAAGGCCGCCTCCGGGCGGCCTTTTGCGTTGCTACTGCTCCGCTTTCGTGCGCAATGCCTTGAGCGTATTGAATGGGGCATCCACGACGAACTTGTTGGCCAGCCAGGAGGGCACGCTGCCGCCCGGCTCGGTGTGCACCTGGTAGATCACCTGGGTCTGATTGGCACCCTGGGGCACCATCTTCCAGAAACCTTCCACTTGCGCCACACGCACGAAGCCTTTCTCCTGCGGCACATAGTCGGCGGCCCCGACCAGATTGCGGGTGACGCTGCCATCACTGCCATCGACCGTGGTGATATGCAGCACCGAGTCGCGCGGGGTGACCGGCCACGGCGTATTGAATTGGGTGTAGGTCCAGGTCTGATCGCCTTGATGCTTGAGCAGCTTCTGCGCCTTGCACTCATGAATCCAGGTACAGGCCCCGGCGACGTCCTCCTGCATGGCACGCAGCTTGGCCACGCTGGCCTTGATCGTGGTTTCGCCCCTATAGGCCTTGTACTTGGAGCCCGCGACTTCACTCAGGGAAACCTTGATCCCCTCCTCGTCCTTGGCCACCGACCACTGCTCGGCGTGGGCAGACAGGTGAACGCTGCCCAGCAGGGCAACCAGCGCTATACGATGCATCGCTCTCATTGTTGTTGTTCCTTGTTGTCGAGGATCGAGACTTTGTCTACGCGGTCATCTGCTCCCACCAGCCCAGAATGCGCACGGCGTCCTGGTCGCTGTCGCCACACACTTCGGGATCGGCATGAAACGCGGAGCACACTGCTGGCCGCTCGGGCAGGCCAAACAGGGCACACAGGTTGTCCAGAGACAGCTGCACGCAGCGCTGCCCGGCCGGCTTGCCCAAAGGCATGCCGGGGATAGGCGAACTGATGGAGGGAGCGATGCAGCAGGCGCCACAGCCTTCGCGGCATTTCATGACGTCATGACCTCACAGGCACAGAGTGTTGTAGAGCACCCATGGTAGTGACCCAACGAGCGTTTGAAAATGCCTGCGTCGATAATTCGGTCGAGCCATGTGTAACGGCCGACTGAACTGGCCAACATGGCTCATTGCTTGAAATTGAAGTCCAGCGCGGCGCCCTCGACTTCACGACCATCGCTGCGCCGCTGCAGCTGCATCTCGTTGTTCAGCAGGCGACCATTGAGCTGGAAGTCTTCGCTGCCCTTGTCGCTGAAGAAGGCAGGGAGAATTGGCTTGGGTGCAGGCTCGGCCAGCGGCGCAGGGTGTACGGCAGCGTTGACGGGCTGGGTCGGCGGCTTGAGGTCCTTGACGATGTCCTTGGGCAGGCTCAAATCCAGGTTGGGCTTGGGCACCGGCGTGGCAATGACGTCCGCTTCCTTGCGCGACCGGCTTTTGGCAGCCTTCTTGCGAACCACAGGCTTTTTCGCGGCAGGCTTCTTCGCCGCAGAATCAGCCTTGGCGGTCGACTTTGCGGCATCTGCCGAGCGTGTCGCAGCCGACGGGCTATCCGGCGTTTGCGCGTGAACAGCGGGCACGGCAATGAAGCCCAGATTCAAGCAGAAAACCAGCAATGCGAGACGGCGCTTGGTGTTCATAGGGGCACGACAACTACGACGAAGCCTCTATGCTCCCTGTTAAGCGTCGTGCTGACAAGCCCCTCGTACAGTTTCAATAGGAAACTCCGGACTCCTGGCACAGTTGCCGCGCCAGTACACCAAGCGTTGCCAGTGCGCGCTCCGCCTCGCGGTTCCACGGCACGCCACAGTTGAGCCGAATACAGTGGTTGAACTGCTCTGTGTTGCTGAAGATCAGGCCAGGCGCGATGCTGATTCCCTGCTCCAGTGCACGCACATGCAGCTCCTGGGTGTTGACCCGCCCGGGCAGGCTCACCCAGAGGATGAACCCTCCGGTAGGCCGCGTGATCTGCGTACCTTCCGGAAAATGCTGCTGTACCGCCAGCTGGAAAGCACTCAGGTTCTTGCGGTACTCCTGGCGAATGAAACGCAGGTGCCGGTCGTAGCCGCCGTTTTCCAGATAACTGGCAACACCCATCTGCGTGACGCTGCACGCCGAATGGGTACTGAACGTCTGCAGCCGCTGGACCTCGGCCTGGTATTTGCCGGCAATCATCCAACCGATGCGCACGCCGGGCGACAACGTCTTGGAGAAGCTGGAGCAGTAGATGACATGGCCCAGCCGGTCGAATGCCTTGAGCGCCTTGCTCTTGCCCTGCTCGAACATCAACTCGCCGTAGATATCGTCTTCGATGATCTGGATATCGAAATCCGAAGACAGCCGCAGCAGCTGCTTCATGCGTTCTTCGGGCATGGTTCCGCCCAGCGGATTGCTCAAGCGCGGCGTCAGTACCAGCGCCTTGATCGACCACTGGTTGGCAGCCAGCTGCAACGCTTCCAGGCTGATACCGGTGGACGGATCACTGGGAATCTCGATGACCTTCAGGCCGAGCAGGTCCGCCAACTGCAACAGGCCATAATAGGTAGGTGACTCGGCCGCGATCAGGTCGCCGGGCCGGGTGAGCACGCGCAGGCTCATCTGCAATGCATCGACGCAGCCGTGAGTGATCACGATCTCCGAGGGATCGACCACCACACCTGCATCACGCATGCGGATCGCCACCTGCCGGCGCAAAGGCTCGAAGCCTGGGCTGAACATGTAGCTGAAGGCGCGCGGGCTCTGGAAGCGGGTGACTTTGGCCAACTGCTGATGCAGCGCGCGTACCGGTAGAAATTCGACATGGGGCACTGCGGCCCCCAATGGAAATACGCCCTCTCGACGGGATTCGTCGAGCACCTGCTGGATGATACTGCTGCGGGTAACCAATCCCGGACGCTCTACCCGGGCAATGTCAGGCGTAGGCGCGGTCAGCGCCGGGGTCTGGTGCACGTAGTAGCCGGACTGGGGCCGCGCGCGAATCAACCCCTGATCCTCGAGGTTGGCGTACGCCTGCAATACCGTGGCATGGCTGACATTGAGCTGGGCGCTCATCTTGCGCACCGAAGGCACGCGTTCGCCTGGCTGGTACACGCCGCGACGGATGTCATCAGCCAGCTGCTGGGCAATACGCTGGTAGAGCAAGAGGTTGGTCATGGCCGGACCTTCGATGTGCCAGAAGACCCCTACAGATACGAACTGTACGGGGACAGCTGGCAGGATAGCAGAGCTGATCCTGCAACTGCACGGGCCACTTGCAACCTTGCGTTCAACCGCGGGGCAAAGCCAACTCGCCCTTGGAATTGGAAAAGACGATCTCGACCCGCCGATTCTGCGCCCTGCCCCGCTCCGAAGCATTCGCGTCCACCGGGTAGGCATCGCCATAGCCCTGCACTTGAATGCGCGACTCGTCGATACCCAGGTCGACCAGGGTGTCGGCCACCGACTGCGCACGGTCGGCAGAGAGCTGCAGGTTGAACGCTTTCTCTCCGGTGTTATCGGTATAGCCTTCGATACGCACCACACGCTTGGGGTTGAGCTGCAGGAACTGCACGAGCTTGAGGATCGTGCGATTGGCCTGGGGCTTGAGCTGGGCCTCGCCGGTATCGAACAATACGTCGCCCAGGGTCATGACCAGGCCGCGGTCCGCCTCGACGTTGGCCAGCGCCAGAATCTGCTCTTCGAGCCATTTGCCCTGCTGCTGCACGCTTTCCAGCTTGGAGTCGCGCAAGGCCAATTGCAGGCGCTGCAGGTCCATCTGCGCCTTGGTCAGGCGCTGCTGGTTAAGCAGTTGCTCGCTTCGCTCCCGAGCGATCTCGCTGTAGCGCAGGCTCAAGTAGGCATAATGCTGGGCGTCGCTGCCGGTGCCCCAATAGCTGGCAAGCCGCTCGGCGCGGGCCAGCGACTCGCCTGCACGGATGACATCCTTGGGCGCGCTGCGCAGCACGCTGGAATCATCGCGCACGGCCTGGAAAGCAGTCTCGGCACGCTGCACCGCCTCGCTGTTGGCGCGCTGGCCGGAGCAACCCACTGTCATCAAGCCGGCGGCCAGCAGCAGCCCCGTGCGCATTGCCGTCAACTGCTTCACTGCATGTCCCCCAATTGTTTACGCAGGCGTTGAATACGGGCGTCCAGGGCCTTGAGCTGCTCCTGCCCCTTGGCGGTCAACAACTGATCCTCGGCCAGGCGCGCATCCAATTCGGCCTGTTCGGCGTTGAGCCGGGCGCCCTTGTAGTTGCTATCAGCCATTTGCGCGCGAGCCTGGGCGAGCTTGCCAACCGCCAGCTGCATGGCCGGGTTTTCTTCTGTCGCACCGACTGCGCGCGCCTGTTCGACGGTTTGGTCGGCCAGACGCAATTGCTGCGTGGGCGCCGGATCACTGGCACAGCCAGCGAGCAGCAAGAGCAGCGAGCCTGCGGTCATAGCTTGAACGTTCACGAAAAATTCCTACTGTTGAGGGGCTGCAGGCGGGGGCGATTGCTGGGCTCTCCAGCGCTCGACATTGCGCGAGAACACCTCGGCCGGGATACCTGAAGCGGTCAATTCTGTCATTTTTTTCGCCAGCTGTCCGCGCAGCCAGGGATCGTTGCAGGCGGAGTCGTGAGACAGCGCCAGGTACAACCCCGGTCGGTCGACCGGCAGCTCGCTGCTCTGCAACTTGTCGCCCACACCCTGTGCCTGAGCCATTGCTGCCCCGGAATAGCGTCCGGCGATCACATACTCAACCTGGCCATGCACCAGCCGGTCGAAAGCCTGCTGCAGATTCTCGACGGTGGCGAGTTTCAGGTGTTCGGCGGCCAGGGTCACGAATGCCTGCGTGGGTCGCGCCTTGGCCGATATCGCCCCGGCGTGACCGTGCAGGTCGGCGAGGCTGCGATACTGCAGCGGTGCCGAACGCAGTGTCCACACCAGGTAATCGTTCGGAACCAGTGCAGGGTGCACGTAATCCAGGGACTCAAGCTCGTTCACGGCCAATGGCGCATCCACCAGCAGGTCCATTCGCCCCGTGCGCACTTCTTCCAGCGCCTGCGAACGCTTGCCTGCGTAGAGGATGTCGAGCTTGACGCCGATCTGCGCCGCCACCTGCTGCAGCAGCTCGGCGTTGACCCCGATCAGACGCTCGGGATCCTGTGGGTCCCGCCACAGATACGGCGGCGCGTCGGGACTGCCGCTGGCTATCAGCCGCTCACATTTGCCTGCACCCTGCGCCGCCAGTGGCAGCAGCGCGGCAGCCACGCACAGCGCCAAACGGCGTAGACCGCCTTTTCCAGTCATGCTCAACCTCGTGCGACCTTGTCACATGCAAAAAAGCCTGGTCGCGGTCTGCTGCCCATGGGCAACAGACCGCGACCAGGCTTGAATCAACCGCGGTCGAAACCGCTAAGTCAGACCAGCTTCTCGAGCTCGGGGACCGCTTCGAACAAGTCCGCGACCAGGCCGTAATCAGCGACCTGGAAGATCGGTGCTTCCTCGTCCTTGTTGATTGCCACGATCACCTTGGAATCCTTCATGCCCGCCAGATGCTGGATGGCTCCGGAAATGCCCACGGCGATGTACAGCTGCGGCGCGACGATCTTGCCGGTCTGCCCGACCTGCATGTCGTTGGGCACGAAACCGGCGTCGACGGCTGCACGCGACGCACCTACCGCAGCCCCCAGCTTGTCGGCCAGGGTGTACAGGTGTTTGAAGTTGTCACCGTTCTGCATGCCACGACCGCCGGATACGACGATCTTGGCAGCGGTGAGCTCGGGGCGATCGGACTTGGCCAGCTCTTCGCCAACGAAGCTCGACTTGCCAGTATCGTGGGCCGCGCCTACCGCTTCCACGCCAGCCGAACCACCTTCGGCGGCCACGGCGTCAAAACCGGTGGCACGCACGGTGATGACCTTGATCGCCGCACTCGATTGCACGGTGGCAATGGCGTTGCCCGCGTAGATCGGACGCTTGAAGGTGTCCGGCGACTCGACCGAAATGATCTCGGAGATCTGGTCGACGTCCAGCTGGGCGGCTACCCGTGGAAGAATGTTCTTGCCGTTGGCGGTTGCGGCAGACAGCACATGGCTGTAACCCGAGGCCAGCTCGACGATCAGCGGCGCGACGTTTTCAGGCAACTGATGGGCATAAGCGGCGTTGTCCGCCACCAGCACCTTGCTCACGCCGGCGATCTTGGCGGCGGCTTCGGCGACACTGGCGACCTGCACGCCGGCGACCAGTACGTGAATCTCGCCGCCGATCTTCTGCGCAGCGGCCACGGTGTTCAGGGTCGAAGGTGCCACACCCGTGTTCACCTGACCTTCGGTTACATAATCGGCGATAACCAGGATAGTCATTAGATTACCTTCGCTTCGTTTTTCAGTTTTTCGACCAGTTCGGCAACCGACTTGACCTTGATCCCGGCACTGCGAGTCGCCGGAGCCTCGACCTTGAGGGTCTTGTTGGTGGAGGTCACGGATACGCCGAGTGCCTCGGGCGTGAAAGACTCGAGGGGCTTCTTCTTCGCCTTCATGATGTTGGGCAGGGAGGCGTAGCGCGGCTCGTTCAGACGCAGGTCGGTGGTGACGATAGCCGGCAGGGTCAGGCCAACGGTCTGCAGCCCGTCATCGACTTCACGCGTGACATTGAGCTTGTCGCCAACCACTTCGACCTTGGAGGCGAAGGTGCCCTGCGCGTAGCCGCTCAGCGCTGCCAGCATCTGGCCAGTCTGGTTGTTGTCGCTGTCGATCGCCTGTTTGCCCAGGATAACCAACTGTGGCTGTTCCTTGTCGACAACGGCCTTGAGCAGCTTGGCTACTGCCAGTGCGTTCAGTTCCTCGGCATGCTCGATCAGTATTGCCCGGTCGGCGCCCAGGGCCAGCGCGGTGCGCAATTGCTCCTGCGCGGTGGCCGGACCGACGGTGACCACGACGATCTCGCTGGCGATGCCCTTCTCTTTCAGGCGCACGGCTTCTTCAACAGCGATTTCGCAGAAAGGGTTCATCGACATCTTGACGTTGGCAAGGTCGACGCCAGAGTTGTCCGCCTTGACGCGAACCTTGACGTTATAGTCGACCACTCGTTTGACAGCTACAAGAACCTTCATGGATTCCTCGTTACTCTCCGGTGAAAAGAATGTCGCCCAGGCAGACCGGACGATGACGTGGGCGCAAGGGCACCATTGAAACGTTTGCAGCATTGCGTAGTGCTGGCAAAAACCTGATTTTTCAAGACCTTGACCAGCAAAACGGGGCAGCCTTCAACAAGTATGACGTGTAAACTCGACAGTGTGTGCGTCCGGCGCATGCGAGCGACCTGGATCGGAGTCGAGATTCGATGCAACCGGTACTGCGCGCAGGACCGGCACCGAACATGAAGCTGGCCGTATCTTGACCGCTGTGCCCTGACCGGTCAATACGCGGAACTCACCGGTCACGCCCCCTGGCCACCTTGATTTTACTGGGCTGCAGCGGATTCAAACAAACGTTTGTATTGGACCTGCCGAGTGGTGTAGATATACTGCCCACACGCACATCCTTGCCTGCGGCCGTCCAGAAGCGGTACCGCCCGCCGGAGTTACACCCCCACAACGTTGCGCACTACCGCTACACGCCGGATGACCGTTCCGGCAGCTTCACCCATTAGAAAGGCCTGATGAGCCCTCAGTAGGAGAGACCCCGTGGAACGCGAATACATGGAATTCGACGTCGTCGTCGTCGGCGCAGGCCCTGCCGGCCTGTCCGCTGCGTGCCGACTGAAGCAGAAAGCCGCCGACGCCGGGCAGGAAATCAGCGTCTGCGTGGTTGAGAAAGGCTCCGAGGTCGGTGCTCACATCCTTTCCGGCGCAGTCTTCGAACCACGGGCTCTCAGCGAATTGTTCCCGGACTGGAAAGCCCTGGGTGCACCGCTGAACACGCCGGTGACGCGCGACGATATCTTCATCCTGAAGAACGCCGAGAGCGGTTCCAAGATCCCCAATGCCTTCGTGCCCCAAACCATGCACAACGAAGGCAATTACATTATCTCCCTGGGCAATCTGTGCCGCTGGCTGGCTCAGCAGGCGGAAAACCTGGGCGTCGAGATCTATCCGGGGTTCGCTGCGCAGGAAGCATTGATCGACGAGAGCGGCGTGGTCCGCGGCATCATCACTGGTGACCTGGGCGTGGATCGCGAAGGCAAGCCCAAGGACGGCCTGTACACCCCCGGCATGGAACTGCGTGGCAAATACACCCTGTTCGCCGAAGGCTGCCGCGGCCATATCGGCAAGCAACTGATCGAGCGTTTCAAACTCGACAGCGATGCCGACGCGCAGCATTACGGGATTGGCCTGAAGGAAATCTGGGACATCGACCCCGCCAAGCATCAGCCTGGCCTGGTCGTCCACACCGCCGGTTGGCCGCTGGACATCATGGGCACCGAGAACACCGGCGGCTCGTTCCTCTATCACCTGGAAAACAACCAGGTGGTGGTGGGCCTCATCGTCGACCTGTCCTACGCCAACCCGTTCCTCTCGCCTTTCGACGAGTTCCAGCGCCTCAAGCACCATCCGGTTCTCAAGCAGTACCTGGAAGGCGGCAAACGCGTCAGCTACGGCGCCCGCGCCATCTGCAAGGGCGGCTTCAACTCGCTGCCCAAGATGGTCTTCGCCGGCGGCGCCCTGATCGGCTGCGACCTGGGCACCATGAACTTCTCCAAGATCAAGGGCAGCCACACTGCCATGAAGTCCGGCATGCTCGCCGCCGAGGCGGTGGCCGATGCGCTGTTCAAGGGCTCGGAAGGCGGTGATGTGCTCGACGGCTACGTGTCCGGTTTCAAGGCCAGCTGGCTGTACGAGGAGCTGTTCGCCAGCCGCAACTTCGGTGCCGCCATCCACAAGTGGGGAGCCATCGTCGGTGGTGCCTTCAACTTCGTCGATCAGAACCTGTTCAAGGGCAAGATCCCGTTCACCCTGCACGACGACAAGCCTGACTACGCCTGCATGAAGCTGGCAGCGGACAGCAAGCGCATCGACTACCCCCGGCCTGATGGCAAACTGAGCTTCGACAAGCTCAGTTCAGTGTTCATCTCCGGCACCAATCACGAAGAAGAACAGCCGTGCCACCTCAAGCTCAAGGACCCGAGCATTCCCATCGGCAAGAACCTGCCGCTGTACGATGAGCCCGCGCAACGCTATTGCCCGGCCGGCGTGTACGAAGTGATCACCCAGGAGGACGGCGCCAAGCGCTTCCAGATCAACGCGCAGAACTGCGTGCACTGCAAGACGTGCGACATCAAGGATCCATCCCAGAACATCGTCTGGGTGGCACCCGAGGGCGCGGGCGGGCCTACCTACCCGAACATGTGATCCTCAAGCCACGGCAGGAGCGGATATGCCCAAGACCACGATGTTCGACCTCGACGGCAAGATAGCGCTGGTCTCCGGCGCCAGCCGCGGGATCGGCGAAGCCATTGCCCGCTTGCTTGCACAGCAGGGCGCCCATGTCATCGTCGTCAGTCGCAAACTGGAAGGCTGTCGGCGCGTCGCCGACAGCATCAACGCAGGTGGCGACCGAGCCACTGCGATGGCCTGTCACATCGGCGAACCGGAGCAGATTCTGGCGCTGTTCGCCGCTGTCCGGGCAACGTTCGGACGCCTGGACATTCTGGTCAACAACGCCGCCACCAACCCTCAGTTCGGCAGCGTGCTGGACGTCGATCTGGGCGCCTTCCAGAAAACCGTGGACGTCAATATCCGCGGCTATTTCTTCATGTCGGTGGAGGCCGGCAAATTGATGCGCGAACACGGCGGTGGCAGCATCATCAACGTGGCGTCCATCAATGGCGTGTCGCCCGGTATCTTCCAGGGCGTCTACTCCATGACCAAGGCTGCGGTGGTCAACATGACCAAGGCCTTCGCCAAGGAGTGCGCCGGCTTCGACATCCGCTGCAATGCCCTGCTGCCGGGGCTGACCGACACCCGCTTCGCATCAGCCCTGGTCGAGAACCAGGCCATCCTCAAGACGGCGCTGGCGCAGATCCCGCTCAAGCGTGTCGCCCAGCCGGAGGAAATGGCCGGGGCCGTGCTGTACCTGGCCAGCTCGGCCGCCAGCTACACCACGGGTACAGCGCTGAACGTGGACGGTGGTTTCCTCTGCTGAAACGGTCAGACCTTGGGGTCCGCGGGCGCCTTGGCCGGCGCCGCGTACTTGGGCTTCAGGTGACCTTCGCTGTCCAGTAGCCAGGCATCCATGATCTCGCGCACTACGGGACCGGCCACACGCCCGCCTGCTTCACCGTTCTCGATCATCACTGCCACCACGATCTTTGGCCGGTCGGCCGGCGCGAATCCGACGAACAAGGCGTTGTCGCGATTGCGCTCGAGCGTTTTCAGCCGGTTGTAGCGTTCGCCCTGCTTGATCGCAACCACTTGCGCCGTACCCGACTTGCCGGCGATGCGATACTGCGCCCCGGCCGCCGCCTGACGGGCAATCCCGCGCGGATCGTGCATGACCAGCTGCATGCCGTGGTTGACCTGATCCCACTCGCGGTTGTCGCGCAGCACGATATTGGGGATCGGGTTGTCGTCCACCGGTACCTGGCCGCCCACCGTCTCGGCCAGGTGCGGTCGACGCCACACGCCCTTGCTGGCGATCAGCGTGGTGGCCTGGGCCAACTGCAACGGAGTGACCTGCATGTAACCCTGACCGATGCCGAGGATCAAGGTCTCGCCGGGGAACCACGCCTGACGCCGCGTGGCACGCTTCCATTGCTGGGACGGCATCAGCCCCGGCGCTTCCTCGAACATGTCCAGCGAGACCTTCTGGCCCAGGCCGAAGCGGGTCATGTAATCGTGCATGCGGTCCACGCCCAGCTTGTGTGCCAGATCGTAGAAGTAGGTGTCATTGGAGCGCATGATGGCCGCGTCCATGTCCACCCAGCCATCACCACTGCGGTTCCAGTTGCGGTACTTGTGGTCGTAGTTGGGCAGCTCGTAGTAGCCAGGATCGAACACACGTGTCTGCGGCGTGACCGCACCGCTGTCCAGGCCGGCGATCGCCACTTCCGGCTTGATCGTCGAGCCGGGCGCGTACAAACCCCTGAGCACTCGATTGAACAACGGCCGGTCGATGGAATCGCGCAACGCCGCGTACTCCTTGAAGCTGATACCGGTCACGAACAGATTGGGGTCGAAGCTCGGCTTGCTGACCATGGCCAGCACATCGCCGGTTTCCGGGTCGATGCACACCACCGCCCCGCGGCGGTCGCCCAATGCCTTCTCGGCGGCTTCCTGCAGATGCACGTCGAGGCTCAGCACGATGTTCTTGCCCGGCACCGGGTCATGGTGGTTGAGCACCCGCATGACCCGCCCCTGGGCATTGGTCTCGACTTCCTCGTAACCCACCTGGCCATGCAGCTGGGTCTCGTAGAAGCGTTCCACACCGGTCTTGCCGACCGACTGGGTGCCGCGGTACTGCGTCTGGTCCAGCGTCTTGGACTCCTTCTCGTTGATCCGCCCCACGTACCCTACCGAATGGGCAAAGTGCTCCTTGCGCGGGTATTCACGCACGAACTGAGGTTCCACATCGACGCCCGGCAGCAGGAATTGATTCACTGCGACCCGCGCAATCTGGTTCTCGCTCAACTCGTACATCAGGGTGACCGGTTCGAACGGATGGCGCACACGCTTCAAATCCTTGTCGAACTGTTTGCGCGCCTCATCGCCCAGTTCCAGCACCTTGGCCACTTCATCGAGCACCTGCGCAGTATTGCCCGCGCGCTCGCGTGTGAGAGTCAAGTTGAAGCTGGGTCGATTGTCGGCCAAGACCACGCCATTGCGATCGTAGATCACACCGCGTTCGGGCGGGATGGGCAGCACATGCACCCGGTTGTTCTCGGAAACTGTGGAGTTGTAGGTGAACTCGATGACCTGCAGGAAGTACAGACGCCCGACCAGGGCAATGCTCAAGGCCAGCACCAGCAAGGCGCAAGCGATCAACCGACGGTTGACCAGACCTTGTTCCTTGCCATGATCTTTGAGAGGAATGGGCTGGGGCATGCGGACCGCTCTGAAAAAGCGCCGATGGTAACCAAGCAGGCCCCTGCTCTCAAGCGCCGACTCCCTCGGGCTGACCAAGGGAGTTGGACAGTGCAGATGTCAGGTGCGGTCCTGGGGCAGACGCACCTGGCGCTTGGTACTGACGAAGATGCCCCAGCTGGACATGAACAGCGCTGCAATCAACGGACCAATCACGAAACCGTTGAGCCCGAAGACTGCCAGGCCGCCCAGCGTCGAGACCAGGATCAGATAGTCCGGCATCTTGGTGTCCTTGCCCACCAGCAATGGGCGCAGCACGTTGTCGACCATGCCGATGACCAGAATGCCGAACAGCGTCAGCGTGACCCCCTGCCAGATGTAGCCGCTCAACAGGAAGTAGGCGGCCACCGGCGCCCAGACGATACCGGCTCCGACGGCAGGCAACAGCGACAGAAACGCCATGAGCACCGCCCACAGCAATGCGCTGGGAATGTCCAGGAACCAGAAGATCATCCCGCCGAGGGCACCCTGGGTGACCGCTACCAGCAGATTGCCTTTCACCGTGGCGCGAACCACACGGTTGAACTTGAGCTGCAAACGGCGCTTCTGCTGCTCGGCCAACGGGATAGCCGTGCGGATCTTGCGTGATAGTTCCGGGCCGTCACGCAGGAAGAAGAACAGCAGGTACAACATGATGCCGAAGCTGATCACGAAATCCAGCGTACCCTGGCCGAAGCTGAAGGCCTGCGTCGCGAAATACTGGCTGCCCTGCATCGCACCTTTGGCGACCTTGTCGCGCAGACCCTCCAGGTTGCCCATGCCCATGCGATCGAGCAGCTGTTGCCCGGAAGCCGGAAGCAGTTGCTTGAACTGATCGATATAACCCGCCACGTCGAGCTGGCCGTTCTCGATGTTCTTGTACAGCACTGCACCTTCCTGAACCAGCAAGGCACTGATGATGATCACCGGCAGGATGGCGATGATCAATGTGATGGTGAGGGTTATCAACGAACTGACGTTGCGACGCCGATTCAACTTCCTCATGACCAGTCGCTGCAACGGTGCAAATACGATACCCAGAATCACTGCCCAGAAGACCGCGCCGTAGTAAGGCAGAAGAATCCAGATGAAAGCGATGGTGACCAGGATCAACAGTAACAACAGCGTTTTGTTTTGCAGGTTGGTTTCGTTCATGTTCGATCCATGTCGATAAGCTACAGAGCCGTCATTCGGCTCTGTGACTTAGTCCTCCCAGCTGCGCGCGAGTTTAGTCATCGCCAAGATAAATCCGCGTCAGACGCGTTTATCCATTTCGATAGTGACGCGCAACCCACCCAAGGGGCTTTCCGACAGGCTCAGGCGAGCAGACCAGCTTTCGACGATGTCTCGTACGATCCCCAGACCCAGGCCGTGACCGTCGACCTGCTCATCAAGCCGAGAACCGCGATCCAACACCGCCTGGCGCGCATCCTCAGGGATACCCGGACCGTCATCGTCCACCCAGACGCTATACCCATGCTCGTGCTCGACGATCGTCAGGCAGACCTGCGCGTCAGCCCACTTGCAAGCGTTGTCGAGCAGGTTGCCGAGCAGTTCCAGCACGTCCTCCCGATCCCACGGCAAGCGAACATCCGCAGCCACCTCGTAACTCAGGCTCAAATGGCCGCCATGGATCATTTCCAGCGTGGCAAAAAGACCTGGAATCTCGCCAGCGCAATCGAACTGAACACCCGGCAGCGCGTCGCCGGCCAGACGCGCGCGGTTGAGTTCACGGCTGAGCCGCAGCTGGATGTGCTCCAACTGCTCACGCAGCAGGCGGCTGACTTCCGGCTGGTCCCGCAGCCGTTCACTGCTGGCCAGGCTCAGCAGCACGGCCATCGGCGTCTTCAGCGCGTGCCCCAGATTGCCCAGCGCGTTGCGCGAGCGCTTGAGGCTGTCCTCGGTGTGCAACAACAGGTGGTTGATCTGCGCGACCAGCGGCTCGAGTTCCACCGGTACTGCACTGTCCAGCTGCGAGCGCTGACCGAGCTGCAATTGCGCGATCTGTTCGCGCGTGCGCTCCAGTGGCTTGAGCGAACGCGTGACCGTGATGCGCTGCAGCACAAGTACCGCAATCAACGCAGCGAGGCCCATGCCCAGGCCAATCTGGCGTACCCGCTGAAAACTGGTGCGTACCGGCGTGTAGTCCTGGGCGACGATGATCGACAGTGGCTGCCCGAGCCGACGGTAATCGGCACGCAACACCAGCAGCAACTGACCCTCCGGGCCCAGCTTCAAACCCGAATACAGCCCTGACTGATCCGGTACGGGCAGCTCGAGATCCCATAGCGAACGCGAGCGCCAATGCCCATCGGGAAAGTCTATGCGGAAGTAGTGCCCCGAGAACGGCCGTTCGTAGGCGGGAGAAATACGGTGCTGATCCAACTGCAGACCTTGCGGCCCACGCTGCATCGCTACCAGAAGGTTCTCGCTTTCGTTGCGTAAACCGGCTTCGAGATAGCGCTGCAGGCCCATCTCGAACAACCACAGGCTCAATTGAGCGAGGACCAGGCCCACGATCACCAGAACACTGATCAACCCGACGCTCAATCGCGCCTGGATCGATCTCACTGCACGACTCCAGCGAAGCGGTAGCCCTGCCCTCGGCGGGTTTCGATCACACTGCGACCCAATTTGCGCCGCAGATGGTTGACATGAACTTCCAGCACATTGGAATCGCGCTCAGTCTCGCCGTCATACAAGTGCTCGGCCAGATGGCCTTTGGAAAGAATCTGCTCCGGATGGAGCATGAAGTAGCGCAGCAGGCGAAACTCGGCAGCCGTCAGCTGAATATCGACCCCGGCCTGCTGCACGCACTGGCGACCCTCATCCAGGTGCAGACCGGACGCTTCCAGGCGCGGCATGTTGGACAAGCCACGGGCGCGGCGCACCAGTGCCTGGGCACGCAACTGCAGCTCCTCGGGGTGGAAGGGCTTGGTCAGGTAATCGTCGGCCCCCGCTTTCAAGCCTTCGATCCGCTCCGCCCATGATCCCCTCGCGGTCAAAATCAGCACGGGGGTAGAGAGGTTTGCCGCTCGCCATTGGGCCAGCACCTCCAGCCCAGGCAGGCCAGGCAGTCCAAGATCGAGGATGATCAGATCATACGGCTCGGTCTGACCCTGATACACCGCATCTCGACCGTCCGCCAGCCAATCCACAGCGTATCCCTGGCGACTGAGGCTGGCGCTCAGCTCATCGGCCAGGGGGACGTTGTCTTCCACCAACAGCAAGCGCATCAGTCATCTTCCTCGTCTTTGAGCAAATCGCCTGTGGCCGCATCCAGCTTTATCTCGCGAACGACACCTGCCGTGGTCAGCAACTCGACCTCATACACCAGCTTCTGTTGCTTCTCTTCAAGCTCGGCTTCCAGCAGACGTGCCCCTGGGTAACGCGCCATGGCTTGACCGAGCAATTGTTCAAGAGGAAGGATTACACCTTCCTGTCTGAGTCGCAGCGCTTCATCCTGGTCCAGATCGCGAGCCACCGCCAATGAGCAGCACGCCAGCAGCCCGACCATCATTGCGCGACCCGCTGGCGATATGTTCATTAGGTATCCTGATGGTCTTTGAGCACTTGGCCGGTGGTTGCATCAAGTTCCACATCCCACTCGACACCTTTATTGTCGCGCAGCTCGACTTGATAGATGTATTTGCCGTATTCCTCTTCCAGCTCGGTCTCGTGAATGGTACCGCCTGGATGCTTGGCCAATGCTGCAGCATTGAGCTTTTCAAAGGACTGGATGGTACCAGCATCACGCAGGCGAAGCGCCTCGTCAGGTCCGAGATCTTTGGCCTGGGCACTGATGGCCACGAAACTCAGGGAAGAAGCGAGCAGCAGAGCAGTCAGAGTTTTCATTTGGTTCACCTTCGGTATGTGTGAGGTATATGGGGTTTACGAAAGACACAATACCGAAGGTGACTTAACTCAAACTTAATGGCACAACGCTAGCTTGTCGATGATGTCAGCGCTGTATTGCCCGTGCGTAATCCTGCTGGATGGATGCCGGCCCCACCTGCCCAAGCCCACTTACCGTGCGGCTTGGACACCTGATAAACTGCAGCACTGCCCCATCAACACATTGGAACAAACGTGGAAATTTTCAAGGAATTCACTTTCGAGTCTGCCCATCGGCTTCCTCATGTACCCGAGGGGCATAAATGCGGTCGCTTGCATGGCCATTCCTTCAAGGTCGCCGTCTATTTGAAAGGCGACGTTGATCCTCATACCGGCTGGATCCGTGACTTCTCCGAGATCAAGTCGATATTCAAGCCGCTTTACGAGCGCCTTGATCATAACTATCTCAACGACATCCCTGGCCTCGAAAATCCAACCAGCGAGGTCCTGGCGAAATGGATCTGGCACCAGCTCAAGCCGCTGTTACCCGAGCTTTCCAAGATCCGCATCCACGAAACCTGCACCAGTGGCTGCGAGTACACCGGCGACTGATATGCACGATAAAAAAAACCACCCGACCGGGTGGTTTTTTTTGGCTTGCAAGTTCTTTCGAGCGCATAGACAAAACCCCTACCTGCTTGCGCAGATAGGGGTTTCGGAATTGAATCTTGACGATGACCTACTCTCACATGGGGAAACCC